>NZ_JBVKCA010000039.1:0-7964 GCF_055656965.1 Streptomyces sp. NPDC111656
GTCCTGGCTGGTCTGGGCCGTCTCTGTGTGCCCGGCCCTGGTTCTGGTCTTCCTGGTCGCGGTCTGGTCGGGGTGTGGTCCGTGGCGGGGCGGGGCGGGTTCTGGTGGGGTGCGAGCGGGTGTCGAGTGCGGCCGCTGATGGTGGGGCGGGCCTGTGGTGGCGTCCCTGTTGTGGTGCCGTGTGTCTTTCCCTGTCGCACCTGGTCTGGTCTGGTCTGTGCTGTCGGGTGTGCGGGGGTCCTGGTGCCGGGGTGTGCGGGAGGGCCGGGCGGGCGGGGGCGGGTCTCTTCCGGGGGCGGGGTCCGGTGGTGACGGCCTGAGGTGTGTCCCGGTGGCGGGGTCCGGTGGCAGGGCCTGGTACCGGGGCGGGGCGGTGGTGGGGGCTGGTGTCCGGGTGTCGGCGGGTTTGTCTGTGTGTTTCTGTGCCGGGGCGGGGGGCTGGCCGGGTGGGTGGTTCCGGGGTGGGTGGCCCGGGGCGGGGAGGGGTGGAGGAGGGGTCGGGGTGGGGTGCGGACTCGTAAACATACCGCGTGTGCGGTTTGGTAGGGTGGGGTGGTGGTCCCGGTGTGTCCGGTGGCGGGGGCGGTGGCTGGGGAGGAGGGGTGGGGTGGTCAGGCAGGTGCGGGCGGTGCGGACGCGTCGGGCTCTGGTGCGTGCGGCGGCTGAGGTGTTTGCGGAGGACGGGTATGCCCTTGCCTCGCTGCCGGTGATCAGCAGGCGGGCGGGTGTGAGTACCGGGGCGCTGCATTTTCATTTCCCGAGCAAGGATCTCCTGGCGTGTGAGGTGGAGGCGGCGGCGACGGTGTCGGTGCAGCGGCTGGTGGTGCGGGAGGGTGCGGGGGGCGGGGGGCTGCAGTTGCTGGTGGATGTGAGTGGTGATCTGGTGGCGGCGCTGGCGGTGGATCCGGTGCTGCGGGCGGGGTTCGAGCTGGGTGGTGATCCTTCGCGCAAGAGTGTGCAGGGGCCGGGGCGGTGGTGGAGTGAGTGGGTGCATGCGCTGCTGCGTGAGGCGCAGGGGGCGGGGGAGCTGGCGCGGGGGGTGTCCCCGGAGGCGGCCGCGGTGGCTGTGGTGGCCTCGGTCGCCGGGTTCGGCCGGCTCGCGTCCCGTCACCGTGTGCGTTCCTCGCCTCATCTGGTGGAGCAGTTCTGGGCGCTGCTGCTGCCCGGCCTCGCGGCGCCTTCGGGCCGGCTGCCGGTCCTGCCCGGTTCCCAGGCCGCCGGGACCGACCGCACCCCCGGGTAAACAGACCGCATGGTCCGGCAATGGGGAAGTCAAACCGCTGACAGGGCGGCCGCAGCACCCGGAATCCCGCCCGAATAGCCGCCTTATGTGCTGTAAGCCGGATTCTCTCGAAGGGATCTCGAGCATCGGCTGAGAGAAAACAAGACGACCGGTTTGAGATTGACATACCGTCCATGCTGTTTTTTACTCGGTGTGTCGGGCGGATCCCGGCCGGCCGGGTGCGGCTCATCCGCCGCCGGCCCTTCCGGCGGTCCCGGGGCCCGGCAGTGTCGGGGCCCTGGCGGTCCCGGGGCCCGGCAGTGTCGGGGCCCTGGCGGTATCGGGGCCCTGGCGGTATCGGGGCTCTGCAGTGCGGGGCCTGGAGGCAACGGGGTCCGGCGGTCCGGCGTCCGGCGGCGTCGGGGTCCGGCGGTCCGGGGGCTGCCGGGGTCCGGTGGTCCGCCGTCCGGCGGTGTCGGGGCCCTGGCGGTCCGGGGTCTGGTGGCGTCGGGGTCTGGTGGTGCCGGGAGTCCGGGGCTGGGGCTGGGTTCGGGGCTGGGGTAGTGCGGGCCGGGCGGGTTCCGGGGGTTGGGTTCGGGGCCTGGGTTCGGGGTTTTGGGGGCCTGGGTGTTGATGGGGTCCGAAGGGGTTCGGCAGAGCGCAGTGGACGGACAGGGGAGACGGCGTGGACACCGACATACTCGGCACTCTTGCTGTGCGGGAGAAGGGTCTTTCGATTACTCCGACGGCTCCCAAGCCGCGGCAGGTGCTGGCCCTGCTGGTGGTGCAGGCCGACCAGATGGTGCCGGTGGGCATGCTGAGTGAGGAGTTGTGGGGCGGCAGGCCGCCCCGTAGTGCGCGGCCCACGCTGCAGACGTACATTCTGCAGCTGCGGGAGCTGATCACCGCGGCGCTTGAGGCGGATGCGGCTGATGCCCGTACGGCCAAGGACGTGCTGCTGACCGTGCCGGGCGGCTATCTCCTCAAGAGCGGCGGGGGCGGCAGTGACGTGCGGGCGTTCGAGCGGCTGGCCGGGCTGGGCTACCGGGCGATGGACGCGGCGGACTTCCCGGAGGCCGCCCGGCAGTTGCGGGCCGCGCTCGCGCTGTGGTCCGGGCCGCCGCTGGCCGATGTGCAGGCCGGGATGCACCTGGCCACTCAGGTCAAGCGGCTGGAGGAGAGCCGGCTGTGTGCGCTGGACCAGCGTATCGAGGCCGATCTGCGGCTGGGCCGCCACCGTGAGCTGCTGGCCGAGCTGACCGTGCTGGTCAGCCGCTATCCCACCCATGAAAGCCTGTGCGGGCAGTACATGCTGGCCCTGTACCGTTCCGGGCGCCGGGGCGAGGCCCTGGACGCCTACCAGCGGCTGCGTGCCACCCTGGTGCGCAGTCTGGGCCTGGAACCGTCGGCGGCGCTGAGCAAGCTGCAGCGTTCCATCCTGATGGCCCGGCCGGACGGCTCACCCGCCACCACCGCCACCGCCACCGCGACCGCGACCGCGACCGCTTCCGGTTCCGCCGGGCCGGGCTCCACGGGCAGTGGCCCCGCCGGGACCGGACGCCTCGCCCCGGTCGGCTGACCCCCTCGCCCCGGTCGGCTGACCCCCTCGCTTTGGCTGGCTGCCCCGCTTTGCCCCGGCCGGCTGACTCCCTGGCCTTGGCCGGCTGGCCCCCTTGGCCTTCTCGCCCGGCTTCCGCCCAGGTCCTGGTCTCTTCCGCCGGGACCTGGCGCATGCCCCGGTCCCGGTCCGCCCCCCGCCTCCCGGCCTCCCGCGGGCCCCCGCGTACGCCCGGGTTGGCGGCTGTGCGGCCCGCCGTCCGGCTCTCACCCCGCCCCGTCCGGTCCGTGCCGTCCGTCCGGTCCGTGCCGCTCGTCCGGCTCTCACTCCGTCCCGTCCGGCCTGTGTCCCCCGGGCTGTACGGGCTGCTGGTGCCGCTCGCCTCGCCTGTCTTGCCCGGGCTGCTCATCCCGCCTGTCCCGCCCGTGCCGTCCGGGCTGCGTCCCGCCCGTGCCGTCCGGGCTGGGTGTGCCGCCCGGGCCCGGCTGTGTGTGTTGTACGGGCTGCTGGGGCCGGCTGTGTGGGCCGTGGCGGCTGTGGTGGGTGGCGTTCGGCGGTGTGCGGGCTGTCGCCCGGTCGGCGCCGCGGGGGTGCCGGGCCGGGGGGTGGGGCCGGGGGTGGGGGTCCGGGCGGGTGCGAGGCGGGCTCGAGTGGTGGGGGGCAGGGTGGGGGTGCGCCTGGAGGAGGAGGGGCCGGCATGTCGTCGCGCGTGCACGCTTGTGAGCACACGGTGGGGGTGGCCGCTCCGGCCGGTGTCGTGTACGGGATGCTGGCTGATGCGGTGCGCTGGCCGGTGTTCTTGCCCTCGGTCGTGCATGTCGAGCGTCTCGACTTCGACGGGGTGCAGGAGCGGCTGCGGATGTGGGAGCTGGCCGCCGACGATGACACCGCCGCCGCCGCCGCTGCCGCCGCCGACGACGGTGCCGGTGACGGTGACGGCGACGGCGCTGGTGCCGGTGGTGGTGTGGGTGGTGTGCTGGGGGGCCGGGTCGGTTCCTGGCATGCCCGGCGGGTGCTGCATCCTGATGTCCGGGCGGTCGTGTTCGAGCAGGAGGATGCTGTCTGGCCCGGCAGTGTGACTTCGGGTGTGTGGAGTGTGCGGCCGGCGGGTGAGGCGGAGTGTGTGCTGGGCCTGCGTCAGGAGTGCGGGCTGCCGGTGGCGGCTGCGGACGGCGCCCGCCGGGAGGCGGAGGCGGAGGCGGATGTGCATCGCCGGCTCGCGGCGGTACGGCGGGCGGCCGGGTGGTGGGAGCGGCTGGACGAGCTGCTGCTGTCGTTCGAGGACCGGGTGCGGATCGAGGGCCCCGCGGAACTGGTCTACGACTTTCTCTACCGGATCGGGGAGTGGCCCGGGCGGGTCCCGCACGTGGAGCGGGCCGGTGTGCGTGAGGACGTGCCGGGGATCCAGGTGGTGTCTTTGGACAGCTGCGCCGCGCCGGGCGGGCGGACGGTGAGCACGCGGGCTGTGCGGCTGTGTTTCCCGCACGCCGGGCGGATCGTCTACAAGGAGACGCGCACGTCCGGGCTGATCGCCGCCCACAGCGGTGAGTGGTCGCTGCTGCCGGACGCGTTTGGGGTCACGGTCGTCGCGGCCCACCAGGTGATGCTCCGGCAGGAGGCCGTCGGCCGGGTGCTCGGTGCGGGCACCGGCCTGCTCGAGGCCCGTGACCATGTCCGTGCCTGGCTGTCGCGTGCCAGTACCGAAACGCTGGGCCTGGCCAAGTGGCATGCCGAGAGCACCGTGCGCCGTCTGCGGTGAGCAGATGACCTGCGATGAACAGCCGACCAGCCGACCAGCCGACCAGCCGACCAGCCGAGCGGATGATCAGATGAACAGGAGGCCGGTCATGGCCGTCACCCCGCCCGCCGCGCCCAGCGCACCCGTTGCTGCCCTTGCTGCCTTGCCGGTCCGGGCGGCGGTCCCGGCCCCGCCGCCTGAGGCTGCTATCACCGCGCGGCCGCCCGCCGCGCTGTCCGGGCCGGCGGTGTCGCCGGCGGGGGAGGAGGCGGGGAGCGGGGACAGGGGCGGGGGCGTCGTCCGTCTGGCCGGGCCGGTCCCGGGAGTGCTGGCGCACCGGTATGCCGTGCTGCCGCCGCCGCTGCGGGTGGCGCTCGCCGCGCTGCGGCTGGAGGTGCTGCTGGGCGATCCCCGCGACGCGGCCAACCCCTACAGCCTGCCCGCCCTCACCTCCGCCCCCGCCGCATCCCCCGCCTCTGCCGCTTCTGCCGGGTCTGCCGGGTCTGCCGGGGAGGGGTGGGGCGGGCGGGCGGGTGTGCTCCTTACGGCGGCCGGTCTGGGCCAGGTATGTGCCGCTGACCAGCGGGTGCGTGCCCTGCGCCCGCTCCTGCGCCGGGATGTGGCCCTGGGACATGCCGCGGGCCGGTGGGGCGGGCCGGGTATGCCGTCCGCCCGGCGCGCCTGGGGGCAGGACGGGGAGTCCCGCCCGGTGTTCTCTCCGGTGCCCGCCGCGCTGCTCGGCCCGGCGGCCCTGGTGGCCGCCGCCGGCAGCGTGCTGCGCCAGGCCGCGCTCACCGTGGCCGGCCGCGGCAGTGGTGAGCCGGCCCTGCGGCAGTGGCAGCCCGTGCTCGCCGCCGCCTTCGCCGACCTGCTGGCCTGCGAGAGCCTGACCTGTGTGGCGCTGCGCCGCCCGGCCGCCCCCGTCCCCGGCCCCGGGGTGGGGGCGGGGCTGCTGGGCGCGGTGGCCGGCTACGTGGTGCCGACCGTGCTGGCCGACGTACTGGCGCAGCTGGGACTGGTCCTTGCCGAATGCGGCCACGGGCCCGCCAGTACCGGGGGCGGGATGCTCGCGAAACTGACCCGTGACCTTCCCCTGGCCGGGGTGGACGCGGCGGGCGCCGCGCACTGGCAGGCCCGCCTGGCCAGGGACCTGCCGGCCCTGGCGGCCGAAGAGCCCCGCACCGCGCACCGCGGCCCGCTCCCCGCCCTCTTCCGGCTCGCCGACCCGCCCGCCCCCGCCCCCGCCGGCGGCATCGCCGCTGCCGGGGAGCAGGAGGACGGGCACACCCCGGGCGGGCACGAGTCCGGCCGCCTTGCCCCGGACGGGCACACCCCGGACGTGCACACCCCGGACGGGGCACAGCCGGGCGGGTACGGCGTGGGCGGGGACAGTGTGGTGCTGTCCGGTCTGCTGCGCGCCGGTGCCGCCCGTGCGGACGGTGCCGCCCGTGCGGACGGTGCCGCCCGTGCGGACGGTGCCGCCCGTGCGGATGGTGCGGATGGTGCGGATACGGGCCGTGCCGCGCTGGGGGCGCTGGCCCGGCGGCTGCTGACCGAGCAGCGCGCGCTGCGCCGGCCGTGCCGCACGGCCGGCGCGGACCCCGGCGCTGTGGCGGCGCGGGCGCTGGCGGACCGGCAGGCCCTGCTGTGGCTGGCCGCCGCCGTGCTCGGTGTCAGGGAGGCCGCCGACGACGGCCGCGGCCTGTTCCTGGGCGGTACGCACTGGGCGCTGCTCGCGCTGTCGGGCATCGCGGGACGGCTGGGCGTGCCGCTGCCCGGACCGGCCCCCGACCCGCGCGCACCCGTCTGGGCGGAACTGGCCGGCCGCGTCCGCCGCGGCGTGGACTGCGACGTGTACGCCACCCGGCTGCTGTGGTGAGCGGGCACAGCCCGGCCGGCGGCCCGGGCAGCACCGCATCCCCGGGGACCGCATCCCCGGGGACCGCATCCCCGGGGACCGCATCCTCCGGGACCGCTCCTTCCGGGACCGGGTTCGCCGGGGCCGCACCCCCGGGGGCCGCTCCTCCCGGGACCGGGTCCGCCGGGGCGGGTTCCGGGGGCCGGGGTTTTGGGGGGCCGGGGCGGAACGGGGCGGGGGAGGGCGGGGGCGAGCGGGTGCCCGGCCCGCTGCTGCCCGCACTGCCGTCCGGCCCGCCGCCAGGGACCTCGCCTGTTTCGCTGCCTGTTCCGCCGTCCGGTCCGCCGTCCGGTCTGCCGCGCGGTCTGCCGTCCGGGCTGTCGGCCGGTCCGCCGCGCGGTCTGCCGTCCGGTGTGCCGCCGGGTCTGCCGTCCGGGTGGGGGGCCGGGGGGCTGTCGGGGCTGTCGCCGGGGCCGTTGTTGCATGTGGCGGGGCCGGACGGGCCGTGGGAGCAGGTGCACGACCAGCTTGCCGGGCAGGGCCATGCCCTGGTGCACACCACCTGGGGGCAGTGGCTGACGGCGGCGCTGCTGGATCCCGGGCTGCGGTCTCTGCTGGGCCGTGACTGGCCGCGTTACCGGCAGACGGCCGCTCCGGCGGGCCGGCTGCGGTTCGCCGTTTCCCGGATGGTCCTCAAGCACGCTGCGGCCGCCGCGCTCCAGGTCCCCGCGGACGCCCTCGACCTCGCCTACCGGCCGGGCGGCCGCCCGCATCTGCGCGGCCTGGCCGAGGCCGAGGTGAGCCTGGCCCACACCGACGAGCTGATCGTGGTCGGCATCAGCCGCAGCGGGCCGATCGGGGTGGACGCCGAGCCCGTCACCCGCCGGCCCTCTTTCGAGCTGCTGCACCCTTACGTGTGCACCCCGGACGAGGCCGCGGAGCTCGCCGTGCTGGGCGAGGACGAGCGGGCGCTGCGGCTGCTGCACCTGTGGACCCTCAAGGAGGCCTACACCAAGGCGCTCGGGCACGGCATGCGGCGCCGTTTCTCGGCGGTCGGCTTCCGCCGCGACGAACAGGGCCGTACGGTCCTGGCCGGCGAGCCGGACGGCGCGGCGCGGTGGGTTCTGGCCACCCATCTCGTCCACGGCCGGTATCTGGTCAGCAGCGCCCGCCGTCCGCCGCGGGAAATCGAGACCGCTTCGCGGCCCGCTCCATACCCGCTCGAGGAAACAGGCCTCCCACCTGCGGCGACGTTAGGCTGGCAGCTGCCGGGCAGCTCCGGCGCACAGCCGACATGACGAGAGGCGGGCGTCGTGAACCACCGTGCAGCCATCCCACCGCACCCCGCCCGGCCCGCCCCCGCCCGGCCCGCCCCCGTGCGGCCTGTCTCCGTGCGGGGCGCCGCCGCGGGGCGTCCCGGCGGCAGCTTTCGCCGCCGCCCGGCCCGTCGCGGGCCGGGCGCCGCGGCCCGTGCCCACCGCCCGGCCGGCCCGTGCGCCGTCACCCCGCCCGATGCCGTCCCGCCCGCGCCCGCGGCTGCCGCACCCGCACCCGCACCCGCAGTGGCCGGGCCTGCCGGGCCTGCCGT
>NZ_JBVKCA010000039.1:8061-65075 GCF_055656965.1 Streptomyces sp. NPDC111656
CCGTGCGCCGTCACCCCGCCCGATGCCGTCCCGCCCGCGCCCGCGGCTGCCGCACCCGCACCCGCACCCGCAGTGGCCGGGCCTGCCGGGCCTGCCGTGTCTGCCGTGTCTGTCCTCCCCGCGCCCCTGGCGGCCGGGTAAGGGGTGCGGGGGGCCGGTCCGCCGTGCCGCGGGGGCGGGTTCTGGGGTCGGGGAGGGCGGATGAGCAGCCAGGACGTGCCGCAGGGCGCTGTTCTTGCCGTGGTCCATGAGCCGGTGGCGCTGTCGCCGGGCGGTCCGCTGGTCCTGGAACTGCGCGGCCCGCTGGGCCCGGCGGACGCCGAGACGGTCGCCGCCCGGCTCGCGCAGCGCCACCGTGCCTTCGGTGTCGCGCTGGACAGTCACCGGCCCGGTCACCACACGCTGCGCCTGACCCCGCCCCCGGCGGGCGGGTTCGCCGCGCTGCCCGCGGACCTGCTGGCCGACCTGCTGGCGCCGCCCCCGCCGGGCGGGGAGGTCCTCCCGGTCACCGGACACCAGCAGACCCTGCTGCGCGCCGCCCTCACCCCCGCCGGCACCAGCACCAGCACCGGCGACAGCAGCGACGGCAGCACCAGCAGCGGCAGCAGTGACGGTGGCGACAGCAGTGACGGTGGCGGCAGCGGTGTCGGTGGCGGGGTCGAGCAGTTGTACTGGGACTGGTCCGGGCCTTTGGACGTGGCGCGGTTCGCCGCGGCGTGGCAGTCCGTCGTCGACCGGGAGTGTGTGCTGCGGGCGTGTTTCGACTGGGTCGCCGCGCCGCGTCTGGTGCTGCACGCCCGGGCCGGGGCGGACATCGCGGTGTGTTCCCCGGCTGCCGTCACCTGGTCCCAGCTGCTGCGGCGGGACCGGGCGCGGGGGTTCGCGCTGCACCGGCCGGGGCTGCTGCGCCTGACCCTGCTGGAGGCGGAGCCCGGCGCGGGCGCGGCGCCGCCGCGGGTGCTGCTGACCTATCACCCGGCTCTCCTCGACGAGCGGGGTGTGCACCTGCTGCTGCGGGAGTTCTACCGCGCCTATGCCGGCGGCGGCGTCCTGCCGGGCGGGGAACGCCGTCCCGATCTGCGTGACCATGCCCGCTGGCTGGCCGGCCAGGACACCACGGCCGCACGGCAGTTCTGGGCCCGCGCGGTGCCGCCGCCGCGGGCCGCCACCCGTCCGGGGCGGCCGGGCGGCGCCACCGGGCAGAGCGGGCCCGGTCTGCTGCACACCCGGCTGCGGGCGCCGGAGACCTTCCGGCTGCGTTCCTGGGCCGCGCTGCGCGGGGCCGCCGAGTCCAGCGCGCTGCACCTGGTGTGGGCGCTGCTGCTGTACCGGGCGGCGGGCGCCAAAGGGCCGCTGCCGGTGAGTTTCGGGGTGCAGCTGTCGGGCCGGGACATCGCCCTGCCGGGTGCCGCGGGCATTCCCGGCCTGCTGGACAGCCCGCTGCCGATGACCGTGACCGTCGATCCGGCCGCCCCGCTGGCGGACCTGCTGCACCAGGTCCGCGACACGCTGCTGGACCTGGCCGCCTACCCGTGGGCCAGCACCGAGACGATCCGTGCGTGGGCGCCCCGCCCGCCCGCCGCCCCCGGCCCCGCTGCCGGCCCCGCCCCCGGTCCCGCTGCCGGTCCTGCTGCGGGTCCCGTTGCGGGTGCGGGTGCGGGTGCGGTCTGCGGTGCCGGCGGCACTCTGGTGCGTTTCGACGGCCCGCTTGTGCTGCCGAAGGTCCTGCGCAGCGAACTCGCCGCCCAGGGCGTCCACGCGGACACCCCCCGCAGCGCGGCCGGCAGCGCCGGCGGGCCCCTCACCCTCGCCGCCCGGCACGACAGCGCGGGCGGCCTGGTCCTGGGCCTGTTCCACGACCGGGCGCAGCTGGCGGACGAGGACGCCGCCGCCCTGCACTCCCAGTGCGTACGCCTGCTGCGCGCGCTGCCCGACTACCGGCAGGCCCAGGCCAGTGCGGGAGCGCTGCTGGAGCTGCTGGCCCGGGCCGCGATACCGCGCATGGCCCGGCCCGTGCCGCCCGCGCCGCAGCACGCCCTGACCGTGCTGCGGCCCGGGCATCCGCACGCGGACGTGATCTGCCTGGTCACCGCCCCGGGTGTGCCGGCGGGCAGCTACGACCTGTTCGTCCGCGGCCACCGCGGCCCGGAGAAGATCGTGGCCGTGCACGGTGACGGCGCGCCGGGCGTGCTGCCGGCCGCACTGGACCGGGCACCCGGGCCGGGCCGGCGCCTGGTGCTGTGCGGGTGCGGGCCCGGGGGGAGGGCGGCCTACGAACTCGCCCAGCGCACGCCGCATGCTCCCGGCACGGCTTTGGCCGTGGTCATGACCGGCATCGGCGACGCCGCCGCCAGCGCGTCCGCCCTCGCCCGCGGGGTGCGCTCCGTCCTCACCCCGCCCCCCTGAACCCGCCCCGCCCCGTGCCGGAACTGCTCCCGCCGGAGCCGGGCGTACGTCCGCTCGCCGTTGCGCATCCGTCCCGCCGGTGGTGGCGCTCTCCCCTTCCCCGGCGGGCCCCTGCCGGTGCCCCGCCCCTCCGGCAGGCGGCGTGCGAGGAGTTCCCCGCTCACCCGTACGCCGGCCAGGCACCCGGCCGGCGTACGGAGCGCCATCCCTGCGGCCGGTACCGGATACCGGGAGCCTGGCCGCCGCCCGCGAGGCTGACACCGGCCTGCCATCACGGCGTTCAGCTGCATCCCCAGATCACCGCCGGCGGGGTTCCTCGCACCGGCGCCAGGGTGTATCCGGCTTCCAGCGCGTATCCGGACAGCGAGCCCGGGGAGCGCATCCGGCCGCCATCGGCTGCGGTGGCCGGGGCGGCGTTCAGCGGCCCCGCCGAGGCGACTCCAACCGGCCCCGGCGGGAGGGGTGTTCGGGCGCACTGAGGGGTGGCGGCGAGGCGAAGCGGCCCCGCCCGGGCCCTGCGGTGCGACGGTGGCTGTGGACCGGCTCGCCTTCAACGCCCCCTGGCCGAGACCGGCACCGCGTCCTGCCGCCTGGCCCGCGCCAAGGCGAACGTCCTGCCGTCCGGGCCGCGCCAGGGCGAACAGGGGCAACGGGACGAAGCAGCGGGATGGCCGTCGGCCGTCAGGGACAGGAGGTGGTGCGGGCGACGTGGGCGTGGAGCAGACGGGGGGAGGATTCAAAACCGTGGCGGGAGTAGGCCGGGATCGCGCGCGGACTGGAGTGCACGGCGACTCGTTCGAGTCCGAGTTCCCCGGCCCTGGTCAAGACGGCGTCGATGAGCCGGCCGCCCAGGCCGCCGTCACGCTCACCGGGAACTACGTATACGCACTGCAGGTCGCCTGATGCCCGCTGCAGAGCGCGCGGACTTGGCACCCGCTGAAGAACCGCCAGCCAGGCCATTGCGATGATCACCTCATCGCGGACCAGGACCATGCAGCGATGCGAGGACGTGTTCTGCCCCGCCCACGTGATGAAGTGCCGCACGAACTCTTCCCGCTCGGTGACGGGCACACCTTCGTTCTCGAGGATCCACTGCCATCGGAGCCCGGCCACGGCGTCCAGCTCATGAGGAGCGGCCGGACGGATGGTGATGTCGTTGTCCACCCGCGCATTGTGCTGTGGTCCGGCCGGCAACGTCATCCGCGCGAGGGGCGCACCCCTTGGTCCTCACCGCGTTCCGCACCGCACCTCCGCCGCCCCGGCGGGGCCGCTGAACGCCGCCTGGGCCACCGCGGTGGCCGGGGTCATGCACCGCATACAGCCCGGCGGCCACCGGCGCGGTTGCACGGGCGTCCGGACGGGCCGGCCTGCGCCGACGGTGCAGGGGTGGACCCGGCGTCCCGCAACGGGTGTCCACGAGTGTGGGGACCATCCGGTGCCGTGCACGCCTCCAGCTGTGCGGTCACCCCGGACACCGCGGTGCCCGGCCGCCGCCGGCCCGCAGCATCCCGCCCGCCGCTGCCCGCCGCAACGGGCAGCGGGCAGTGGGCAGAGGGCAGTGGCGGGGGGCGGGGGCGGGTCTGTCAGGCCGTGAACAGGTCGTAGGTGGAGCTGTGGCGTGGGCCTGCCAGGACGTCCAGCTGGGGGTCGACGGTCAGGACGGCCTGGTGGAGGCGTTGCAGCTGGGGGGAGGGTTCCACGCCCAGGTCCTCGATCAGCCGCACCCGCAGCCGGCGGTAGACCTCCAGCGCGGAGGCCTGCCGGCCGGAGCGGTAGAGCGCCACCATGGCCTGGGAGTGCAGTCCCTCGTGCTGGGGGTGACGGGCGGTCAGTTCGATGAGTTCGGCGATGAGTTCGGCGTGCCGGCCCAGCCGCAGGTCGGCGTCGATGCGCCGTTCCACGGTGACCAGGCGGCTCTCCTCCAGCCGTACCACCTCGATCTCCAGGACCGGCCCCAGCCGTACGTCGACCAGGGCGGGGCCCTGCCACAGGCCCAGGGCCGCCTTGAAACGGGCGGCGGAGACCTCGTCGTCACCGCTCTCGAAAGCGCTCTGGCCCTCCCTCGTCAGCCGGTCGTACTGGTGCACGTCGACGCAGTCGGGCGGGATCTGCAGCAGATAGCCGCCGTGCCGGGTGGCCAGCACCTCCTTGGCGCCGCCCGGCGCACCGGGCCCCATCGCGGTGCCCAGCCGCCGGCGCAGCTGCAGGATGTAGGTCTGCAGCGTGGTCAGCGCGCTCTGCGGCGGCTGTGTCGCCCAGATCTCCTCCATGAGGGTCGGGACGGGCATCACCCGCCCGGGATACAACGCCAGCAGCGACAGGATCTGCCGCGGCTTGCCCGCGCTCGGAACGATGGATCCCCCGTTGACCTCGGCACTCAACGGACCCAGAACCTGAATCCTCACGGTCTCCTCCGTATTCCGCATTCCGTATGTCGTCGAGCTCCTTGTCCCGTTCCACTTTGTTGGCCGGAAATCCGCGCCGCCGCTCACGCTAGCCGCGGCCGTCCCCGTCCAGCGTTTTCCTGGATCCGTTCTCGAGCGGACTTCCAAGTCCGGTGCCGCGTACGGCGTCCGGTGCGCTGGAGAACGTGTGTACGGCCGCTCGAGGAGAACTCCTGGTTCCGCTGTCGCCGCACTCCAGACGGCTACCGTCGGCCCCCTTTCCCGCGCGCCGGCGCGGCGCCGGCCGGATCCGTAATCACCGCCACCGGCGCAGTCAAGACACCATGTCCCCGCCCCCGCCGCATACGCGCCGCACCGCGCGCCGCCCGCGCCGCCCCCGGCCCCGCCGCCCCTCCGCCCGCCCGCACGGGCGGCAGCTGGCCGAAGCGTTTCCCGTTCACCGAGTTTCTACGAATCTCAGTGATTCGCCCATTGCTGGGCGAAGGTCCCCGTCTCACTCAATACCAGGAGGTATCAATGCGGGGTAGACGCTTCCATGCCACCGGCCCCGCAGGACGGGGTCTTACGGTCGGCTCCACGTCCGTTTTCTGTCTCCGGGCCACTCCCGGCGACGTGCCGCTTCACGAGCGCGGCGAGGTTCAGTGCCGCGTTCTCATCCCGGTCGAGGACGAGTCCGCAGTGTTCGCACACGTACATCCGTATCCGGAGAGGCAGTTTGGGTGTCACTGCCTGGCATCGGGAACACGTCTTGCTGCTGGGGAACCAGCGGTCCGCCACTTCGAGCGTTCCGCCGTTCCACCGGGTTTTGCAGGCGAGTTGACGCCGGATCTCGCCGAACCCGGCGTCGGCCACGACGCGGGCGAGTCTGCGGTTCTTGAGCATCCCCGAGACGTTGAGGTCTTCCACCACGATCGTGCCGTACTCGCGGGCCAGGCTGGTGGTGAGCTTGTGGAGCGCGTCCCGCCGCAGGTTCGCGGTGCGGTAGTGCACCCGGTTGCGGGCCGCATCCGCGCGCTGCCAACGCTTCGAAGGCTGCTGCCCGGTGCGCCGGTCAGGGCCCGGACGGCGGGCGGCCGTACGGGACAGGCGGCCGAGCTTGCGGCGCGCGGTGTCGTAGTGTTTGGGGTTCTCGGCCCTCGGGCGGCCGTCGGAGAACACCGCGAGGTGCTTGATGCCCAGGTCGACGCCGATCACCGTATCCGCTCGGGACGGGGTACGGTCGGTGCGCTCGACTTCGCAGGTGAAGGACACGAACCAGCGGCCCGCCTCGCGGCGGACGGTCGCCGACTTCACCACCGCCGTGCCGGCCGCGATCCGGCGGTGCAGCTTCCGTGTGGACTCATGCGCTCTGATCGTTCCCAGGACCGGGAGCGTGACATGCCTGCGGTCGTCTTCCAAGCGGATCGTGCCGGTGGTGAACCGGACCGACGGCGTGGTCTTCCGCTTCGACTTGTAGCGAGGAAAGCCCATACGCGGCCCCTTGCGCTTGCCGCGCTTGGAACCGGACCAGTTCTTCAAGGCCCGGGCGAGCTGATCCAGCCCGGTGGCGTACGCCTCCTTCGAGCACTCCGCCCACCACGGCGCCACCTCCCTCTTCGCTGCGTTCCAGGCCTTGCGCAGGGAATACATCGACCAGCCGAACGACGGCGTCAGACCGTCCTCGGCAATGCCGTAGGACCGTTCCGCCTCCCGCTGCCCGAGGTTCGCTTTCACCTGCGCGATACCCCAGTTGAACGCCACCCGGGCCGCACCGGCATGCCGCAGCAGCGCCCTGGCCTGACCAGGCGTCGGGTCCAGTGCAAACCGGTAGGCGTGCGTGACGATCACCCGATCAGGCTACCGGCCGCCACCGACAACACCCCGACCACCAACGGAAGTTGACAAACGCTGAGATTCGATGACGAAGCCCACAGCAGTTGAGAACCCCCGCTCCCGCACACGCCCCCGCCCCGCCGTGTGCAGTGCTCTTCGAGCGCAGTGAGAGCGGTTCTTGAGCCCGGTGGCCGACGGTGTCCCCACGACCGAAGGAGGGGGTATGGGAACGCCGGAGCACCACGAGCCCGTCCTGCGCGTGGAACGCGGGCAGGCCAGCGACGAGGAACTGGCCGCACTGACCGTGGTGCTGCTCGCACTGCGCGCGGGCGGCGCGTTCCCCCGCCGGGGCAGGCCGGTCAACGGCTCCCGCTGGTGGCGGCCCCGCACCCGCCGGGCCCCGCGCAGCTGGCAGTGACACCGCCCCCGGCACCTGCCGGGGTCCGGCGCGGCCGGCCGTGATGCGGAACTCCCCGCCCCAGAAAGGGACCTGACTTGACTTCTCCCCTTCTTGAAGGGAGGGGGATTCTTACGGCTCGCGCCGTGAGGGTTTCTGCTTCGTTGTCGACTGCCCGTCCGGAGTACTGCGTTGAGGTCTTACACCAGTCACCGCCAGCCCGGCGGCCAGAAGGTTGTGTGCCGCGTTCACGTTGCGGTCGTGGGTCGTCCCGCAGGCGCACGTCCAGGTGCGGACGTTCAGCGGCATCTTGTCCTGCAGGGTGTTGCAGGCGGAGCACAGACTGGAGGAGGGGAACCACCGGTCCACCGCGATCACTTCGCGTCCGTACCACTGGGCTTTGTATTCCAGCATGCTCCGGAACTCGCTCCATGCCGTCTGCACGTGCCGCAGCGTCTGCTGGAGGGGGACCGAGGGCACCTCGTTGAGGTAGGCCAGTTCCCAGGTCTTCTTCCACTCCGTCAGCATGGCCGAGGTCTGGTGGTAGCTGACCCGCTCCTGCCGCGCCCACCCCTCGGTACGGGCGGCGAGCGCCAGGTTGTAGACCTTCCGCACGCAGCCGAACGTGCGCGACAGCTCCGCCGCCTGCGCATCCGTCGGACAGAAGCGGTACCGATACGCCCGCTTCACGTGAGTGCTCACAACTCACAAACTGTCGCATCAACTAGTGGCTATCTGCTGGTAGTTGGCCGCGATCGACGGTCCGCCCTGGCGGCGGATCGTCTTTCCCTGCCCTGCTCCGCAGGAGTCCGATTCCTCTCCGCCCTGAAGGACGGAGTATCCACGGAGGGAACAGATGACCACCGCCCCCGCCCGCACCCAGAGCCCCGCCCCCACCCCCGCCCAGGACCCGGCCCCCGCCCAGGGCCCGGCTGACATCCGCGGACGCGTGGCTGAACTGCACGCGATCCGCGAGGCGGCCCGGCTGGGCCCGGGGGAGAAGGCGACCGCCGCGCAGCACGCCAAGGGCAAGCTGACCGCCCGGGAACGCATCGCCCTGCTGCTGGACGAAGGCAGCTTCCAGGAGGTCGAGCAGTTGCGCCGGCACCGGGCGACCGGGTTCGGCCTGGAGGCCAGGAAGCCGTACACCGACGGTGTCGTCACCGGCTGGGGCACGGTGGAGGGCCGTACGGTCTTCGTCTACGCGCACGACTTCCGTATCTTCGGCGGCGCGCTGGGCGAGGCGCACGCCACGAAGATCCACAAGGTCATGGACATGGCCATCGCGGCCGGCGCGCCGCTGGTCTCCCTCAACGACGGTGCGGGCGCCCGCATCCAGGAGGGCGTCTTGGCGCTCGCCGGCTACGGCGGCATCTTCCAGCGCAACACGAAGGCGTCCGGTGTCATCCCGCAGATCTCGGTGATGCTCGGCCCGTGCGCGGGCGGCGCCGCCTACAGCCCCGCGCTGACGGACTTCGTGTTCATGGTCCGTGAGACCTCGCAGATGTTCATCACCGGCCCCGACGTCGTCAAGGCGGTCACCGGCGAGGAGATCACCCAGAACGGGCTCGGCGGCGCCGACGTCCACGCGGAGACCTCCGGCGTGGCGCACTTCGCCTACGACGACGAGGAGACCTGCCTCGCGGAGGTGCGCTACCTCCTGTCGATGCTCCCGCAGAACAACCGCGAGAACCCCCCGCACGCCACCCCCCACGACCCGCCCGGGCGGCGCGGCGAGTCCCTCCTGGACCTGGTCCCCGCGGACGGCAACCGCCCCTACGACATGGCGAAGGTCATAGAGGAGATCGTCGATGACGGCGACTGCCTGGAGGTCCACGAGCGCTGGGCCCGCAACATCATCTGCGCGCTGGCCCGCCTGGACGGCCAGGTGGTGGGCATCGTCGCCAACCAGCCGCAGTCCCTGGCCGGCGTGCTGGACATCGAGGCCTCCGAGAAGGCCGCCCGGTTCGTGCAGATGTGCGACGCCTTCAACATCCCGATCGTCACCCTGCTGGACGTTCCCGGGTTTTTGCCCGGGGTGGACCAGGAGCACGGCGGGATCATCCGGCACGGCGCCAAACTGCTGTACGCGTACTGCAACGCGACCGTGCCGCGGATCTCGCTCATCCTGCGCAAGGCCTACGGCGGCGCCTACATCGTCATGGACTCCCAGTCCATCGGCGCCGACCTCACCTACGCCTGGCCCACCAACGAGATCGCCGTGATGGGCGCGGAAGGCGCGGCAGGCGTCATCTTCCGCCGGCAGATCGCCCAGGCCGCCGACCCCGGGGCCATGCGCGCCCGCATGGTCAAGGAGTACAGGGCCGAACTCATGCACCCCTACTACGCCGCCGAACGCGGCCTGGTCGACGACGTCATCGACCCCGCCGCCACCCGCGAGGTCCTCATCCGCTCCCTGGCCATGCTGCACGCCAAACACGCCGACCTGCCCTCCCGCAAACACGGCAACCCCCCGCAGTAACCCCAGCCCCCCGCCCCGTCCCGGACTTCCCCGCCCCGGACTTCCCCTTCTTTCCGCCCCCTTCCCCCCTTCCGCCTCTTCCCGTGCCGGGAGCAGACCCGGCGGTCTGCTTTGCGGGCCGCCGGGCGCGGCGGGCGGAGCCGGGGCCCGGCCCCTCCCCGGAGGGCGCGGACCGGGGGATTCCGGCGCCCCGGCGGCCTGCCGCCCGTCCGCCACCCGACAGAAACAGCATGAACGGTCTAGTATTGACAGACCGGACGTGCTGTTTTGTAATCGTGGGTGCGGCACGGCACACCGACCAGGGGAGACGGCGTGGACATCGACGTACTGGGCGCACTGGCGGTGCGGGAGAACGGGGTGTCCATCACCCCGACCGCGCCGAAACCGCGGCAGGTCCTGGCTCTGCTGGCGCTCCACGCCGACCAGGTGGTGCCGGTCGCGGCCCTCACCGAGGAGCTGTGGGGCGCGGCCCCGCCGCGCAGCGCCCGCACCACGCTGCAGACGTACGTGCTGCAGCTGCGCGAGCTCCTCGCGCAGGCGCTGGGGGACGACCGGGCCGCCGCCAAGGACGTCCTGATGACCCTGCCGGGCGGCTATCTGCTCGCCTCCGGCGGCGGCAGCAGTGACGTGCGCGCCTTCGAGCGGCTCGCGGGGGAGGGCTACCGGTCCATGGACCAGGGCGCCTTCGCCGAGGCGGCCCGCACCCTGGGCCGGGCGCTGGCGCTGTGGACGGGGACCGCGTTCGCCGACGTCCAGAGGGGGGCGCAGCTGGCGATGGAGGCCCGGCGGCTGGAGGAGAGCCGGCTGTGCGCGCTGGACCAGCGCATCGAGGCCGATCTGCGGCTGGGCCGCCACCGCGAACTGCTGCCCGAACTGACCGTGCTGACCAGCCGTTACCGCACCCACGAGAATCTGCACGCGCAGTTCATGCTGGCCCTGCACCGCTCGGGGCGGCGCAGCGAGTCGCTCAGCGTCTACCACCAGCTGCGCGCCACCCTCGATGCGGACCTGGGCCTGGAGCCCTCGCCGCGGCTGCGGCGGCTGCAGCACTCGATCCAGACCGCGGCGCCGGAGGCGGCACCGGCGCCCGCCCCCGCCGACGGCGCGGGCCCGCCCGCACCCGCGCGGGTGCGCTGACACGCCGCGGACCCGCACGGCAGGGCGGCCTTCGCGGGGCGGCTCATTCTTTGGGCGGAGGGCCGCGGCGGCGGCTGGTTCCCGGGAGCCAGTCACCGCCGGCGCAGATCACCACGGCCGGGGATGCGGCGGGGTGCCGGCGGCGCCCACAATGCCACAACGGCCACCCGGGACACGACCCTTGGAGACGCCCACCATGACATCCGTCCCCCAGCCGCCCGCGGCTGCGCCGACGCCCGTGGCCGACGTGCTCGCCGAGCTCACCGCGGTGCTGGCGGGCATGATGCGCGTCGAGCCGCAGACGCTCGACGCGCAGGAGCCCTTCCGGCTGCTGGGCCTGGACTCGATGCTGTCGGTCGAGTTCGTCGCGGCGCTCAACGCCCGCTACGGCACCCGGATCGCGGCCACCGCACTGTATGAGCACCCGACGCCCCAGGCACTGGCCCGGCACGTCGCGGCCGAACTCGGCACCCCCCGCCCCGCCGCACCCACACCCACACCCACACCCGCACCCACAGACACGGACACAGCCACAGCCGCGGAGGCAGACGCGGCCGCGGATGCGGATACGGATACGGATGCGGCCGATGTGGGTGTGGAGGCGGTCACGGACACGCTGCGGGAGCAGCTCGCCGGGATCCTGCACTGCGGGCCGGGGGACATCGAGGTGAGCGCGCCGTTCGCCGCGCTGGGGCTGGACTCGATCCTGGCCGCGGAGTTTTTGGCCGGCATCAACCGCACCTACGGCCTCAGCGAGCAGGCCGACCTGCTCTACGACCAGCCCGACCTGGGGGCCATGGCGGCGTACGTCAGCGCGCGGGCGGCGCACCGCGCGCCCGCGCCGGGCCGCCGTGGCGCGGCTTCTGCCGTCCCGGCCGGGCAGGCGGGGCCCTTTCCGGCGGGCCCGGCGCCGGGCGGCGCCCAGGGTCTGCCGGCGGCGGGGGTCGATCTGGACGCGCTGCTCGACGCGGTACGTGACGAGGTGCTCAGCATCGACGAGGCGGCCGCCCTGCTGGCGGCCCGCTCCGCCTGACGGACCGTCCCAGACGAAGGGCGCACGAGGATGGACACCCGGGAGATCCTGACGCGGTTCAAGGGCGGCACCCTGCGGCGTGAGCACGCCGTGGCCCTGCTGGCCGGCACTTCGCCGGCCGTGGCCCCGCCGGTCGTGGCCCTGCCGGTGACGGCGGACCGTGAGCCGCTGCCCGTTCCCGGCCCCGGTCCTGGCCCTGTTCCCGGTACCGGTGCTGGTGTCGGGGCCGGGGCCGGTGCGGGCGTGCCGTGTGCGGTCGTGGGGATCCAGGGCCGTTTCCCGCAGGCGGGGGATCTGGAGGCGTTCTGGCGCAACGGGCTGCAGGGGCGGATCGCCGAGGCCGCGCTCCCGGGCGGCCGGCGGTCGGCGTGTGCGGGCTGGCGGGGGCATTTCCTGGACGGTGTGGAGGAGTTCGACCCGGACCTGTTCGGGCTCGGTGCCCGGGAGGCGGCGGGGCTGGACCTGCGGGAGCGGCTGCTGGCGCAGAGCGCGTGGCAGACGCTGGAGAGCGCCGGATACGCCGGAGCGCGTCTGCAGCACCTCACCGCTCCCGACGGCACGGCGCGCAGCGTGGGGGTGTATGCCGCTCTCGGCCCGGCCGGCGGTGCGCTGCCGCCCGCCGGGCACCGGCACACCGCCCCTCCGGCTTTTCGGCCCGGTCCGGCCGCGCGGCTGTCGCGGCTGCTCGATCTGCGCGGGCCCAGTCTGAGCGTGGACAGCGGTGACTCCTCCTTCCTGACCGCGCTGCACCTCGCGCTCGGTGCGCTGCGCGCGGGCGAGTGCGCCGCGGCGCTGGTCGGCGCGGTCGAGCTGCGCCTGCATCCGGCGTGCCAGCGGCCCGGCGCCGGTGAGGGGGTGGCGGCCGTGCTGCTCAAGCCGCTGGCCGCGGCCCGTGCCGACGGCGACCGCGTGCACGCCGTGATCCGCTCCAGCGCGGTCGGCCACCCGGGCCGCGCCGCCCCCGGCCCGCAACACGGCCGGCTGGTCGGCCGGGCGCTGGCCGCGGCCGGCCTGCGGCCTCCGGGCACGGGCCCGCAAGGCCCGGACGCCGGCGGGCAGTCGGAGGTGCCGGACGCCGGCCTGGAGGCTGTGGGGATCGCTCTGGAGGAGAGTTCCCGGACGGTGGCGGCGCTGGTGGGTGATGCCGGGGCGGTGACCGGGGCGGCGGCCCTGGTCCGCGCCGTGGGGCAGCTGCGCCATGCCGTGCTGCTGGCCGGCCCGGACCGCCCCGCGCCCGCCGCCTGGGAGCCGGTCCGCCGCGACGACGGCACCGTGCTGCCCCGCAGGGCGCTGGTCAGCGTGCCCGGACCCGCAGCCCCTGCAGACCCCGCAGGCCCCCCGGACGCCGTGGACGCCGCAGGCCCCGCAGACGCAGTGGACGCGGCAGACACTGCGGACGGCGCGCAGGACACGGCCGTCACGGACGGCGCGGCCGTCACGGACGGTGTGGACGGTGAGGAGGGTGTGGACGGTGGGGAGGGTGTGGGTGCGGTGCTGGTCGTGGAGGAGGCGCCTGCCGTCCCCCGCGCCCCGGCCCGTACGGGCCCGCCGCCGGGCACGCGTCCCGCGGAACTGGTGCTGCTGTCCGCCGCGACGCCCGCGCACCTGGCGGCCACCGCCGGCCGGCTCGCGGCCCGCCTGTCCGACAGCGGCGGCCGGGACGGCGGCCCGGCGGCCCCGGATCTCGCCGCGGTCGCGCACGAACTGCGCCTGGGGCGGGCGGTGTTGCGCTGCCGTCTGGCGGTGACCGTCCGCACGGTCGCCGAACTGGCCGACGCGCTGGCCGGCTTCGCCGCGCACCCCGGCCCGGGCACCGGCCCGGCGGGCGTGCGCAGCGCCGACCTGCGCGGCGCCGTGGGCCCGCCGCTGATCGAGGGACTCGAGGAGACCCGCGCCTATGTGGCCGCCCTGTGGCAGGGCGGCCGCCTGGAGCAGCTGACACGGCTGTGGCTGGCCGGGGCCGACGTCTGCGCCGTACTGCCCGCGCATCCCGGCCCGGCCGCCGTCGAGCTGCCCGCCACCGTGCTGCGGCCCCGCCCGCTTCAGCCCGGCCCCGGCACGGACGGAGCACCGCAGTGACCACCCGCCCCGCACCCCCGGCCACCCCCGCCCCCGGACCCGAGCCTGCCCCTGCTTCCGGGGCGGGGGGCGGGGAGCCGGTCAAGCTGTGGCTGTGTCCCAACGACGGCCTGCCGCCCGAGGTCGCGCTCCTGCTCGCCACGCACTGGCTGGACGCGCAGGAGCAGAAGACCGCGAGCCGCTTCCTGTTCGAACGCGACCGGCGCCAGTACCTCCTGGCCCACACCCTGGTGCGGCGCGCGCTGGCGCTGGAGGCGGGCCTGGCCGAGGCGGAGCTGGTCATCTGGCGTTCCGCGCGGGGACGGCCCTTCTTGCGGCCCGCCGCCGCGGGAGGGCCGCGCGGCGGGTCCCAGCTGGACTTCAACCTCTCCCACGCGGGCGGCTACAGCCTGCTGGGCATCGTGCGCCGGCACCGCATCGGCGTGGACGTGGAACGGCTGGAGGACCGGGACGAGCGGGCCATCACCACCATCGTGCGCACCTTCGCCGCCCCGGAGCGGGAATGGGTCGCGCGCGCCGCCGAGGGGCCGGCCCGCGACCGGCGCGCGCTGCGCGTGTGGACCCTCAAGGAGGCCTACTCCAAGGCCCGCGGCCTGGGTCTCGGGCTGCCCTTCGACGCGTTCGTCTTCACGCTGGACGACGAACGCGGCGTACGCGCCTTCACCCCGCCGGCCGACGACACGGCCCGCCCGTGGCGGTTCGCCGAACTGGAGCCGGTGCCGGGCGTGCTGGTCGCCGTCGCCGTCCCCGCCGACGAGGCGCAGGACCCGGTCGTGCACCTCGGCTACGGCTTCCCCTGGAGCCGCGCGGCCCTGCGCAGCTTCCCGCTGCCCCGCCCGGTGGGCGGACACCCCTCGGCGCTCCCCGCATAAGACACGAGGCGAATCTCCCTGGTTCAGCAGGGAGAGCAGTCAAGCGGTCGGCCTGGCCGTTGCCGCCCCCCGACACCGTGCTGCGGCAGGGCCCCCTACCGGGTCCGGGCCGACGGCACCGCGACATCAGCCCGGACCCGCTGCCGCCGCTGGCACGGCCCCCGTTCGCACCGCCCGCACCGCCTGTACGGGTTGAGGCCGGTGCGGGGGGCGTGGGGCGCGCCGATCTCCAGCGGGTTTCGAAGGGGTCTCGAGCCCGGGCGCCGACCGTGGGGCATCCGGACATCCGCTGTTTTTGCTGTCTGCCGCCGGGAGGTCGTGCCGTGCCCATCCTCAGGTATCTGGAGAGCCCGCTGGACGACCTGCTGCGGCGGGCCGCGGCCCGTGACGCGGACGCCCCGGCCGTCACCGTGGCCGGGACGGGGGCCGGGGTGACGTTCGCGGCCCTGGACCGGGAGGCGGACCGGGTCGCCCACTACGTGCGGCGCGCCGCACGCCGGGCCGGCGCCGTCGTCGCCGCGGTCACCACCCTCGATACGGTCTTCCCCGCCGTGTACTACGGCACCGTCCGCAGCGGCCACCCGCTCGCCCTGCTCGACCCGCTGATGGGGCCGGCCGCCCTGTACGAGGTGTGCTCGGCGGCCGGGGTAGAGATCGCCTTCGTCCCCGCCGCGCTGGCCGGGCTGCTCGCCGGGCTCGGTGACCGGCTGCCCCTGCTGCACACCGTCGTCCTCACGGACACCCCGGCGGATACGGCCACGGACAGGCCGGCGGGTGCGGGCGGGGGTGTGCCGCTGGCGCGGGCGCTGGCGCCGGTGCCCGCCGGTGTGCCCGTACGGACACCGGCGCCGGGGGTGGACGCGGTGGCGTGCCTGCAGTTCGCCCCGGACGGTGCGGGCCGGCTGAACGGGGTGCGGCTGACGCACCGCAACCTCCTCGCGGGCGCCGCCCAGACCGCGCTGGCCCACCGCCTGGGCCCCTCCTCCGTCGTCCTCAACCATCTGCCGCACTACCACGCCGTGCACCTCAACTCGGCCGTGCACGCCGGGGCCCGGCAGGTGCTGTGCCCCGGCCCGGATCCCTTCGGGGCGCTGGAAGCAGCCGTGCGGGCGGGGGCCACCCACTTCTACGCTCCGCCCGCCCGGCTGCACCGCCTCGCCGGCGACACCCGGCTGGGCGGGGCCGGTGCCCGGGCGGGCGGCGGCCGGCTGAGCGCCCTGCACGTCAGCGGCGGCGCGCTGGAGCCCGGCCGCGCCCGCCGGCTGCGCGACGCGCTGCGCGTGCCGGTCCTGCAGGGCTACGGCCTCACCGAGGTGTGCACCCTCTCCCACCACCAGCCGCCCGGCTCGCGGCCCGGTCTGGGCGCGGTCGGGGTGCCGCTGCCGGGCACCGAGTGCCGGGTCGTCCTGCCGGGCGGCACGCTGCCCGCGCCGGTGTGGTCGACCGGCGAGGTGCAGATCCGCGGACCGCAGCTGAGCCCCACCGCCCCGGCCGGGGCGGTGCCGGACGCGGACGGCTGGCTGTCCACCGGCGACACGGGCTATCTCGACGCGGACGGCGGACTGCACCTGGTCGACGCGCCCGGGGCCGTGTTCGCCTGCGACGACGCTCTGGTCGCCCCGGCCGTGGTGGAACGGGTCATCGGCCAGGACCCGCGGGTGGCCGACTGCATCGTCGCGGACTGGCCCGACCCGGCACGCGGCGCCCTGGTCTGGGCCGGCGTGGTCCTGCGCGAGAGGCCCCCCGGCGACGGCCGCGGCCTGCTCGACATCCTCGACTCGGTCGCCGAACAGGCCAACGCCCGGCTCGGCCCCGGCGAGCAGATCCGCCGCCTGGAGGCCCTCGACACCGTCCCCCGCCGGCCGGGCGGCCGGCCCGCCCGCCGTGAACTGCGCCGCCGGCTGCACGCCCTGGCCGCCGTGGAGGCCGCCGCCTGATCCCTGCCCCCGGCGACGCCTGCGGCCTGGTCCTCGACCGGGACGCCAACGCCGCACACAACCTCGCCGCACTCGCGGCAGCCGCAGTAACAGGTACCGCAGTGGCCGGAGACCCGGACGCCGTCAAGGTGTCGAAGCCTCGTGGAGCCGACCAGAAGACCCGCACCACCCGTCCCCGCCGCACGGCGGGGACAGGGCGGCCAGGTGGCGCAACCCTGCCGCACCAGCGGCGGACGGAAACGAAAGACCGTCCTCAAGCCGAAGCCCCAACGCTTGGGTGATGTGACGGACCTTCCGGGCAGAAAACCCCGGAATGCCGAGAGCCGCTGAGGCTCTGAGCAACGGATAGCGGACGGGTCGTGGCCCGCTGGAGCGCACCGGACACGGCCGCGCCCGCCGCCTACGGTGAACAGGGCGGGACATCCCAGGACCCGGCAGGACAACCCAGGACCGGCGGGACATCCCGGGAGACAGGGAGGAGAGCGCCATGGACGAGCGGCACGCCACACTCCGCGTGCTCCCCGCACCGGCCCCCGTTCCCGGCGAGGCGGCCGGCCCGGCCCCGGCTCCGGCCCCCCGCCCGGGCGCGGGGCCGGGCGTGCGCGTGCACGTGATCGGCGAGGACCCGCTCGCCCGCCGCGGTATCACCGCCCTCCTCGAGGGCCACCCCGACATCCGCGTCACCGGCGAGAGCGAACCAGGACCGCCGCTGCTGCGCGCGCTGGCCGCCCGGCCCCCGCACGTCCTGGTCGCCCACGGCGCGCCCGGCGGCGGACAGCTTGCCGTGCCGGCCTTCGGCGGCGGTGATCTGCCGCTGCTGACCCTCGGCGGCCCGGGCCGCACCGACGCCGCCGGCCGGGCGGCAGGCGGCCACCTGCCGGCCACCGCCACCGCCGGGCAGCTGGCCTCCGCGGTCGTCCTGGCCGCCGCCGGATACACCCTGGTGCACGGCCCCACCCCGCCCCCGCCCGGGCGCCGGCCGCCCGCCGGGCCCCTGGCACCCATCTCGCCCGTCAGCCCCGACCGGCTCACCGACCGCGAGTGCCAGGTCCTGGACCTGCTGGCCCGCGGCCTGTCCAACGGCGAGATAGCCCGGGCGCTGACCCTCTCCGAGCACACCGTGAAGACCCACGTGCAGAACCTGCTGCACAAGCTGCGGCTGCGCAACCGCGTCCACGCCGCGATCTACGCCTTCGAATCCGGCCTGCGCCCTGCGGCCGCCCCCCCGCGCCCGGCCGCCCCCACGCCCGACGCCCCCTCCGGCTGACCTCCTCCGCCCGCACACACCACACCGTCCACGAAGAACGGCACTCCTGACCTGACTCCGTTCCCGGGTCATTTCCCCGGCTCACGCCAACTTTTGGGCCACGGCACACAGCGGCGCGGCGAAACGCCGTTGAGTGGTAGCGGCCGTGGAGCAGGCTGCTGCGTCCGTCGCCCCGGTCCGCGGGACGGCGATGCGGACCACATCGCCTGGACGCCGTCGTTCTCGAGGACCTGCCCCGGGCGGGCTCGTCAGAGAACAGGTCATCCGAGGGCGGATGGCGTGTGCTGGTCACCATCCACCGCGCTCACCCGGGTACCGCCGGCTTTCCGTTGGAGGCAGCCGCCGTCGTGATGCACATCTGCCCCAGAGGGAGCGGCAGATACCGCGTCTGCGTGACCGGGGGCGGGCAGAGCGGGGATAATCGGCCGCATGGCTTCACCGTCCTCACCCGTGTCCTTGCCGTCCGCCGCCGAAGTTCTGCGGGAGCGGTACGCGGGTCGCCTGCCCGCCTCGCTCGACGAGCTTTCCGGACCCGCGCAGGGCCGGGTCGAACTGCCGCTGCACGTCGCCTGGTCCGGGCTTCGCGCCTACGACCTGGACCGGCCGCGCCAGCGCATGAGCCTGTACCGCACGGTCCTTGCCGAGGGGCAGCGTGACGACCTGACCACCCTGCTCGACCGGGACCTGCTGGTCGCCCAGTGGCCCGTGCTGCGCACCCTGGTCAGCAGGCACATCCGCCTGGTGTGGGAGGACGCTTTTCCCGCGCTCGCCAGGCGGACGCCGACCGCCGCGTGAACCTCAGCGAGCTCCACCGGCGGCTCTTGGCCGATGTCCTCGCGATCGGCACGCCGTACCCCTTGATCATCACGGGTGGATACGCGGTCCAGGCCCATGGGCTGGTCGACCGGCTGAGTCAGGACCTCGACGTCGCCACCGAGAATCCGGCCCCCCTGACGGACATCGTCCACGCTGTAGAGCACGGTCTGCTCCAACGTGGCTGGGCCGTCACGGTAGTCAGCGTGGACCCGCTCTCCGCACGCCTTGTGGCCGCGGTCCCCGCAACCGGCGAGGACTGCGAAGTGGACATCCTCAAAGAGAACCTCTGGGCACCGCCCGTGGAAACGGAGTACGGCCTGGTCCTCGCTCTTCCTGACGTCATAGGCACCAAGGTCCGCGCCCTGGCTGACCGGGGCGCGGTAAGAGATCTCATCGACGTGCACGCCGCCGCCGAGCATCACACCACGAACGAGCTCGAACGGCTCGGCGAGCGGCACGGCCGCGACGAGTTCCGCCTCCAGGACCTCCACGACCGTCTTGCCGGCGCCGAGTGGTACGACGACGAGGAGTTCGCCGCCTAC
The DNA here is from genome assembly GCF_055656965.1 of Streptomyces sp. NPDC111656. Classification (NCBI taxonomy): domain Bacteria; kingdom Bacillati; phylum Actinomycetota; class Actinomycetes; order Kitasatosporales; family Streptomycetaceae; genus Streptomyces; species Streptomyces sp. NPDC111656. The sequence continues at coordinate 27,247 of NZ_JBVKCA010000039.1, forward strand.
GGACTCACCGAGGACGAGACCTCACGTCTACGGGTCTGGGCCCAGCATTGGGCAAGCGACCTCGACCAGCGGCTCGGCGCAGACGACCACGAGATCTGATGCTGCGGCCGCTCGTGTGCGGGCCGGTATCACGCAGCTCACCGTCGGCAGTCGGCCGTAGATCGTCATGGGGTCTGCTGGATCAAAACGTGCCAGTGGCCGGGGAAGTTGAGGAGACAGGGGGTTTCTCGGCGCCTCAGCCTCCGGGCCACGGCTCCGGCAGGGACGGTGACGCAGGTCCACACCCGGCGCAGCAGAGGGTTGTGGCTCGCTTCGGTCCCCGTCAGCGGTGCGAGCCGGGCTGCGGCCCGGGACCAGCCCGATCGCGCCCATCGGCTCATGCAGCGGCCCGGTCGCCCGGCCGTGCCGTTGGGCGGGGCACGGGGTGCAAGGGGTGCAAAGGGGCACGGGGCTACGTGGGTTACGGGCCGGGCGGGGCGCAGCGTCTGGGCCAGCCGATGTCCTCGTCGGACGGCGTGTCCGGCGCGGGCGGGGCGGGGTGGCCGGTGTCCGCCGCCGGGGAGGGGCCGCCGCCGCATCCCGCGGTGGCCGTCCACGCCGCCCACCGTGGTGCGCACACCGATGGCCTCATCGTCGACTCCCGGGCGTTGACCTGCACAAGGACTCCGCACCCGGCCGGGTGCGCCGGCCGGGTCCTGCCGAGCGTGCCCCGCCGCGCTGGAGGAACGCTGGAGGAGTCCACGAGAGGCGCGTGAGAGACGCGTGAGAGACGCGTGAGAGCGGCACGAGATTCCCGGCGGGGGCCTGGCAAAGGTTTGCCCGCGTGTTGCCCGGCGCCCTACGCTCAAGGCGGCTCCCGGCGAAACTTTCTTGCCCGCTCACCCCAGGGGATTCGGTCATGCTGCGACAGCCCGCGTTCGGACACCGCCTGAAAAAGCTCCGGACGGCCCAGGGGCTGTCGCAGACGGCGCTGGCCGGCGAGGGCATGTCCACCGGCTATCTCTCCCGCCTGGAATCGGGGGCGCGCCAGCCCACCGACCGGGCCGTGGGCTATCTGGCGGGCCGGCTGGGCCTGGACGTCGCCGACTTCGAGGAGCCGGCCACCGGTTCCCTGGCGCACGCGCTGACGCTGGCGTCCTCCACCGGTTCCGCGGACGCCATCGGGGCGCTGCGCGCGGCGCTGGCCGCCGAGGGCCATGAGAGCGCGGTGCTGCGCTGGCAGGCGCTGTGGCTGCTGGCGAGGGCCGCCCGGCTGCAGGGCGACCACGCCGCCGAACGCGCGGACCTCGGCCGGCTGGTGGCGCTCGGCGACGAGGTGGGATCGGCCGAGCTGCGGGTGCGCGGGCTGACCCGGCTGGCCCGCTGCCTGCGCTCGCTCGGTGAGATCACCCCCGCCCTGGACGCGGCCGTCGCCGCCCACCGCCTCGCCCTGGGCGAGGACCTGGGCGTGGAGGACCGGGCCGCCGCGCTGCTGGCGCTGGTGTCGGTGCAGGCGGAGGCCGGGCAGGTGCCGGAGGCGCGGGTGCACGCCGACGAACTGGCCGCGCTGGTCGCCGGCCGCACCGACGCGCTGTGGGCCGAGGCCATGTGGACGGCCGCCGCCGTCCGGGTGCGCCAGGGCGACCACACCGGGGCGCAGGCCTTTTTGGACGCGGCCCTGGAGCGTTTCAGCAGCCAGGAGGACCTGGTGCTGTGGCTCAGGCTGCGGCTGGCCGCGGGCCGGCTGCACCTGCAGACCCTGCCCCCCGACCCCGCGCGGGCCGAGGCCTGCGCCGCTCAGGCCGAGGCCGCCCTCGCCTTCGTCGGCACGCCCGCCCTGCGCCAGGACCTGACCGCGCTGAAGGCCGATCTGGCGTTCGCCACCGGCCGCTACGACGATGCCCGCGCCCTGCTGGGCGACCTGGCCGGGGACGAGCCGAGGATGACCTACCGCGACCGGGTGCGGCTGGAGATCCTGCGCCAGCAGCTGCTGATCCTGGGCGGCGACGCCTCCGGCGTGGAGGGGCTGCGCACCCTGGCGCAGCAGGCCCAGGCGGACGCCAACATCGACCTCGCGGCGGAGATCTGGCGGACCCTCGCGGACGCCCTCGCCCAGTCCCGGCCCGCCCCGGCCGAACCGGCGTGACCCGCCGCCCGCGCCCGGCCGGACCACTGCGGGAGGAAAAAGGGGCGGGGAAGGCAGGAGAGGGAGAGCGGGGGAGTGGGGGGAATTCGGGCGGGGCGGGGGCGGCGCGCTGATTCCCGCCGGCCGCGGGGGAGCGCGGTGCGGAATGCGTATTTCCTTTACCGGATTTCTCGAGGGCGCCTCGCATTCCGGTGGACGCGGCGCAATGCGCCTTGACGCGCGGTGCGGACCTTCGTGAATCTCAGTACGGTATTGGCCGCTCACGCCCGAAGGGACACCACCGTGGTCAGCAAGAACAGCAAGAAGAAGAATCCCGCAGGAAACGAGCCGGAGCTCGGCCCCGCATTCGGCAGTGAGATCACCGACGGCCCGGACGAGGACACCGAGACGTCCGTCCTGGGCAGCATCGCCCTGCAGTAGGGGCCGCCGCGGACGGCAAGCGGCAAGCGGGAAGCGGGAAGCGGGAAGGGGGTGGGGCGGGAGACCCGCGGGTTTCCCTTCCCCGCCCCCCGCCCGTCTTTGCGGCGGCCGCCTTCCGCGGTGTCAGGACGCCACGAGTGCCACGCACATCGCGCCCAGCGCCACCGCCTGCAGCACGACCCGGGCGTTGATGACGCTGTCCCAGGTGCGCTGCAGGCCCCGCGCGTTGGGCGCGGTGCGGCAGTCGAGGGCCGCGTCGGTCAGCTCCTTGTTCACCGGCGCGCTGACCTTGTTGTAGACGGCCAGCCACACCACCAGGGCGGCCGCAGCGACGGCGGCCGCGGCGGCCGCCGTCACGCGGCCGCCGAACCCGGCCGCGACGGCCGTGGCCACCGTGGCGAGCAGGCCGAAGACGCCCGGGACGGGCATCCGGCGGTCCCCGAAACGGTGGATCTGCCCCATGGTGCTGGTCAGCACCGCGTCGTCGACGTGCGCGAGGGCCGGCCGCTGGACGATCGCGGAGAAGACGTCGGTGCCGTAGACCACCGCGTTGGCCATCGTGGCCACCACGGCCAGGGTCTGTACGAGGGTTTCCATCACAACCACCCTTGTCCGTCTGCCGGTTGCCACATGGCCTGCCGCCACGTGGATTTATCAACGCTAGATGTACTGCCGACACTATCAAGTTCAGTGCTTCGAATGCTAGCGTTGACAACTCCAGTGGTCCGCAGGGGATTCCGCAAGGACGAGGGAGCACCCCGGGCCGCAGCGGAGCGCCGTCCCCTCCCCGCGGGGACATCCGCCCGGACACCCACGAGGAGACAGACCCATGGCCCTTGGACGTGCCCGTCGCGTACTCATCGCCGGCGGAGGGATCGGCGGCCTGGCCGCGGCCCTCGCGCTCCAGCGCGCCGGTCTTGAGCCCGTCGTCTTCGAACGGGCCGAGGCACTGCGCGACGGCGGCGCGGGCCTGCACATCTGGACCAACGGCGTGCTCGCACTGGACTGCCTGGGCGTGGCCGGACAGGTCCTGCGCACGGCCCCGGCCCAGCAGGTCGCGCACTTCAGCACCCACCGCGGCGAGGTGCTGGGCGCCTGGCCGGTCGGCGACTTCGTCGAGCGCTACGGCGCGCCCACCATCGCCGTCGAGCGCTCCGTCCTGCACGGCGTGCTGCGCGAGGCCCTGCACGGCTCCCCGGTGCGCACCGGGGCCCACGTGAGTGGCTTCGAGCAGGACGAGGACGGGGTCACCGTACGGTTCGCGGACGGCGGCAGCGAACGGGGCGACCTGCTGATCGGCGCCGACGGCATCCACGGCACGGTCCGCGACGCGCTCTTCGGCCCCGCCCGCAACCGCTACAGCGGCTACATCGCCTGGCGCGGCCGCTCCCCCCTGCAGCACCCGGACATCCCGCCGGGCACCTTCAACGCGATGTTCGGGCCCGGCACCCGCTTCACCTACTACGACGTCGCACCCGGCCTGGTCCACTGGATGAGCGTGGCCAACGGGCCCGCGGGCGGCCGGGACGCGCCCGGCGTGCGGGAGATGCTGCTGCGCCGCCACCGCGGCTGGGGCGGCCCGGTGGCCGACATCCTCGCCGCCACCCCGCAGGAGGACATCATCCGCGGCGACGTCGAGGGCCGCAGCCCCGAACGCCGGTGGGGCCAGGGCCGCGTCACCCTGCTCGGCGACGCCGCGCACCCCATCACCTTCAACATCGGCCAGGGCGCCTGCCAGGCCCTGGAGGACGCCCTGGTCCTCGCCGAGCACCTGGAGCACGCCGACGACCCCATCGCCGCGCTGCGCCGCTACGAGCGTGAACGCCGCGCCCGTACCGCGCCGCTGCAGCGCATCGCCTGGCGGATCGGGCGGATGGGCGCGGTGCGCAATCCGCTGCTGATCCGGGCGCGCGAGGCGTTCATGCGCAAGAACTGGAACACGAAGGCCTTCGCCGCCGCGGAGAAGGGCCAGGTCGCCTACGGCACCCGCTGGGCCCCGGCCCGCCGCCCGGCCACCGCCCCGGCCGCCACCGTGGACTGACGCCCGCCCCGGAACCCCCTGTTCCAGGCCCGGTTGCGGGCCCCGGCTCCGGCTGCCGTACGTGGGCCGGGGCCCCGCGGACGGACTGGGCCCATGGCCCCTGAGCCACGGGCCCGGGGCCCGGTCCCGGACCGGAGATCAAGCCCCGGCGGTCCTGCCCGCGGCCCCGGTTCACGGGCAGGGTGGTCTGGGGGCCGGGTTCCGGGTTCCGGGTCCGGCGGACCGGCCCCGATCCCGACACCGTACCCACCGCCTCTGGCCCCCGGCCCCGGGCCGTGGCCCCCGGCCCCGGGCCACGGGCGCGGGCCACGCGACGGGCCACGGCCCCCGAGCCACGGGCGACGGGCCATGGGCCATGGGTCACGAGCACGGACCGTGGGCCTGGGTCCTCGGCCCTGGGCTTGGCGGTCCCGGCCGCACCCCGCGGCCCCGGCCCGGATCCGGCCCCTCGGTTTTCGGTCCAGCCCAGGCCGGTCCAGCCCAGGCCGGTCCAGCCCAGGCCGGTCCAGCCCAGGCCGGGCTGGCCCCGGCCCGGCCGCCGTACCGTCCCGCCGGTCCAGCCCGCCCGGCGGGCGTCAGCCGGGTGCCGGCCGCTGCTGCAGGGCGCCCGGCTGCCGTGCCCCGGCCCGCGCCGCCGGATACAGCCCGTCCCAGAGCGGGTCCTCGGGCGGAAACCCCAGGCAGACCAGGACGTTGACCAGCATCCCGTACGCCATGAACGTGGTGGTCTGGCCGGTGTCCGCGCCGAGCGGCCGGTGGACGGTGTCCCACAGCCGCCGCCACTCGGCCCGCACCGCCTCCCCGAACGCCGCGTCACCGTCCGCCTCGCCCGCCGCCACCGCGACATACACCTGCATCTGCATCAGCAGCCGCTCCGGCTCCTTGACGATGACGCGGGTGTACGCGTTGGCCATGGCGCGCAGTGCCTCCTCGCCCGCCAGGCCCTCGGTGGCCTCGGTGAACAGCCGGGCGGTGTCGGCCAGACAGCACCGCGCCGCCGCGAGGAAGAGCGCCCGCTTGCCCGCGAAGAGCCGGAAGAGGTACGGCTGCGACACCCCCGCACGCCGGGCGATGGCCTCGGTGGACGTGCCGTCGTACCCGCCCCGGGCGAATTCGCTCACGGCCGCGCGGATGACGCTGCGGCGCCGCTCGTCTGCACTCATCCTCACCATGCCAGCACGTTAGTGGCTGATTGCCGGGCGCCGTAGTGCCGGTCCAGACGCATTCAAGGAATGCGCCAGAACCCCGTGGCAGATTCACAGAATCGAGTACCGCCCGCCGGCCGCTCGATGACCTTTCTCCGGCTCTGGAAACAGCTCTTCGGGACAGCTCTTCCGGTAGCTCTTCCGGCAGTTTTTCCGACGGTTCTTCCGACAACTCAGTGAGGCAGGAACGGGGATGATCGACAATCTCTTCACGATGTTTCCCGGGCAGGGCTCGCAGCGCGCGGGCATGGCCGGGCATCTGCTGCGTGACCACCCCCGCACCGCCGGACGCGTCCTGGCCCGCGCCGAGGAGGCGACCGGCCTGCCGCTGACCGCGCTGTGCAGCACCGCGCCGGAGGAGGAGCTGGCCCCGACCGAGATCGCCCAGCCCGCCATCGTCGCCACCAGCCTCGCGGTCCTTGAGGTACTGCGCGATGAGGCGGGTTTCGTGCCCGCCGTGGTGGCCGGGCACAGCCTGGGGGAGTACCCCGCGCTGGTGGCCGCCGGGGTGCTGGAGGCCGAGGCGGCGCTGCGGCTGGTGCGCCGCCGGGGCGAGCTGATGGCGGGGGTCTCCCGCCGGGCCGGCGGCGCGATGACGGCCGTACTGGGCCTTGCCGCCGCCCGGATCGAGGAGATCTGCGCGGACTGCGCCCCCCTGGGCGTGGTGGAGATCGCCAACTACAACGAGCCGGGCCAGACCGTGATCTCCGGACAGCGCCCCGCGGTCGAGGAGGCCGCCCGCCGGGCACTGGCCGCGGGCGCCGAGCGGGCGGTGGCACTGAAGGTCTCCGCGCCCTTCCACTGCTCGCTGATGCGGGCGATCGAGGACGAGTTCGCCGCCGAACTGGAGCGCGTGTCCTTCAGCGCGCCCCGGCTGCCCGTGATCAGCTCGGTGACCGGCACCCTGGTGCGCGACGGCGGCCACGCCCGCGATCTGCTGCGCCGTCAGCTGGCCGGGCCGGTGCGGTGGGTGGACGTGCTGGACGCCGCGGCCGCGCACGCCGTGGACGGCTGCCTGGAGGTCGGCCCCGGCCGGGTGCTCAGCGGCTTCGCCAACCGCACCGGCGTCCACTCCGTGGTGCGCAGCACCCACGACGCGCGCCGGATCTTCGCAACTCTGCGCGAGCTCGGGCAGGAGCCCGCCCCTGGCGCCGCCGCCTGACCCGGCGCGCGGCCCGCCCCCGGCCCGCACCCTCCACCTCCCCCTCCCTTCCCTCCCCTTCTCTTCCTCTTCCTTTTCTTTTTCCTCTCCCGTCCGTCCGGTGCGGGCCCCCGGCCCGGTACCGGCGGAACGACCCATCCGAAAGGCAGCCAACGGTGTCCGAAACCCTGACCCCCACCTCGACCGACTACTTCTGCGCGGTCCAGGCCGCCATCGCCGACGCCCTGGGCATCGACGAGGCCGAGGCCGTGCCCGAGGCGACCCTGCTCGGGCAGCTGGGTGCCGAGTCGATCGACCTGCTCGACATCCTCTTCCGTATCGAGCGCGCCACCAAGGTGAAGATCACCGTGGCCGACATCGCCGCCCTGCTGCAGGGCGGCATCCCCGACGAGGAGTTCGGCGACGAGAACGAGGTCGTCAACGACACCGGCCTCACCCACCTGGAGAAGGTCCTGCCGCAGTTCGACCGCAGCCAGCTCAGCGAGCCGCTGACCGCCGAGGGCGTGCTGGGCCTGTTCACCGTGCAGAACCTCACCGACCTGCTGACCGAGCGGGCTGCGGCCCAGCACGCCGCCTGAACCCGGCTCCCTCCTCCCGGGGGCCGGTGGTGGTGCGGGCCAACGGCGTCCCGCACCCCCGCCGCCCCTGGCGCCCGCGCGGGCCCCGGCCGGCCACCGCCCCCTCGTAGCAGAAACGGGAAGAGACAGTTGACATCTCCCCCAGCTGAAGCAGGGGGATTCTTCCCTCGCGGGTTGAGCTTTCTGCTTCTCAGACAGCAGCTGCCCCCAATCAACGGCGGGGGACGTGGGTACGCCCAGCAGTCTTACGCCGGCTCCACAGACCTGACATCCCGCCAGCCCGGCGGTAGGCCCGGCCGGCCTGGTTATCACCGACTGGGCCTGGCAACGCTACTACGCCCGCGGGCAGTTGCCGGTGAACGACGATCCGCCCTGGCGGCGCATCGTCCTCCCTTGCCCTGCTCCGCAGGAGTCCGTTTCCTCCCCATCCTGAAGGCTGGGGTATCCACGGAGGAATCCAGATGAAGCTGAAGGACCGCACCGCCCTGGTCACCGGTGCCTCACGCGGCATCGGCCGGGCCATCGCCCTGGCCCTGGCCGAGCAGGGGGCGGCCGTCGCCGTCAACTACCGCTCCCGCCAGGAGGACGCCGCCGCGGTCGTCAAGGAGATCGAGACGGCGGGCGGCCGGGCCGCGGCCGTCGCCGCCGACGTCGCCGACCCGCAGCAGGCCGCCCGCCTGGTCCAGGAGGCCGCCCGCCTCCTGGGTCCCCTCGACATCCTCGTCAACAACGCGGGCACCAGCGACGACGGCCTCATCTACGACGCGCCGCCGGACGCCTGGCTGAACGTCATGAAGACCAACTTCGGCGGCGCCTGGCACTGCACCCACGCCGTCCTGGAACAGTTCATGGCCCGCGGCGACGCCACCATCGTCAACATCTCCTCCGCGATGGGCGAACGCGGCTGGATCGGCCAGGCCAACTACTCGGCCTCCAAGGGCGCGCTGAACTCCTTCACCCGCTGCGCCGCCGTCGAACTCGCCCGCTTCGGCATACGGGTCAACGCGGTCCTGGCCGGGTTCACCCCGACCGAACTCGTGGACGGCGTGCTGCAGCGCGACGGCGGCAAGAGCATCAAGCGGCAGATCCCGCTGCGCCGGTTCGCCACCACCGATCAGGTCGCTGCGGCCGCGGTGTTCCTGGCCGGCCCCGACTCCGGCTACACCACCGGCGAACTGCTCTGTGTGGACGGCGGGTTCTCCGCCCAGCTGGGCATCGGCCGCCCGTAACGGACGCGTGAGGGACACGGAAGAAGAGACGACGATGCGATTCCATCTGATCGACCGGATCGAGACCTGCGCGCCCCGCGAGCACATCACCGCGCGCAAGGTCACCTCCGCCGAGGAGACCTACTGGCAGGACACCGGCGACGGACCCGCGCTGCCCTTCGGGCTGGCCCTGGAGGCCCTGTGCCAGTCCGCCACCTGGCTGATCATGCTCTCCACCGACCACCGGCGGCGCGCCGCGCTGCTGGCGGTCGGCGAGGCCACCGCGCACCGCCCGGTGCGCCCCGGCGAGGTGCTGCGCATGCACGCCACCGTCGAGTCGATGACCGAGGAGGCCGCCCTGCTGGACGGCACCGTCACCGTGGACGGCGAGAACGTCCTCGAGGCGAGCGGCATCCTGTGCGCGCTCATCGACGCCGAACGCCTCGACGACCCGGCCGCCACCCGGCGCATGGCGCACCAGCTGCAGGGCGGGGGGCCGGTGGCATGACCCGCGTAGCCATCACCGGCGTCGGCGCCGTCACCCCGCTGGGCAACGACGCCGGCACCACCTGGCAGGGCCTGGCCGCCGGCCGCAGCGGCGTCGGGCCGCTGACCACCTTCGACGCGGCCGGCTTCCCGGTGCGTATCGCCGCCCAGGTCAAGGACTTCGACCCGGCCGCGGCGATCCCGGCCCGCATCGGGCGCAAACACCTCTCCCGGGTGGGCCTGTTCGGTGTCGCGGCCGCCTGGGAGGCGCTGCGCTCCGCGCGGGCCGAGGACCTGGGGGAGGAGGTGTACGACTTTGGCGAGCGCGGGGTGGCGATGGGCGCGAGCGTCGGCCGCCCCGAGCTGCAGGCCCTCCTGGACGTCGGCCACCTGCGCGCCACCACCGGCCGCGCGGACGCGTTCTTGTGCCACCCGCCGGCCGTCACCCTCACCGACGACCAGAACGTGCCGCTCAGCGCGATGGCCCGGATGATGTCCGCGACCGGGCCGATGATCGGGATCTCCACCGCCTGCTCCGGCTCCGGGCACGCCATCGGGGAGGCCTACCGCGCCATCCAGGAGGGCGACGCCCGGCTGATGGTCGCCGGCGGCTACGACTCCCTGACCACCTGGCTCGACCTGCTCGGCTTCAGCCTGCTGGGCGCGCTGACCGACCGTCACAACGACGATCCCGCACACGCCTCGCGGCCCTTCGACGCCGACCGCTCCGGCTTCGTGATCGGCGAGGGCGCCGTCGCCGTCGTCCTCGAAGACCTCGACGCCGCCCGCGAACGCGGCGCGCCCGTCCTGGGCGAGGTCCTCGGCTACGGCTCCACCCTCAACGCCTGGCGCATCACCGACTCCCCGCCGGACGGCTCCGGCGCCGTCCAGGCCATGGAGGCGGCGATCGGCGAATCCGGGCTGGGCACCGCCGGCATCGACTACGTCGTCGCGCACGGCACCAGCACCCACGGCAACGACCAGTCCGAGACGGTCGCCATCAAGAAGGTCTTCGCCGACGACGCCCGCCGTCTGGTGGTCAGCGCCCCCAAGTCGATGGCCGGCCACCTCACCTCCGCCAGCCTGGGCCTGGGCGTGCTGGCCGCGCTCGGCGCGATCCGCCACTCCCTGGTCCCGCCCACCGTCAACCTCGAGCGGCCCGACCGCGGCCTGGACCTCGACTACGTGCCGCACACCGCCCGCCCGATGCCGGTGGCGGCGGCCCTGATCAACGCGTTCGCGTTCGGCGGCAGCAACACCAGCCTCGTCGTCGGCGCCCCGCGGGAGGACACATGACCACCACCGTCCCCGCCGCGGGACCCACCCCCACCCCCACCCCCACCCCCACCCCCACCCCCACCCCCACCCCCACCCCCACCCCCGCCCCTGTCCCCGCCGCGGGACCCGGCCCCGCACCCGCCCCCGTTCCTGTTCCTGTTCCTGTCTCGGGCTCCGTGACGGTCACGGCCGGCCCCGCTGCGGGCGCGGGATCCGCGGCCGCCGCCGTGCCCGGCGGCGGGCTGGGCGGGTTCGACCGGCTGCTGGAGGCCGTCGTCGGCGAGCGGGCGGCGGCCGTGCGCAACGTGCCCGCCACCCTGACCTGCTTCACCGACCACTTCCCGCGCCACCCCGTCCTGCCCGGCGTGCTGCTGCTGGAGAGCATGGCCGCGCTCGCCCGTACCGCCGCGGGCCCCGGCACCTGGCGCCTGGCCGCCGTGCGCGGCGTGCGCTTCACGCACTTCGTCGGCCCCGGCGACCAGGTCCACCTCACCGTCGAGGTGACCGCTCACGGCCCGCACCGCACCGAGTGCCGGGCCACCGCCCGGGCCGGCGGCCGGGTGGTCGCCACCGCCCGCGTCCTGGCCCTGGTCAGCGACGAGACGACCCGGGAGGGCACAGCATGAGCGAGCAGCGCCGCCGCGTGATGGTCACCGGCATCGGCCTGATGACCGCGATCGGCCAGAGCGCCGCCGAGACCTGGCACAGCCTGCTGGAGGGCCGCTGCGGCATCGGACCGCTGCGCGCCTACGACCCCGCCCCGCTGCGCACCGGCATCGGCGCCGAGATCCCCTCCTTCACCCCCGCCCAGTGGGCCTCGCGGCGCACCCTGCGCATGCTGTGCCGCGGCGACCAGCTCGCCCTGGCCGGCGCCACCCTCGCCCTGCAGGACGCGGGCCTGGACGACGGGAGCGACCTGGGACAGCGCACGGGCCTGTTCCTGGGCAGCAACAAGGAAATGCCCCGCATGGACGAACTCATCGCCCAGCTGCAGGCCGTCCGCGCCGACGACGGCACCCCCGACCTGCACCGGCTGGGGCAGAGCGCCTCCTCGGTGATCGCCCCGCTGTTCTTCGTCGAGGGACTGCAGCCCGCCGCCGCCTTCCACATCTCCGAGAAGTACGGCATCCGCGGCGCCAACGCCTACTTCGCCGGCACCGCCGACTCCGGCGCGATGGCGATCGGCCGGGGCATGCGCACCGTACGCCGCGGCGAGGCCGACCTCGTGCTCGCGGGCGGCTACGACGACGCCACCGGCTGGTGGGCGATGTCCAAGATGGACGGCCTGGGCGTCCTGAGCACCCGCACCGACCTGGGCGCCGAGGCCTTCAGGCCCTTCGACCGCGACCGCTCCGGCTCGGTCTTCGGCGAGGGCGCCGCCCTCCTGGTCCTGGAGGAACGCGAACACGCCCTGGCCCGCGGCGCCCGCTGCTACGCCGAGATCACCGGCTTCGGCGCCGGCAACGACTGCGTCCGCCCGCCCAGCCCCCAGCCCCGCGCCCGCGGCCTGGCCCGCGCCATCGGCCGCGCCCTCACCGATGCCGGGCGGCCCTTCCCCGACGGCAGCTACATCGCCGCGCACGGCTGCGCCACCCTGCAGGGCGACGCCAGCGAGACCGTCGCCCTGCACGACGCCCTCGGCACGGCCGCCAAGTCCGCCCAGATCAGCAGCGTCAAACCGCAGACCGGACACCTCGTCGGCGGCGCCGGCGCGCTGAACGCGGCCGTCGCCGCCCTCGCCCTGGACAGCGGCACCGTGCCCGCCACCCTCAACCTCCACCACCCCGCCGCCGAGTGCGACCTCGACTACGTCCCCCTCACCCCCCGCCACACCCGGCCCGACAGCGCCCTGGCCCTGGCCCGCGGCCTGGAGGGCCAGGCCGTCGCCCTCGCCCTGGGACGGACCTCATGACCGACACACCCGCAACACCCGCCCTATCCGAAAGGAGTGCGGCCATGACCGACGTCCACGACCGCGCCGTACGGCCGGACACCGGGGCACGGCCCCGGACCGTGGTGGTCTGCGGTGTCGGCGCCGTGACCGCCCAGGGCGAGGGCGCCGCCGCGCTGTGGGAGGGCATCCGGGCCGGGCATTCGGCCATCGGCCCGGTCACCGGCATGCCGATGGACGGCTACGGCACGGCCATCGGCGGCGAAGTGCCCCCCCTGCCCCGGCCCGCCTACGACTACCTGGCCGCCTTCGGCGGCAGCGAGCGGGAACCGGCCGCCGACTTCGCGCTGACCGCCGCCGCCGAAGCCCTCCATCAGGCGGGCCTCGCGGGCCTGCCCGCCGAACGCTGGGGGGTGGCGTTCGGCTCCTGCAACGGCGGCCTGCGCAGCGCCGAGAAACTCGCCCGCCGCAGCCGCGAGGGCACCACCCTGCAGGGCGACGCCCTGCACTACCTGCTGGTCCCGCCGCAGGCCATCGCCGAGGCACTCAGCGCCGCCTTCGCTCTCAAGGGGCCGGCCCTGTCCGTCAACACCGCCTGCGCCTCGGGCGCGCACGCCATCGCGCACGCCGCCGAGGCGATCGCCGCGGGCCGCGCGGACGCGATGCTCGCCGGCGGCAGCGACGCCTTCACCGAGACCGCGTTCGCCGGCTTCACCAGCCTCCAGTCGCTGTCCGCCAAACCCGCCGCCCCCTACTCCAAGGACCGCGACGGGCTGTCCCTGGGCGAGGGCGCGGGCATGCTGGTGCTGGCCGAGGAGTCGGTGGCCCGCGCCGCGGGCGCCCCCGTCCTGGCGGAGGTCCTCGGCTACGGCCTGTCCGCCGACGGCTACCACGCCACCGCCCCGCACCCCGAGGGCGAGGGCGCCGCCCGCGCCATCCGCGGCGCCCTGAAGGCCGCCGGCATCACCCCGGGGGACGTCGGCTACATCAACGGCCACGGCACCGGCACCCCCAAGAACGACTCCGCCGAGTCCAACGCGGTGCGCGCCGCGTTCGGCGAGGCCGCCCAGAAGACCGCCCTGAGCAGCTCCAAGTCGATGATCGGCCACCTGCTCGGTGCGGCCGGCGCGGTCGAGGCCATCGTCACCGTCAAGGCCCTGGTCGAACAGATCGCCCCGCCGACCGCCAACTTCACCGGCACCGACCCCAAGTGCGGGCTGGACGCGGTCCCCGACACCGGCCGCGAACTGGCCATGAACGCCGCCCTGTCCAACAACTTCGCCTTCGCCGGCGCGAATGCCTGCGTCGCCTTCGGCTGGCCCTCGGGACGGCGCTTCACCGTCCCCGCCCCGCCCGCCGCCGAGAAGGTCGTCATCACCGGGGGCGCCGCCCTCACCCCCGCCGGCGAAGGCCTGAAGGCGCTGTGGGAGGCCTGGCGGCAGGGGCGGCGCCTGGGCACCGACGAGGACGGCCTGCGCGTGGCCCGCGCCGTCTTCGACGCGGGCGCCCACATCGGCGCCCGCGACCGGCGCCGCATGGACCGCCTCTCCCAGCTCGCCGTCGCCTCCTGCCGCGCCGCCCTCGCCCACGCCGGCCTGAAGGCCGACGAGCACACCGGGGTCGTCCTGGGCACCGGACTGGGCCCGATGCGCAGCATCGAGGACTTCCTGCTGCCGGTGCTGGGCGGCTGCCCCGCCCACGGCAGCCCCGCCGTCTTCCCCAACACCGTCTTCAACGCCGCCGCCGGCCAGGTCGCCATGCACGTCGGCGCCAAGGGCCCCACCTCCACCGTCACCACCGGCCACGCCGCCGGCGCCTCCGCCCTGACCGTCGCCCACGACCTGCTGCTGCAGCACCGCGCCGAGGCGGTGCTGTGCCCGGCGGTCGAGGACCTCTCCCCGGGCGTGCTGGCCGCCTACCGCCAGCTGCCGCTGTTCGGCGACGCCCGCTACACCCTGGCCGAGGCCGGCATCGCCCTCGTCCTGGAACGCGAATCCAGCGCCCGCGCCCGCGGCGCCCGCATCCTGGCCGAGTTCGCCGGCCACGCTGCCGCCGGCGACGCGGCCGGCATCGGCCGCTGGAACGGCGAGGGCGAGGGCGTCGAGCGCGCCATGCGCGCCGCCCTCACCCACGCCGGCCTCACCCCCGGCGAGCTGACCGGCATCTGGGCCAACGCCGCCGGCCTCACCCGCGCGGACGCCCCCGAAGCCCTTGCCACCGGCCGGCTGGCCGCCGAGGCCGGCTGCCCGGTGCACACCCCCAAACAGACCCTGGGCGAACCGGTCGGCGCGGGCGCCCAGCTGGCCGCCCTCCTCGCCCTCACCGCCTGGACCACCCCGGGAAGCGGGGTGGCGGCGGGGCCGGTGCTCATCAACAGCTCCTCGCTCGGCGGCACCCACATCAGCCTCGTCCTGCGTCCCGCAACGGAGAACTGACCATGCCCCACACCACCACCGCCCCGCCCGCCGGACCCCGCGCACGCCATGTCTCGGTCCTGGCCACCGGCGCCCACCTGCCGGGCGAGGCCCTCGACAACGACGCCCTGGCCCGCTTCTGCGGCCCGCTGCCCGCCGACGTCCTGGACGGCATCCAGGTCCAGCGCCGGCACTGGATGGTCGACCCGGCCACCGGCGCCCACACCACCAGCACCTCGCGGATGGCCACCGCCGCCGCCCGCCAGGCCCTGGAGCGGGCCGGAGTCCAGGCGGGCGAGATCGACCTGATCGTCCTGTCCACCGCCAGCCCCGACTACCTCCTGCCCGTCGCCGCGACCTACGTCCAGCAGCAGCTCGGCCTTCAGGACTGCGCGGTCATCGAGGTCCGCGCCGGCTGCGTGGGCGCCGTCCAGGCCCACGACATCGCCCGCCGCCTGCTCGCCGACGGCACCTACACCACCGCCCTGGTCATCGGCGCCGAGGCCGTCTCCCCGCTGCTGGCCCCCGTCTTTTTGGGCCGCGACCCCGAACGCGTACGGATGCGCGACCGGCTGACCGTCTACACCTTCGGCGACGGCGCCGGCGCCCTGGTGCTGCGCGCCGGCGAGGAGGGCTCCGCCCACGGCCGCCCGCGCCCCGTCTTCGCCACCCGCTCCCTGGGCGGCGCCCGCAAACCCGGCATGCTCATCGTCGGCGGCGGCACCGACGCCCCCCTCGCCGAACAGCAGCGCCGCCCCCGCCTGATGGACATCCGCCTCGACATCCCCGGCACCGCCCAGTTCGGCCCCCGCGTCTTCGTCGAGGGCATCCACGACCTGCTCACCCGCTCCGGCCTGGCCCTGGCCGACCTCGACGCGTGCGTGCTGCCCGAGGGCAACGCCGAGTACTTCGCGAGCGAGTACGCCGCCGCCGGGCTCTCGCCCGCCGACCAGGCCACCCTGAGCAAGACCATCGTGGAAAACCTCACCGACGTCGGCGCCACCGGCTCCGCCGCCGTCCCCCTCGCCCTGGACGCCGGCTGGCGCGAGGGCCGCATCCGCCCCGGCGACACGGTCCTGCTGCTGGCCATCGAGGCCAGCCGCTACCTGTACGCGGGCCTCACCCTCACCTGGGACGCCCCCTTCCCCGGCCACTGACCGCCCCGGACACCCGCCCGGGCAGCCGCCCGCCGCCCCTGTGACCTTGCGCCCCCGCACCCGCGGGACGCCGAGACCGAAGGACGAGAGGACGAGAGAACGTGTCGATACAAGAGACGGAGCGCACCGCCCGCAGCGTGGAGGAACGCAACAAGAAGACCATCCGCCGGGTCTTCGACGCCTTCGTCAACCAGGGCGACTTCTCCGTCGTCGACGAGATCTACAGCCCCCACATGGTCGACCACCAGCCGCTGCCCGGCGCCCCCGAAGGCCTCGAAGGCGTCCGCTACACCATCGCCGGCCTGCGCGAGGGCTTCCCCGACCTGCACGTGACCATCGAGGACATGAGCGCCCACGGTGACCACGTCGTCATCCACAACACCTGGCGCGGCACCCACCTCGGCGACTTCCTCGGCGCGCCGCCCACCGGACAGGCCATCGAGTTCACCGGCGTCGTGGTGTGGCGGCTGCTGGCCGACGGCCTGATCGCCGAACGCTGGGGCATCGGCGTGGAGTCCAACATGCTGGCCGTCCTCGGCCTGCGCCGGCTCGCCCCCGCCGCCCGCAACGCCGCCCGCACCGCGGCCCGCCGCACCGTCACGAGCGCCGGCGCCCTGCTGCCGCTGCCGCCCGGCGCCGCCGGCGCCTGGCACGCCCTCCAGGCCGAGCTCGCCGGAGCGCGGCTGCGCGCCTACGAGGCCTCCCGGCGCCGCGCGGGCATCCTCCAGGAGTCCTTCGCCCTCCAGGTGCTGGGCGGCCAGGACGTGCTGGTCCACCGGATCGAGGCCCGCGACCCGCAGGGCGCCGCACGCCGCCTCGCGGCCTCCGCCGACCCCTTCGACGCCTGGCTGCGCCAGGAAGCGGCCGCGGTGCTGGGCACCGACCCGTGGACCCACCTGGCCGCCGGCGCCGCCCGGCCGGACCACACCTGGATGTCCGTCACCAGCGAACTGACCACCGCCGGCTGACCGCCGTCCGAGCACCGGGGGACCGGCACCCCACCACTTCTCTAGCAAGGACACCGACACTGTCACTGCTAGACGGCACTGCTGGACAGCCACTGCCAGACGACAACCGCCCCGTGCACGGCTCAGGAAGGAACCGATGATGCGGCAACGAAAACTCGGCAGCCAGGGGCTGGAGGTCTCCGAGCAGGGACTCGGCTGCATGGGCATGACCTTCGCCTACGGGCCCGCCGACGACCAGGAAGCCCTGCGCACCGCGCACCGCGCCCTGGAACTGGGCGTGAACCTCCTGGACACCGCGGACTTCTACGGCCCGCACAGCAACGAGGAGTTCGTCGCCCGCGTCATCGCCGGCCGCCGCGACAGCATCACCGTCTCCTCCAAGGTCGGCAACGAGGTCACCGCCGACGGCACCATCACCGGCCGCCTCAACGGCCGCCCCGACTACATCCGCACCTCCATCGACGCCACCCTGCGCCGGCTGGGCACCGACCGCCTCGACCTGTACTACCTGCACCGCGTCGACCCCGCCGTCCCCGTCGAGGAATCCACCGGCGCACTCGCCGACCTCGTCACCGCCGGCAAGGTCCGCCACCTCGGCATCTGCGAGGCGTCCGCCGCCACCATCCGCCGCGCCCACGCCGTGCACCCGCTCACCGCCGTACAGACCGAGTACTCCCTGTCCACCCGCGACGTCGAGGCCAACGGCGTCCTTGCGGCCGTCCGCGAACTGGGCATCGGCTTCGTCGGCTACAGCCCGCTGGGCCGCGGCCTGCTCACCGGAGCCATCCGCAGCCTCGACGCCCTCGCCGCACACGACTTCCGCCGCGTCGTGCCCCGCTTCCAGCAGGGCAACCTCGAGACGAACCTGCACGTCGTGGAGCGGCTGCAGACGCTGGCCGCCGCCAAGAACATCACCGCCGGACAGCTCGCGCTGGCCTGGGTGCTCGCCCAGGGCGACGACGTCGTCGCCATCCCCGGCACCAAACGCGTCACCTACCTGGAAGAGAACCTCGCCGCCTGCGCCGTCGAGCTGAACGCGGCCGACCTCGCCGCCCTCGACGAGATCGCCCCCCACGGCTCCACGGCGGGCGACCGCTACCCCGTCGGTGCCATGGCCACCCTCGACGGCTGACCCCCGACCCCGGCCCGCGGGCCCTCGAAGGCGAAGTGAGTGCGATAACCATGGCGAACATCACGATCATCGGCGGCGGACTGGCCGGCCTGACCGCGGCGATCTCCGCCGCCGAACAGGGCGCCCGCGTCACCGTCCACGAGGCCCACTCCCACACCGGCGGCCGCGCCCGCTCGGCCGCCGGCCCCTACGTCACCAACGACGGGCCGCACACCTTCTTCGACAACGGCGACGCCTGGCACTGGCTGCTGCAGCGCGGACTGGCCGGCCGCTACGTACGGCTGTCCTTCCACGAGTGGACCCGGATGCGCTTCCGTCACCAGGGCCGGCTGCGGATGACCCTGCCGTCCGGCTACATGAAGATGACCTGGCGCCACCGCGGCATCGAGGTCCCCGTCGACCGCTCCTTCCAGGACTGGGCCGGCGAACGCTTCGCCCAGCAGACCGTGAACGAGGCCCTCGGCTTCCTCGGCCCGATCCTCTTCGACGGCGACCCCGGACGGCTGTCGGCGGCCTTCGTGTGGGAGCGGCTGCTGCGCGTGGGCACCCCCCGCTTCCCGCTGCCCAGCCGCTACTTCCTCGGCGGCTGGGGCGCGCTGATCGCCCGCATGGAACGCGTCGCCCGCGCCCGCGGCGTGGTCATCGAGACCGGCTCACGGCTGAGCGAACTGCCCGCCGGCGGACCGGTGATCGTGGCGACCTCGCTGGCCTCCGCGCGCAGCCTGCTCGGCGACCCCGGCCTCGAGTGGCCCAGCGGCACCGCCGCCCTGCTGGACATGGCCGTCACCCACTCCAAGAAGGACGGCAACGTCTCCTTCGACATGGACGAGGGCGGCTTCACCTCCCAGTACTCCGACCACGACCCCTCCCTCGCCCCGCAGGGCCAGGCCCTGTTCCAGGGACAGATGCCGCTTAGGCCCGGCGAGTCGAAGGCCGACGCCCTGGCCCGGCTGGAGAAACTCTTCGACCTGACCACCCCCGGCTGGCGCACCCGCCTCCTGTGGCGCCGCGAAGGCGTCTCCCGCGGCCGCACCGGCGCCCTGGACCTGCCCGGCCTCAGCTGGCGGGACCGGCCCGCCGTCGACCGCGGGGACGGCGTGTTCCTGGCCGGCGACAGCGTCGCCGCCCCCGGCATCCTCGCCGAGACCTCCATCAACAGCGCCCTGCGGGCCGCCCGACTCGCCGTGAACGCCCGCCCGGCGGCACACCGTTCCCCAGCGCTCGGGCGATGAGTCCCCCTTCGCGTTTCACCCCACCCTGTTAGGGAGCGCAGCACATGAGAATCACCCTGTCCGAGCGCGGCACCCCGGACTGGCAGACCGCCGCGGACCTGGCCCGGCTGGTGTTCGCCAAGCAGTACCAGGCGAGCATCTCGCCCGACCCGGACGGCTTCCTCGCCTTCTTCGAGACCGCCGCCGACGGCCAGGAGGAAGTCCTCGCCTGCGCGGGCCTGTCCTTCCCCGAGGAAGAGAGCATCCTGCTCGAGCGCTACCTCGACGCCCCCGTCGAAGACGTCATCACCCGGGCCGTGGGCGCCCCCGTCAAACGCTCCCAGGTCCTGCAGATCGGCTCCATCGCCTCGGTACGCGCCGCCGCCGGCGCCGAGATCATCAAGGCGATCCCGCTGATCATGGCCTGCCTGGGCCGCCCGTACGCGGTGATGACCATGACCGGCCGGCTCGCCGCCCTCATGCAGCGCCTGGGCTGCGTCTTCCACCCCCTCGCCGACGCCAGCGCGCAGCGCCTGCCCGAAAGCGAACGGGCCGCCTGGGGCTCCTACTACGACACCCGGCCCGTCGTCGGCTACGCCGAGGCCGCCGAGCAGTCCACCCTGCTGCTGGCCGCCATCGGCCGCTACTGCTTCACCTCGGTCGACATGCGGCTGCTGAGCAACCGCCCGCAGCAGGGGGTGCTCACCCGTGCCGCCTGACACCCCCGCCCGTCTCTCTCTCGCCCAGGGGCTCCTGGAACGGGCCGGCAGCGACGCCGTCATGGTCCGCGTGCTGGCCGCCGACGGCTCGGCGCCCGCCGCCTTCAGCTACCGCGACCTGACCGGCGCCGCCCTCGCGCTGGCCGCCCGGCTCCAGGAACAGGCCCAGGTACTGGGCCGGCCGGCCCGGGTGGGACTGCTCGCGGAGAACTCGCCCGAATGGGTCGTGGCCGACCTGGCCGCCCTGTTCGCCGGCGCCGTCGAGATCCCCGTCCCGACCGCCTTCACCGCCCAGCAGGCCGCCTCCCTCCTGCACAGCGCCGACCTGTGCCTCACCGACGCCGCAGGCGAAGCAGCCCTGGCCCGCTGGCACGCCGGCACCCCCCAGAGCGTCCTGCCCGACGGCTGCCCCGCCCTTCCCCTCGACCTGCCCGCCCTGGCCCGCGCACCCCGCTCCGCCGCGCCCCCGCAGATCCCCGCACACGACCAGATCGTCAAGGTCATCCACACCTCCGGCACCACCTCCGCCCCCAAAGGCGTACAGATCCGCCGGCACGGCCTGGACGAACTCCTCACCTCACTGCGCGCCCGCACCCGCCCGGAGATCTTCGAGCGCTATCTGTCCATCGTCCCGCTCAGCCTCCTCATCGAGCAGGTCGCCGGCCTCTACATGCCCTTCCTGGCAGGCGGTTCGGTGTCCTTCCTGCCGCCGGGCACCGCCCTGGTCGGCACCGCCGCCGACGCCGCCCCCCGCATGCTCACCCTGCTGCGGGCGGCCCGCCCCACCGCCCTGGTCGTGCCGCCCACCGTCGCCGGCCTCTTCCTCGCCCTGTGCGAGGCGCAGCCCGCCGAGAGCGTCCCCGAGCGCCACCGGCGGATCTTCGGACACGACGGGCCGGTCTTCATCGCCTGCGGCGGCGCCCCCGTCCCCCCGGAGCTCCTCCAGCGCCTCGACGCCCACGGACTGACCGTCCACGAGGGCTACGGGCTGAGCGAGAACTCCTCCGTGGTGTCCTGGAACTTCCCCGGCGCCGTCCGCTTCGGCACCGTCGGCCGCCCCCTGGACCACGTGCACGCCGAACTCGCCGACGACGGCGAACTCCTCATCCGCAGCACCTCCCTGTTCGCCGGCTACACCCGCGAGGACCCCTCCAGCGTCGTCGTCGACGACCAGGGCCGCCTGCACACCGGCGACCTCGCCGAGATCGACGCCGACGGCTACCTGCGGATCACCGGACGCAAGAAGAACCTCGTCATCACCGCGGGCGGCCGCAACGTGGCCCCCGAATGGGTCGAGGCCCGCTACCGCGAACTCGGCTTCGTCCGCGAGGCCGCCGTCGTCGCCGACGGCCTCGACCAGGTCCACGGCCTGTTCGTCATCGACGCCGCCCTCGACCACGACACCGCCCGCCGCGAGATCACCGACTTCGGCCGGCACAAACTCTCCGGCATCGAACGCGCCGCCGTCGTCCACCTCATGTCCGAGGACGACCCCGCCTACGCCACCTGCTTCACCGTCACCGGACGCCCCCGCCGCGACGTCGTGCGCGCACACGTCCTCGACCAGCCCCGCACCCCCGCCGCGGCCGCGGCCCCCGAGACCCAGGAGAAGGCATGAGCACGGCTGTGAAGACCACCCCCTACGGCACCGGCAGCGGCCTGCTGGTCGAGGCCGCAGGCCCCGGCGGCCTCGACGGCGTCGACCCCAAGGAACTGCGCGACCTGCTCTCCCAGGCCGGCTTCCTGCTGCTGCGCGGCTTCGGCGCGGACATGGACGCCTTCACCGCCCTGGTGCAGCACACCTCCACCTCCACCACCCTCGACCCCGCCCGCGACTTCTACTCCGAGGTCGCCCAGAAGGTCGACGCGGGCCTCGACGAGGTGGGCCTGCACACCGAGAACGGCAACAGCCCCTTCCGCTCCCACCTCGCCTGGTTCTTCTGCGAGAAGGCCGCCTCCTCCGGCTCCCAGACCACCGTCTGCGACGGCTACCGCGTCTGGGACGCCCTCAGCCCTAAGGCCCGTACGGCATTCGCGGCCCAGGACATCGTCTACAGCCGCTACGTCGCCGAGCCGCAGTGGCGGGCGATGGCCCACCACCTGCTGGGCCGCACCAAGCCCGCCGACGAGATCGGCGTCGAAGAACTCCTCGCGCTGGCAGGCCAGTTGCCGGGCACCGAGATCGTGCCGCAGGACGACGGCGGGGTGCGCTACTCCTTCACCACCCCCGCTGCCGGCACCACCGTGTTCGGGCCGCGCCCCTCCTTCGCCAACAGCATCCTGGGCCCCTCCTTCAACTACGAGAAGCCCACCATCACCTTCGCCGACGGCACCGCCCTGTCCCCGCAGCTGCTGGCCGAGGTCGAAGAGGTCACCGCCCGCCTCACCGAGAACCTCGACTGGCAGGACGGAGATGCCGCCGTCATCGACAACACCCGCGTCATGCACGGCCGGCGCGCCATCACCGACCCCGACCGCACCATCTACAACGCCCTCAGCTACATCGAGGCACCCGCCGCCTGACCGGGCCGCCCCTCCCGCCCCCACCCCTCAGCGGAAGAAGAAGGGGGCAGAGGGGCGGGAGGCAGATCCATCCGAGAGGGAACGATGACCACCGACCACACCGCCCCCCGCACGACGGACACCGCACCCGCCGGCGCAGCAGCGGATCCCCGCCGCTGGCGCCTGCTCGTCTTCGTCGCCCTCGCCCAGTTCATGGTGCTCCTCGACACCACCGTGGTGAACCTCGCCCTGCCCGCCATCCAGGCCGACCTCAAGGCCGGCGCCACCGCCGTCGAATGGGTGCTGACCGCCTACATCCTGTGCTTCGGCGGCCTCATGCTGCTCGGCGGCCGCACCGCCGACCGCTGGGGCAGGCGGCGCACCTTCCTGCTCGGCGCCCTGCTGTTCACCGCCGCCTCCCTGCTGTGCGGACTCGCCCAGGGCGCCGGCCTGCTGATCGCCGCCCGCGCCCTGCAGGGCTGCGGCGCCGCCTTCCTCTCACCGGCCGCGATGTCCCTGGTCACCACCACCTTCCCCAAGGGCCGCGAACGCACCACCGCGCTCGCCGTGTGGGCCGCGCTGGCCGGCCTCGGGGGCACCCTCGGCGTCATCGCCGGCGGCCTGATCACCGACAGCCTCAGCTGGCGCTGGATCTTCTACATCAACCTGCCCTTCGGGATCGTCGCCGTCGCCGGCGTCCTGCTGCTGTCCCGGGGCCGCCCCGAGACCCGCATCCGCGGCTCGCGCCCCGACATCGCCGGCGCCGCCACCGTCACCACGGGCCTGGCCGCCCTCGTCTACGCCATCGTCAACATCCAGGACCACGGCGCCGCCTCCACGCCCTACGTCCTGGCCCCGGCCGCCGCCTCCCTCGCCCTGCTCGCCGCGTTCGTCCTGATCGAACGCCGCACCCTGGACCCGCTGATGCCACTGCACCTGTTCGCCACCCGCTCCCTGGCCACCGCCGGCCTGGGCCGCGTCCTGACCAGCGGCGTACAGGCGTCCGTGCTCTTCCTGTGCAGCTACTACCTGCAGCGCACCCTGGGCTACTCCACCCTCAGGTCCGGGTTCGCGTTCCTGCCGCTGGGCGTCGTCGCCATCCTCGTCACCGCCCCCGCCACCCGCATCATGCACAAGGCCGGCCCCCGCCCCGTCTACCTCGCCGGCGCCGCCGGCTCCGTCCTCGGCCTCCTCCTGCTCACCCAGGCCCCGCAGGACGGCACCTACCTGCTGCACCTGCTGCCCGCCCTGCTCATCCTCGGCGCGTCCATGCAGT
Source organism: Streptomyces sp. NPDC111656 (assembly GCF_055656965.1). Lineage (NCBI taxonomy): Bacteria > Bacillati > Actinomycetota > Actinomycetes > Kitasatosporales > Streptomycetaceae > Streptomyces > Streptomyces sp. NPDC111656. The sequence continues at coordinate 51,020 of NZ_JBVKCA010000039.1, forward strand.
GCTGCGGCATCCCCGTCAACGTGCACGGCGTCTCCGACATCCCCGCCCGCCAGCAGGGCATCGCCTCCGGCGTCCTGGTCGCCGCCTTCCAGGTCGGCGCCTCCCTCGGCGTGGCCACCGTCGCCACCAGCGCCCTGACCCGCACCACCCACGAACTCACCCACCACACCGCCCCCGCCCTGGCCTGGCTGGACGGCCTCCACCTCGGCTTCTGGATCGCCACCGGCATCGGCGTCCTCAACCTGCTCACCGCCTACTTCGCACTGCCCCGCCACCAGGGCGCCCCCGCCCCGGCCGGCCCCCGCACCGCCTGACCACCCCCCAACCCCCCAGCCCCCCAACAAACACGGAGAGGCCCATGGCACGCCCCGGAGACACCCTCCACCTCGGCAAGGACAAGCTCACCTTCCTGACCACCGCCGCCGAAACCGACGGCGCCTTCGTCGAAGTCGAAGTCGAATACGCCCCCGCCGTCATCAAACCGCCCCAGCACTACCACCCCCGCCAGACCGAACACATGCGCCTTCAAAGCGGCCGCCTGAGCCTCCAGCTCGACGGCGTCCTGCACGAGTACGAACAAGGCGCCGACTTCTACATCCCGCCGGGCGCCGTCCACTCCATGTGGAACCCCGGCCCCGAACCCACCCGGGTCATCTGGCGCACCACCCCCGCCTACCGGACCGAAACCGTCTTCGAGACCCTCTGGGGCCTGACCAACGAAGGCCGGCTGCGCCCCGACGGCACCCCCCGCCTGCAGATGCCGCTGCTCGCCCTCGCCTTCCGCGACGAGTACCGCGTCGTCACCGGCCGCCCCTACCCCCTCGACACGGCCCTGTGCCTGCTGCTCTCCCCGCTCTCCCTGGCCTGCGGCTACCGCCCCACCTACCGCCCGCCCCAGAACACCGCGGCCCTCCAGCCCACCGCCTGAACACACCGGCAAAGGCCCGGAGTTCGAGCCGGACCCAAGGGCGCAGCGAGCCGTGCGCCCTAGCGTCGGCCCCAACCGACATACGGCCGATGCGTGGAGGAATGGTCATGGCCACCGAAGCACACGAATTCACCCTGCCCGGCGCGGATCTCCCGCAGCCCGACGCCGAATTGCGCAAGAAGCGCGAGGCGGTCGTCCTGCAGCACACGGTCGCCGAGATCGCCTGGGACATCGACGGCGTGCTGGCCACCTTCCCGCGCGGTGGCGTCTACCGCATCCAGGCCTTCGAAGAGGGCCCGCTGATCGGCGAAGAAGCCATCAAGAAGGGCTATTTCGCCGACCTCAGGGCGGCCTTCCCCGGCCTCGAGCACGAACTGCACCACGTGCACCACACGCCCACCGCGGTGATCCTCGAGGCACAGGCCCGCGGCAGGCAGGAGGCCGACTGGCGCGGCATCCCCAACCGCGGCAAGTCCATCGACGCCCCCGTCGCCGTCTTCTTCCACTTCGACGGCGACGTCCTGATCGACGAGACCCTCTACTTCGACATCGCCACCTTCCAGCGCCAGCTCGCCTGACCCCCCCTTCCACGGGCGCGGCACGGCACGGCGGGGCCCGGATACCGGTGCGGCCGGTACCCGGGCCCCGCCGTGCCCGCGCCCGGGTGCCGAGCGGGGCTCGAGGAGGACTTGAGCAGGCGTCCGTAGCGTCGACGGCGCCCCACCGGCCCGCGCGCGGGCGCGGGCACCAGGGCGCCGCGGGCCGGACCGGTCACGGCGATGAGCATCTCGCACTGACCAGCCTCCAGAAAGGATGCTCGATGAGCACCGTCAACCCCCCATCCCCGGGCGGTGAAACCAAGAGGGTGGTCTTCTGGGCCATCCTCACCACCAGCCTCGCCTCGTTCATGGCGGGACTGGACAACCTCGTCATCATCACGGCGCTGCCCACCATCCGCGAGAAACTCGGCGGCAGCCTCACCGACCTGGAATGGACGGTCAACGCCTACACCCTGTCCTTCGCGGTCCTGATGATGTTCGGCGCCGCCCTCGGCGACCGCTTCGGCCGCCGCAAGGTCTTCAGCCTGGGCCTGCTGCTGTTCACCGCCGCCTCCGCGGCCGCCGCCCTCGCGCCCGGCATCAACGAACTCGTCGCCGCCCGCGCCGTCCAGGGCGTCGGCGCGGCCATCATCATGCCGCTGTCGGTGACCCTGCTGACCGCCGCCGTGCCCGCCGAGAAACGCGGCGCGGCCCTGGGCATCTGGGGCGCCGTCAACGGACTGTCCATCGCCGCCGGCCCGCTGGTGGGCGGCGCCATCGTCGAGCACCTGTCCTGGCAGTGGATCTTCTGGCTGAACGTGCCGATCGGCCTGGCGCTCGCCCCGCTGTCCTTCCGCAAGCTCGCCGAGAGCCGCATCGCCCACTCCCGCCTGGACGCCGTCGGCACCGCCCTGGCCAGCCTCGGCCTGTTCGGCATCGTGCTGGGCCTCATCAAGGGCCACGGCGACGGCTGGACATCCCCCCAGGTCCTGGGCGCACTGATCGGCGGTGCTGCCGTGATGGCCCTGTTCGTGGTGTGGGAGAACCGCACCGAACACCCGATGGTGCCGATGCGGATGTTCCGCAACCGCGCCTTCACCGCGATCAACCTGGCCGGCGCCCTCATGTCGGTCGGCATGTTCGGCGCGATCTTCCTGATGACCCAGTTCCTGCAGAACATCCAGGGCTACACCGCCATGCAGGCCGGCGTACGGCTGCTGGCCTGGACCGCCATGCCGATGGTCGTCGCCCCCATCGGCGGCATGGTCTCCGACCGCATCGGCGGCAAACCCGTGGTCACCCTCGGCCTCGCCATGATGACCGCCGGCATGGTCTATTGGGCCTTCGTCCTCAAGCCGGACGTCTCCTACGCCGCCCAGCTGCCCTCCCTGATGATCTGCGGCGCCGGCATGGCCCTGTTCTACGCCCCGCTGATGAACCTCACCATGGGCTCGGTCGCCGAACACGAACAGGGCATCGCCTCCGGCGTCACCGCCGCCACCCGCGAGGTCGGCGCCGCCCTCGGCGTGGCCCTGCTCGCCTCCATCTTCAGCGCCAACGGCGGCTACGCCTCACCGCGCAACTTCGTCGACGGCCTGGTGCCCGCGATGTGGGTGGGCGCCACCGCGGTGGCCCTCGCCACCTTCGCCATGCTGGGGGCCCCCTCCCGCCGGCGGGCCGCCGCGAGCACCCCCGTCGCCAAGGCCGCCCCCGCGCAGGAGAGCGCCCCGGCCCCCCTGCACTGACCTGACGCCGGGGCCGGCGCCACCCGTGGGGGTGGCGCCGGCCCCGGCGCCGTCCCACGAACCGGCGCCCCGGCGCCCCGACGAACCGAGGACGCATGGCCATTGAGGAGATGAAGGTCCGCGACGCCTTCCGGATCACACCGTCGCAGCTGCCGGACAACCGGGGCCTGTTCTTCGAGGCCTGGCGGCTGGGCGGCCTGACGGCGGCGAGCGGCCAGCCGTTCACCGTCCGGCAGGTCAACTTCTCCGTCTCCCGGCGGGGCACGCTGCGCGGCATCCACGGCACCACCCTGCCGCCGGGCCAGGCGAAACTGGTGACCTGCGTGCGCGGCGCCGCCCTGGACGTGGTCGTCGACCTGCGCGTCGGCTCCCCGACGTTCGGCATGTTCGACACCACCCTGCAGGAAGCCGGCTCCGGCATCGGCGTCTACCTCGCCGACGGCCTCGGCCACGCCTTCCTCGCCCTGAGCGACGACACCTGCATGAACTACCTGTGCTCCGAGGAGTACGTGCCCGGCACCATGGTCGACATCCAGGCCCTCGACCCCGACATCGGCATCCCCTGGAACACCACCGGACAACTCATCCGCTCCGACAAGGACACCCACGCCCCCAGCCTCTCCGAGGCCGCGGCCCGCGGCCTGCTGCCCACCTACGAACAGGCCCTCGCCTCCTACCAGCCCGCGGCCCCCGCCGGCCGGCGCCCGTAACCTGACGGGTGGTGGCGCCGGCAGCGGGAGGTGCGGTGATCGAGTGTGTCCGGGCGGTACTGCTCACGCCCGCCGGCCGGCTGCTGCTGATCCGCCGCACCTGGCCGGGCGCCACGCCCTACCGGGTCTTTCCCGGCGGGCACGTCGAACCGGACGATCCGGGCCTGCGCGCGGCCCTGGTCCGTGAGATACGCGAAGAGACCGGCGCCGAGCCGCAGATCACAGGCCTGCTGCACGTACTGGCCGACGCACACCAGCGCCAGTACTTCTACCTGGCCCGCATCCGGTCCTGGTCCGAGGCGGACCGCACCGGACCGGAGTTCGCCGACCCGGACCGCGGCGAGTACCGGCTCGAGGAAGTCCCGCTGAGCATCCAGGCGCTCGACGCCCTCAGCCTGGAGCCGCAGGAGATCGCCGCACTGCTGCGCGACGCGGTGACGGCCGGGACCGACCTGGCCGCCCTGGCAGATCCGGCACGCTGAGTTCGGCGGCCGGCACCGGGAACCCCTGCGCCAGGAGCTCGGCCGCCGACGGCCGCCGGGTGTGAACCGGCCTGCCCTGCCCGCAGGTTGGAGCGAGCTCGGCGAAGGAAACGCGAGGCCGATGCCGCCCCGGGCCCCTCCTCCGCGCGGAGAACCAGGCTGATCAGCATCCGGCCGGCCGATCAGGCACGGACCCCGCACGCTGCGGTGGCGGCCGCAGTTCCGCAGGCGGGAGGCGAGGAGGGCGTCAACTCCTGCCCGCCCGGGGAGTGCGGCCGCGCACGGGCACCCGCCACTTCTGTTGAACGTGCGAACCGATGTGCTCCGGTCGCCGATCGGGGGGTGCCGACCTAACCTCGGTTGAGGCCGACAGTGACCAATGGGGCAGTTGTTCAAGATGGGAGAACATCGTGAATGACACATTCCGCAGCCACTGGGGGCGCACCTTCGCCGTAGGAACCCTGACAGCGGCCCTGCTGTCCGGGGGAACAGCGGGCGGTACCGCGATAGCGGCCGCCGGATCCCAGCATCCGGCCGCACCCGCAGCGACACCTTCGGCATCGGCGCCGGAGACGTCGAAGACGACGACCACCGCGCCGACGACGACCACCAAGCCGTCGCCTACGACGACCACCAAGCATTCGCCGAAACCGTCGCCGACGAAGACCACCAAGCATTCGCCGAAGCCGACTCCGTCGAAGACGCACAAGTACACGCCGAAGCCGAAGCCGACTCCGTCGAAGACGCACAAGTACACGCCGAAGCCGAAGCCGACTCCGTCGAAGACCCACAAGTACACGCCGAAGCCGAAGCCGTCGAAGACGGCGCACCCGACGATGACCGCCAAGCCGACCAAGACCTCCTAGCCTGACCGCCGGGGCACGTGACACGCCCGCGCCTTTGAGGCGCGGGCGTGTCTGCCGGAGTCTTGGGGTCGGTTATCCGAACTGGCCGGGCTGGTAGTCGCCGGCGGGCTGCCGGACGAGGACGTTCACGCGGTTGTAGGCGTTGATGAGGGCGATGAGCGAGACCAGCGCGGCGAGCTGGTCCTCGTCGTAGTGCTTGGCGGCGTTCGCCCAGGCCTCGTCCGTGACCCCGCCGGCCGCGTCCGCGATGCGGGTGCCCTGCTCGGTCAGTTCCAGGGCGGCGCGCTCGGCGTCGGTGAAGACCGTGGCCTCGCGCCAGGCCGCGACCAGGTGGAGGCGCTGCGGGGTCTCCCCGGCGTGCGTGGCGTCCTTGGTGTGCATGTCGGTGCAGAAACCGCAGCCGTTGATCTGGCTGGCGCGGATCTTCACCAGTTCCTGCGTCGCGGCCGGCAGCGCCGAGTCAGAGACCGCCTTGCCTGCCGAGTTGATGTGCCGCAGGGCCTTGCCTGCGACCGGGTTGCCGAAGAGGTTCAAGCGGGCGTCCATGGTGAGCTCCTGTGCCGTTGCCGGTGGTTACACCTTCCTGACGGACCGGCCCGCCAGGATGTGACAGGAACGCAAGGGAACGCGTCTTCTCCGGGCCCGGTCGCGCCCCCGGGGCGCGCTCACCGGCTCACAGCGCGGCCTTGTGCTTCAGGGGCTCCCACCAGGCGCGGTGGTCGCGGTACCAGGCGAAGGTCTCGGCCAGGCCCTGGGCGAAGTCCTTGCGGGGGCGGTAGCCGAGCTCGCGGGAGATCTTCGTGCAGTCCACCGAGTAGCGCAGGTCGTGGCCGAGCCGGTCGGGCACGTGCTCGACGCTGTCCCAGGCCGCCCCGGCGAGGTCGAGCAGGAGGGTGGTCAGTTCCTTGTTGCTCAGCTCGGTGCCGCCGCCGATGTTGTACACCTCGCCCGGCCGGCCGCCGGTGCGCACCAGTTCCAGGCCCTGCACGTGGTCGTCGATGTGCAGCCAGTCCCGGACGTTGAGCCCCTGCCCGTACAGCGGGACGCGGTGTCCGTCGAGGAGGTTGGTGACGAACAGGGGGATGACCTTCTCGGGGAAGTGGTGGTGGCCGTAGTTGTTGGAGCAGCGGGTCACCCGGACGTCCAGGCCGTGGGTGCGGTGGTAGGAGAGGGCGACGAGGTCGGAGGAGGCCTTGGAGGCGGCGTAGGGGGAGTTGGGGCGCAGCGGGTCGCTCTCGGGCCAGGAGCCCTCGGCGAGGGAGCCGTAGACCTCGTCGGTGGAGACGTGCAGGAAGCGGGCCGGGCCGCCGGGCCGGCGCAGCGCGGCGTCCAGCAGGGTCTGGGTGCCCAGCACGTTGGTGGTGATGAACTCGGCGGCGCCGAGGATGGAGCGGTCGACGTGGGACTCCGCGGCGAAGTGCACGATCTGCTCGTGGCCGGCGGCGAGTTCGGCCACGAGGCGGGTGTCGCAGATGTCGCCGTGCACGAAGCGGAAGGCGGGGTGGGAGCGGACCGGGTCGAGGTTGGCGGGGTTGCCGGCGTAGGTGAGTTTGTCCAGGACGGTGATTTCGACGTCGCCGGGGCCTGCCGGGCCGAGCAGGGTGCGTACGTAGTGCGAGCCGATGAACCCCGCTCCGCCGGTGACGAGGATGCGTGTGGTGGTCATGAGGAAATCTGCACCTTGCTGTGGTCGCCGAGGATGAGCCGGTGGGCGGCGGGGACCCGGGGTGCGGGGGTCACCTCCACGTTGCGTCCGATGATCGAGGCCTCCACGCGGCGGGCGCCGCGTACCGAGGAGCCGTCCAGGACGATGGAGAACTCGATCTCGCTGTCGGTGATGCGGCAGTCGTGGGAGATGGAGGTGAACGGGCCGACGTAGGAGCCGGCGATCACGCTGCCGGTGCCGATGACGGCCGGGCCCACGATGCGCGAGCCGCTCACCCGGGCGCCCTCGTCGATCTGCACCCGCCCGATGATCTCACTGGTGTCGTCGACGTCGCCCTCGATGCGCGGCTCGGTGTGCTCCAGGACGGAGCGGTTGACCTCCAGCATGTCGCCGACGTTCCCGGTGTCCTTCCAGTAGCCGGAGATCGTCGTGGAGCGCACGTCGCGCTGCTGGTCGATGAGCCACTGCAGGGCGTGGGTGATCTCCAGTTCGCCGCGCCAGGAGGGCGTGATGGCGCGGACGGCCTCGTGCACGGCCGGGGTGAACAGGTAGACGCCGACCAGCGCGAGGTCGCTCTTGGGGGCCTCGGGCTTCTCCTCCAGCCCTGTGACCCGTCCGTCCGCGCCGAATTCGGCGACCCCGAACTGGCGCGGGTCGGGGACCTGGGTGAGCAGGATCTGGGCGGCGGGCCGCTGCGCGCGGAAGGCGTCGACGAGGGAGGAGATGCCGCCCACGATGAAGTTGTCGCCCAGGTACATGACGAAGTCGTCGTCGGCGAGGAAGTCGCGGGCGATGAGGACGGCGTGGGCCAGGCCCAGCGGCGCGTCCTGGGGGATGTAGGTGACGGTGAGGCCGAACTTGGAGCCGTCGCCGACGGCTTGCTTGATCTCGTCGGCGGTGTCCCCGACGACGATCCCGACCTCGGTGATGCCCGCGTCCGCGATCGCTTCCAGGCCGTAGAAGAGCACCGGCTTGTTGGCCACGGGCACCAGCTGCTTGGCGGATGTGTGGGTGAGGGGGCGCAGGCGGGTTCCGGCCCCGCCGGAGAGTACGAGAGCCTTCATGGAGGTGAGGCTAGGAGTGGGCGCTTGAGCGGGGATGGGGGATGGGCCGCGCCCACAGGCCCCCTCCAGGGCGGCTCGAGAGGCGGTGGGGATCCTCGGGTGACACGGCGGGGCGGGCGGCTGCGCCTGCCCGCTTCGGTGACGCGAGCCCAGGAAGGCTTGAGGCATGGCAGACAACCACCGTGAACTCGTCCAGCGCTTCGTCGACATGATCAACGCTCATGACGTGAGCACCATGAGCGAGCACACCGCGCCCGGGCACATCGACCACAACCCCGTTGTGGAGGACGGCATCGAGGCGAACACGGCGTTCTGGGAGCAGATCTTCGCCGCGTTCCCCGATGTCAAGGTCACCGTCCACGACCTGGTCGTGGAGGGGGACCGCATCGCCGGGCGTTTCGAGTACTCGGGCACCCACCAGGGCACGTTCTTCGGCGTCGGGGCCACCGGGCGGCCGCTGAACTTCCAGTCGATCGACTTCTGGCGGGTCGAGGACGGCCTGCTGGCCGAGCACTGGGACCAGCTGGACATGGCGGGGCTGTTCCGCCAGCTCGGCGTCGACATCCACGCCGGCCAGGACGGCCGGTAGCCGTCGTCGGACGCGGGCGGGCGGCCCGGCGCGCACCGTGTGCGCGCCGGGCCGCCCGTGCGTGAGCCCGTCCGTGAGCTGGTACGGGGCCGGGCCGTCCGTGTGTCGTCTCTACGGGACCGGGGCGGGTCGCGGCTCTACGGGGCCGGGGCGGGCCGCGGCCTGTTCGACGGCGTCGGTGAGCCGGGCGTGGGCGAGGAGGGCCTCGGTGTGCGGGGTGAAGTCCTCGCGGTTAAGGACGGCCCGGGCGAAGACGCCGGCGATGTGGGTGAAGTGGGTGTCCGGGGCGAGGCGGATCTCGCGGACGGCGCCGCCCTGTTCGACGTGCAGGACGGGGACGTGCTCGTCGGGGGTGCTGAAGGCGCGTTCCAGGCGCAGCCGTCCCTGGCTGCCCCACAGGTCGTAGCCGCTGCGGTAGGCGTGTTCGACGCCGTAGGCGAGCTGAGCGGTGGCCCCGCAGGCGGCGGTCAGCAGGGCGCCGCCGGCGGGCGCCGGCCCGTGCGCGGTGGCGGGGCTCACGTGGGCGCCGGCCACCCGCAGGTGCGGGCCGAGGAAGAGCTGGGCGGCGCGCAGCGGGTAGGCGGCGACCTCGGGCAGGGTGCTGGCCCGCCGCGGGGTGCCGTCGGTGTCGCGGCGCAGCGGGATGCCGAACTCGGAGCCGAACAGGCGCAGTTCGCCGATCAGCCCGTCGTCGAGCAGCTGCCGGACGCGGGCGTGCTGGGAGTGGTGGAGGAACATGAAGCTCTCCATCAGCAGCAGGCCGTGCTCGCGGGCGAGGGACACCGCCTTGTCCGCGTCCGCGAGGCGGGCGGCGAACGGCTTCTCGCACAGCACGTGCTTGCCGGCCTGAAGCGCCCGCAGGGTCCACTCCACGTGCAGTTCGGGCGGCAGCGGCAGGTAGACGGCGTCCACGTCGTCGCGCTCCAGCAGCCCGGCGTAGCCGGCCACCGGCGTGCCGCCGAACCGGCCGGTGAACGCCCGCGCCTTCGCGAGGCTGCGGCTGGCGATCGCGGTCACCTCGACGAGCGGCTGGCGGGCCATCGAGGGCAGCATGCGCCGCTCGGCGATGTCCGCGCAGCCCAGCACCCCGATCCGCAGCACGCCCGCTCGCTGTGTGCGCACGGGCCCGTTCACCGGGCGTACGCCCCGCCGCGGGCCCAGGCCGCGCGCAGTGCGCTCAGCAGGGTCCGGGCCTCGATGTTGAGGTAGTTGCTGTGCCGCAGCAGGTCGGACAGCTGGCCGGCGGTCACCCACAGGAAGTCCCCGGGTACGTCGACGGGGAACTCGCCGCCCACTTCCATCAGGACGTAGCGGTTGCCGGCGTGGTGGAAGCGGCCGCCCTCCTCGGACTGCACGGTGTCGTACAGCAGCGTGCCGGGATCGGCGCGCAGGACGAGGTCGAGGTAGCGGGGCCGGCGGGGCAGCGGCAGGGTCAGGGCGCGGCCGGGCTGGCACTGCACGGTGGGGCCGAGTTCGGCCACGTCCAGGACGCCGGCCTCGGAGCGGGCGTGGGCGAGCAGGTGCGGCACGCCGCCGATGCGGCGCACCAGGAACGCCGACAGGCCCTGTTCGGCCGGTGCGAGCAGGGGCTGGGTCCAGCGGGTGACCTCGCGGTTGGCGGCGGCCACGGACGCGGCGATGACGGTGAAGTGGTGGCCGCTGTCGTGGGCGATGGCGTCCTCGGTGCGCCGCCAGTTCCGCACGGCGGCCAGCGGCATGCTGGTCTGCACGAGTTCGCGGTGGGCCTTGATCTCGGTGAGCCGGTTGAGGAGGTGCTCCATGCTGTGCAGCGGGGGTCCTTCGTCGGCGTACGAGGGGATCAGTGACAGCACGGTGCGGGCGTCCATGTTGACCACGTTCGACTCGCGCAGCAGCTGGTGGATCTGGCCGAGGGTCAGCCAGACGAAGTCCTCGTGCGCGGGGACCGGGCCGAGGGCCTCGACCACCATGTTCCGGTTGCGTTTGCGCAGGAACCAGGAGCCCTGTTCGGACTGCAGGGAGTCGAACAGCACCCGGGAGCTGGTCCGCGGCGGGGCGAAGTACTCGATGTAGTTCACCCGGGCGCCCTTGTGCACGCCGGTGTAGTTGCTGCGGGTGGCCTGCACGGTGGGCGACAGCTGCACGGTCTCGAGGTTGCCCGGTTCCATCTTGGCCTGCATCAGGCAGTGCAGGACGCCGTCGAACTCCTTGACGACGATGCCCAGGATGCCGATCTCGGGCTGGTTGATGATCGGCTGCGACCAGGACGCGGCGTGCCCCTCCCACTCGGCGCGCACCTGCAGGCCCTCCACGGAGAAGAACCGGCCGCTGTCGTGCACGAGGTTGCCGGTGGAGTCCGAAAAGTGCCAGCCGGCCAGGTCGCGGAAGGGGATGCGCCGCACCTCGTAGCGGTTGGTGCGGCGCTGTTCGGCGAACCATTCGCGGAAGACCGGATTGGGCGTCACCGGGCTGTCCAGGGTCTGGGCCGACAGCGTGAAGCGCCGCCCCGGACGGGTGAGGGTGCCCGGGGGCACCGCCTGGGTGATGGTCATCAGTCTCCTTCGCCGTGTGCCGCGCGCCCGGGGCCAGGCCGCCGCCACGACGATCCGCCAGGGCGATCGGCCGTGACTGGAGAGCGCCTCGAAACGCCCCGCACGCCCGCTCGACCCCCCGTACCTGCCGCTGCTATGTCTCCTGTCACTGCTAGACAAAGGGTGGGGGCGTCCCTACCGTGGGGCGGTATGAGAATCCTCTTTGCCAGCGCGGGCAACTTCGGGCACGTGTATCCCCTGCTTCCCTTGGCGAAGGCCGCGCGCGCCGCGGGCCACGAGGTCGCTTTCGCCACCGGCGAGCAGCTGCACCCGGCCCTGCGGGCGGCCGGCCTCGAGCCGGTGGCGGCGGGCCGCTCGGTTCCCGAGGCGTTCATGGAAGCAGTACGCGGCAGTGCCGGCCTCGAACACGGCGAGGGCGACGGCGACCTGGGCGCCCAGGACGTGCCGCCCGAGGTACTGGCCGACCTGCACGTGAAGGTGTTCGGCTCGGTGCTGCCCCGCTGGGTGGCCGCCGACCTCGCCCCCGTCCTGGCCGGCGGGAGCTTCGACCTCGTCGTCTACGAGGCACTCAACCCCGGCGCCGCCTTCGCCGCGCACCTGGCGGGCGTGCCCGCCGTCGCGCACGGCGTGGGCGTGATGGCGATGGGCCCCGAGGAGGCCCGCATCCAGGAGGAACTGCTGGCCACCGCCGCCGACCTGGGCGTGCACGTGCCCGGCGGCCAGCTGCTGGCTCTGGCCCGCACCTACATCGACATCTGCCCGCCCTCCCTCCAGGACCGCGGCTTCCTGGCCGCCCCGCTGCCCCGCGTCGAGCAGCGCCCCGTCGCCTACGGCGAGCCGGGCGAACTGCCCGCGGCCATCCGGGACGCGGACGGCCCCTTCGTCTACCTGACCCTGGGCACCGCACTGGGCTCGGTGGACGTCCTGCGCACGGTCATCGAGGGGCTGCTGCCGCTCGAGATGCCGGTCCTGGTGGCCACCGGCCCGGTGGTGGACGTCGCCGACCTGGGCGAACTGCCCGAGCGGGTGGTGGCGGCCGCGTGGGTGGCCCAGCCCGAGGCACTGAAGCGGGCGGCCCTGGTCGTCCAGCACGGCGGCGCCGGCACCACCCTGGCCGCGCTCGCGGCCGGACTGCCCCAGCTGATCCTCCCGCAGGGCGCCGACGGACCCGCCAACGCCGCCGCCGTACGCGACGCGGGCGCGGGCGAGCTGGTCCACGCCGCCGACCTGACGGCCGGCGCGGTCACCGCACAGGCCCGCCGCATCCTGGGCGACGAGACCTACCGCGACGCGGCCCGCAAGGTCGCCACCGAGATCGCCTCCATGCCCGCCCCCACCGAAACCGCCACCCGCCTCCCGCAGTTCACGACCTGACCCCCACCCCGGCCCCGGAGGCCTGCCCCCTGGCCCGCGGGTGCCCGGCCCCGGACCCGGGCGCCGGATCCCCGGCCCCGGAGGCCTGCCCCTTGGTCTGCGGGTGTCCGGCCCCGGTCCTGGGTGCCGGATCCCCGGCCCGGGGCTCCTGGCCCCGCGTCCGGGGCGCTCACCGCCACCCCGAGGGGGTGACCCGTCCGTAGAAGGAATGACCCCGCTCCGCCGCAGGACCGACTCCCGCACGCCGGGAGGGGATGGCCCCGCTCCCGGGAGCCATCCCCTCCCCGGGGGCCCTGGTCCGCCTGGTCGAGTCTGCCTCGGGTGCGTATCCCGCCCAACCCCCGGAGGGATACGCACCCCGCCCCCCGGGCGCCGGCCCGCCAGCCGCCCGGGCACCGGCTCCGGTGCGCGCGTGCATTCCGTTGCTTTGAGTCTCAGCGGCTCTCAATATTCCGGGCATTTCGGCCTGGAAGGTCCGTTACGTCACCAAAGCGTGAGGGCTTCGGCTTGAGGACGGTCTCTCGTTTCTGTCTGCCGCTGGTGCGGCAGGGTTGTGCCACCTGCCCGTCCCCGCCCGGCTTTGCGGCTGAGTGGGGTGGTGCGGGTCTTCCGGTCGGCTCCACGAGGTTTCGACACCGCTGGGGTGTCCAGGTCTCCGGCCACTCCGGTACCTGTTGCTGCGGCCGCCGCGAGGGCGGCGAGGTTGTGTGCGGCGTTGGCGTCCCGGTCGAGGGCCAGGCCGCAGGCGTCGCATTCGTAGGTCCGGACGTGCAGCGGCAGTTTGGCTTTCACCGCGCCGCACCCGGAGCAGGTCTTCGAGGAGGGGTACCAGCGGTCGGCGGCCAGGATGCGGCAGCCATTCCTGCGGGTCTTGTAGGTGAGTTGGCGGCGGATCTCTGCGAATCCGGCGTCGGCGATCTGGCGGGCCAGGCGCCGGTTGTGGAGCATTCCGGCGACGTTGAGGTCTTCGACCACGACGGTGCCGTACTCGGCCGTCACCTTCGTGGTGAGCTTGTGCAGGGCGTCGGCGCGAAGGTTCGCGACCCGGTGGTGGACCTTGTTGCGGGCCGTGTTGGCCTTCTCCCACCGGCGGGACGGCTTCTGTCCCCTCCGGCGGTCTGGGCCGCGTCGTCGGGAGACGGCGCGGGAGGTGCGGCGCAGTTGTTTCAGCGCGCCGTCGAGGTGGCGCGGGTTGGGGATCTCGCGGATCTCGCCGGCGCTGTCGGCCATCACCGCGAGGGTCTTCACCCCGAGATCGATGCCGACCGCGACGTCTGGGCGGGCGACCCGCACCAGGTCGCGTTTGACCTCGGTCTGGAACGACACGAACCAGCGCCCGCGCTCGTGGCGGACGGTCGCCGACAGGATCCGGGCCGTCCCGGCCTGGATGCGGGCGAGGAGCTTGCCGGTCGGCTCATGCGTGCGGATCGTGCCGAGCCGGGGCAGGGTGACGTGCCGGCCGTCCGTGTCGGCGCGGATGGTGCCGGTGGTGAACCGGCAGGCCAGGCGCGTCTTCCGCTTCGACTTGAAACGCGGCATCCCCACCGTGCGGCCGCGGCGCT
>NZ_JBVKCA010000040.1:0-64261 GCF_055656965.1 Streptomyces sp. NPDC111656
GCCGCCCGCACGGCCAAAGGGACCCGGATCGTCATCGGCGATGTCAGGGGCAAGGGCCTCGAGGCGGTCGGGGATGCCGCCCTCCTTCTCGGCGCATTCCGGGCCGCGGCCCACAGGCAGGCCGACCTGTCCGTGCTGGTCGCCTTCCTGGAGGGAACCGTCTCCTCGGACCTGGACGACCCCGCGGCCCCCGAAGGCGAGGCCGAGGATCGTGGCGAGTCATTCATCACCGCCGCCGTGCTGGACGTCCCGGACAACGAGCCGGCCCTTCACATGATCAACTGTGGGCATCCCCCGCCCCTGCTGCTGCGCGGCGGCCAGGTCGGCCTGCTCGAGGTGCGCCACCCGACACCTCCTCTGGGTCTCACCGAATTCGTGGAATCCGAACTCTTCCCGGAAACGTTCGCCTTCGAGCCCGGCGACATCGCCCTTCTCTACACGGACGGCGTCATCGAGGCCCGCGACCGGAACGGCACGTTCTACCCGCTTGCGGAACGGGTGGCCGACAAGTCAGGCAAGGGTCCCGACGATCTCCTGGCCCACCTGTGCGCCGACCTGTTGCACCATGCCGGCGGACATCTGGACGACGACGCCGCCATGGTGGCGATCGAGCGCATGCCGGGCTCATGGTGAGCAGCGGCAGGAGCAGTTCGCCCCCGGCGCACTGGATGTCGCTCCACTCTCGTCCGTCACCGGCGCGGCTCCCTGGCTGCTGGAGTGGATCCGCCAGGCGGAACCGGATGCCCCGAAGCCGATGCGGGGCTTCGCCGGTTCCCTCCGCCAGGACCACGACGCCGTCCCCGAGTGGCGTGACCTCCCTGGGCGGACCGGCAGCGAGGGGCCGGGCCGTGGCCCTCGGTCGCCGGAGTCGGGGGAGAAGCTGGAACACGTCGCGACGTCCGGGGGCTTCCTCGTCCTTCCACTGTCCAGCGCTGATGCCCTGGGGGTATCGCCGCTGACGGAAGAGGTCTTGGACGCCGGCCGAGGCACGGAGACAGGGTGGAGGAGCGGCGGAATCCCCCGCCGCCGACCACAAGGACCGTGAGAGCGATGCAGATCTTCATCACAGGCGGCTCCGGCTACATCGGCCGCTCCACCATTCAGGCACTGACCAGGCACGGCATCGGCGTGACGGCGCTGGCGCGCAGCGAGCGCGCGGCGCGCGCCGTGTCGGACCTCGGTGCCACCCCGGTCGCCGGGGCGCTGAGCGACACCGATGTCCTCCATGAGGCGGCCCGCAGGGCCGACGGGGTCATCCACCTCGGGGTGGACTATGTCGAGGGCACCGCGGACGTCGACCGCGCGGCGGCCGAGGCACTGCAGGACGGCGTGGGAAGCGGACCCTATGTGCACACGGGCGGGGTGTGGGTGTACGGCGACACCGACGGGGTCGTCGACGAGGACGCCCCGCTGAGCCCGCCGCGCATCACCGCCTGGCGGCTGGAGAACGAGAAGCGCGTGCTCGCCCGGGCCGCCACCGGAGCGCACCCGGTGGTGGTGATGCCAGGGCTGGTCTACGGCCGCTCCGGCGGACTGGCGCAGTCGTTCTTCGTCGAGCCGGGGCGCACCGCAGGTGCGGTGCCCTGCATCGGGGACGGCTCCAACCACTGGGCGCTGGTCCACGTCGACGACATCGCCGAGCTGTACGTCCTGGCCCTGAACGCCCCGGCCGGTTCCGTCTACGCCGGGGTCGGCGGCCAGAACCTTCCGCTGGCGGATGTCACCCGGGCCCTCAGCCACGCTGCCGGATGCCCGGACCGGATCGAGTCGCTGACCGTCGAGGAGGCCGTACGGCGGATGGGCCCGATCGCCGAGGCGTTCGCCCTCGACCAGCAGTTCAGCGGCGCCCGGGCGCGTCGCGAGCTCGGCTGGACGCCCACCCGTCTCGACGCCCTGGCGGAACTCGCCCAGGGCTGAACAACCAGGGAAGGGGGTGCCTGACCCATCGGGAAGACGGTGCCGAATGCGGGTCCGGAAGGCATCACGGCAATTCTCGCGACCGTGCTGGCCATGACATGGCTGGCTCGCCGCCGTGGAGACCACCGACTCCATCCGCAGCGAACTGAGCCGGGTATGCCGCCGAGGACGCAGGACCGCCCGACACCGGGCCCGGCGTGCGCACCGGGCTTGAACTGCGCCGCGCCCTGATCGGCGGCAAGCGGAGTGCCCTGATCCGCCTGCGCGACCAGCGCATCATCGGCGACATCGTCTTGCGTCGGCTGCAGGCGGTCCTGGACAGCGAGGAGATGAGGATCGGGCTGGCCCTGCGTGCACTGTGTCCGAGCGGCATGTTGTTCGTGCGGCCCTCCGTCCGTGCGGCCCTCTCAGATACGGCTGACCGCCAGGCTGCGCCCGCCCTCGTGTTCACACACCCCGGGATCACCATCGTCTGGGCAGACTCCGCCTATGGCCCCGGACGTCACGATGTGACGTCCACCAGGACCTTGCCGACCGCGCCGCGCTCCACCGCACGGTGTGCGTCGGCGGTGTGCTCGAGCGGAAAGCGGACCAGCGGCAGTCCGTGCTCCTCGCCGACGGGCAGGGCACCGTCCCGGACTGCGGCGGCGACGTCCTCGGCGGCCGCGGCGCGCGCCTCCGGACCGGCCGTGTAGAGCACCAGGAACTGGAGGTGTGTGTTCAGCACCATGTTCTGCAGCACGTCCAGCTCGACCGGCTTGCCACCGTCGTTGGCGTAGGTCGAGATCGTGCCGCGCGCCCGCAGCACGGCCAGGTCCAGTGCGAGGTTCGCGCCCAGCGCCACCTCGGCGACGATGTCGACGCCGTCCGGGGCGAGCTTGCGGATCTCGGCGGCCGGGTCGCCCTCGCGATAGTTGATTACGTGGTGGGCCCCGGCGGCGATGGCCAGCCGGGCCTTCTCCGGGCCGCTGATCGTGCTGATCACGGTGGCGCCGGCCCATCGGGCGAGCTGGATCACCGCGTGCCCGACCGCCCCGGCCCCGCCCGCGGCGAGCACCACCCTGCCGTCGAGCGCCCCGGGCCGCAGACGGCGCGGCCCGTCCTCGGCGACCGTGAGCGCGCGGTGCGCGGTGAGCGCGGGGACGCCGAGTGAGGCGCCGACGTCGAAACCGGCCGCGTCGGGCAGCGGCACGGCCCGCTCGGCGGGCACGACGGTGAACTCGGCGGCGGTACCGGTGGGCCGCCCGGCGGCGGCCATGAACACCCAGACCCGCTGACCGACCCGGCTCTGGTCGATCCCCTCACCGACGGCGTCGATCGTGCCGGCGCCGTCGAGGTGCGGGGTGACCTCCAAGAAGTGCTTGGGGTGGGCGGCGCCGGAGCGCGCCTGCCAGTCGGTCGGGTTGACCCCGGACACGGCAACCCGGACGCGAACCTCGCCGGGTCCGGGCGTGGGCAGGTCACGGTCCACGAGTTGAAGAACGTCGGGGCCGCCGTTGTGGCGGTAGATGATGGCCTTCATGATCCGTCCTCAGAGCCTGGCAAGGAAGGTTTTCCCGGTGCGGGCGGGGTTGCGTCACGGAGTTGCGTCAGGGTGTCCGGCGTGCGGTCGCGACCCGGGCCCCGCTGGGTCCGGTCAGCCGATGGGGACCTCGTTGGAACGAGACTCGATGGCATCGAGGGTGGCGAGGGTCGCGGCGTCGAAGGTGACCTTGCCGGCCGCCAGGTTGGCCTCGAGGTGGGCGGCGTCGGCGGTGCCGGGGATGAGCAGCACGTTCGGGGCGTGGTGCAGTAGCCAGGCGAGGCCGACCTGGGAGGGTGCGACGCCCAGGGACTCGGCCACGGCGTGCACCACCGGCTCCTCGGAGACCTTGGGCAGACCCGGGAAGGCCCCGCCGAGGGGGAAGAACGGCACCCAGGCGATGCCCTCGGCCGCACACAGCTGCAGCATGTCCTCGTCCTCGCGGGAGACGAGACTGTACGCGTTCTGTACGCAGACGATGCCCGCCGGCAGGGCGCGGCGCAGGCCGTCGAGGGTGATGCTGCTCAGGCCGATCGCACCGATCTTGCCCTCGTCGCGCAGAGCGGTCATCACCGCGAGCTGGTCGTCGAGTTCGACCACTTGGTCGCCCTCGGGACGCAGCCCGGGGCCGGTGTCCAGGCGACGGAGGTTGACCACCGGGAGCCGGTCGACGCCGAGGCTGCGCAGGTTGTCCTCGACGCTGGCGCGCAGCTGCTCGGGCCGCTGCGCCAGACGCAGGGGCAACCGCCCGCCCGGGTTGGGGTCGGCGCCGACCTTCGTGACCACCAGGACATCGTCCTCGGGGCGCAGCGTCTCGCGGATCACGTCGTTGGCGAAACCGAAGCCGTAGAACTCGGCGGTGTCCACATGGTCGACGCCCAACTCGACGGCGCGGCGCAGCAGTTCGACCGCCTCGTCGCGGCGAGCATGCAGGCGTTCGAGCTGTAGTGCGCCGTAGCCGACCCGTAATACGGTGCGGCCGGCGAACGAAGCGGTCAGGGTGGTCATGAAGCTGTCGCCTCGGTTGGCGATCGCAAGGCGGCGTACAGCAGTTCCGCCAGGTAGAGCGCCGAGATCCGGTGAGCGATCGGGGTGGCACGCTCGCGGGCCTCGGCCGGCTCGTGGCGCTCGACCTTGACCAGCCAGGCCGTGACGCAGTCGTGCAGCAGTGCGCGCATCCGGTCCGTCATGTCGACGACGATGTCGCGGATGGCCGGGTCGGTGGTCGCCTCACCCCAGGTCTGCACACCGACCCGGGCATCGACGGCGTCGATGGCGGCGATCAGGCGGGCCAGTAGTTCCTCGGGGTCGGGCGGGGTGTCGCTGGCGGCGTACTCGCCGAGGACCGCGGCGCGCTGGGTGAGCACCTCGCGGGCGGCGGCTTGGACCAGGTCGGCTTTGTTGTTGTAGTGGGCGTAGATCGAGCCGGTCGAGAGGCCGGACTCGGCGGTGATGTCGGCGATCGAGGTCCGCTCCAGGCCGTTGCGGTCGAAGCAGCGTACGGCGGCCTCGGTGATCTGGGCGCGCCGGAGCTCCTTGCGCGCGTCGGTGAGTCGCGGCATCACACCCCCCACAAAAAGAATCCTGGTTCTGCTTGTGGTGCACGTTAACAGATCAGCCATTCTGTTTGCGGTACAAGCTCGGTGATCTCGTGGAGGGAGGCAACAGAAGTCTCCTGAATCGGATGTGACGCCGGATCAGTTGCAACCTGGTGGTGGGCAACGTTCCCTGCGGTGGTTGATCAACGCCGGGTCAGTGAGTCCAGGAGTTCACGGCCTTGCGGCCACGGGCCCAGGCCACCGGCGGAGTTGATGTGTCCGCACGCGCCCGCCGGATGCCATCGCGCCGCCCATCGGTCCGCGAAGTTCACGGCTGCCTCGGGGGTGCAGTACGGGTCGTTGGTGCTGCCCACCACCAGGGCTGGGCACGGTAGCGGTCGTGCGGACAGTTCGATGAACGTCGGGGCCGTCTGCCGTGGGAACGCCGGCCCCTGTGGGTCGGGTGGCGCGACCAGGAACGCGCCGCCTACCGGGCTCGACGGGTTCTTGTCCAGCCAGGTGGACGCCGCCCAACAGCCCAGGCTGTGGGCTACCAGCACAACGCGGCTGTCCCGGCGGCAAGCGTCGTCGTACGCCGTCTGGACAGCGTCGACCCAGTCATCCAGGTCGGGGGCTGACCATGAGGCAGGGGAGATCCTCACCGCTGAGTTTCCCCACTGTTGCTCCCACAAGGTCTGCCAGTGCTGCCCGTCGGAGCCGTCGATGCCGGGGATGATGACGTACGCAACCACTGCTTGCCACCGTTTCACTCGTCGTCGCTTGCGATCCTGGGGACGTCTGGCGCTGATTCTGTTGGAAGCAACAGAGCAGCGACAGCCACGCAAGCGATCTCAAAGAAGATGGGGCGGACAACGATGGAATCACTTGACCGGATCGACCGGGACATCCTCGCCTTGCTCCAGACCGAAGGCCGGTTGACCGGAGCGGAGGTAGGACGCCGCGTCGGACTGTCGCAGCCCGCGGCCAGTGCGCGCATCCAGCGGCTGGAGAAGAACGGCGTCATCACCGGCTACCGGGCCGATGTCGACCCAGCGGCACTCGGTCTGAACATTCACGCGATCATTCGCTTGCGCACCACACATGCCCAGCTCCCACGCGCCCTGGACTTGGCTTCCCGGATTCCCGAGGTCGTCTCCACCTTGAGAGTCACCGGGGAGGACTGCCTCATCTTCGACGTCCATTGCCCGCAAGCAGGACGACTCGAAGAAGTCGTCGACGCACTCGCCCGCTACGGACCCGCCACCACGTCACTCGTGCTCCGCGCCTACCCCCGAAGCCGCTGACCGACACCACGTCAACGACGTCGTGACCTGTCGGCTGCGTCGAACTCGAGCAGGCCGCCGACAGCGATCTCGGCTGTTGGGCGCGGCGTACAGTTGCCCCATGGCTCGGCCTCGACAGTTTGACGAAGAAGAGGTTGTGCGGGCTGCCCGCGAGCAGTTCTGGTCCGTGGGCTACGACGGCACCTCCATCGACGACCTGAGCGCTGTGACAGGCTTGGGCCGGGGAAGTCTGTATGGAGCGTTCGGGGACAAGCACGCGTTGTTCCTGCGGGCTCTCGACAGCTACAACAGCGACGCGCTGGAGGCCTGGCGCTCGGCTCTGGGCGGCCCCGGGCCGGCCCTGCCCATGCTGGAGCGGCATGTACGTGATGTCGCGGAAGGCATCATCGGGGACGTGGAACGGCGCGGCTGCATGATGGCCAAGATCGCAGCGGAACTGTCGGCCGTTGATGAGGGCGTTGCCGAGCGAATCGCCGAGGTTGTCCGCGGACTGCATGGCGCGCTGCGGGGCTGTATCGCGCGGGCCCAAGCGGAAGGCTCTCTGGATGCTGACGCGGATGCGGGCAGCCTGGCCGCCCTCCTGCTTGCCGTGCTCCGGGGGCTTGAGGCCCTGGGCAAGGCGGGAGCCACTCCCGAGGTTGTCAACGGGGCCGCAGAGCAGGCCTTGGCGCTCCTTCCCCGCGTTTTGACGGACGAACATGCGTCGGGCGTCAGGTCCTCGACCGGTGCCTGATCGTCGCGGTCCCACAAGGTGGCTGGCGTCGGGGCATCAACGCCCGGCTCCTGCCGACGGCTTGCCGACCGTCACCAGGACTCCTGCACGGGCGGCGGCTACCAGGGGCGGACGAGGACGGTGCCGATCTTGCCGGGCCGTGCCGCATGCTCCAGGGCGTTGCCCAGCTCGTCAAGGCCGTACGTTGCGGCCACGTCGAACTGGTCCTTGAGCGAGAGCGCGATCAGCTGTGCGGTGGCGACGTCGGATGCCCGCCTCTCGGCGGAGGCCTCGGACAGCCACCGGCCGATGCCGACACCCTCGGCAACGGGAGTCACAGCACTTCGACCCCGAGGAACTGCTCCGCTTATCCGGTTTTGTACCTACTAGTAAATAACTCGGATCCGGGCACCGCAACCGGCGAGGGTGTGCACCTGCCATACGCCCCGCCCGCTTCGAGCAGGCCCCTGCGACCGGCTGCGCGCACGGGACGTGTCTCGCTGCGGTCTACCAAGAGGGGTGCGGGGATGCCGCCGGGCCCCAAGAGGGGGTGCGGGGATGCGCCAAAGAGGGGGACTGCCCCGTGAGCCGTAGCCGCGACTGCCTTCAGAGCGCGCGGAAGTGGCCGCTCCGGGATCGTCGTCGAGCGCCGCCGACGCGCCCTGTGGTCAGTTCTCATGCGCGCTTCTGGGAGCCCACTGCTGTGAACAGCGGCCTTCTCACCATGCCTGCGGTCCGTGCCGGCGGCGGAATGCGGATGCGCGAAGGCTGCCGTCATGAGGAGGTGGGGGAGCCGGCGGTGGCGATGAGCGCGAAGGAGGCACCGCACTACGACCCCTCGCACCGCTACCTCCCCATGGGCGGCGCCAAGGGCGGGACGGACTGCGACCCGCTCAGCAGCGAGGCACGCGGGTGGACGGCTGCATCGCCCCGGTCGTGCGCTCACGGTGGCAGGGAGGTCTTGGCCGCGATGGTGTTCGTTGCCACGTCCGGCTGCACATGGAACCAACTCTCGCGGCCAACTCATCCGCTACCGCACACGCTCCAAATGAAATGGTCTGCAACTCACACTAGTTCGGGTTGCGGTTCCGGTTGCCGCGCTGGTACGGCCTTCGGATCCCACAGCTTGGCGGTCTGCACGTAGCCGCGGACAACTGAGGCCATCGCCAGAATGAGAAGCGGCCCGAACACCCACGGATGTTCGGCCATCTCCAGCGGCAGATAGCGATATGACACCAAGAGCGCGGCGAAGACCGTGGCACTGTAGGTGACCAACTGGATTCCTGGCCGGTCCCAGCCACGGTCGAGCGAGCGCAGCGCCGCCTCGATCGTGAGTGCAAACACCACACCGGCAACGAGATCCACGCCGTAGTGGTAGCCGAATCCCAGCGTTGCGGCGAGCGTGGCAATCAGCCAGAACGTGCCGGCGAATCGCAGAATCCGGGGGCCCTTACGGGAATGAATGAAAATCGTGGTAGCCCACGCCGTGTGCAGACTGGGCATGCAGTTGCGTGGGGTGATCTCGTCGAATCGCATCTGGTGCGGGGTATTGATCGGCGGCGGCGTGTTCGGCCACAGGTTGGCCACTGCCCAGTGCCCGCCGTCCGCGCCGTAGGCGAAGACCGGTCCGACCACCGGGAAGATCATGTAGATGGCCGGCCCGAGGAGGCCGATGACCAGAAAGGTGCGCACCAGATGATGGCGCGGGAAGCGGCGCTCGACCGCCACGTTGCGCAGCTGGTACAGCGCCACGATGACCGCGGCCACCGCGAGCTGAACGTAGACGGCGCCGAGAACATGGGCGCCGATCGGGCCGGTGGCTGTGACCATCCGGCCCACCAGCCACGACGGGTTGCCCAGCGCGTGATCGGCGGTTGCCACGTACTGGTCGAGCGTCGTCGGGCGGGTCTTCGACGTGATGAGGAGCCAGATATCGCCGGTCTTGCGGCCGGTCACCAGCAACAGGCCAAGGCCGACGCCCTTCAGCAGCAGGACACGTTCCTGGCCGGTGCGGCGCGTGATGGCGACCACCGCATAGCCCAAGATCACCCACAACGCGCCATTGCCGAAGGGGTGGCCGTCGGTCACCTTGGCGTCGACCGCCCACCGCACCAGCAAGATGGCGACGTCGATACCGACCGCGGCACCAGCCGCGATGAACCGTTGCCGCCAGGTGAGCACCACCATCATCAACGCCATACCGGCGTACAGCAGGAAACCCGACTTGGGGGCGAATATCACCTCTCGCGCCTGGTTGGTGATCGGCCCCGGCAGGCCGTAATGACGCGCGGCGATCTCCAGCGTGATGAGGAACACGAGGGTCGTCACACCCGCCATGGCCCACAGCATCGCCCGCGGTTGACGCCACGCAACGAACGCAATTCTGCAGTTTATTCGCGAAAACACCCGCGATGATCTCGATATCAACTGTTTTGGCCGATTTGTTAGATGTTGGCTAAGTAGATCGATCATGCTATCGGAGTGATGCGGGTGGGTTCCCCTGGTTAACGGAAGGCGCGAGGGTCAGTCGAACCTGCGCTCGACGGTCCGGGGTCTCGGAACGACCATGAAGGTCTCGACGCCCGGCGGACATCGAGGGCGTCACGGGTTGCCCAGCGGCTCCGCAACGGGAGGGAGTGGCTGACCGACTTCCTCGATGACATCCCAACTGCCGCTGTCACCATTGCCCTGCTGGAAAGGGGGGTCCCGCAACTAGGATAAAGCGCGGACAGGTAATGGCCGTCGGGATGCCGGTGCAGTGTCTTCAGCGATCCCGTACTGCGACGTCGCCATTTCAGACAAGTCGCCGCCCAACTCGGAAACGTGCCAGCCGTCAAGAGACAGGGAACCCATGTCCTCTCGCGGTTTCGCGACCTGAACGAATTCTTTCCGGGAATGAATTCCGACCGCCGGCCCCAGCCTCGTGAGCGCCTCGTTCGCCAGGAATTTGTTCGCGATCACGGGTGTAGTAAAGCTTGTTGCTCAGCAGGACTGCCCGGCGGTCCTTTCGCGGGAAGAGCCACGCGCCGGTGCCCGTGAAGCCGTAGTGCACCCAGACATCGTCCGGACTCTGTCTCCGACAATGATCCGATGTGCATAACCTAGTCCGAGGGGGTGGCCGACGGCGGTGCCTCGACGACGAAGAAAAGGAAGCAGGTTTTGGTCGAGAGGCCATGGAAGTCGTCGGGGAACAGCTCACGGGCGGCCGGGTCGGGCTGCAGCTCGCTGATGACGGCAAGGCGCAAACCGGCGGTGGTGAAGGCATCGGTCATCGCGTGCAATGGCTCGCACCAGAACCTCATCGGGACGGACCGCCCGTTGAACGTCCAGTCGAAGGTACAGCTGGTGGTCGCAAAGTAGTCGGGCCGAGGCGCCTGGAACCTATAGGCCACGAAGGATGGTGGCGCGGCACCAGCGACGCGACCACGTCGTCGAACGCATCGTCGGCGAACGGCAGGCGGTCGCTCAGGTCGACCACGTGCAGGGTTACGTCGTCACCGAGCCGCCGACTTGCCGACGTCGGCATCCCGGCGCCGGCATCGATGCCGGTGACAACCGCACCGCGGTCGCCGTCGGTCCGCGCGTGATGCGCGCCACATATCTCCTCCGGAACCCGGTCGGTGGCCGATCCGACTACTGAACCGGTACGGCGCGATCCGACCGACGCCGTCCGACGTGACCTGGAGACGCGGTTGATGGACGAGTCCCGGCAATCCTCCTTGACCGGCGCAGGTGCGGCCCTGCGGAAGGCGGCGCCCCCGCCCGCGCTCTGCGGCTTCCTCCTGCTGCTGGCCCTGATCTTCACGGTGTCCTACGCGGTGGGTGCCGGCGCCGGTCCTGTCGCACCCGGCATGCACGGCAGCGGCACGAGCCGCGACGGCGGCAATGGCGGCGGAGGCGGAGGCGCAGGCGTGGACGACATGGGCAACATGCAAGGGGGACACGGCTGATGGGCGCCGAATCGGTGACCACTGCGGTGACGACCGATCTGACCGTCGGTGGCATGACCTGCGCCGCCTGCGTGACCCGTGTCGAGAAGAAGCTCGGCAAGCTCGACGGAGTGACGGCGACCGTGAACCTGGCCACCGGACGGGCTCGCGTGAGCCATCCGACGGAGGTCGACATCGGACAACTCGTGGCGACGATCGAGAAGGCCGGCTACACGGCCGCGCTCCCCGAGCCGCCCAAGAAGCAGCCGCGTGAGGAAGGGCGGGAGACCGAGGAAGCGCGGCAGGAGCGCGACCGACTGCTGGTCACCGCGTTGCTCGCGATGCCGGTGCTCGTGCTGTCGATGGTGCCCGCGCTGCAGTTCCGCAACTGGCAGTGGCTGTGCTTCATGCTGGCGGCGCCGGTCGCGGTATGGGGCGCCTGGTCGTTCCACGTACGGGCGGTACGAGGACTGCGGCACTCGGCGGCCACCATGGACACGCTGGTGTCCCTGGGGGTGGTGGCGTCCTTCTCGTGGTCGGCGTACGCGCTCTTCCTCGGGGGCGCCGGTGATCCCGGCATGCGGATGCCGTTCAGTCTCGTTCCCGCCGCCTCGGACGGCGTCGCGCACATCTATCTCGAAGCGGCCGTCGGCGTACCGCTGTTCGTACTGGCCGGGCGGTTCCTGGAGGCGCGGGCCCGACGCGGCACCGGGGCGGCGCTGCGATCACTGGCCGAACTCGCCGCCAAGGAGGTGTCGGTACGAGACGGCGATTCCGAACGGCTTGTTCCCATTGAAGAGTTGGAACGCGGCCAGGTCTTCGTCGTACGGCCGGGCGAGCGGGTCGCCACCGACGGACAGGTGGTGGAGGGCAGTTCGGCCGTGGACCTCTCTCTGGTCACAGGGGAGAGCGAGCCGGTCGAGGTCGGGCCGGGCTCGGCCGTGGTCGGCGGGGCCGTCAACGCCGGTGGGCTGCTGCTCGTACGGGCCACGGCCGTCGGTGCCGACACCCAGCTCGCCCGCATCACCCGTCTGGTCACCGATGCGCAGGCCGGCAAGGCGCGCGCCCAGCGGCTGGCCGACTCGGTGGCCGGTGTCTTCGTGCCGGTCGTGCTGGCGCTGGCCGTCACCGCGCTCGGGTTCTGGCTGGGCGCCGGGGCCGATCCACAGGCGGCGATCACCGCGTGCGTGGCCGTCCTGGTCGTGGCCTGCCCCTGCGCGTTGGGTCTCGCGACCCCGACCGCGCTGATGGCCGCCACCGGCCGCGGTGCCCAGCTCGGCGTCCTCGTCACCGGCCCGCAGGCGCTGGAGGGGCTTCAACACCTCGACGCCGTCGTCCTCGACAAGACCGGCACGCTCACCACGGGCCACATGAGCGTCGCCCGAATCACCGCCGTACCGGACGGGCTCGGCCGCGACGCGGTACTGCGGCTGGCGGGAGGCGTCGAGCAAGGCTCGGAACACCCACTCGGCCGGGCCGTCTCCGCCTACGCCCGGCGGGAGCTGCGCGAGCAGCGGCTGCCGGACGTGAGCGAGTTCAGTGCCCTGCCGGGGCGGGGAGTGCGCGGCCGGGTCGAGGGGCGGCTGGTCGAAGTCCTCGCCCCGGACGACGAGTTGTCCGCCGCGCTCGCCGCTGCCCTGCCGGTGGCGGAGGCCGCCGCGCACACGCCCGTACTGGTCCGCGTGGACGGGGTGGCCGAGGCGCTGATCGAGGTCGGGGACGTCGTACGCCCCGGAAGCTACCGGGCCGTCGACCGGCTGCGGCGGCTCGGTGTGCGGCCCGTGCTCGCCACCGGCGACCGCGAGGCGCCCGCCCAGGCCGTAGCCGTGGCCCTGGGCATCGACGAGGTGCACGCCCGTTGCACGCCCGAGGACAAGGCCGAACTCGTACGGGAGTTGCAGGAGCAGGGCCACCGGGTCGCGGTGATCGGCGACGGCGTGAACGACGCCGCCGCGCTGGCCGGCGCCGACCTCGGGATCGCCATGGGCACCGGCACCGACGTGGCCATCGGGGCCGCCGACGTGACCCTCGTACGCGGCGACATCGAAGCCCTCGCGGACGCTGTCCTGCTGGCCTGGCGCACCCTGGGCACCATCCGCGTCAACCTCGTCTGGGCCTTCGGCTACAACGTCGTGACCGTGCCGCTCGCCCTGGTCGGCCTGCTCAACCCCATGCTCGCCGCGGCGGCCATGTCCGCCAGTTCGGTACTGGTGGTCGGCAACAGCCTGCGGTTGCGCGGCTGGCAGCCCTCTCCCGCTCGGAGGCGTACCCGATGACCGGACAACAGGTTTGGCGTCCGACACGCCGTCGGCTCACCGACGCCCTGCTCGCCGCGCTCGCGCCCGTCGCCGTGTGCGGCCTGACGCTCGGCGGTCTGAGCACGTGGACCGCGTACGGCAACGCGGGCAGCCCGGCCCGCATCGCGGTCACCGAAGGCCGGGTGTATCTGCCCTACGGCGACGCCCCGGACACGGCGGCCTTCTTCCGGATCACCAATAACGGTGGTTCGGCGGACCGGCTGCTGAAGGTGACGTCCCGCGCGGTCGACGGTGTCGGTACCCTCAGCCGGCATCGCATGACCGGCACTCGGTCGGCCTCCGCGCAGACGGTGGCGTCGGTCGCCGTCCCGGCCGGTGGCAGCCTCGCCATGTCCCCGTACGGCCTTGATGTGACGGTCCCGGCCAAAGCGGGCTGGCAAGCCGGTGATCTCGTCTCGTTCACCTTGCATTTCGAACGCGGCGGGGCCGTGAAGACCCTGGCTGTGGTGGTCCGTCCGGGCGAGGACGACACATGATTCCTCACCCTTAGAGGTCGGCTCGACCGCCCGTCGAGTTCCGGCGGGGCGCTGTGTCCTGTATCACTCTCTTCAGGGTGAGTGGCGGGTCCGGGTGCTGTGCGTACCCACCCGTGACGAGCGAAGCCCGGATGCGAGGATGAGGCCGTCATGACTGCTGGGTGGGGTGTGCGCACGATGCGGGCCGCGGTGTTCGCGGCCGTCTGCGTGCTGCTCGCCGCCCTCGGTCACGTGCTGATGTCGGGCTCCACCGTGCCCTGGTGGACGATGACCGCCGGGTTCGCCGCCACGACCGGCGTCGGCTGGTGCCTGGCGGGCCGTGAGCGCGGGCTCGCGCTGGTGGTGCCCGCCGCGGTCGTCGCGCAGGGGGCCCTCCACTCGGCCTTCTCGCTGGCCCAGTCGGCGGCATCGGGCGTCGGCACGGGCTCCGTGGCGCACGCGACGAGCGGCGTGTCCAAGGGCTCCATGTCCATGGGCTCCATGTCCGTCGACGCGATGGACATGGGCTCCATGGGGTCCATGTCCACGGGACGTTCGGAGCACGCCGGGCACCTTGGGCAGCTGGCTCATGGCATGGGCGGCACGTCGTCGTTCGGCATGCTCGCCGCCCACGCCCTGGCGGCTGTGCTGAGTGGGCTGTGGCTGGCCTACGGCGAGAGGGCCGCGTTCCGCGTGTTGCGGGCCGTCGCGGGATGGCTGGCGGCTCCGCTGCGGCTGTCGCTCGCCCTGCCCGCCCCGCCTCGCCGACCGAGCCTGCGGCCGACGCGCGAACGTTCGGAGCGGGTGCCGCGGCTGCCGCTCGCGCACACGATCATTTCTCGGGGGCCTCCGGCCGGGATCGCTGTCGTCTGAGACAGCTGGTTTCCCGAAGCCCTCTCCGTGAGCGCCGCGTGGTCGGTGCCAGGGCTTCGGGCACGGGCCGTTCACGTCCAACGGCCCCATCCCACCTCCCGTCCCGGGATGTTTCCGCAGCGGCGAACTCACGCCCGGCGTACGAGCGCGCGCGTCTACGTGCCGCCGCGCTGCCGTGCCGCCGTGCCGGATCCCGGACAACCGAGAAGGACATCAGGTGATCACTCCTGTCTGCGCCGCGTCGCGCCCGAAGCGCGACGCGGGGCACAAGATGGCGGATCAGCCCGGCGCGACGGCATCGCCCGACGATCCGGCCACCGCCTGGGCCCTCGCCGCCCGCTCCGGTGACCCCGACGCCGTCGACCGATTCGTGCGGGCCCTGCACCCCGACGTCGTCCGCTACATCACGTACCTCTCCTCCGACCGCCAGCTCGCCGACGATCTGACCCAGGACACGTTCCTGCGGGCGCTCGGCAGCCTGCACCGGTTCGAGGGGCGTTCGTCGGCGCGTACGTGGCTGCTGGCCATCGCGCGTCGCACGGTGGTGGACAGTTGGCGATACGCCGCCACGCGGCCCCGGGTGGCCGACACGGACGACTGGACGATGTGGGCCGAGCGGGCCCAGCCGAGCGGTCTGCCCGGCTTCGACGACGGTGTGGCGCTGCTCGACCTGCTGGACGCGCTGCCCCCCGAGCGCCGTGAGGCGTTCGTCCTCACCCAGCTGACGGGGCTTCCTTACGAGGAGGCTGCCGAGGCCAGTGGTTGTCCCATCGGGACGATCCGCTCGCGGGTGGCACGAGCTCGGGCGACCCTCGTCGAACTTCTTGTCGAGGCCGAGGAGCCGCGCGTTCCTGTCGTCGTCGCCGCATGACGAAAGGGGTGCCGGTGTCCAGCGCGAGCGGGGGACACCGGCACCCTTCCCGGCAACAGGCCGGCCCTGACCGCCGAGGCTCACCTCACGCCTTCGGTCACGCTCGCCCGGACGGCGACCTTCCCGCTCTGACGGAACCACAAGAGGTAGGTCACCTTCTGACCGGCTCTCAGTACGGGAGGATCCAGGATCACGACCCCGAGTCCTCCCGGCGCCATACGTACCGTGCCGCCCGCCGGGACGTCGACGGCCCACACGGGATCCGTACGCCCGGTCCCGGTGCGGCGCACCGTACGGCGCAGGATGCTGACGCCCAGTTCGGGTGAGTCCGCGAACAGCAGGGTGTCCTTCGACCGGCCGGTGTTGCGGATCTCGAAGTACGCGGCGGTGGAGCCCGAGCCCCTGGGTGCCGCCATGATGCGCGCGTCGACGACCGTGATTCTGGGCGGCGGTTCGCCTGCCGCGCCGGTCGCGGTGTATGTCACCAGAAGGGCCAGCGCACCGCAGGAGGCGCCCAACGGCGGCGCGACGGCCCGTAAGAAGTTGGCGAACGGCGTGCTGCGCGTCGGGCGCATCACACGCATCAGGCTTCTGGGCTCCATACGTCAGAGGTCGGGGCGCGCTCCCTGCTGGTTCCCGGCTCCTGCCGAGCTGACCGGTTCCGCCCCGTGGCGGCGGGGAAGGACCCCTCCGGAGCCCGGATCGAACGTGGTTGCGGAACTGCGCGGGACCGCGGCGGGGGAGAGGTGATCACGTGCGGGGTCTCGCGCGAGAGCCGAGGAAAGGGGCGCCGCGGGGTTGGCCGTGGGAGCAGGAGGCCGCCCGCCCCGAACACCGCCGGCCGAGGATCGGCGGGGCCTGGCCCCTGGGTGTCGCCACCCTGACCTTGTTGGGGGCCGGTTACGCCTGGCTGGGTTTCGTTGTGGAGGGTGTGCCCGGAGCCCTGGTGGGCTGTGCCGCGGGGCTGGTGCTGAGCGGGTTGCTCCACCTGTTGGTGGATTCGGCGGTCTCGGGGCCACGGGCGGCGCACCGCAGAGGCCGCGGCACGGCGGAGGTCCGTGGGCGCCTTCGCGGCCGCGGGTGATCACAACACCGCGCGAACGCGGGAACTCCGCGGTCCGTCGGCGCGACTACTTGTCCGTCGGGCCGCCCGGGGATCGAACACGGCGGAACGCGACCACCCCAGCGGCCGACTGAGACCGCGGTGGCGTCTCCTCAAGTGTCATCCAGTGTCGTCGGCATCCTCAAGTGCCGCCACAGCAAGGGAAATTGGCCTGGAGAACGCGGGAACTCGAGCCCACTCGCGACCGACTACTAGTTCGACAGCGCAGCTCAACACCCGCTGACCACCGTGCGAGGTCGGCGGGTCGAAGCGCGGAACTTCGGGCGAAGGTGGTTCGGCACACGTGGAACGCAGACGTCTGCTGCAGCGATCGTGGATTTCGAGCGTTGGGGAACAGTGGTCCGGACGTCGACCCCTTCCGTGTGACCGGGCCCCCGAACTCCGGAGAACCGCATGACACCCGAGATAGAGAACGCCTTCGCCGCGATCAGAGCCGAGTTCGGTACGGAATCGATCGCTCGGGTGGAGCAGATGGTGCAGCCGGGCGGGGGCGAACGGCATCCGCTGCAGAAGGCAGCCAAGTGGATCATGCCGGGGCTCTCTCCCACTCCCTGGCACGACCCGTACGCCTACCCCGAACTGGCCCCGGTCGTCCATGAACTGGAGGCCAGTCATCATGCGATCAAGAAGGAGCTGAATGCCGCATGGGCGGCGCGGCGGGAGGTGTTCTCGGACTACGAGCACTATCTGAAACGCCAGGAGGACTGGCAGGCTCTTTACCTCTTCCGAAACGGACGTCTCGCCGAGGAATCGGCCGCCGCGGCTCCCACTGCTTATCAGGTGCTGAAAGACGTCGCCGTCGACACGGGCAAGATATGCCCTCTCCTGGAATGCCATTTCTCCACCCTGTTGCCGGGCGCAGTCATCGAACCCCATTGCGACCTGTGGAACTTCAGCATCAACCTGCATCTCGCGGTGGACATCCCCGACGGGTGCAGCCTCACGGTCGCCGGGGAGACACGTTCCTGGGAAGAGGGCAAGTGCCTGCTCTTCGACTACTCCTTCGAGCACGAGGCACGCAACGCGGGCACCCGCCCACGGACCTGCCTGCTCATCGACCTCTGGCATCCGGAAACCACCGTTCCGGAGCGCCGGGCGCTGATCGCCCTCATCACCGAGATCCGTCGGCTCATGGACGGGGAGTGACGCGGGTGTAAAGACTGATGCGGGGGTAAAGAATTCGCTTGGAGAATTCCCTGTTCTCGCCGATCCGGCAGTTTCCGACTGTCGGCTTCCCGTGCTGCCCCGATATTCATTGAATACGCAATGAGTGTCGAGAAGTTGCCCATTCCCAAGTCTGAATCGGGCTGCTACGGTGACGAAAAACCGTCGGTCTGCCGGAAATTCATTCCGTAGGAATTCTGAATACTGTGATCCCGAGGGGGGTGATCGATGATGTTCACGACAGAGTCGGCCAAGGATCCGCTCCGAAGGTCAGTCGGACTTCCTCTGCTTGTTCTGGCGTTGGGGCAGCTCGTCATCTCGCTCGACTACAACATCGTGTACGTCGCCCTGCCCGACATCGGCGCCGGGCTGGGATTCTCCGACCACGACCTGCAGTGGGTGGTGAGTGCCTACGTCGTGGCCACCGGAGGCTTTCTGCTGCTGGGTGGCCGGGCCGCCGACCTGCTCGGCCGGCGTCGGATGTTCGTCGTCGCGGCGCTGCTGTACGCGGGGTCGTCCCTCGTGGGCGGCCTGGCTCAGACGCCCGGCGTCCTCGTCGCCGTCAGGGCGGTCCAGGGCATCGGCGGCTCCCTGCTGTTCCCGGCGACACTGTCCCTGATCACCACCCTGTACGAGGAAGGGCCCGACCGGAACCGGGCCCTGGCGGTCTGGGGTGCCGCGGGAGCCGGCGGGCTCTGCTTCGGGTCCCTTCTCGGCGGGGTCCTGGTGGAGGCGTACGGCTGGCCGGCGGTGTTCTTCGTCAACGTGCCCGTGGCCGGAGCCCTCGCGGTGGCAGGGTGGTCGCTCTTCCCCGCGGACGGTCCGTGGGACCGCTCACGGCACTTCGACGTGGCGGGTGCGCTGACCGCGACGGGCGGGATCACGCTCCTGGTGTTCCTGCTGGTGCAGGCCCCCGCGGAGGGCTGGGACACGCCTGCGGCCCTCGTGAGCGCGGTGCTGTCGGTCTGCCTGCTGACGCTCTTCGCCGTGGTGGAGAGGCGGTCCCGTGATCCGCTTGTACCTGCAAGGCTGTTCGCCCACCGCGGCCTGCTCGCGGCCATGGGGGTGACCGCTCTGTTCAGCGCGACGTTCAGTTCGGTGCCGTACTTCCTGACGCTCTACTTCCAGACGGTCCACGGGTACCGCGCGGTCGCGACCGGGCTCGCGTTCCTCGTGCCCGCCGTGGTGGTGGCCGTCGGTACGCAGGTCGGCGAACGGGCCGTGTCCGCCTTCGGTATGCGCCGCATGCTCGTGGGCGGTATGACGCTGGGCGCCACCGGAGCCGCGGCACTCGGCCTGGCCCTCACCTCGGACGGCTCGTATCCCAGCCTCCTGCCGGGAATCGTGCTGCTGGGCCTCGGCCAGGGAGCCGCGTGGACGGGGATGTGGATCGCCGCGTCCGCCGGGGTGGCCCCCGGTGACCAGGGCGTCGCCTCGGGACTGGCGTCGACCACCCTGCAGGTGGGCGGCGCGGTGGGCCTCGCCGTACTGGTCGCGCTCGCCGGTGGCGTCGGGCAGAACGCCTCCGGGCCAGGGCTCCTCGACGGCATCCGTACCGCCGTGTTCGCGATAGCGGGCGGCATCGGCTGCGGCGCGCTCGCACTCCTCGCACTTCGCAGGGCCACCAGTACCAGTCCTTAGACACTCCTTGCACACCCCCTTCGTCTCTCTATTCCGTGTCCGGGCCGTCCGGCCCGTCCTCCGTCATGCCAGGAGAATCCCCATGTCCCCTACCGCCGCGGGCTCTTACGCCCCTCCAGCCGCCGTCCTGTGCGGGCTGGCCGGATGGGTGCCGTCCCGTGTGGTGACCAACGAGCACCTCGCGCGCCGGCTCGACACCGACGACGCATGGATCCGCACCCGGACCGGGATCCGCCGACGCCACGTCGTCGACCTCGGAGAGTCGACGTCGGACCTGGCCGTCGAAGCAGGCCGCCGGGCACTCGCCGCCGCCGCGACGGACAGGGTCGACGCCGTCGTCGTCGCCACGACGACCCCGGACCGCAGCTGCCCGGCCACCGCGCCCGCGGTCGCCGCACGGCTCGGTCTGCCGGGGGCGGCCGCCTTCGACATCAGCGCCGTGTGCACCGGGTTCGTCTACGGCCTCGCCTCGGCCGCCGGGCTCATCGCGGCCGGCGTGGCCGAACGGGTCCTGCTCATCGGGGCGGACACCTACTCCACGATCGTGGATCCCCTCGACCGGGCCAACGCGATCATCTTCGGCGACGGCGCGGGAGCCGTCGTCCTGCGCGCCGGACACCCCGACGAGCCGGGTGCGGTCGGCCACTTCGACCTCGGCAGCGACGGCGCCCACGAGGACCTGATCACGGTCGCGGCCGGTGGTTCCCGACAGCGCTCCCGGCCTGGCGAACCCAGCCGCCAGGACCGGCACTTCGCCATGCGGGGCAAGGAGGTCTACCGGCACGCCGTGACGCGCATGGCCGAGTCGGCGCGCGTCACGCTGTCCCGGGCCGGCTGGAAGATCGACGACGTAGACCACTTCGTACCCCACCAGGCCAATCTGAGGATCCTGCACTCGGTGGCCGACGATCTTGGTCTCCCTCGCGAGCGGTGCGTGACCCATGTCGAGTCCGTCGGCAACACGGGCGCCGCGTCCATCCCGCTCGCCCTCGCCGACGCGGCTGCCCGCCAGGCGCTCCGGCCCGGCGACCGGCTTCTGCTCACCGCCTTCGGAGGCGGCCTCACCTGGGGCTCCTGCCTCCTGACCTGGCCCACGCTCCCCGCGCCGGCCCATCTGCACGACCAACGGCCCCATCTGTACGACCGACAGTCCCATCCGTACGACGAACCGCCCCGCCCGTACGACCAAGGAGAACGGACGACGTCATGAGCACCACCTACGACCAGCTGGTCGACATCCTCGCGAGGCTGCACGACGCCCCGGCCGACCGGATCAGCCCCGAGGCGACCTTCGCCGAACTGGACGTCGACTCGCTGACGATGGTCGAGATCAGCATCCGCATCGAGCGCGACCTCGGTGTGGCCGTCGGCGACGACGAACTCCGGTCCGACCTCACCCTCGGCGACCTCGCCGGACTCGTCGACGCCCGTCAAGCGGCGCTCTGACCTCCTCCGCTCTGCCCACCCCACGAAAGGCAGCACCCATGCGCATCAATGAGCAGCCCGGCACCGCGATCGGCGCGACGGTCGAGGGCTTCGACCACACCACCGCCTCGGCCGCCGACATCGACGCGCTCAAAAGCACCGTCTACACCAAGAAGATCGCCGTCCTGAAGGGCCAGGACCTCTCTCCACAGGAGTTCCTCGAACTCGGCAAGCGGCTGGGCCGCCCGGAGACCTACTACGAGCCGATGTACCACCACCCGGAGGTCACGGAGATATTCGTCTCGTCCAACGTGCCGGAGAACGGAAAGCAGATAGGCGTACCGAAGACCGGCAAGTTCTGGCACGCCGACTACCAGTTCATGCCGGACCCCTTCGGAATCACCCTGATCTACCCTCAGGTCATTCCCGAGAAGAACCGCGGCACGTATTTCATCGACATGGGGCGGGCGTACGGCAGGCTGCCCGAGGAACTCAAGAAAGAGATCGGCGGAACGTACTGCCGGCACTCGGTGCGCAAGTACTTCAAGATCCGGCCCCACGACGTCTACCGGCCGATCTCCGAGATCATCGAAGAGGTCGAACGGAAGACCCCGGCCGTCCTCCAACCGACCACGTTCACCCACCCCATGACCGGGGAGACGGTCCTCTACATCAGCGAGGGCTTCACCGTCGGCATCGAGGACCAGGACGGCAAGCCGCTCGACGACGAGCTGCTGGGGCGCCTGTTCGAGGCCACCGGCCAGCTCGACGAGACCTTCGAGCACGACAACATCCACCTGCAGGCCTTCGAACAGGGCGACCTGCTGGTCTGGGACAACCGCAGCCTGATCCACCGCGCCCGGCACACGACCACCCCCGAGCCGACCGTCTCCTACCGCGTCACCGTGCACGACGAGCGCAAGCTCCACGACGGGATCAAGGCGGCATGACGGCCCTCTTCATGGCCCGGCACCCCACGGACGAGGACCTGTTGGCGCAGGTTCTGGTGCCCTACAAGGACCACTGCAAATACCTGCGCTCGGCCGTCGTGACCCAGAGCGACGCCGGACGAGCCCTCGCCCGCTGCGAATTCGCGATTCCGGAGTCGTGCTACATCGACGACACCGGCCACCTGAATTCCGTCGAGGTGAACATCTGCTACAACCAGATGATGTATTACCTCGTCGCCAAGTCCGTGAAGGAAGGGCTGGGCACAGGGTTCGAATCCTGGACACTGGACGACTTCTGGAAGCACCAGCTCCCGGACATCCTGATCGCCCGCTTCGCCTCCAATTTCCGGCGACCCGTCAACCCCCGTGCGTTCTCCGGGGAGATGGAATTCCAGTCCGTCACCCGGCGCGCCCCGG
This sequence comes from Streptomyces sp. NPDC111656, assembly GCF_055656965.1. Lineage (NCBI taxonomy): Bacteria > Bacillati > Actinomycetota > Actinomycetes > Kitasatosporales > Streptomycetaceae > Streptomyces > Streptomyces sp. NPDC111656. Next base: position 22,160 of record NZ_JBVKCA010000040.1, read on the forward strand.
CAGGCGGCAGCCCGTTCCTCCACGCCGAGACCGCCTTCCGCTACTGGGACGCCGACTCGGGCCGGTGCGACGGCGAGGCGATCCTGGCGTTCGTCAACGTCCCCTGACGCGCCCTCCGCAACCCCACCCAGCGGCAAGAGAGGACGGAGACCCTCCATGGCCATGGACAGGCTCCACCACCCGGAGCTCCAGACGCTCGTCCAGACCGCGAGCTTCCACGCACAGCAACAGCCCACGACGCCCGCGATTCTCTTCGAGGGCCGCACGGTGACGTACGACCAACTGCACCGCGAGAGCAACCGCATCGCCCACGCCATCCAGGCCGCCGGACTCACGCCGGGCGACCGGGTCGCGTACCTCGGCAAGGAGTCCGAGCACTACTACGAGATCCTCTTCGGCTGCGCCAAGAGCGGCACCGTTCTCGTCCCCGTCAACTGGCGGCTGACCGCGCCCGAGGTCAGCCACATCCTGCGGGACTCCGGGACCCGACTGCTCTTCCTGGAGGAGGAGTTCGGGCCGATCGTCGAGAGGATGCCGACCGCGCCCCCCGACACGGTCGTCGAGCTCGGAGAGCCCTTCGCCGTCTGGAAGGCATCCCACCCCGACACCGGCCCGACACCGCACATCACCCCCGACACTCCCGTCGCCCAGCTCTACACCAGCGGCACCACCGGACTGCCCAAGGGCGTCGTGCTCGCCCACCGCAGCTTCTTCGCGATCCGCGACGCGCTGGCGAGCGAGGGGCTCGACTGGATCGACTGGCGTCCCGGTGACATCGCGCTGATCGGCATCCCCGGATTCCACGTCGGCGGCCTGTGGTGGGCCACACAGAACTTCAATGCCGGAACCACGATCGTCGCGATGCGAGCCTTCGCCGCCCGCCAGGCCGTCGACCTCATCCGCGACCTCGGCATCACCACCGCCTGTGTCGTCCCGGCCATGCTCCGCATGATGCTGACCGAACCCGATGTCGGGGCCAAGGACTTCACCACCCTGCGCAAGACCGTCTACGGCGGTTCCCCCATCTCCGAGGCACTGCTGGAGGAGAGCCTCGCCGTCCTCGACTGCGAGTTCGCCCAGATCTACGGCCTCACCGAGACGGGAAACACCGCCGTCTGCCTGCCACCGGCCGCCCATGTCCCCGGCGGTCCCCTCATGCAGGCGGCCGGGCGGCCGTATCCGGGAGTGGGCAGCAAGGTGATCGACGGCGAGGGGCGCGAACTGCCGCCGGGCGCGGTCGGGGAGGTCTGCCTGGCCACGCCGGCCCACATGGTCGAGTACTGGGGACTGCCCGACAAGACCGCCGAAACCCTCGTCGACGGCTGGATCCACACCGGGGACGCCGGATACATCGACGAGGACGGCTACATCTTCATCCGCGACCGCATCAAGGACGCCATCCTCGTCGCCGGCGAGAACGTCTACCCCGCCGAGATCGAGAACGTACTGGAGCACCACCCCGGCGTGGCGGAGGCCGTCGTCGTCGGCGCCCCCGACGAACGCTGGGGCGAGTACGTGCACGCCTTCGTCGTCCCCGCGCCCGGGCAACAGCCCAGCCCCCGCGACCTGCACACCTTCCTCGTCCCGCGGCTCGCGAGCTTCAAGCTGCCGGCCCGCTACGAGTTCATCGACAGCGTCCCGCGCAACCCCAGCGGAAAGATCCTGCGCCGCGAGCTGCGCGACCGCTTCTGGGGCTACTCCGCCCGCAAGGTCAACTGACCTTCCACCAGGCCGGATTGAGAGAGAACGACATGCCTGCTCCCCTCACGCTGGAGGGCTTCCGCGCGGACCTGGCGGAGTTTCTGTACCAGCAGCCCGACGAAGTCGACCTCGAAGAGAACCCCATAGACGCCGGACTTGACTCCCTGCGGATCGTCACCCTTCTCGAACGGTGGCGGGAGACCGGCGCGCAGGTGACCTTCGTCGAACTCGCCGAGTGCACCTCGTTCGCCCAGTGGTGGCAACTGCTCTCCGCACAGCCGAGGGGAGCGGACCATGCCGACGCATGACAGCGACATGGATGACACAGCACGGCGTCATCCGTTGCTGGCCGCCCAGGAAGGGATCTGGACCGGCCAGCAGCTCGACCCGGACAGTCCCGCGTACAACACGGCCGAGTACGTGCTCATCGACGGACCGGTGGACACGGCCGTCTTCGACGAGGCCCTGCACCACGTCGTCGCGGAGACGGAGGCCCTGAACGTCGCCTTCGTCGTCGACGACCAGGGCCGCCCCTGGCAGACCGCCGCGCCGGTCGGCGACTGGCACCTGCACACGGCCGACCTCACCACCGAGCTGGACCCGCACGCGGCGGCCCTGGCCTGGATGGGCGAGGACATGGCCCGCCCCGTCGACCTCGCGCGCGGCCCCGTCTTCGGCCACGCCCTGCTGCGCACCGCACCGGAGCAGTACCTCTGGTACCACCGCGTGCACCACATCGCCCTCGACGGCTTCGGCCTGTCGCTGGTCGCCCGCCGGGTCGCCCAGGTCTACACGGCCCTGACGGCGGGCGAGCCGGTGGAGGACAGCGGTTTCGGCACCCTGGCCGCGGTGCGGGACGAGGAACGGGCCTACCGGGAGTCGCCCCGCTTCACCAAGGCCCGCGCCTACTGGGCGGACCGGTTCGCGGACCGGCCGCCCGTGGCGACCCCCGCCGGCCGTACGGCCCTGCCCGCGCGCACGTTCCACCGGCGGGTGGCGGACCTCGACGCGACGGATACCGAGGCACTGCGTGCCGTCGCCCGCGACCTGAAGCTCACCTGGTCCGAGGTGCTGTTGGCCGTGACCGCGGCCCAGCTGCACCAGGCGACCGGCGCACCGGAGATCGTCCTCAGCCTGCCGACGATGGGACGCCTGGGCTCCGTATCGCTACGCGTTCCCTGCCTGGTGCGCAACATCCTGCCCCTGCGCGTCGCGGTCACCGCATCGGACAGCCTGCGCGACCTCGCGGCCCGGATCTCCCGCGAGCTCCGCGCCGGACTGCCGCACCAGCGCTACCGCTACGAACAACTGCGGCGCGATCTCAAGCTCGTCGGCGGACAGCGCCGGCTGTCCGGTCCCGGCGTCAACATCATGCCCTTCGAGTACGACCTGCGGTTCGCCGGACACCGCAGCACGGTGCACAACGTCTCCGCGGGCCCCGTCGACGACCTGTCGGTCAACGTCTACGACCGTTCCGAGGGCGGGGGACTGCGCATCGCCGTGGACGCCCACCCCGACCTCTACGACGAGGCGGACGTCGCCGCACTCCAGGAGGGACTGCTCTCCCTGCTCAGGGAGGCCGTCGCCGCCCCCGACCGGGCGCTCGGCGACCTGCGTGCGCGCGAACCCGTGCCGGTCCTGGACGGTGGGCCGCTGCCCGGACCCGTCCGCCCGGTCCTCGGCCCGATCGCCGACCACGCCGCCCGGCGAGGCGGCATTGTCGCCGTCGAGCACGACGGCGACAGCATCACGTATGCCCAACTCTTCGGGTCGGCACGTTCGCTCGCCCGCCGACTGGCTGCCCGCCGGGTCGGCCACGGCGACCTGGTGGCCGTCGCCCTGCCGCGCGGCATCGACGCGATCACCGCCGTCCTCGGCGTCCTGCTCTCCGGTGCCGCCTACTGTCCACTCGACCCGACGGCGCCCCCGGCCCGCAGGGCGGAACTGCTGGACGACGCCCGACCGGTCCTGGTCCTCACCACCAGCGCCTACGCCGACGCCTTCGGGGACCGGGTAGTCCTGCGATACGACCAGCCGGAACCCGAGTCCGGAGCGGCCCGGCCGACGACACCGACGACACCGACGACGACGCCGGAGGACCTCGCCTACGTCCTCCACACCTCGGGCTCCACGGGGCGCCCCAAGGGGGTCGAGATCGGCCACCGCGCCCTCGCGCGCTTCGTCGCGGGCGCCACGCACCGCTACGGCCTTCACCACCGGGACCGCGTCCTGCAGTTCGCCCCTCTGCACTTCGACACCAGCGCCGAGGAAATCTTCCTCACGCTGTGCGCGGGCGCCACGCTCGTCGTCCGCAGCGACGACATGACCGAGTCGGTCCCCGGGTTCCTGGAGGCCTGCGCACGGCTGCGGATCAGCTTCCTCGACCTGCCCACGGCGTACTGGCACGAACTGGCCTACGCCGTCTCGACAGGCGCCGTCACTCTGCCAGCCGAAGTGCGCACCGTCGTCATCGGCGGCGAGGCGGCCCACCCCGAACGGGTCGACCGCTGGCGCAAGGCCGTCGGTACGACGGTCCGGCTGCTGAACACCTACGGCCCGACCGAGGCCACCGTGGTCGCCACCGTCGCCGACCTCCACGACCCCTCGCTCGCCCCGGGCGACGTCCCCATCGGGCTGCCGCTACCCGGCACCCGAGCCGCGGTGGTCGACGGCGAACTCCACCTCCTGGGCGACAACCTGGCCCTCGGCTACCGCGGAGACCGACCACCGGACACCTCCCGTTTCGCCCCTCTCGACCAGCTCCCCGGAGCGCCCCGCGCCTACCGCACGGGCGACCTCGTACGGATCGGCGACGACGGGCAACTGCGCTACCTGGGCCGGTCGGACACCGAGTTCAAGATCAGCGGACATCGTGTGCACCCGGCCGAGGTCGAGGGCGCCCTCCTCGGTCACCCGGGAGTTCGTGGCGCGGCTGTCGTAGGGCAGGTGCTGGGGGACGGGACGCGGCGCCTGGTCGCCTACGTCGTCCCGGACGGGACCGCCCCGGCCGTGGCGGGGATCCGCGACCACCTCCGGGAGACGCTGCCCGCGGCGATGATCCCGTCGGCCGTGGAGTTCCGCGACCACTTGCCCCGGACGAGCTCAGGGAAGATCGACAGGAACGCGCTCGCCACGACGGCACCCGGCCTCGATGTGCGGGCGGCCTCTTCCGACAGCACACTCGAGCGCACCATCGCCGCCGTCTGGCAGCAGGCGCTCGGCGTGGCCGCCGTGTCCGCACGGGACGACGTGTTCGACCTCGGCGCCCACTCGCTCCAGGCCATCCAGGTCGCCAACCGTCTCGGCGTCGAACTGCGCCGTGACGTGAAGGTCGCCTGGCTCTTCCAGCACCCGACCCCCGCCGAATTGGCGAGGTTCCTGGAGCAACGGGAGCGGCCTCGACCGGCCGCTGCCGGCCTTCCGGCGGCCCTGCTCGCCGACACCGTCCTCGATCCGGACATCCACCCCGGCGACGGCCCTCGGGCGAGCGGCACACCGGACAGAATCCTGCTCACCGGCGCCACCGGCTTCGTCGGCGTACATCTGCTGGCCGAACTCCTGACGAGCACCGGCGCGGAGGTCGTCTGCACCGTCCGCGCCACGAGCCCCGCCGAGGCCACCGCCCGTATCCACCAGGCCCTGAAAACCCACCTGATCCCCCTCCCGGACGCGGCGCGCCGACGCATCACGGCGATCCCCGCGGACCTAACTCGTCCCCGCCTCGGCCTGGACGAGGGCCTCTTCGCCGAACTCGCCCGGACCTGCGGCGCGATCCTCCACAACGCGGCGACCGTCAGCATCATGCGCGAGTACGCCACCCTCCGCGCCGCCAACACCGAGTCCACCCGGGACCTGCTGCGCATGGCCGCCGTGCGCTCGACCACCCTGCACTTCGTGTCGACCCTCTCCGTCGCCCCGCCCCTCGCCCTCGCCCCGGAGGTACCGGAGGCGTTCCTCCCGGCCCATCCCGGACTGCGCTACGGCTACCAGCAGTCGAAGTGGGCGGCCGAGCGCCTGCTGGAACAGGCCGCGGAGAGAGGCCTGCCGGTCACCGTGCACCGGCTCGGCCGGATCGTCGGCCCGTACGCCACCGGTTACGTGAACGAGCGGGACTTCCTCTGGAGCGTGCTGCGCGCGGGGGTTCCCGTCGGCATCGTCCCCGACCTGTTCGAGGAGGAGATCTGGACACCGGTCGACCACGCCGCCCAGGCCCTCGTCCACCTCAGCCTCGGACAGCCCGCGCCGGGCGCGACCGTCTTCAACCACGCCGTCGGCGAGCTGGTGAGGCTGGGTGACGTGTACGACTGGCTGGGGGAGTACGGCTACCCGCTGCGGCGTATGCCGCTGGCCCGGTGGCGTGCCGAACTGCCCCGCTCGTCCGGTGACTCCGGTGACTCCGGTGACTCCGGTGGGTCCGGTGGGTCCGGTGGGTCCGGTGGGTCCGGTGGGTCCGACGTGGCGGCGACCACGCTCGCCTTCTTCGACTCCTGGGACGCGGACACCGGCGAGGCGACCGGGCCCGACCTGCGCCTGGGCCGTGTCCACGCCGACAACGTCGTGAACGGTCTGCGCGGCAGCGGCATCACCTGCCCGCCCGTCGACCGCAACCTCGTCTTCCGGTACCTCGACCACTGCGTCACCACCGGAACCCTGCCCGCCCCAGCCGGGAAGCACTGCCATCCCGCCACGCCCGCAAGGTAGTTGGGCATGTCCGGGAACTCGGGGGCTCCACCCCCCGACTACTGCAACAGAACCCGACGCCTCACGAGCACCCCGCAACAAGGAGTCAGCATGACCAAGAAACGGCCGGTCGCCGTCGCCCTGGCCGGCGTCCTCTGCCTGGTCACGACGGCATGCGCCGACTCGTCGACCGACAAGGGCGCCGCCACCGGCGGCAAGGCATCCGCGGCGGCTGCGAAGTCCGGCTACCCGGTGACCCTCGAGAACTGTGGGGTGTCCGAGAAGTTCACCAAGGAGCCCAGCCGGGTGGTCGTGATGAACGGCGCCTCGGTGGCCGAGGTCTCCACGCTGCTCTCCCTCGGCGTCGGCGACCGCATCGTCGCCAACCAGCAGAGCTACGGGATGTCCGAGGTGGCGGGTCGCGCCAAGGCCATCAAGGCCCTGCCGACCGGCGACGTCAAGCTCAACGACGCGTACGACGTCCCGCGCGAGGCGATGATCGGGCTGCGGCCCGACCTGGTGCTGTCCACGACTTCGTACGGCTTCGACGAGAAGAACGGCTTCGCCACCCGGGACCAGCTCAAGCAGGTGGGCGCGGGCACCTACGTCTCCCCACAGGGCTGCGACCAGGACACCTCCAAGATGACCATCGCCGACAGCTACACGCTGCTGCGCGACATGGGCAAGGTCTTCAACGTCGGCGACCGCGCCGAGAAGCTGATCGCCGCGTCGGAGAAGAACATCGCCGACGTCTCGGCGAAGGTGCAGGGCGAGAAGCAGCCCAAGGTCATGATCCTGTTCTCCAACATGGCCATGGGCGGCAACGACTTCAGCTCGGTCGTCGCCAAGGGCATCTACAACGACATCCTCGCCAAGGCCGGCGGCAGCAACGCCTTCGCCTCGGCATCCAAGGCCTCCTTCGCCGACCTGAGCAAGGAGAAGGTGGCCGCCACCGACGTCGACGCGCTCGTCGTCATCGGCTACAACGACCCGAACCCGGCGGCCTACGCCAAGAAACTGCTGAAGGAGTTCCCCCAGTGGCCGGCCGCGAAGAACAACAAGTACGTGGCTCTGTCCGACTCGATGTACCTCGGCCCCAGCAACGACCTGGCCGTCGAGAAGGTCGCCAAGATGCTGCACCCCGACAAGTTCTGAGCCCGAGTTCGATTCCGATTCCGAGCCGTCTGCGGCTGCCGCTCGCGGTCGCCGGCCTGCTGGTCGTCCTCGTGGCCGTGATGGTGGTGGCGGTGAGCATCGGTGCCGTGAACATCCCGGTGGCGGATGTGTGGGGAATCCTCCTGCACCATGTCACCGGCCGGGGAGCCACCGGCGACCCGGCGCTGGACCAGATCGTGTGGACCTTCCGGGCACCCCGCGTCGCCCTGGCCGCTCTGGTCGGCGCGGGCCTCGCCGTCGCCGGGGCGGTGCTCCAGACCCTGGTCTCCAACCCGCTCGCCGACCCGGTCGTCCTGGGCTTCTCCTACGGTGCTTCCCTGGGCGCCGTACTGGTCATCACCCTGGGCGGTGTCGCGCTCGGCGGGCTGGGCGGTCTCGGTGTGTCGGGCGCGGCGTTCGTCGGCGCCCTCGCGGCCGGGGCCCTGGTCTTCGCCCTGGGACAACGTCAGGGCCGACTGGCCCCGACCCGCCTGGTGCTGGCGGGGGTCGCGGTCGGCTATGTCCTGCTGTCGATCACGAGCTTCGTCCAGCTGCTGGCGACGCCCACCGAACTGCGGACCGTGATGTTCTGGATGCTCGGCAGCGTCGCCGGCGCCCAGTGGAGCCAACTGCCCACGGTCTCGGTGGTGGTCCTGACGAGCACCGTCGTGCTGACCCTGTTCGGCCGTCGCCTCAACGCCCTGCTGGCCGGCGACGAGTCCGCGACCGCGCTCGGCGTGGACGTCAACCGGCTGCGCGCCGTCCTGCTGGTGATCAGCGCGCTGCTCACCGGCACCGTCATCGCCGTCGCCGGCGGCGTCGGCTTCGTCGGTCTGATGATCCCCCACCTGGTCCGCCTCACCACCGGCGCGGACCACCGCAGACTGCTGCCCCTGACCGCACTCCTGGGCGCCATCTACCTCGTCCTCGTCGACCTGCTCTCCCGCACCGTCAACCGCCCCAACGAACTGCCGCTGGGCATCCTCACCGCGCTGCTCGGCGCCCCCTTCTTCCTGTGGCTGCTGCGCCGCAACAAGGGCCTGGACACCGTATGACGGGCTGGACACCGCATGGAGGGCCTGGACACCGCATGAAGAGCCTGGACGGCGTATGAAACTGACCGTGGACCAGCTCCACATCACCCTGGACCGCAAGCAGATCCTCCGCGATGTGCGCCTGGAGGCCGCCAAGGGCGACATCGTCGGGCTCGTGGGCCCCAACGGCAGCGGCAAGTCCACCCTGCTCCGCACGGTCTACCGCTCGCTGCGGCCGGCCGACGGCGTGGTCAGGGTGGGCGGCGACGACGTATGGGAACTGTCCGCGCGCACCGCCGCCCGCCGCACGGCGGCCGTCCTCCAGGATGCCGGTACCACGACCGGCCTGACCGTGACCGAGATCGTCGCCCTGGGGCGCACGCCTCACCACGGCCTGATGGGCCGGGACGGCGCCGAGGACCGCGAGGCCGTGACCGAGGCGGTCGAGCGCTGCGGTGTCGGCCCCTTCGCGGGCCGCGACTACGCCACCCTCTCCGGCGGCGAACGCCAGCGCGTCCTGCTGGCTCGCGCCCTCGCCCAACGACCCCGGCTCCTGGTCCTGGACGAACTCACCAACCACCTCGACATCCGCGCCCGGTTCGAGCTCCTGGACCTGATCCGCAGCACCGGGATCACCACCCTGGCGGTCCTGCACGACCTCGACCTGGCCGCCCGGCTCTGCGACCACCTCGTCGTGCTCCACGAAGGCGCGGTGGTGGCGGCGGGACCCGTGCTGGAGGTCCTGACACCGGACCTCCTGTGTGACGTCTTCGGCGTACGGGGCGCTACGGAACGACACCCCGACGGCGTCGTCCGTATCACGTATGCCGCCCAGCCACTCGCCTTCGCCCAGGAGCCCGAGCCCGAGCCCGAGCCTGCGGAGCGGTGACGCCCCGTCACGCGCGGGGCGGCTCGTACTGGATTCCGTTCCGGGTCAGCTCACTCTCCTCGGCCCCGCCGAGACGGCCGACGAGATGCAGCGCCATGTCGATCCCGGCCGACACGCCGGCGGAGGTGACGATGTCGCCGTCGTCGACGAACCGCTGCCCGGCGCGTAGGTCGACCGAACTGTCGATCTTCGCGAGCTTGTCGAGGTAGTCCCGGTGGGTGGTGGCCGGCCGGTCCGCCAGCAGACCGGCGGCCGCGAGGACGAGCGAGCCGGTGCACACGCTCGCCAGGACCGTTCGCTGCCGGTGCAGTTCGTTCAGCCAGGCCAGGTGCGGCTCGTCCTTCACCAGGGAGCGGGTGCCGTCACCTCCGGGATGGACCAGCAGATCGAGCGGCGGTGCCGTGGTGAGGTCGTGATCCGCGACGAGGCCGAGCCCCTTGGCACACCGCACCACACCCGCCCGGGGCCCAAGGGGCAGGACCCGCACCGGAGACGACGCGATGTGGGCGGCCCAGAACCCCAGTACCTCCCAAGGACCGGCGACGTCGAGTTCCTCGGCGCCCTCGAAGAGGAGGACGCCGATGGTCAGGGTGTCGTCGTTCACGGAGTCGTGCCGACGTCAGGCCGACGCCACCGTGAGCCGGTCCAGGGCGCCGGCCTTGGCCTGGGCGACGAGGTCGGCGAACTGCTCCTCGCTCATCCGCACCTGCTGTCCGAAGTCGTCGGTGATGCGTACCCGCTTGTCCTCGGGAGCATCCGGGTCCAGGAAGAGTTGGGGACAACCGCAGTTGCAGTCGCCGCAGAAGGTCGCGATCGGTTCCGGGTTCACGTCAGCCATCTGTGCCACCTCGTCGCTTCCGCCGCGCCGGACGGTCCGGCACGTCAACGATGCCCAGCGCGCGGCCGACGACAAACGGGCTCAACACATGAGAAGAACCACGCCAGTTGGCGGGAACTGACCGCGACCGCCGAACGACTCACGCAGTGGGCGGGGTGTGCGACAGGGCACTCGTGCGGGCCGGGAGATCACGACCGTACGGCGGCAACCATCTCCCTGCACGCGTCGGCGGCCCGTCCGGTCGCGTCGACGTTCCTCCCGTGGATCCGATGCTCACCGATGGGTGCCCTCCGCCCGGTTCGACACCTTGAGCAAGCACTCTTGCACGGGCCGCTCCGCGGCCAGGTGTCCTGGCCGTCGACATCGCGGCAGCCGGCCACTGCAGGAATCCGGAAGTCGCCGCCTAAGCAATCCAGTCCTCGCTGTGCCGATGGCGATCCAGCCCCACGGTTGCGAACTCGTCCGTGGCCGCGTCAGCCACCACACCCAGCCTCCGGAGGGCCTGCGAGATCGGGCTGCCGGCGGATCCGAAGGACTGGCCCTCCGCTACCTGGAGTGGTCCCAGTACGACGGCCCCATCAGCCCAGACGGCAGCCTGTTGCTCGCCGACACCGCCGAAGTACTCGGCTTCCAGATAGGCCACCACTCCGGCGGCCGACCAGTCCGCAAGCCGCTTGTCGAACCCTCCCGGAAGCCGCCAGAATCCCAGAGAGCCCTCGGCGCCGTCCGTTGCAGCATCGAAGAGTTGGTCCGTCATCGGCATCAGCGAGAGGCCCTGGCCGAGGGAGACCACCCGAGCGGCAGGCAAGTCCCGTGAGGCGCCACGCAGCACCTCGTCTTTGGCGATGACTGCCTGCAGTTCATAACTCATCCCAATGCCCCCTCCACCGCTCGGAAGCCCCATCTTGTCGCACGCGTCGACGACGCACCCGCTGGTTTCCGGGCATGACCTCAGCCTGGCCATCGAGGCCCCGGCCATCCGGGATCAGTGAGGAGGTCTTGGGGACCTTGCTCGATCGGTGCCGGGTTGGACGAGTTTGAAGACGAGGCAGGCGGCGGCCCGTTGGGCGGCCTGGCGCAGGCGTGTCGGGACCGGACGAACCGGAGTGGGTGCGGGGGTGGCGGCCAGGCGGGGGAACAGGGCCTCGGCGTTGCCGCGGTTGACGGCCTGGAGGAGGTCGGGGTCCACTCCGGTGTCGAGGCCGCCCGCGAAGTACTGGCCGGCAGGGGTGGGGGCGAGGGGCCAGTCGCTGCCGAAGAGGACGTGCCCGGGGCGGGCGAAGGCGAGCAGGGGTGGGCAGGGCGGCGGGGCTGGAGGACAGTGCGGTGTCGAAGTAGAAGGCGCGGAAGTCGTCCAGCACGTCCAGGGGGCTGCGTCCGGTGTCGCCCGCGATGGTGACGGCCATGCGGTGGGAGGCGTAAGGCACGAAGCCGCCGGCGTGGCTGAGGATGAACCGGATGTTCGGGTATGTGCGCGCGATGCGGTTGCGTACGAGGAGGTACGCGGCCCGGGTCGTGTCCAGGAGGAAGTCGGTGGCGAACGGCGGGATGCCCTCGACGGCCGGTGCGGGCAACTCGGCGGGGTGTACGAAGACGACCGTGCCCCGCTCGTCAAGGACCTGCCACAGCGCGTCCTGGCCGCCTGCGCCGAGGTAGGTGCCCTGGTTGTTGGCCAGCAGGGTGACCCCGTCGGCGCCGAGTTCGTCCAGCGCCCGCCGGGCCTCCGTGGCGGAGGCGGTGGCATCGGGCATGGGCAGGGTGGCGAAGTACCCGAAACGCCCCGCGTGCTGGGCGATGCGCTCCGCGGTGGCGACGGCCGCGGAGGTCATGATGTCGAGGTTGCCGGCGTAGGCGGGCAGATGGTCGGCGGCGCCGGTGACTTCGCGCATCACGGTCACCTTGGTGCCGGTGAACTTCCCCGTCTGCGGGATGTGCAGGGGGTCGTCCGGGCCGTACGTGTCGAACTGGACCCGCTGCTTGAGCCGGTAGCCGGGTACATGGGCGTGCACCTTCTCGGCCATGGCCAGGATGCTGTTCTCGATGGCGCTGTGGTCGCAGTCGCCCTCGACCAGGCAGTACGCGGTGTTGCGCATCAGCAGCGGTGGTTCGGCCGGGTTGAGGATGATGACGGCTCGACACTCCACTGATCCTTGGCGCCTTGCCTCGACCCATCGCATCCCGACGGGCGGTCGGAGCCGCCGCCGATTACTTCTTCACCTCGACCATGACCGGAATGAGCACGGCTCTGTTGTTCAACGCGTTCCCCGTGCAACGGAGAAGGCTTCCTGTTCGAAGCCGAGCGAGGGTCTGCGTCCGATTCGGGCAGCCGATCGCTGCCGAAGCCGGCGAGACGAGCCACGGGTTGCGTGACCGTATGAGGCGACGCGTCAGCGATTGACGCATCGACCCGCGAAGGGATGGCTGTGCCCTTCTGGTTCGGAACGAGGGCCGGAGTTCGGCCATGGCTTCAAGGGAGACGTCCGGGGGGTGCCCGCGCGAGCCGGTACTCGGCGGAGAACAACGACCGCTCCGACCTCCGCAGCGATGGGGGTGGCCGTGGCATCTAGTGGCTCGATGTTGTCCGTGATGAGCCCGCCGTTGCGGGCGAGCAGAAGTCCGGGCGTACGCAGTGCTCGGACGTCGGAACATGGCCCGCCCGGGAGCATCGAGAGCCGCGGCGTGATCTCGTGGTCGTACGCGCAGGCCATGGCGCCACAACGTGGGGTGTGGTGAGGATCAGGGAGCGGGTTCCCTCAGCAGTGGTGTCGCCGACGGGGGAGTGCTGGTCAGCCGGTGAGGCGTCAGCCTCTGAAGATTCGCTCTGCCTGGTCGCGGTGAGTGGTGTGCAGGTCCCAGTAGATGGGGGAGATCTGGTCAGCCATGGCCCGCGGCTGACCGTAGAAGGTGGGGGTGCCGATCGTCGCGTCGAGGCCGATGTGGGCGACTTGGATGCCGGTGCCGGCCAGTTCCTTGTGCAGGTTGATCGCCCAGTTGCGCAGTGCGGCCATGGCAGCGTCGATGTTGGCGGTCGGCGGCTGGGGATTGATGGAGCGGGCACCGGTGGTGAACAGCAGGGTGCCGGTGCCGGCCTCGCGCATCGCGGGCAACACCGCCTTGGTGGCGGCGATGGCTCCGTACAGGTGGAACTCGAACTCGTGCTGCACGTGCGCGGGTTCGGTCTCGGCAGGGGTGGTCATCGCGGTGGTGCCGAACGTTCCCAGTGGGGAGTACTCCAGTACGTCGATCCCGCCGAACTGTGCGGCGGCGTCCTTGAGCGCCTGGGTGAGGGTGTCGCGGTCGAGTACGTCCGCGGGGAACGCGGCGGCGGTGATGCCTTCGGCGCTGAGTGTGCCGACGAGGTCGTCGAGCTTGTCGCGGTTGCGGGAGATCAGAGCGACGTCGAAGCCCTGGGAGCCGAAGGTGCGGGCGATGGCCAGGCCCAGCTGGGGGCCGGCTCCGACGATGGCGATGCTGGTCACAGCAATCCCTTCCAAAAGGGGCGGGGGTGTGTTGGCTGATGCGTTTTGGATAGGTCTGTTCGGGTGCTGGATCGGTAGTGGTAGAAGGCGGTGCTGAGCTGGGTCGGCGACCAGGCTGTTGTCTCCAGAGGGGATGCCGGCGGTGGAAGTCGATGTGAGTGGGGGAAAGCCGAGGGTGGGTATGGAGGCTTCGTCGGTCTTCACGCAGCGGTCAGTCCAGTCGACCGGCCGAGGCCGAACAGCTCGCGCTTGGTGAGGATCTTGTCGGCGATCTCCTGGAGGCTGTCGGCCACCAGCGCCCCGTACGGGCTGGAGACGGCGTCGAAGCCCGGACGGGAGGCGTGTCGGCCGCGTCCCGTGGGCGGCCCGGCACACGTTGCGGTGCGCAGGGCCGCCGTAGGGGGAGATGGGCCGGTCGGAAGGCGTGGGGCCTGAAGCGGCCCCACGTGACGATGGCCGCGAGGATGAGCAGGACCGCGTTGAACGTGATGGCCGAGGGCTCCTTGCGGCGGGCGTGGAGGCCCATGGCCAGGAGCATGACCACCGCAATATCCGTGGCGGCCACCGGAGTGAGCACGGTCGCGATGTCCAGGGCGCCCGGGAGGATCAGGCGCGCCGTGGCGCACGCACGCCGCGGCGCGATCGGGGTTCGACGAAGTAGGCGGTGCGATCAGCCCTTGAAGACGAGCTCGGCCTGGTCGCGCTTGGTGGTGTGCAGCTCCCAGTAGACGGGGGAGATGTCCTCGGGCTGGATCACCGGCTGGCCGGGGATGAGGGCGACGGCGATCGACACGTCGATGCCGACGTGGGCGGCCTGGATGCCGGTGCCGTCCAGTTCCTTGTGCAGGTTGACCGCCCAGTTGCGCAGCGCCGCGGCGGCGGCGTTGACATTGCCGACCACCGGCACAGGGTCGAGGGAGCCGGCGCCGGTGGTGTAGAGCAGGGTGCCGGTGCCGGCCTCGCGCATCGCGGGCAGCACCGCCTTGGTGGCGGCGATCGCCCCGTACAGCTGGAACTCGATCTCGTGCTGCACATCGGACGGGTCACTCTCGGCCGGAGTGGTCAGAACGACCGAGCCGAACGTTCCCAGCGGGGAGTACTCCAGGATGTCGATCCCGCCGAACTGTGCGGCGGCGTCCTTGAGTGCCTGGGTGAGGGTGTCGCGGTCGAGTACGTCCGCGGGGAAGGCGGCGGCGGTGATGCCTTCGGCACTGAGTGTGTCGACGAGGTCGTCGAGCTTGTCGCGGTTGCGGGAGATCAGGGCGACGTCGAAGTCCTGGGTGCCGAAGGTGCGGGCGATGGCCAGGCCCAGCTGGGGGCCGGCTCCGACGATGGCGATGCTGGTCACAACAATCCTTTCGCAAAACCTGAGTTGGCGGAAACGATAGATCTGGATAGGTCTATCCAGTTCGAGAACCGGATAGGTCTTTCCGGTTCGCGGTGTCCACGCTACCACTGAAAGTGGATAGGGCAATCCGATTGCTAGACTGGCCGGTATGACTCCTGGCGCCCAGCACCCCGACGACACCGCCGCTCAGCCGCTGCGCAGGGACGCCGAGCGAAACCGGGAGCGCGTCATCGCCACCGCACGCAGGGTGTTCGCGCGTGACGGGCTGAACGCCTCCATGGCTTCCGTGGCCCGCGAGGCAGGCGTGGGCATCGCCACCATCTTCCGCCGCTTCCCCACCAAGGAGGAGCTGGTCGCCGCCGTCTTCGCCGACCGCATGGACGCCTACGCCGACGCGGTCGCCGTCGCCCTGGACGACCCCGACCCCTGGCACGGGTTCATCGGCTACATCGAGACCGCCTGCGCGATGCAGGCCGCGGACCAGGGCTTCGCCGACGTACTGACCACGACCTTCCCCACCGCCAAGGCCATGGAAGAGCGCCGAAACGAGGCGTACGAGGGCATGGCGCGGCTCATCAACCGCGCCAAGGCGACGGGCCGTCTGCGCGAGGACTTCGACCCTTCGGACCTGGTACTGATCCACATGGCCAACGCCGGCGTCGTCAACGCCTGCGGCGACTCCGCCCCCGACGCTTGGCGTCGCGTCGTCGCCCTGTTCATCCAGTCCGTCGAGGCCCCCGCCCGCGGCCTCCTGCCTCCCTCGCCCGACCACGACGACCTCTACCGGGCGATGCTCCGCGCCGGCCCGGCGGGCCTCGACGCACCCACGGCGGACAAGTCCAACTGACCTCAGGACCGGAACCACTGCGCTGACGTGCCCCGTGGTTTCTGCGCCGCGGCATGCGCTCATTCAGGGGTGGGAGTGGGTGGTGTCCAGGCTGCTGCGGCCGCTTGTGCGGTGGCGTGGGTGGGGAAGACCTGGTCCAGCCCGACGATGTGGAGCATTCGGCTGACGCGGTCCGGGACCGCTGCCAGAGCGATGTCTGCCTGGGCGGCGAGGGCGTGATTGCGGGCGGCGATCAGGACGGTCATGCCGCTGGAGTCGCAGAAGGTGATGCCGGTCAGGTCGATGACTAGCTGCTGGCCTGCCTGGAGTGTCAGGCGGGGCAGGAGCGTACGTACGTCGGGGGCGCTGTCGTTGTCGAGTTCTCCGGACAGTTCGATGACGGGCCCGGCGGAGGTGGCGCGGGTGTGGACGGTCAGCTGGGTCACGGCTGCTCTTCACTGGTGGGCCGGGGCACGCTGATGGCGAGCACGGCGGTGTCGTCGTCCACTCCGGTGCCGAGTGTGTCGAGCAGGTCACGGACCGCGGCGACGGCGTCGGAGGCGGTCGTCGGTGCCAGGGTCTGGGCGAAGTCGAGGAGAGCGTCGTCACCGTAGCGGTCGTCGTCAGTGATCTGAGCGGTGTGTGCTTCGGTGAGGCCGTCCGTGTGGAGCGGCGGGGTGTCGCCGAGGTCCAGGCGGACGGTGGTGGTGGCGATGTGGGCGTCCGGCAGGGCGCCGATGAGCTGCCCGCCGGGGGTGGGCAGGTAGTCGGCACTGCCGTCGGCCCGCATGAGCAGGGCAGGGGGGTGGCCGCCGCTGGCCAGGGTGACACGGAAGCCGCCTCGGTCGGTGTCGGGGACGAGCAGTCCGAAGACGACCGTGCAGAACCGCGGGTCCTGGCCGTTGTATTCGTGGTTGAGAACCGTGTTGAGGTTGCTCAGGACGGCGACCGGGTCGGGGTCGTAGACGGCGGCGGCGCGCAGGGTGTAGCGGGCCAGGGAGGTGACGGCCGCCGCGGCCGCGCCCTTGCCGCACACGTCGCCCAGGAACAGTCCCCACGTTCCGGAGGCGAGAGGGAACAGGTCGTAGAAATCGCCGCCGACCTTGTCGGTTGAGGCGATGTGATAATGCGCGGCCACATCCAAGCCGGGCACATTCACCAAGGTCGGAGGGAGGAGGGTCCGTTGCAGGGTGGCGTTGAGGCGTTTGAGTTCCTCGCGTTCGCGTTCTGCTTTCTGACGGGCGCGCAGCAGCTCGGTTTCGTAGGCGCGGCGGTCGCGGGCGTCGAAGACGGTGGTACGGATCAGGAGTGGCTGCCCGTCGCTGCCGGTCTTGACCGTGGAGGTCACCAGTACCGGCAGACGGCTGCCGTCGGCCGTCTTGAGTTCCAGAGCGATTCCGCTGACCTCTCCCTGCATGCGCAGCAGCGGAGCGAAGTGCGTCTCGTGGTAGAGCCGGCCTCCGGCGGTGAGCAGGTCGGAGAACGTCTTGCGGCCCACCAGGTCGCCGCGTTGGTGGCCCAGCCAGTTGAGCAGCGTCGTGTTGATCTTCGCGATCGTGCCGTCCAGCAGGGTGGAGAGGTAGCCGCACGGCGCACGCTCGTACAGGTCTTCCGCGTTGTCTTCCAACAGCGCGGAGAACGCCGCGTGGTCGTCACGGTTCTCGCTGCCCCCGCCGTCACTGGCCTTACGCATCATCGGCCCGCTCCCGCGAAGGCGATGATCGCGGCAGCCGTCTCCTCCGGGGCGGCGAGCTGGGGGCAGTGCCCGGTCGCGTTCAGCGTGACCAGGCGGCTGCCGGGGATCTGTGACTGCACGAAGGTTCCGACCTCCGGGGGCGCGATCGCGTCCCTGGAACACTGCGCGACCAAGGTGGGCACGGTGACCTTGGCGAGGTCGTCGCGGTTGTCGGACAGGAAGGTCACCCGGGCGAAGGCCCGGGCGATGTCCGGATCGGTCCGGCAGAAGCTGTTGGTGAGCTCCTCGCCCAGTTCGGGGCGCTCGGGATTGCCCATGATCACCGGTGCCATGGCGCCTGACCAGCCCAGATAGTTGGCATCCAGCGATTCCAGGAGCTCATCGATGTCCTCGGCACTGAACCCACCCCGATAGCCGGCGGCCGGATCGTCGATGAAACACGGCGACGGGGCGAGCAGGACCAGACCAGCGAAGGCCTCCGGATCCCGCGCCACAGCGAGAACGCCCATCATCGCGCTCACCGAATGCCCCACAAAGGTCACCGGACCGAGCGACAGCTCACGGCAGATCTCCAGCACGTCATCGGCATATCCCTCCAGCGAGGAATAGCGCTCCATGCTCCACGCCGAAAGATCGGAACGTCCCGCTCCCACGTGGTCGAAGAGCACCACGGTGAAGTCGCCCTCCAGGAGCGGTACCACCAGCCGCCACATGTTCTGATCGCACCCGAACCCGTGCGCCAGCATCAGCACGGGGCGACCGGACTGGCCGGTCACCGTCACATGATTCCTGCTCCGCACCGTCATGCGCCCATCCTCGCAGACGGCTCTACGGCCCCCCGGGACCGAGTGGCTTCAGTGGTCACGGGGCGCCGGATCAGGGCGCTGATGGTGCGCACGCCGTCGCGCCGGTTCTCGGTGAAAAGCAACTGGTCGACCACAAAGCGCGTCCTGGTGCGGCGCAGTTACACTCGCCCGTCAACTCACCCGCACAGGCGGTGAGTCACACCGTCACCTTTGACCGGGCGAGTACACGAGACCGTGTTCCCGGTCAGCCTTCGCGGCTCGGGAGAATCTCCTTGACCTTGGCGATCGCGAAGCCCCACCCCTGTGCCACCGTCGGCTTGCCCGGCACGGCCACCTCCTCGGGGTTGGTCAGCACATCCAGCAGGACCGGCCCAGGGGTGTCGAGGGCCCGGCGCACGCTGTCGTGGAGATCGGCCGGGTCGGTGACACGGATGCCGGTGAGGCCGAGCGCGGTGGCGACTGCGGCGAAGTCGGGGTTGTCGAGTTCCGTGCCGAATTCAGGCAGGCCGGCCTGCTCCTGTTCGAGTTTGACCATCCCCAACCGGCGGTTGTCGAAGACCACGAGCTTCACCGGCAGTTGGTACGTCTTGACCGTCATGAGGTCGCCGAGCAGCATGCTCAGCCCGCCGTCGCCGCAGAAGGCGACGGTCTGGCGATCGGGCGCCCAGAGCTGGGCCCCGAGGGCCTGGGGCATGGCATTGGCCATCGAGCCGAGGTTGTACGAGCCGATCAGGCGCCTCCTGCCGCGCATGGTGACGAAGCGCGACAGCCAGACCGTGGCCATTCCGGTGTCAGAGGTGAAGACGGCGTCCTCGGCGGCGTGGGCGTCCACTGCGGCGGCCAGTGCCTCGGGGCGGATCTGGTGGTCACGGTTGTCCAGAGCGGCCCTCAGCTTCCCGGTCCAGCGGCGCTCGTGACGCGGGTCGGACAAGCGTCGCTGTCCTTCCTGCCAGTGGGCGAACCGTTCCCGCGCGGCGTCCAGATGGCCGTGGTCCGGGACCGCCTTCAGCAGCGGGAGCAGGGCTCGCAGTGTCGCGCCGACATCGCCCGTCAGACCCACGTCCACGGGAACCCGGCGGCCCAAGTGCTCCTCGCGGGTGTCTATTTGGACGACCTTGCACCCCTTCGGGTACCAGTCCCGGTACGGGAAGTCGGTACCCAGCATCAGGAGCGCGTCGCCGCTGTCGAGCGCGTGGGATGCGGCGGGGTTGCCTATCAGACCGGTCTGCCCCACCTGGAAGTCGTTGTCCCCCTCAAAACCCTCCTTCGCCTTGAGGGTGAGCACCATCGGCGCGGCGAGCACGTCGGCGGTCCGCAGGACCTCGGCGCGGGCGGCGCGCGCTCCGCCGCCGACGAGCAGGGTGACGCGGTCGGCGGCGTTCAGGAGTTCGGCGGCCTCCGCGAGCGCCGGGTCGTCCGGGCGGGTGACGGGGTGGGTGAGGGCGAAGCGGGCGGGCCGGTCGTCGCTCAGCTCCTGGTCGCCCAGGTCCCCGGGCACGGTGAGCACTGCCACTCCGCCTTGGCTGACGGCCGTACGTACGGCGGACTCCAGCATCCGCGGCATCTGGTCGGGGGAGGAGACGGTGGCACGGTAGACGGCCACGTCACGGAAGAGCAGGTCGTTGTCGACTTCCTGGAAGTAGTCGCTGCCGACTTCGGCGAGGGGCACCTGACCGCAGATCGCGAGGACGGGGGTACGGCTCTTGGCCGCGTCGTAGAGCCCGTTGAGAAGGTGTACGGAGCCGGGTCCCACTGTTCCCATGCACACCCCGAGGGTTCCCGAGAGCTGGGACTGCGCTCCGGCGGCGAAGGCCGCGGCTTCTTCGTGCCGGCAGCCCACCCAGTTCAGGTCGTCAGTGGTGCGGATCGCGTCGGTCAGTGGGTTCAAGGCGTCTCCGACCACTCCGAAGACGTGCTGGACGCGCAGGTCCTTGAGTGCGTCGACGATCACGCGGGCGACGGTTCGTGCCACGGGAGTGCCCTTCGGTCCGGTGCGGCTCTCGGAATGAGTGCTGGGTTCAGTGGGTGAAGCGGTCCGGGTCTGCGGCCTTCCAGTCGGCTGCCCAACTGGAGGGCGGCGATGCGAGCAGTTGTCCGGGGGTGAGCCACTCGTGGAGTTCCGCGTAGGAGCGGACGGTGTGCGGGTTCACCCGCTGGACCAGCATGTGGGGTCGCAGCCCGCGCGGGTCGTCGACGCCCATCGAGGCCATGATCTGGAGAGCGCTCTTGACCGTTGCCTGCTGATAGCGCCGTACGCGCTGGGACTTGTCGGGAACATCAACGGCGCGGGCGCGCCGTTGGTCCTGGGTGGCGACCCCTACGGGGCAGGCGTTAGTGTGGCAGCGCTGGGCCTGGATGCAGCCGATCGCGAACATCATGGCGCGGGCGGAGTTGGTGTAGTCGGCTCCCTGGAGCAGGCGTTTGACGAGGTCGCCGCCGGTGGCGACCTTGCCGCTTGCACCGATCCGGATCCGGTCGCGCAACCCGACGCCCACAAGGGCGTTGTGCACGGCCATCAGTCCCTCACTCAGCGGCAGGCCGACGTTGTCCGCGAACTCGAGCGGGGCCGCGCCCGTTCCGCCCTCCGCGCCGTCGACGATGATGAAGTCCGGTGTGCTGCCCTCCTCCAGCATCGCCTTGCACACGGCGAGGAACTCACGGCGCGAGCCGACGCAGAACTTGAACCCGACTGGCTTGCCGTCGGCCAGTTCGCGCAGCCGGGCCAGGAAAAGCACCAACTCGCGCGGCGTGGAGTAGACGCGGTGGAAGGGCGGCGAGATGGCGGTCTCCCCTTGTGGAACGCCGCGGACCGCGGCGATCTCCGCGTTCACCTTGGCACCCGGCAGGACTCCTCCGATGCCGGGCTTGGCGCCCTGGCTGATCTTCAACGACACGCACTTGACCTGCTCGTGCGCCGCCTTCTCGGCGAACTGCCGCTCGTCGAAGCCCCCGTGGTCGGTCCGGCAACCGAAGTATCCGGTGCCGATCTCCCAGACCAGATCCCCGCCGGGGCGCAGGTGGTACTCCGACAGACCGCCCTCGCCGGTGTCGTGGGCGAAACCGCCCAGCTGCGCGCCGGTGTTGAGGGCCAGTACGGCATTGGCCGACAGCGAGCCGAAGCTCATCGCCGAGACGTTGAGCAGGGCCATGTCGTAAGGCCGGGTGCACTCGGGTCCGCCGATTCGGACACGCGGCGCCTCGGTGCGCACCGATCGGGGGGCCATGGACGGGGTGAGGGATTCGCTGCCCGTCCGGTACAGGTCGAGTTCGGTGCCGAACGGTTCCTCGGCATCGGTGCCCTTGGCGCGCTCGTAGACGATGCTGCGGGTGTCACGGTCGAAGGGGCGGCCGTCGAAGTTGCGCTCGATGAAGTACTGCTGGAGCTCTGGCCGCAGCGCCTCCAGCGCGAATCGGAGATGCCCGAGCAGCGGGTAGTTACGCAGGACGGAATGCCGACGCTGCACTAGATCGTGGACGGCCACGAGCGCGAGCACGAGCAAGGGGCAGGCCGCGACCCACCACCAGGGTGAAACCAGGACGGCGGCGGCCGCGCCGGCCAACGCCAGCGAGCCGAGCAGGGCGACCAGAAATATCTTCAGCACATCGTGCGTGTGTCCCGAAGTCCGGCGGTCAATCCGCTCGCGCGCAACGCTCAGGCACGCCCGGTGTCCCAGCAGGCAAAGGGGGGTGAAGTCTGACGAGTCGCGGAAGGCGGTGGTGCGCCGGCACTCACACGCGTATGCCTCGGCGCGGCTCATCATTCCGGGCCAACCGGGCGCCGTGTGCGACCGGCCCGGGGCCGCAGTGGGTATTACACGGATCACGGGCGGCACAAGCCGTCCGGGGAAACCGATGCGGAGAGACACCTGTGGAAGGGATCGTGCTGCTCAAGGAAGACCACAAGACGGTGGAGAAGCTGTTCAATCAGTTCGAGAATGCCGACGACGACGCCCACGCCGCGCAGCGGAAGATCGCCGACCAGGTGATCGAGGAGCTCACCACCCGAACCTGGATCGACAAAGCCATGGGCCGCAACCGATTCACCGAACTCGGAGAACAGATGGGAGCGGCCAAGAGGAAGGTCCCCGGTGAACCCCTCGCGGTGCTCAGCGCCGACCAGCAGGCCGCCCACAGCGGGTGCGCCTGCCGCGACGGAACCACTCGTCAGCCCTCCGCCCTCCCCGCCGCCGGCCTCCGGCGGGCGATTCCGCCGAGGAAGGTACGCCCGCTCCGATGGGCGCTCCACACGTTCCGATACGACAGGAGGTTTTCCTGTATGGCTGTTCGTCATCAACTGATTCGTCGTTCCCCGCACGCGGTGTGGGCCGTGCTTGCCGATCCGACCCGGTACGGGGAGTGGGTGGTGGGACCCTCCGAGTCCGCGCCCCTCGACCAGGCCTGGCCCGGAGTCGGTTCCCGGATCCACTACACCGTGCGGCTGGGTCCCTGGTCGGTGGACGGGGTCACGACCGTCCGCCACAGCGAAACGGGCAGGGAGCTGGAACTGGAGGCTTCGTTCAAGCCACTGGGAACCGCGAGGATCTTCCTCCAGCTCCGGCCGTGGGGCGAGGAAACCCTCGTCGTCTGCGACGAGCACCCCCTGCGAGGTCCGGGCGGCGCTCTCCACAACCCCGCGACCGAAGCGCTGCTGCAACTGCGGCACCGGGGCATGCTGGCCCGCCTGGCCAGAGTCGTGGAACAGCAGCACGAGGAGACCCGCCATACCTGACGCGTCGTCGGCCTCAAGGTGTTGCCGGCAGCGAAACGGGAGCGCAACGGCTCGGACCAGGCGGCCACGCCCTCGGTGCCCCGCCGCACGGCAAGGCGCCGGTCCTTTCGCCGCGCGGTTCGGCGTGCGTTTCTTGCTGAGCACGGTCGCCGGGCGTTTCCTGCGCGTGCCGGACGCTGCGAGTCGACTCTCAAGCAGGGTTGAGCATCGGGGGAGCGTCGGCCCGGATCAGGGATTCAGTTCGGATGTCGCCTCGGGCCCTGGAGTGTCCGTTTGGCTCGGTCTGGCGGGCTTTCGATGGCTGGTGTCGCACCACGGGTAGGTGCGGCTGCGGCGACAGGTGCACAAGGCTACGCAGAATCGGTCGGACGACACGATGGTGCCGTCGTCCAGGGTGACTTCGACCGGGCCTTCAACGAGCAGAGGTCCTGTCCGCTGAGCGGTGATGCGGCGTCGTTCAGGGATGTCGTTCGGCACGGATGATCACCAGCTCTTCCTTGCCATCATTGCCTTCTAGTAGGCCGCGGCTTTGCAGCCAACTGCTTCGGGAGCGAAGTACGGGTCCGACGGCGATGTAGCGGTGTTCCACGACGTCCGCGCTCAGGCCGGCCGCCCGCAACAGCCTCAGAGTCTCTTCCGCGCCGCTCAGGGCGGACTGGACGAGGAGCAGAACTCCGCCGGGCCGGAGGAACGCGGGTGCGTCCCGGCATATGCGGTCCAGCAGAAGACGGCCGTCATAGCCCGCGTCCCAGGACCGGGCCGCGCCGCGCCGTGGGCAGTCGGCGTCGGGTGAGGGTACGTACGGCGGGTTGGACAGGACGAGATCGAAATATCGGCCTGACACCGGAGCCAGCAGGTTGCCGCGCATGACGCGCAGCGGAAGCCGCGCCAATGCCGCGTTGACCTTGGCATTGAGAACCGCCCGCCAGGAGATGTCGACGGCTGTGACCTTCGCGCCCAGCCGTGCGGCGGCCAAAGCAACAGCTCCTGTACCTGTGCCGATGTCGAGGACATGAGCATGCGGGGGGAGGGGTTCCTGACGCAGGGATTGCACGAGCAGATCGGTGTCGTGTTGTGGGGCGTAGACACCGGGAAGAGCAAGGGGAGTCATGGGGGTTTCATCTCCGGTTCTCGGGGTGCAGGAGAACCTGTTCGGGCCGGGCTCGCTGGTCAGACGGGCGTACGCAGCGATGACTCGCCTGCCCGCCACGCGCCGAGGAGTCGCTCGGCAAGGCGGTCTTCGACGTAGTTGGTGGCGTCCACCCCGAACGCGACGTCGCTGTCCAGGTGGGGCTCCTCCTCGAGGAGGCCCGCGACGACTTCTCGGCGTACGACCTGCTCATGTACGGCGTCGGCCTCGACGTGCTCGTCGTAGAAGTGCTCGGCGGCCGGTCCCGCGCCGGTGCGCCGCATGGCCTGGGCGAGCCGCCGTGAACCGGGCGACGAGGTGATCTCGACGGCGGCGAAGTGACCTACCAGTGCACCTCTCAGGGCGCGGTGCAGTCCGAAGAAGGACATCAGGTTCACGACGGCGAGTGCCTCGGCGCCGGCAGTGTCGAGATACCGCCCGTAGGTGGTGTCCAGGCCGAGGTCGGCCATGAGGTCGGCGAACAGCCGCGCGTGCACCCGATCCGCCCGGCCGCCGCCGAACTCGTCGAACTCCACGGCTGCCATTCCGGCCTTCGCCCGGCCCCACAGGCGGGGCAGCACCCAGGCGTGCGGGTCGGCCTCCTTGAGGTGGTACAGCGACCGCTGTGCGGCGTATTCGCGCAGCTGCCACAGTTCGCCGTCGTCTTGGAGGTAGTGGGTGACTCCGATGCCGTCCACGGGCTCGACGAGTAGGTCGTCCAGCGCCTCGGCGGCGCGTTCATGCCGTGTCGCCTGGCGGCGCAGGGCCTTGAGGAAGGGGCGCTCCAGGGCTGCCCGGGCCTTGAGCAGGTCGGGGTCCCATTCACGGGCGGCGTCCACGTCGGCGAAACCCCGGTAGTGCAGCTCGTAACAGAGATACAGGCCGAGCTGCCAATCGTCACCGAAAGGGGATGCGTCTGCGATCGTCCCATCGTCGGGAGGTGGCCCTGTACTTCTCAAGTACTCAGCGATCGCCTTCGAAATTCTGCCCCGGCTCGGCGGCAGTGGCGGTTCCTTCGACCAGAAATTCATGTGTACGGAGTACCCGTGATTCAGAACGTCTCACATGGTGTTCCTGGGGCAAGGAGCTGTCTGCGCGGACAGCGATATTGCCGTTTGCCGCGTTGCGAGGGTCAGTCTGAGGGCGGCAGCAGTGTGCCCAGCGGCCCGAGGTCGAGGTTGAGGTCCTCCATGGTCAGTCCGTACTGGGCGCACAGGTCGCTCATGCGGTCGTGGAGGAGCATGAGGGTCGCTCCCAGGCGTTCTTCCTGTTCGTCGGTGAGGTCTCCTTGGTCGACGCGGTGCAGGGCCTGTCGTTCCATGAGCTGGCGCAGCAGTTCCACGAGAGTGAGGACGAGCTTCATGAGGTCCCGTTCGACGGTGTCGCGGTCGGAGCTGATCCGCCGGGCCGGGGAACGCGAGCCCTTGCCGGCCGGCAGGTCCAGGTCGTGTGGGGCGGCGGGCAGCAGCCGGAAGGCGCGTGCGGCGGCCTCCGCGACCTCGTCGGCGCGGTTCGGCGGCCGGCTCTCTCCCTCAGTCGTCATGGTCGCCGCCGCCCAGCATCGGGTGCGTCCCCGCCCATGGCGAGGGATTCTGCTCGCTGATGGAAACGATCAGGGCACGCAGTGAGACGCGTACCAGATCGATGTCCGCGATGGACAGGACAACGTCACCGGTGAGGACGACCCCACCGCTCAGAAGTCGGTCCAACAGATCGATGAGAGCGACCTGCCGCTGAGGCAGGCGCTCCGCCTCTGGCGGAGGGCCAGGCGTGATCACGGAGGTGCTCCCTCTGCAGCTGCAGCACCGCCGGATTCACCGATTGGCATGGCGAAGGAGTATGGAGCCCAGGGGCCGGTGGGTTCGACTCGCACCCCGTCCAGCCCGTCAGCGGCATGCGTCACGTCGGCCAGGAAGTCGTCGCAATGCTTCAGGGGCACCAGGTACGCGTCATTGACGACGTTCTCACCGACGGCGCCGGCCGCGTCGGCGAGAAGACCCTGCTGTACGCGATGCCGGACGCGGTCGGAGGCGTGCTTGCGGCCCGCGGTCTCCACCCGCGCGGCGACCTTCTGTGCCGCCTCGTACACAGTGTCGCGAACACTCTGCTGTTGCCGACGGTTACGCAGATAGGCGCGCCCGGGGCTCAGGTCTGCCGCGGGAACCGTCGGCGCCGCGGGGACCGCAGACGATTCGACATAGATCTTGACCCCCCATTCGACATGTTCGGCGAGCTGGGCCAGGCGCTCCGCGAACATGGTCCGCCCGGCTTCCAGTACCTCCCGCGCCCGGTTGTCGTCGAGATAGACGGTTGCCAGGCGCAGCGGAAGGACGGTGGTGCGCTCGCCCAAAACTTCGATGACGCCGTGGTGAGCGCGGGCCACCTCCTCCAGCCACTCCAGGTCCTCGAGATGCTGTTTGAGAGCGTCCTCCTGGAAGTCCTGTCCGGGCACATGGCTCACCACGAGCCCCAGCTCATCGTCACCGGAGTCGGTGACGAGGCTGACGGGAGAGTCGGCGACGCCTCGGAGCGGCGCGGTTGCCTCCCGCAGTCCCTCGGCGTTGCGTACCACCGCATACGCGTATGTCAGCAGGTCACTCATCGCGAGCACTTCCCCGGCGACGGCTGCCCGTGTCCCGGGGCGCTTCCTCCTTTGCGGGGAGGGCGTTGGCCTGGCGGATGGCATCGATCTCGGCCCGCAACCGGCGGTTCTCCTCGGCCAGTGACTGTTCGCCCCTGCTCCGAGAGGACAGCGAGGGGTCGTGCTCCCACCAGTCGATGCCCATTTCCTTCGCTTTGTCGACGGAGGCGACCAGGAGGCGCAGCTTTATGGTCAACAGCTCGATGTCGAGAAGGTTGATCTGTATGTCGCCTGCGATGACGATGCCCTTGTCGAGTACCCGTTCAAGGATGTCGGCGAGATTCGCGGAGGAGCCCTGCCCGTAGGGGGGCGCTGCTCGGGACGGATAGGAACCGAGCCTGTTGGCCAGGGGTTCAGTCACGGTGGCGGCCTCGTATTCCCTCGTGCCGGATCAGGAGTGTCAGCCCTGCCGATAGGCACGGATCTCCTCCAGCCGGTCGAGCAGTTCGTCCTCGCGCTGGTCGAACGTCTCCTCGTCGATGTCGCCTGTGACGAGGAGACGTTCGAGCTCGGCGAGTTCGCGGTGCACCGGCGCGGGGTCGTAGTACTGGTTCTCGGCTTCCTCCCGGACGCGCTCCACTACCCATACGACGCCGCGTACGGGCGCCAGGGGAAGGGTGACGAGCTGTGTGAGCAGGCCCATGAGAACTCCTCAGACGAAGCTGTAGGGGGGCAGTGGGCCGTTGAGCCGGAAGTCGAAGTCGTCGCCCATCTGGTGGGCGACGCTCAACTCCGAGGTGACGAATGCCTCATCCTGGGCCTCGGTCACCAGGAATGACACGTTGAGAAAGTCCGAACCCGTCGGCTGGGATGTTTCGAGCGTCCGGGCGAAGGGGCGCAGTGCTTCGACCACACCCGCCGCCAGCGCCTCTTGCCGTGCCTGTACCTCTTGGGCTACCAGCTCACCGAGTTGCAGCGATGCGTCGGGGTCGGCGGTGCCGCTGCGGATTTCTTCATTGAGTTCTCGCGCCACGTCCGACTCCCGCAGAATCTGCCGCAGCAGCGCGTCTTCGTCCTGCGATGCTTTGAGGTGGTACTCGGTGCACCCCTCCAGTACTTGAAGCCTGTCCGTATAGTCCGCGGCATTCTGCTCCAGAGCCAGCAGGATGGCCTCGTCGTTCTCGGCGATGAGGCCGAACCGCATGGGGAGCACCGTGCCGTCAGCCATGAGGCGCTTCTGCACTTCCTGGTGGGCGATGATGTCGCGGCGCTTGGGGCGTAGGTCCTCTGGCGCGTCGCTGACCACAGCGCACAGCGGTCCCGCCGTCACTGTCCGCAAGGCCGCCGGTGACTCACCAACTCCGCCGAGACCGTCGAGGCGGAGCGGGTGCTGCTTGCCGGTGATGGAGTAGATGTATACGGCCATGGCTCATTCCTTCTCGCCGGGCGAGCCCTATTCGCGCTCACGTCGGGAGGTGCGCCGCGCCGGCCGCCGTCGCCTCTCCACGGGTTCCTTTTCCTTGCCCTCGTCTTCTTCCTCGGCCTCCTCCTCTTCGTCGTCGTCACGGCCGGTGATCCCCTTGAGGGAATCGGTGACCGCTTCCGCCGCGCCGGAGAGGGCCCCCTTGGATTTGCCCTTGGCCCCGCTCTCCACCGTGTCTCCGACGATGTCGGTCAACTGGGCGGGTGCCTTCCTCCCGGTCTCGAGGTCGAGACGGTTGCATGCCTCGGCGAAACGCAAATAGGTGTCGACGCTGGCCACGACGATACGAGCGTCGATCTTGAGGATTTCGATCCCCACCAGTGACACGCGGACGAAGACGTCGATGACAAGCCCGCGATCCAGAATGAGTTCCAAGACGTCGTAGAGGCTGGTGCCACCGCCACCACCGCGCGCGACAGCGCCTCCACTCTGCGGCACCACCGTCATGGCGCCTCCTTTCATGGCCTTTGCGGCCTCAGCCCAGCCGGTCGATCTGGCCGCGGCTGTAGCGACGCGTCCTTCGGTACTCCACCAGGTCGCCTTCCTCGTCCAGCGTCACGCGGTAGGTAGCCATCACGCTCGTGGTTTCGGGGACGCGTTCCAGTTCGAGTACCTCCACGTCGGCTTCCCAACCGGCCTCGGTGGATTTCAGTGCCGAGACGGACTCGGGGGCCCGCCCGAGCAACTCCTGAAGTTGTTCGACTGCGGAACGAATGGCCCAGGCTGCGTTGCCCTTGCCGGAGCGTCGCCGGGGGCCACCTGTGGTCCCCCGGTCCGTGCTGCGGCCACTGCTGCTGGATCGCCGCCGGGGTTCTGCTGCGGCCATGGTCTCTCCGATGGTCGGAGCGCGCGCCATACTCCACGCACGAACACTATAATTCCATCATATAGGGGTACATATGGTCGGGCATGGATGGCTTTGAGCGAACCTGCCCGGTGGGGTCACGACCTGCCCCGGTGGGGCAGCATGGCGTGTCCGGGGTGCTCTCAGCGGGCCGAGAGACGCGTCGCGTGCGATCCGCTTCTGTCTCAACCACTGGTTGAGCAGGGGATGTTGGCCCGTATTCGAGTGTGTTCACCTCCCCTTTCCGAAGGGAACCGGCTCATGAACGACACGACCAAGATCGGCCTCGCCGCCGCGGTCGCAGCTGGCTATGTGCTCGGACGTACCAAGAAAGCCCGTGTCGCCTTCGGGCTGGCAACCTACCTAGCAGGTCGCCGATTTGGGCTCGATCCGCAGCAACTGTTGACGACCGGCCTGCAGAAACTCGGAGACGTTCCTGGAGTCGCCGAGCTGAACGAGCAGGTGCGCGGCGAGCTGCTGGACGCCGGACGCAAAGCCCTGGCCGCCACCGCCGACCGGCGCCTCGCCGACCTCGCCGACTCTCTCCACGAGCGCACGCTGCGCATCGGTGAGGAGAAGGGTGAGGAGGAAGAGGGCGAGGAAGAGCCGGAGGAGGGCGAGGAGCGCTACGAAGACGAGGAGGAGCCGGAGGAGGAAGAGGACGAGGAAGAGCCTGAGGGGGAGTTCGAAGAAGAAGAAGAGGAGGAAGAAGAACCGGAGGAGGAAGAAGAGGAAGAAGAACCGGAGGAGGAGGAAGAGCCAGAGGAAGAGGCTGAGGAGGAGCCGCCACGGCGTCGTCGCCGCCCCGTAGCGGGAAGGAAGCACGCGGCCAAGCCCTCTCCCCGTAGGGCGGCCGCCAAGGAAGCCGCTCCGGCGAGGAAGAGGACTCCTGCGAGGAGGACTCCCGAGAAGAAGGCCCCCGCGAAGAAGACCGCGGCGCACAGGCCCCCGGCCAAGAAGGCGGCGGCGCAGAGGCCCGCGGCCAAGAAAGCTGCCGCCAAGAAGTCGGCGCCGGCGAAGAGGACCGCGAAGAAGTCTCCGCCCCCTGCCAAGAAGGCGGCGGCGAAGCGGGCACCGGCGAAGAGCGCGCCCGCGAAGAAGGCCCCGTCCAAGAAGGCGGCCCCCGCGAAGAAGGCGACTGCCAAGAAGACTCCCGCGCGACGGAGGTAGGCCATGGCCGACAAAGAGCGTGACTCCGGCCGGGGAGAGGGCTCCGGTCTGGACATGTTGCGCGACGAACTTACCGACTTCCTCAATGCCCAGGTCGAACATCTCGTCGACAAGGCCGGAGAAAAGTTGGGGGATGTCACCGACCAACTCCTTGATACGGCCGAGAACGGCGGATCTCTTGTCGGCATCGGCGGACGCATCCTCCAAGGTGACTCCCCCTTGAAGGCGTTCGTCGGTGAGAAGGCCAAGGGCCTCAAAGACAATGTGATGGACAAGGTCAAGAACGTCTTCGGCGGAGGACGCGGAGGCAAGTCCGGCAGCACCAAGGTGATGAACATCATTGAGGTACTGGACGTCGGTGTGCCGATCCGCGTGGCGTACAACTACTGGACCCAGTACGAGGAGTTCAGCGACTTCACCAAAGGCGTACGGAGTGTGTCCCGGAACGACGAGACCGCCAGTGACTGGAAGGTGAAGGTCGGGCCCTCGACTCGTGGTTGGAAGGCGACGGTTCAGGAACAGGTGCCGGACGAGCGGATCGTGTGGAGCTCCGAAGGCGCGAAGGGCACTACTCACGGCTGTGTCAGTTTCCACGAACTCACGCCCGACCTGACGCGGATCGTGCTGGTCGTCGAGTACTACCCGTCAGGTCTCTTCGAGAAGACGGGCAACCTGTGGCGTGCCCAAGGGCGCCGTTTGCGGCTGGACTTCAAGAACTTCCAGCGCTACGTCACGT
This sequence comes from Streptomyces sp. NPDC111656, assembly GCF_055656965.1. Classification (NCBI taxonomy): domain Bacteria; kingdom Bacillati; phylum Actinomycetota; class Actinomycetes; order Kitasatosporales; family Streptomycetaceae; genus Streptomyces; species Streptomyces sp. NPDC111656. The sequence continues at coordinate 53,284 of NZ_JBVKCA010000040.1, forward strand.
TCGCGGACGAGGAAGTCGAGGGCTGGCGCGGAGAGATCCGCGACGGCGAGGTGATCCGCAGCCACGAGGAAGCACTGGAGGAGGAGGAAGCGGCAGGGGAGGACGAGGAGCAGGAGGAGTACGACGAAGAGGCGCCCGACGAAGAGGCGCCCGACGAAGAGGCGCCCGACGAAGAGGAGGAGTACGACGAAGAGGGGCCAGAGGACGAGTACGAGGAGGAGGACGAGCAGGACGAGGGCTGACGCGGCCCGAGCCGTGCGATTCTCCTCGGCGTGACCTGCTCCGAGAGTTGGTCGGCTGGCGTTCCTGGACTCTCAGATCTCGTCGTCTGGCCGGAGTGACCGCGACCGGTTGGAGAGGCCATCGGACGGGCGCGGGCGCGGCGCTGGAACCACTGCGCGATCACCCGCGTCCGGCGCGGTATCGACGTCGACGACACCAGCCCCCGAAGATGCGGACCAGCCGTACGTACGTCCGCGATCAGTGCCCGCTCCGCTTGTGGAGGTGGCCAGCCGCCTTTTCCGTCATCTCATGTGCCTTGGCGCGCAGCTGTTCCCCACGCCCGGCCTGCTGCATTGATGAGTTCCCCAGGGCCTTGCCGAGAGTCTCCTTCATCTTGCCCCTGATCTGATGCACCTTCGCATTGCCCTTGGCCTTGGCCATCGGAATCGCCGTCCTCTCGAAGACGCTGGGAAACGCGGCCCGTTCAGGACCGACACGTCTTTGTTCACCGTGCGCCTGCCCGCGGGGCTCGGCAACTGGGAGCACCTCGTGCTTGCAAGCGGGCCGGCGAGGCAGGCCGTCGGTCTCCTGCCTCACTGCGCGCGGTGCGGTTTGTCGTGGGCGACCTGTAGGCGGACGTCGGTGTGCATGGGGGCGGTACTGGGGGAGCCGGTGGACCGACGAGCGGTACTGAGCGGGCCTTCGCACAGGGCGTCGAGGGCGGCGCCGGGCGCACCCTGGGGGGTGAGAGCAAGCGTGATGTGGGTGCGGGGGTGGGCAGGCCGGCCAGTGATGTGCACGGTTGCATGCTCAACCCCCGGCAGGGCACCGGCTTCGGCGCCGATCGCGTCGCTGAGCGCGTGGTCGCGCAGTTCGACGCCTTCCTGCGGGGGTGTGCCGCCGACGGGCAGCGCTCCGGGGTGGCGTCGGTGCAGTTGGGCGAGCAGCCACCACAGGGCGAGCAGGGCGACGATCGTGAGGGCGGCGATGACCGCGGGCCACCACCACCAGCCCTGACTGCTCCAGCGGGCCCGGTCGGCGGACCCGAGCAGGACGTCGTGCGGGGTGGTCAGGGGCCAGCCGACGGGCGGAACGAGATCGTGTCGCCGGTAGACGTCGAGCCCGGCGAAGAGAATCAGCAGACCGCCGCCGAGCAGTACCAGTCCGGCGAGGGCCAGCAGACTGCGGTTGAGTACGGTTCGCGTCATGGTGTGGGCTCCGGTGTGGGGGGTTTCGCTCAGTCGGTGCGTTGCCGCACTCGTACGACGATGCGGGGAGGGCGGGCGAGGACGAGCTGATCGCGTTCCTCGTCGAGGACGGCGGTGAGGTCGTCCTTCACCTGCTGGGGGTCGCGGAAGCGGACGTCCGTGCGGGCCTTGACACGGTGGCGGCGCACCCGGACGCGAGCCGTGCTGACTCCCGGGACCCGCATGGCGGCGTCGCGCAGCAGGTCGGCGGCGCCGTCGCGGTCCAGGGAGGCCCTCAGCCCGGGCGCGGGGGAGCGCAGGGGCAGCCAGTGGCGTAGACCGGGGGTGAGGGCCAGGACGATCAACCAGATGCCGAGCGCGGCGGCGACGGCGGCTCCCGTGAGCACCCACACGTCGTCCAAGGGGCGGGTGGCCAATTCGTCGGCCAGGTGCCGTCGCCAGGCTGCCGCAGGGCGTCCGGCCCGTACGGCGACGACGTCGAACAGCGCCGCGGCCGCCGCCACGAGAATCACCGAGGCGACCAGCGCGGCCGGAATGCGGCGCGCGGACCACGGGCGGTGGGTCCGGTGCCCTCTGTCGTGCTCGCCCGCCACCAAGTCCGGCGGAAGAGGCGCCTCGTGCTCGGGTGGACCGGGCTCTGTCGGCTCTCTCAGCTCCTGCGGCTCCTTCGTCATCGGCACGGGGACACGGCGCGCGGATGGCGTGGAGCTGCGTGCGGGAGGGTCCGGGTCGGGTGTCATTCCGGTCCTCCTTTCTGCGCGGCGTGCCCGGCGGCCCGGGCCGCCGGGCACCTCATCGGACCCGTCCCCGGCTCGCGTCGGCGGCGGTCACCAGCCGCCGGACGGTGAGGGTGACCTCTCCCACCTCCAAGCCGGTCAGCTGAGTCACCCGTTCGGCGACGTCGTGCTGGATCCGCTCGCAGACGTGGGGGATGTCGGTGGGGTAGGGCAGGTCCATGGCCAGGTGCAGGCGCACCGTTCCACTACGGACGGCTGCGGAGGCGCTGGGTGCCGCCGGCCCGCTCCGGTCGGGCGGTACGGCGGCGCGCCGAGACTGGGCTGTGCGTGCGGCCCTGGCGGCGATACGGGCGACCACCCTTTCCGGGATGACGGTGGCGCCCCGTTCGGCCGGAGGCGGCAGGTCGGCGGATCGCCCCGGTGAGCCGGCCCCTTCGCCCGGGGGCTGGGAACCGGGCCGGGTACTCACCGCTGTCTCCGCATATGGAGGTCGACGTCGCCCTGCACGACGAGGCCGACGAACAGCCCTGCCGCACCCAGAACCAGAACGAGCAGGAATGCCCAGAAGCCTCCGAAGTATCCGGCGAAGCCCAGGGCCATGCCGGCCGCGAGGCCTGTCGTCGCTGCGTTCATCATCCACTCACCCGTCTCGCGAACGTGATCGTCCGTGTGAGCACCCGCTCATGTTCAGGGCATGGCCGTGGTCACGGTGGTCGGTCACCGCACGCGGCCCTCGTCCCGTTCGGCCTCTTCCTCCTCGTCGGGGAGGTGGACGTCGTCGACGGCGATGTTCACCTCGACGACCTCCAGTCCCGTCATGCGTTCCAGGGCGCTGATCACGTTGGTGCGTACGGCGCCGGCGACGTCGACGATGGAGACGCCGTACTCGACGACGACGTCCAAGTCCACCGCGGCCTGGCGCTCGCCGACCTCGACCTTCACTCCGCGTGTGACGCCTCCGCCTCCGCCGGGGACGCGTTCCCGCATGGCGCCGAAGGCGCGGGCCATCCCCGCTCCCATGCTGTGGATGCCAGGTACCTCGCGTGTGGCCATGCCCGCGATCTTGGCCACCACACCGTCCGCGATGGTGGTCTTCCCCCGTGTCTCGGCCGGTGCTCCGGCCCCGGTACGGCCCTTCAGCGCGCTCACGCCTGTGTCGGGCCGGCTGCCCCCGCCGACGCTGGTGATGTTGTCCGTCATGGCGGTCGCCTCGAGTGGCTCGGTGTGACACCTGCGTGGTGTCTCTCAAGAGGTTGGACACCCGGGGCGGCGCACCTCTCACAGACGCGACGTGTGATGTGCATCACACAGGTGTGGCGGGGGTACCCGCTCTTTCCGAGCCCCCTGCGAGAGCGTCATGATCCAACGTATTGCTTCCCCACAGCTGGGATGCGACCTGCCGGACGGAGTGCTTGCCGTGCGGGCGGCCGAGGGAGACGAAGACTCCTTCGCCGTTCTCGTCCAGCGGCACAACCGGTCACTCCTGGCCCTGGCCCGTGGCATGCTCGGCAACCCCCAGGACGCCGAAGAGGCCGTGCAGGACGCCTTCGTCAGCGCCTGGCGGCGTCTACCGGAGTACCGTCACGGTGCGGAGTTCAGCACCTGGATGTACCGGATCACCATCAACCGCTGCTTGACCGTGCGACGGCGGCGCCGACCGCCGCCCCTCCCTCTGGACACCGTCGCCGAACCCGCGACGGGCGACGCGAGGAGCCAGCCCGCCCGGTTCGCCGAGCAGGACGCGGCCACCGAGGCGCTGTCCCGCGCGCTCGCCGAGCTGGACGCCGGCCAGCGGATCTGCTGGATCCTGCGTGAACTGCAGGGCCTGCCCTACAACGAGATCGCCCACGTGACACGGACCAGTGAGCAGACGGTGCGCGGCAGACTGTTCAGAGCACGCCGATCCCTGCAGGAGGCGATGGGCCCATGGCGCTAGACGACCCGCACGCCTGGCCTTCCGAGCCGCCCCGCCCCAGCCCAACCGCCGCCGGCCTGCCTCCGTTCGCGGGCGATGAGGTACTGCCCTGCGGCCGCCTGCTCAGCCGGGTCTGGGAGCAGGCGCAGGACGCTGCGCCGGTCGCGGACCCGCACACGGTGTCGTGTCCGCACTGCCGCGAGGCGGTCGAGGGACTGGTCACGGTGAACGCGGCCGCCCAGGCGCTGCGTGAGGAAGACCCTCCCGGCCTCCAGGCGCTCGCCGATCGTGTCATGAACGTCGTCAGGGCAGAGATCCGGCTCGGACGGCTGCTCCCCCTGGCCGACCCGGACCGGGACCTGCGGATCGCCGAGAGCGCTGCCGCGAAGCTACTGCGGCAGGCCGCGGACACGGTCCCCGGTGTGAGGGCCGCGACCTGCCGGCTCGTACCCGCGGACGAGGGCACCGACGTGCGGGTGACCATGGAACTGGCCGCTGCCCTCGACCGTCCGCTGCCCGACCGGGTGGATCAGGTACGCCAATCGGTCCTCCACTCAGCAGAACGGGACCTGGGCCTGGCAGTGACGACTGTCGACATCGTCGTGGTCGACGTTCTGGAGCCGTGGCCACCCTGGAGTCCCGGTCAGCCCACAGGCGGTGGCACGTGATGACCGCCACCGGCACGACCATGCTCCTCGGCGTCGCAGCCGAGGCAGCCCTCGCGGTTCCCGGCGTGGCCGGCCTGCAGCCCCGCCTGGCCCACTGCCTCGCGGCAGTCGCCGTGCCTACCCGGACGTACACCGCACCACACCGCATGCCGCCCGAGGCGGGCGTCCGCGCCGACCGGGCGCCGGACGGTTCGGGATGGCGCATCGAGGTGCGCTGCGTCCTGGCCGAGGGCCACCGAACCCTGGACACGGCAAGGAACGTCCACGACCGGGTTCGGACCGCCGTCAGCTCCCACCTCGCCACCCACGACGTCGCGGAACCGGTCATCGTCGCGGTCACAGTGACGCGTATCGCCGCCCGATTCGCCACGGCATGAGCGCCGGGCGCGAGCACCGGCGAACGCCCTTCACGACCATGTCCTTCGGTGCGGTCCTCGGCCGGGCCTCCTGTCGAAGACTGCATATGTTGCCCCACGAGTGTTTGAGCGGTGCTGAGGCGTGCACGCGCCCGGTATGACCCATACGAAGCGAGAGACAGAGCGAAAGTACGAAGCCCCGTCGACCAATGACACCTCATGGCTGCCGGACCTCACCAGTGTGGACGGCATCGCATCGGTCGTGGGAAGGGGTCTCGACGAACTGGACGCCGTGTACTACGACACCGACGACCTGCGCCTGGTCGGAGCGTCGGCAACGCTCCGGCGAAGGACCGGTGGGGCTGACGCGGGCTGGCACCTCAAACTGCCCATGTCCGGAGACAGCCGGGAGGAGGTGCAGGTCCCGTTGTCCGACACGGTTCCGGAAACCCTGCGTGACCTGGCCCTCTCTCGCACCCGAGGGGTAGAGCTGAGGCCAGTCGTCCGTATCCGGTCCACACGCAGCACGCGGCACCTCGTCGATTCCGAAGGCGTGGTCCTCGCCGAGCTGAGCCTCGACAAGGTCCGCGCGGAGTCCCTTCTGGCCACGACCAAACGGGCCTCATGGACGGAGATGGAAGTCGAACTCGCCGAGGACGCCGATCCCTTGTTGCTCGACCTCGTGGACAAGGCGCTGCGCAGGAAGGGCATCGACCGTGCGAGTAGTCCGTCCAAACTGAGCCGGGCCCTGGAGGAAACAGGAACGGGAGCGTCGCGTCTGCCGGACGCACGTGCCGAGACCGTCGTACCCGGCTCGGCCGCCGACAAGGTCCTCCGGTATGTGGACGGACAGGTGCACGCCCTGGTGGACCTCGATCCCGCGGTACGCCGCGGCCTGCCGGACTCGGTGCACAGGATGCGCGTCGCCTGCCGCCGACTGCGCAGCACCCTGCGTTCTTACCGGGCGGTACTGGAGCGTGAGGTCACCGATCCGATCCGGGAGGAGCTCAAGTGGCTGGGCGGCGAGCTGGGCGCCGAACGCGACCAGGAAGTCCTCATGGAAGGGCTCGGCGTGCGCATCGGGGCCTCGCCCCCGGAGCTGGTCCTTGGGCCCGTCGAAGCCAGGCTGCGGGTGTGGCATGTTTCCCGTAGCTCCGAGGCGCGGCAGCGCACTCTCGACGCCCTGGTCTCACCCCGCTACCTGGCCCTGCTGAACTCCTTGGCCACGCTCACGCAGCAGCCCCCGCTGCGTCGCAAAGCCGCTCGCAAGCCGGAGAAGGTCATGGTCAAGGCAATCCTCAAGGAGTACGCCAAGTTGGCCGGTCGCGTGGCACACGCGCTGGAGCTCTCCCCGGGGACGGAACGCGACGCGGCCCTCCATCAGGCCCGCAAGGCGGCGAAAAAGACGCGGTACGCCACCGAACCGGCGCGCGCCTCGCTCGGTAAGCCTGTCAAGCGGCTCGGCAAGCGCGTCAAGGCCGTACAGAAGGTGCTCGGGGACCATCAGGACACCGTCGTCGCGCGGGACGCCGTGCGGCACCTGGCTCTGGCGGCACACGCGGCGGGAGAGCCCGGCTTCACCTGGGGCCTGTTGTACGGCCAGGAGCAGGCCGCGGCCGAAGGCCGCGAACGGGAACTGCCGACTGCGTGGGCCGATGCGTCGAAGCCCGGGCTGCGCAAGGCGCTCGTTCACTGAGAAGTCGCCCTCTCCCAGCGTCTTGTCCCGGAGCACTGCGCAGCACCGTGATCGGCGTCAGGAACCGCGTACCCGCCTGCCGCCGGCGTGCACCGGCCGGTCGGTGTGGAGGAGCACGCCCGGCCTACTGAAGACGTCTCTCGCCCGGGACAGCATTGATGTGTGTCCGGACGAACCTGTACGCCTCCTGCAGCAGCACGGCGTCCGGCACAGCACCGCGTGCCACGTCCGGATGCGGGGCGTGTGGTTGCGGGCGATGCTTGCCGAATGACCGAGCGTTCCGTGACCGTTTGCCCGCCCGTCAAGGGGGAGGGACGCCAAGTACGCGTGGACGGGGAGCCTGTGGGGGCGGCGTCCAGTCTGCGTGGCTTGGCCGAGATCATGCGGCGGGCGGGCTGGGTGGGCTTGGATGAGATCGATGTGGCGGACTCACCGGTCATCGAGTGGTACGGGGGTGGCCCTGAGGTGTGGTGACGGTGCTGCTTCGAACGGGGACACGCAAAGATCAGTTCGCATGTGCGCGCAGGTACGCGTGCACTGCGCCTGCCTCCCCTCCTGGCGGAGGCGGTGCGGCCGGTGAAGCTCTTGGCCGCTCGAGCGGCGGGCTGACCACGAAGTCCACATGGCGGCAGACGGCAGGCGCCGCCCGCCGGGGCGTACGGATGCGTTCCCGCGACAGCTCAGGCAGCGAAACGGTCGATGGCTGTTGCCAGGTCGTCGTTGGTCAAGGGCTGCTGCATGTCGCTGAGGACTCTTGCTGCGGCGTGGAGGGCGTGCTGCTGATTGGTGACGACGACACTCACGTAGTCCTTGTCGGGGATCAGAAGCATCGCTGCGCGACAGCCCGGCAGCCGTCCGTTGAGATACAGAGATACATCTGGCCTGAAGGGCCGCGCGCCCATCCGAGACCGTGGACCACGGGACCGTCCGACGTGGTGCGGGGCCGGCGGATGTCGTCCAGAAGGGCCCGATCGGCGAGCAGCCCTTCGCCCACGGCCAGGAGGTCGGTGACGGACGACCACAAGCCTCCGCTGGGGCGGCGCGAACGCGGATAGCCGAGTAGCGCAAGCTCGGTCGGTCCGTCCCAACCGGTGGTCGCATCGCGCGGTGCGTCGAAGCTCGTTCGAGAGAGATTCCACGGGCCAAGCAGCGTCTTCTCCACTGCCCTCTCGTACGAAGTGTCACTCAGGGCTGCGAGGACCGCACCGGCCAGGATGACCTGCCCGAGGACCTGTTCGACGGTGAGGCGCACATCGGCTCGGCAGTCAGGTGCGAGGTCAGGAAGCAACTCGATGATGAGTGTGCCCAGAGGGATGGAGTTGTCGCGCATCGTCTTCACGAGCGCAGTGCAGGTGAAGACCTTGTCAACGACGCGATGCGCAAGCACGAGTCCGGGCTCACCCGAACTGCCCCACGAGCAGCCGCACTTCGCACCCTGGCTGCGGAGAGTCCTGCTACCACAGCCGGGGCATCATAGAAGTCCTGCTTGTCGAGCAACTCCTGGAGATTCACAGGGGGCACCTTACGATTCCGACGAGCTGTGCCACCTCGACGATGGCGATCGACGCCCCATCGCGGCATCATCGCTCGGGACCCGGGCGATTGCTGTGCCCCTTCCCCGGCCGGCTCGCTCTGGGAGCGCACCAAGGGTCACCTTCCCGTAAGGGCGGAAGAACGTCGGGATCGAGAGGGGGGTCGCGCACGGCCGAGGGGGAACTCGTCAACGCTCTGCGCAGCCGCCGACCAGCCTAGTACTCCAGCTGTAGATCTTGATCTTGGCGCTTGAGTGGAGGCCGTCTCGGTTTGGCTGGTCGCGTACTGCCGGCTTCCGGCAAGTAGACCCGGGTCTGTTGAGTAGGCACTATGCCTCGGTGAGCATCATCATCAAGTTCTTCCTGGCGCCGGACCGCGACGCTGCCGCTGCCGTCGTGGAAGGCGGCCCCGATGGGGTCTTCGAGTCGCTGCCGTACGGCAACTTCGATGCCGAAGAGGCACTGATCGAGTGGGAGAGCATCTTCACCGGTCGCAGCTTCGAAGAACTCGTTGCCGCTGATGAGCCCGAAGTCGTTGCCGACCCAGGCGATGGTGAGGGCCCGGTGATCCTCGCTGCTTCCCGGGTGCTTCAGGATGCGCTTGCCGCTGCCGATGAGCACCGGCTTGTCGAGGTCAGCCAGCTGTGGGTGCAGGAGCGCGCGGCAGACGGCGAGGTATTCGACCTGGAGACGGCAACCGAGGTCCTGAGCGGCCTTGCCGACCTGGCACGGGCCATCGGTGAGCAGGAGGAGAGCCTGTACTGCTGGATGGCATAGAAGCGGACACGGCCACCATTGATCATCGTCGGTTGTGTGGACAAACGAAGATCAGCCGGTGGCCGTGAGCCACAGCGTAGACCCTGCCCGGTGGCAGCCGGTGTTCGAGGACCTGATGGCGCGGGTGGCAGGCCGGTTCTCCCGGGTGGAGCCGCGGCGCAGGGCACGGGCATTCGTTCTGGGCCTGCTCGCGGAACTACCGCGGAAGAACTGCTGGACGATCGCCGAGCACGCCGGTGACACCAGTCCGGCCGGCATGCAGCACCTGCTCAGCCGTGCGTCCTGGGACGCGGACCGAGTCCGTGACGACGTACGGGACTTCGTAGTTGAGCACCTCGGAGACGAGGACGTTGTCCTGGTGGTGGACGAGACCGGTGATCTGAAGAAGGGGACCGCGAGCGTCGGGGTGCAACGCCAGTACACCGGCACCGCGGGGCGGATCGAGAACTCCCAGGTGGCCGTCTACCTCGTCTACTCCTCCTCGGCCGGGCACGCTGCCATCGACCGGCGCCTCTACATCCCGCGCTCCTGGACGCAGGACCCTGGCCGGTGCCGGGCAGCGGGCATCCCGGAAGACTTGAGCTTCGCCACCAAGCCCGCCCTGGCCACCGAGATGGTCGCCCAGGCCTTGGACGCCGGCGTGCCAGCCGCATGGGTCACCGGCGACGAGGTCTACGGCGGTGACCCTCACCTGAGCGCAGAGTTGGAGAGTCATCAGATCGGCTACGTTCTGGCCGTCTCGCGCAAGCGGCCGATCCCCACGCGCGCGGGCGTCTTCCTTGCAGGCGTGCTGGCCCAGTGCCTGCCGAAGAAAGCCTGGCAGCAGCTCTCGGCAGGAGACGGTGCCAAAGGCCACCGCCTCTACGAATGGGCCCAGGTCGAGATCGACAGTCCGTCGGACAGTACGGGCCACCGATCGCTACTCGTCCGACGCAACCACCGCACCGGTGAACTCGCCTTCTATCGTTGCTACTCGGCCTGCCCTGTCCCGCTGACCGCGCTGGTCAAAGTGGCCGGGCGCCGCTGGACCATAGAGGAGACCTTCCAGTCCGCCAAGGGACTGACCGGGCTGGACGAGCACCAGGTCCGCCGCTGGACCTCCTGGCACCGCTGGACCACCCTCTCCATGCTCGCGCACGCCTTCCTCGCCGTCACCGCCGCCACCGAACGCTGCAACCGACCCACCCCGAACGGCTTGATCCCCTTGCAATGAGATCCAGCACCTGTTCGCGGCCCTGATCAGCCCGGTCCACGACCTCGCGCACCGCCTGCGCTGGTCACACTGGCGACGTCGGCACCAAGCCTGCGCACGCCTGTGCCATTACCGCAGGCAAGCCGCCGCCCTGCCGTGAAGATCAAGATCTGCGCCTGGAGTACTACTGGCTCGTCAGACCATCGCGCCATCGTCGAGCGGCTTCAGGCCGGTCCTCACGCGCGTGAGGAGCCGTCTCGATGAGATGCAGGAGGACCCAGGCCACGTCGAAGCATTCGTCGTCGCCGAAGCAGTCCGCCAAGGCATGGGCCTCCTCATCGGTCACGGGTCGCTCAATAAGATCCAGAAGAGCTCCCGCGCGTTCGACGGCCTCCTCAAGAGCCTCGTCGGGCTCGCCGTCCTCGGACGGGAGTTTGCCCAGGGCGGTGAAGTCAGCAACCTCCGGACGGATCACGACACATCCTTCCTACCACTGGGGTGAAGCCGCCGTGGCGGCCTCACCCCAGGCTATCGGGACGGGAGACCTTCTCATCCGTGATCACGATCTACGGCTGGAGTACTAGGGCGTGTCCGACGGGTCGGGTGACGCTGCCGCTGGGAACTCGTTCCGTGGGGCATGGGGCGGGGAGATCTGTCGGATGATGAGTGGGCTCG
>NZ_JBVKCA010000041.1:0-47108 GCF_055656965.1 Streptomyces sp. NPDC111656
CCACGCGGTCTGGTAATGCACGCCATTGCGTGCCGCCCACTCGGAAAGCTTCACACGATCAAGATAACAGATGAGAAACACAGAGATTTGCTGATGGATTCCGCAGTAGTTGTTAGCCCCCGGCACGCGCGCACCGGCGCCCCCGCCGCCGTACGGCACGACGGCGGCGGGTACGGGGCTAGGGGAGCGGCAGGGCAAGGCCGCGCGCGCCGGCCGGGGCGGGCAGCAGGTCCTCGACCGGGGTGTGCGGGGACGCCGCCGTCAGCGCGGCCAGCGCGCCGCGCAGCTCGCCGGCCAGCCGCACGGCCCGCGAGCGGGAGAGCACCGCGGGGGCGAACTCCAGGCGCAGCAGCGGGTCTTCGCGCCAGCGCAGCACGGTCAGCGCGGCGTCCGCCGTGACGGCGCCCGCGTGCCCGTGGTGGAAACGCGCGCTCAAGTCGCCCGCCCGCACACGCGCGGGCAGCAGCTCGTCGCGGGCCGCGAACGTCACCGGTGTCAGGACGGGCCGGGAACGGTCCGGGCGCACCCCGAGCTCGCGCGCCAGCTCGGCGGCGTCGAGGTCCGCGCAGCCGAGAGCCTCGCTGAACGCGCAGGCGACCCCGCGCAGGAAGTAGTCGACGCCGCCCTCCAGTTCACAGCCCACCGGCACCGTCGCCGAGCACGGCGCGAGGGTGCCCAGCAGCGCCGCCGTGGCACGGCGCGGCACCTCGCAGCCCACCAGCAGCCGCTCCAGGCCCGCGCGCCGCCCCACGGCCAGCGCCCACGCCGCCAGCAGCACCGTGGCGTGCGGCACCCCGGCCCGCCGGGCCGTCGCATCGGCCGCGTCCCGCAGCCGCACGTCGAGGCCGACGTGCAGCCGCTCGCCGCGGACATCGAACACGGCGGGCCGCGGCGCACCCCCCGCCAGGTCCACGGCGGCGGGAAAGCCGCGCAGCCGCTCGGCCCGCTCGCCCGCCGCCCGCAGCCCGCCCGGCCGGGCGGCCACCGCGGCGCGCCCCGCCGTATCCGGCCCGGGACGCAACCCCCGCACCAGCGGGCGCCGGTGCACGGCACGGTCGTAGTCGGCGAGCAGTTCCTGCCACAGCAGCGCCGCCGACCAGCTGTCGGCCACCGCGTCGTGGTACACGAACGACAGCAGATGCGCACCCCCGGCCAGACGGCTCAGGGCGAAGACCAGCGGCGGCCGGCCCGGCCGGCCGACCAACTGCCGCGCCCGCGCGGCCAGATACCCGTGCACCGCCGCCACCGGGTCCCCGCCCCCGCCCGCTCCCGCCGCCTCCAGAGTGACCAGCGGCGGGGTGCAGGCGGCGAGAACCCGCCGCACCGGGCCGTGCGGCGCATCCGCGAACACGGTCCGCAGGCCCTCGTGCCGCGCACCGACAGCGGCGAGCACACGGCGCAGCGCGCCCGCGTCGAGCGGCCCGGCCAGCTCGGCACTGAGCACCCGGCACACCGCACCGGCACCCGCCGCCCGCTCGGCGGCCAGCGCCGCCCGCTGCCCGGGCAGCAACGCCCGCACCGCGCCCGCGCCTGAGAGCGGTCCGGGCACCGCGGCCGGCACGGGCACGGGCACGGCCCGGGCCAGTACGTCCGCCAGCGGGGCGGGACCCAGCAGCTGCGCCAGGTCCACGGCCAGGCCCAGCTGCCGGCCGGCCCGCGCCTGCAGCCGCACGGCCTGCGCGAGGCCGCCGCCCAGCGTGATGAAGGGAGAACCCGCGGCCCTGGCCGGCAGGGTGCGCCGGTCGCAGCCGATGACGTCCGCGGCCAGGTCGAGCAGCTCCTCCAGGGGAGTCGGGCTCAGCATGGGGTGGCCCTCTCTGTGGGCAGTCGTGCCCCGATGCTGGCGCCCGTGCCTCGAAGACCGCTCGAACCGTTCCTAGTGATGTTGGCCAGTGTTGGCCGAATCGCTATAAACCGGATGGGTGATCCGGTGACCTCGCGAACGGTCTTCGAGGTCGGGGAGCAGCGCGAGTTGGCCGCTTTGCTCCAGCAGGTCTTGTCGCCTCCGATGGACGTGCCTGTGGTCCTGGGCGGCCTCGCGCACCCTGGCCGCCCCGTTCGGCTTCCCGTTCACTCATGTGAGGGACCCCATGACCAACAGTGGCCCACAACCGAGTCAACCGCCACCAACCCGCCCCACCCCGCACCGGGCCGTCCCCGCCGCACGGCACGGCGCCGCCGCCCCCGACGGCAGCAGCTGATTTCAAAGGCAGGGACTCTATCACTGACAGCTGGATTTTCGCCGAAAGTGCTAAAGTTCGCTTCATGACGCCCCGAGAGCGACGCCTTCGCGAGCAGGCCCAGCGCCACCGGCTGATCCTCACCACAGCCCGTGAGATGGCCGAGTCCGAAGGCTGGGACTACGTCACCACACGGCGCCTGGCGGACCGTATCGAGTACAGCCAGCCGGTGCTCTACCAGCACTTCAAGAACAAGGACGCCATCGTCCACGCGGTCGCCCTGGAAGGCTTCGCCGAACTCGCCGCCGCGCTGCGCACCGCCCGCGAGGAAGCCGGTGACCCGCAGGAGGCACTGGGCGCGGTCGCCCGTGCCTACGCCGACTTCGCCGAGTGCGGACCGGTCCTCTACGAGGCCATGCTCACCCTCGACCCGGGCGAGGACACAGGCGAGGACACCACTGGGGCGGCCGGCACGCCGGCGCCGCTCGCGGACGTCCTCGCCGAGATCAGACAGGCCGTCGAGCCCGTCGCGGCCGGCCGCGACGGCGGCCTGCTCGCGGAGGTCCTGTGGAGCGCCTGGCACGGCCTGGCCGCCCTCACCCGGGCGGGCCGCCTGCGCCCGGATCCGGCGCGGCAGCGGCTGGCCGTCCTGACCGACGCGCTGCTGGGCCCGGCGGCCCAGCCCGTCTGACCCGCCGCGCCCGCTCCGCCCGGCCCGCCCGGCCCGGGACAGCGGCCCCTCCGCCCGCCGGGACGGGCCGGATGCACCGGGACCGCAGCCGGTCCGGACCGGACTCCCGTACCGGACTGTCAGAGGAGCCCTCGGACGGGGCCCTCAGACCGGGCTCTCAGACGGGGCTCTTGGCCGTCTCCTTCTCCTGCTCCGGCTCGGCGGGGCCCGCCCCGGCGGACTCGTTCAGCCGCTTGCCGAGCAGTACGAACAGCAGGATGAGTCCCACCGTGAGCAGGATGTGCCCGAGGCCCGCGGTCAGCGGCACCGCCTCGGGGACATGGTCGCCGAGCACGGTCTCGGTGCCGTGGACGAACATCATGGCGACGGTGATCGCGATGCCCACGTTGTAGAACCAGAAGAAGTACGTGAACAGTTTCGTCCCGGACAGGGCGAACTGCTTGTCCAGGGCGAGGACGATGAGGAAACCCATCATGCCCAGCGCGAGCAGATGGGTGTGCATGAGCGCCAGCTGGGTGTCGCCGGTGAAATCGTTGGCTTTGGTGAACTCCCGGTAATACAGCCCGGAGACCACTCCCAGGATCATGTAGACGTGTGCCGCGTAGTACGACTTCCGCATCCCCGTGCTCGCTCCCTGCCGGTCAGTGCTGGTCAATTCAGGCTCTGCCGGGGGCCATTGAAGCACTCCGGAACGAACGCTTCGCCCGATTCGGGAGATCGTTCAAGCCCCTCTCGAGCAGGTCTCGAGGACCCCTGCGACGCCCCGGGCCAGGCTGGGGCGTCGAGGTTCGTCCACGCAAGACCCACGCAGACGAAAGGCAACCCCCATGAGGCACTCCCGTACGGTCGCGGCCGTCGCCGCGGTCACCGGACTCTTCCTGGCCGCCGCGGGCGCGGCGAGCGCACAGGTCACACCCGGACCCGTCACCCCGCCGTCCCTCAAGGACCCGGAAGAGGCTATTTGACACTCCGCAGCGCCTGCGGCGGGCCGGACACCCCTGCGAGCCGGTGCCCCGGCGGCGCGGCCCACGCACCGGAAACGAACGCAATGCGCACCCTGACGAGGCGTCAGGGTCGGCTCAGGGTGGGGGTAGGGGTGTCACCGATGGTGGTCGGCGGGCGGTGGACAGCAGGCTGATGACCATGCCGAACACCACTGCCGATCCGCCCCGCTTGCCTCTCGCCCGCCGCGCCGCGGTCTCCTTCGCGGGTGTCGTTGCCCTGACGGGGCTTGCGGGGGCGTACACGCCGGGCTTCGCGTACGCCGAGCCGCCTGCCCCCGCCGATACGGCTGCCGTCGAGCAGCCCGCGGCTGATTTCAGCGACTGCCCGGCCCTCCCCGCCGGGGTCGACCCGGCCCGCTGGCGATGCGAAGTGCACACTGCCGCACCGCGGTTGACGGTGGGCAAGGTCACCGTGACTCTCGCCCCGATCACCATGACGCACGCCGAGGGTCCGCTCCCGGACGGCGCCAGAGGGCAGGTATGGGGTGCGATGCACAGCGCGCCGACCGCCCTTCCGGGCGGGGTGTCCGGTACGGCGCAAGGTGAGCGCGCGCGGCGGCTGAGGCTGGCGGTTCAGCCGGAGTACGGCGGCCGATCCGACTTCTATACCGGGCAGTTCAGCCTGCGATTCAGGCTGATGAGCCCACGGCTGCCGCAGGGCTGCACCATCGGCGCCGGTGCACCGGTCGACTTCCAGCTGAAGCGATCGGGCCCTTCACAGTGGATCTCCACGAACCCGCCGCTGATCAGGTTCTCGGCGTACGACGACACCTTCGCCGCTCCTGCCGCTGAGGACTGCGGGCCGATGGCCGGACCGCTCAACCGGCGGCTCGGGCTCCCGGCACCGAGCGGGAACCTGATGACTTACGACGCGACCTACACCTTCAAGACCTACGACCAGCTCCCGACGCGCTGACGGGCGGCACGAGACGCAGACGGTCGTCGAACACTCCGCCTGGTGACGTGCCGGAACGGCGGCCGGTGAGGCCGGCCGCCGTCCGGGCCGGGACGAGCGGCCGCCGGGGTGCGCGCCGCCCTGCGAGCCGGCTCCCTGCGGGCCCGAGAGGCGCGCGCAAAGGCGGGAAGCCACCCTGGAAACCATGGAAACCATGGAAACCGAATCAGTTTCCCGCGTTTTTGGGAGGGGCGGGCAGCGTGCCGACGTGATCGTGGAGGCGGCCGGCCGGCTGTTCTTCACGACGGGCTCCGCGCGGGCGAGCATGGACGACCTCGCCCGTGAGCTCAAGATGAGCAAGAAGACGATCTGCCGCCATTTCCCGGACAAGCGCAGCCTGCTGGCCGCGGCGCTGGACCGGCAGTTCACGGCGGTGGAGCGCACGCCGGCGGCGGCCCAGGACGCGCAAGGGCAGCCGTTCGGTGCGCGGGTCCAGCGGCTTTTGATCGCGGCGGGCAGCGAGCTCGGGCGGATCGGCGCGGTCCAGCTCGCGACGGGACGGGGCGACGCGGTGCTGCGCCAGTGCCTGGAGCAGCGCGTGGACGCGGCGGTCTACCGGCGGCTGGAGGAACTGCTGCGGGACGGGCACCGGCAGGGACTGCTGTCGGCGCCGCCGGAACTGCTGAGTGAGATCACCCGCGGCGCGCTGGAGCGGCTGCTCACCTCGCAGCTGCCGCGCGAACTCGGCCGGACCGCGGCCGATCTGCTGCGGGCGAGCGTCGACACCGTGCTCTACGGGGCGATCCGCCCGGCATACCCCGGACACCCCGGCATCGGCGAGGAACAACTCGAGGCGGTCATTCCGACGGCCCGCGATGAGGAGGTGGGCCCATGACCGGGACAGGCGGCAGGGTGGCCTTGGTGACAGGGGCCAGCAGCGGAATCGGCGCGGCCACCGCACGCCTTCTGGCCGCCCGGGGGATGCGCGTGGTGGTCAACTACCTCCGCAGCGGCACGGCGGCCGGGGAGATCGTGGCCGGCATCGAGGCCGCGGGCGGCCAGGCCATGGCCGTGCAGGCCGACGTGCGCGAGGAAGCGGCCGTCGAGAACATGGTCGGACAGGTCCAGGCGGCATGGGGCGGCATCGGCGTGCTCGTGCACAACGCGCTCATCCCGTATGCGGTCAAGTCGTTCCAGGACATGACGTGGGAAGAACTGGGCGGCAAGCTCGACGCCGAGATGCATGCGGCGTTCGCGGTCACCAAAGCCGTCCTGCCCGCCATGACCGAACAGGGCTGGGGACGCATCATCTACATCGGTACCGGCCTCAGCCGCCGGCCCCGGGAGCACATGATCGCGCTGGGCACCTCCAAGGCCGCACTGGAGCAGTTCGCCCGCTACCTCGCCCAGGAACTGGGCCCGCAGGGCATCACGGTCAACGTCGTCGCGCCCGGCCCGGTGGAGGACACCCGCATGGCCCACATGACGGACGTGTTCGACAACGAGCACAAGCAGCGCCAGGTCGCCGCCACCCCCCTGGGCCGCCTGGCACACCCGGACGACGTCGCCCAGGCGGTCGCCTTCTACGCCGGCGAGGACAACGCCTTCATGACCGGCACCACGGCCGCGGTCAACGGCGGCATGTCCATGTACTGAATCTGCGCAGGGAATCCCGGCCTTGAGGCCGGGCGGGAATGCGATCCCCGGTCTGGAGGCGCGAAGCGCCGGAGTTCTCCGCGTCTGGGTGGTGACGGTCAGGCTGGGCGCTTCTGGTTGTCGATGTAGTCCTTGACGATGCTCGGTGGTGCGCCGCCGCAGGGATGCCCGGCAAGGCTTCTCGAGCCCGTCCCCCGGAGGACCGGGCTCGGCCCGCCCCGGAATCGCAGGCCGGAGAGCCACCCGGGCTCACCCGGCCACCGACACCGCCGCGGGTGCGGGTGCGGGCCGGCGGGCGGGGGAGGGGGCGGTGTGTTTCCCGGTCCCGGCCGGGGCGAGCGGCGGCCGGGAGGACCCGCCGTTCAGCCGGCTCAGCGCGGCGGCGGGGGTGTCAAGGGCGGCCTCGAGCAGGGCGGCCAGCTGCCCGGTCAGGTGGGCGGCGGCCGTCTCGCCGACGGCGTCGTACTGGTAGGCGGCGGTGACGGCGATGCCCGCGGGCGCGCCGGCCGGCGTGTGGCGTTCGGTCAGGATCAGGCCGAGGGCCGCGGCCCGCAGCGGCAGCAGCGGCGGGGCCGCCCGCACGGTGAGCCCGGCCGCCTCGTACGCCTCGCCGCTGTCCGCCAGGACGCTCAGCGCGATGCCGCCGGGCCGGGCCAGCGCCGCGCTGCCGGCGCGGTAGGCGGCGAGGTCCGCGGCGCGTACCCGGCGCAGCAGCGCGGTGAAGGCCGGGTCGCCGGAGGTGTCCACGGACAGGGCCAGCACCCGCCCGTAGGGGCCCACGGCCCGGCGCAGGGCGGCGCTGTCACGGGCCGGCACCGGCGCGGCCACGGTGATGGCGGGGCCCGCGCCGAGCCGGGTGAGCAGGGCCGCGAGCGCGGCGTGCACCACCATGAACAGGGTGGCGCCCTGCGCGGCGGCCAGCCGGGCCAGCCGCTGGTGCAGGCCGGCGTCCCAGTCGAGGGCGAGGCGGCCGACGCGGGCGTCGGCCGGGGCGGGCCGGCTGCCCGGCGGCACGGTGGGCGCCAGGTCGCCGGCCCTCGCCCGGGGCGCCGCCTCGGGCACCGGGCCCTCCCAGCGCGGCGGCCGGCCCGCGGCCCGTGCCCGGTAGGCCAGGGCGAGTTCGGCGGCCAGCGGGGTGTGCGACCACAGGTCGACCAGGTCGGCCGGGAGGGTGAGCTCCAGCAGGTGGTCCCCGGCGGCCAGGGCGCGCAGCCGGGTGCCGGCCGAGCCCAGCCGGCTGTTGCGCAGCGCCCCGTGACGGTGCCCCACATCTCCCAGCGCCTCCTGCAGCGCCCCTGCGTTCAGTGCCCCGCGCAGCCGCAGCGGCAGGACCGCGCTGCCCTCCCCGTCGCGTGCCCCGTCGAGCGCCCCGGCGGGCCCGGTGGCGGCGGCCGGCCGCTCGCCGGCCGCCGCGGCGAACCGGGCCGGGGTGGGCGCCTCGTGCAGGGCGCGGTCGTCCAGGCCGGCGCCCAGCACCCGGCGGGCCCGGGCCAGCAGCCGGGCCGCGGCCGCGGGATGCCCGCCGAGGCGGAAGAAGTCGGAGTCGGCGTGGACGGTGCGCCGCGGCACGCCGATCGCCTCGGCGAACAGGTCACGGACGATCTCCTGCAGGGGAGTGCCGGGCGGTTCGGCGCCGGACGCGCGCGGCACGGCGGCCTCGGCGCCGCTGCCGCCCGCGCCCCGCGGCAGCGCCGTCAGCGTCGTCGGTGCGGAGGGGACCAGGCGGTCGGGCGGCTTCTGACCGGAGAGTGACATCGCGGCTCGCTCCTTCGACAGCGGCTACAGAAGGAAGGCTTGGCAAAACCTTGCCAAGATCCTGGCAACGGGATCCTGAGGGGCCGTCTCGAACCACTGGAGCACCACTCGAGCCCCTGCCCCGGCGCCCCGATGACGCGGCGAGGCCGCGTTCCCCAAGGGCGATGGGCCGATACCGGGCCCGGTGGAGCCGTACCGGCGTGAGGCGACAGGGCCGCGGCAGACGGAGCCGCTTTTAGTTTCAAATGAGACCATATCGAACGAATCTATGGCAGTAATGTGGCCCCTTGACTTCTCCCCTTCCTGAAGGAGGGGGATTCTTACGGCTCGCGCCGTGAGGGTTTCTGCTTCGTTGCCGACTGCCTGTCCGGAGTACTCCGTTGAGGTCTTACGCCAGCTCCACAGACTGTCACCGCCAGCCCGGCGGCCAGAAGGTTGTGCGCCGCATTCACGTCGCGGTCGTGGGTGATGCCGCAGGCGGAGCACAGCCTGGAGGAGGGGAACCACCGGTCCACCGCGATCACTTCGCGGCCGTACCACTGGGCTTTGTACTCCAGCATGCTCCGGAACTCGCGCCACGCCGCGTCGCTGATGGCGCGAGCGAGCCGGCGGTTTTTGACCATGTTGTGCACGGTCAGGTCCTCGATCACGATCGTTTGGTTTTCGCGAACGAGCCGAGTGGTGATCTTGTGCAGCGTGTCGCGGCGCCGGTCAGCGATCCGGGCATAGATCTTCGCGACCTTGAGCCGAGCCCTGGCCCGGTTCGCCGAGCCCTTCTCCTTCTTCGCGAGACGGCGCTGCTGCTTGGCCAGAGCGGCACGGTCCCGGCGCTCGTGCCGGGGGTTGGTGATCTTCTCTCCGGTGGAGAGGGGCAGCAGGTGGTTCAGGCCGGCATCGACACCGACGGCCTGACCGGTGGCCGGGAGTGGGTGCACGGACGGGTCCTCGCACAGCAGGGAGACGAACCCGCGTCCCGCGCTGTCCTGCGAGACCGTCACGGTGGACGGCTTCGCTCCCTCGGGCAGCGGCCTGGACCACACGATGCGCAGAGGCTCGCTCACCTTCGCGAGCCGCAGCTCACCGTTCCGGAAGCGGAATGCGCTGGTGGTGTACTCCGCACTCCTGCGCGACTCCTTCCGCGACTTGAACCGCGGGTACTGCGCCCGCTTGCCGAAGAAATGGGTGAACGCCGTCTGAAGGTGCCGCAGAGTCTGCTGGAGGGGGACCGAGGAGACCTCGTTGAGGTAAGCCAGTTCCTCGGTCTTCTTCCACGCCGTCAGCATCGCCGACGTCTGGTTGTAGTTGACCCGTTCCTGACGCGTCCATGCCTCGGTACGGGCGGCGAGCGCCAGGTTGTAGACCTTCCGCACGCACCCGAACGTGCGCGACAGCTCCGCCGCCTGCGCATCCGTCGGACAGAAGCGGTACCGATACGCCCGCTTCACGTGAGTGGTCACAGCTCCCAAACTATCGCATCAACTCGTCGCTATCTGCGGGTAGTTGGCCGCGATCGACGATCCGCCCTGGCGGCGAATCGTCTTTCCCTGCCCTGCTCCGCAGGAGTCCGTTTCCTCTCCGCCGCTGAAGGGCGGAGTATCCACGGAGGGATCAGATGAACGCCGACGTTCCTCACCGAACCACCCCCTCACGTGTGACCGACCGCCCAGGCGATGCCTCACCTTTCGCTCTCGGCCTGCTGCTGCGCCGGGCGCACTGGCGCGCGGCCGCGGTGATGGAGGAGGCGCTCCGGCCGCTCGGCATCGAGCTGCGGCATTTTGCCGTGCTGATCGTGCTGGTCGACCGCGGGCCCACGGTGCAGCGGGACTTGGTGGCGGCGACGGGGTCGGACAAGGCGGGAATCATGCGGGTCGTGGACGACCTGGAGCGCAGGGGGCTGGCCGTACGCAGGAACGTTCCGGGGGACCGGCGGGTGCGGGCGGTGGAGATCACGCCTGAGGGCGTCGAGCTTTTCGACGCGGCCCATGTGGCGGCGGCGCCGCTGGCTGAGCGCCTGGTTGCCGACCTGGCGCCTGGCGAGCCCGAGCAACTGACGGATCTGCTGACCCGGTTTGCCCATCCCGCAGGCGGCGAGGTGTAAGCACGCCCGCGTCCGTACGGCTCTTGCGCCGCATACCCGGCCGGCGGTGTGCTCTTCACTCCTGCACGCATCGCCGCCGTCACCGCCGACAGGGCGCAGGCGACGAGAACGCCACGTGATGTCCCGGGGTGAGACGTCACGCGGCGAGGCGCTCGGCGAGTTGTCTGGCCTTGGCGGTCGCGTCCTCGAAGGCGCGCTTGCGGGAGGCCTGTGTTCCCCGGCGAGGCGTCCTCGTCCCGTTCGGGCACCCGGTTCTCCAGGAGCGGTGTCCGAGGTGGAGGACCAGGAGCGGAGGAGGATGTGTACGCAGCAATAGTTTAATACGAGATGGTATTGAATGATACTATCTTGAGTGAAACGAAAGTCCCGCGTCGAGCGGAGGGAGGTGGACGACCGTGAACGTCTACGAGGCGGTCACGAGCCGGCGGGCGGTACGCGGATTCACCGACCGGCCCGTCCCGAGGGAGGTGCTGGAGCGGGTGCTGTCCGGCGCGGCCTGGGCGCCGTCCGGATCGAACCTCCAGCCGTGGCACACCTACGTGCTGACCGGCGGACCGCTGGCCGAACTCAAGAAGCGCGCCGGCGAGCGCCTGGCCGTGGGCGACCCCTGGGACGAGCCGGAGTACGAGCAGTACCCGCCCGCACTGAAGTCCCCGTACCGCGAACGCCGATCCGCCTTCGGCGAGCAGCGCTACGGCGCACTCGGCATTCCGCGCGAGGACATGGAGGCGCGCCAGAGGGCCGCTTCCGCGAACTGGGACTGTTTCGGCGCCCCCGCCGCCCTGTTCTGCTACATCGACCGCGACCTGGGCCCGGCCCAATGGTCCGACATCGGCATGTATCTGCAGACCGTCATGCTGCTGCTGCGCGCCGAAGGGCTGCACAGCTGCACGCAGATGGCATGGGCGAAGTACCGCAAGACCGTCGCGGAGGTCCTGTCACCCCCGGACGAGCTCATCCTCTTCTGCGGCATGTCGATCGGGTTCGAGGACGTCACGGTGGATTACACCCGTACGGGCCGGGCGCCGCTCGACGAGACGGTCACGTTCGTCGGTGATTGCTGACACCGCCCGCCCCCGGCCGGCCAAGGCGCCGTTTCCCGCCACGCGCACCCAAGTGGTCCGTATGCATATCCCGATCATCGGTGCGGACCAGGTGCCGGAGTTCATGGACGCCGTCCTGTCCTGGACCGCCGGCAGCGACACCGTCCGGCTGCCCGTCACGCCGATCCAGCCGATCGCCGCCAAGGACGTGGCCGACGCGGTGGCGGAGGCCGCCGTGGGCGCCCCGCTGAACGGCATCCGCAACATCACCGGCCCCGAGATCTTCTCCCTGGACGAGCTGGGCTAGTGCCGTATCAGGCAACGTTTGCCTTGTTGTGATGCGACGTGCCGCTCGGGTGCTGGCGCAGCGGTGCGTCACCATGAGTCGGTCCGGGTGGCAGAACGTGTGCAGGTTCGTGAGATCGATGACGCTGAAGGCTGGAGGTTGCTGCAAAGCCCGGCACCTGGATCGGTGTTCCGGACTCCGCACTCTTGTCGATCTCGCGGGTCAGCCTTCGGAGGGACGCGGGGCGCGCAGGTGGGCCCGTTCCTTCAGCTCCTCCTCGTCGACCAGCTTGAGCATCGGCTGACCCGGCGCGCACACCATGGTCACCACGAACTTGGTCGGTGCGTCCGACAGGGCGTTGCCGTCCTGGTAGTGGATCACGTCACCGCCTGGCTCCCAGAACGTCCCACCGGCCTCGACCACACGCTCCGGCTCGCCCTCGAGCTCGAACCGGAGCGCGCCCTCCATCACGTAGCCGAACGACGGGCCCGAGTGGCGATGCGGAGGGAGCCCGGGGTGACCGGGAGGCCACTCGACGAGGATGGTCATTCCCGAACCACCTTCGGGAAAGAAGGGCGGAGTGACTTCCTGCAGCAACTTGACTTCGGGCGGCAAGGAGACCTCGTGGGCGCTCCCGCGCTCTGGGTCCTTCGCTGACATGTACCGCACCTCCGTAAGCCTGCCCAGAATGGACGATCTTGCATCGGCCACCGCATTCCGGACCGGTGTACCGACCCACTCGTTCGGCGGTGACCAAGTTCGCCGGTTCCCGGCTCACACAACTCGCTTCGCGAAACGGTCTCGACACCACCCTGCCTCCCGTCGGCGGCCGCCACAATCCGGGAGCCAGCGGCATTGAGACCGCATCGCGCCATGTCATCGGCGAGCATCTAGCGCCGTATCAAGCAGCGTCTGCCCTGTTGTGATCTGACGCGCCGCTCGGGTGCTGGCGCAGGCGGTGCGTCACCATGAGTCTGTCCGGGTGGCAGAACGTGTACGGGTTCGTGAGATCGATGACGATGAAGGCCGGAGGTTGCAGCGGATCATCCGCAGAGGCACCGGCTCGGTCGTGACGTGGCGGCGGGCCCAGATGGTGCTGCTGTCAGCACAGGGCATGGCGGTGGCGGAGATCGCCGAGGTGACGTTCACCAGCGCGGATCGGGTCCGCGATGTGATTCACGACTTCAACACCGACGGCTTCGAGTCGCTCTACCCCAAGTACAAGGGCGGTCACCCGAGGACTCTTACGCTGCCCGAGCGGCGCGAGGTCAAGAAGATCGCCAACTCCAAGCCGGCCGAGCACGGCCTGCCGTTCTCGACCTGGAGCCTGGCCAAGCTGGCCGACTTCCTGGTCGCTGAGGGGGTGGTCGACGACATCAGCCACGAGGGCCTGCGCATCGCGCTCCGCGAGGAGGGCGTCTCCTTTCAACGCGTGAAGACCTGGAAGGCCTCGCGCGACCCCGACTACGCCACAGAGAAGGCTCGTATCGAGCACCTCTACGCGATCGCCGACGGCGAGGTCATACCCGAAGACGGTGAGCCGGTCGTGGTCTTATGCGTTGATGAGTTCGGTCCGCTCAACCTCCAGCCGCACCCAGGCAGGCAGTGGGCCGAACGCGGCGGCAAGCACAAGGATCCCGAGCGCGAGCCCAGGCCGCGGCGGCGGGCGACCTACACCCGCCCGCATGGAGTCCGCCACCTGTTCGCCGCCTACGACCTGGGCAAGGACAAGCTCTACGGCCACATCAACAAGACCAAGACGCGAACGAAGGTCCTGGGGTTCTGCCGCTATCTGCGCAGCCTCTACCCGCCCGAGATCCGCATCGCCATCGTGGTCGACAAC
This sequence comes from Streptomyces sp. NPDC111656, assembly GCF_055656965.1. Taxonomy (NCBI): domain Bacteria; kingdom Bacillati; phylum Actinomycetota; class Actinomycetes; order Kitasatosporales; family Streptomycetaceae; genus Streptomyces; species Streptomyces sp. NPDC111656. The sequence continues at coordinate 13,452 of NZ_JBVKCA010000041.1, forward strand.
TTCTCCCCGCACCTGACCACCAGGCGCGACACCCGAGTAGGTGACTGGGCCCAAGTCAACAACGTCGAGATCGCCTACACCCCGACCAACAGCTCCTGGCTCAACCGCATCGAGGCCCAGTTCACCGCCCTGCGCTACTTCACCCTCGACGGCACCGATCACGCCAGCCACAAGGAGCAGGGCAGCATGATCCGGCGCTACATCATCTGGCGAAACCGTCACGCCGACGACCAGCGCCTACGAGCCATCGTCAACAGGGCAAACGTTGCCTGATACGGCACTAGATCACCCGGCCCGAGCCCGCCGCTTCCACGGCAGACGCCGAGGCCGTAACCGTCAGATGCGGTTGCACTGCCGGGGGCCGGCATGCCGTCGGCGCTCAGGCCACGGCCCAGGGGCCCAGGTCGCGCGTGCGGCGGGCGCCCGCGGCGGGCCGGCTCTCGTCCCATGCCGGGGCCAGCGCGGCGGAGAGGATGCCCCAGAGCTGGCCGGCGCTCAGGGCGTGCACCGGGACGACGATCTGGCCGGCGAGGCTGACGCGGAACGCGGACTCCAGCGCGCTGACGATGCCGATGAGCGCCATGGAGTCCAGCCCGTAGGCCTCCATCGGGACGTCGGCGGCGGGCTCCTTGTCCTTGCCGAGCCCCGGCAGGCCCTGGCGCAGGACGTCCTCGAACTTCGCGTTCCACGGTGTGTGGGCCATTGGGCGACTTCCTTCCGGGACACGGGAGAGGCGAAGCGGTGCTCCGGGCAGCACCGTGCCGTGTCCCGCTCGAGTTGCCGTGGACGCCCGCTCAGGCCGCGGGCCCGCCCCGGGACATGACCGAAGCCCCCGCCACGGTGCTGCTGCCGGCGGGGGCCTCACGGGTTCGGGCGGGTGGTCCGGTGGGTGGTGGTCCGGTGGACGTCGTACGGGGAGCGCGGGGGAGCGTTCCGCGCACGCGCGGGGACGGGGTGGCCGCGGCGAGGGCGGGCGGCACCCTCAGACGGCCGCGCTGCCGCCCGCGACCGGCCACCCGATGTCGTCGGTGGCGGAGACGGCGGTGGCGGTGGCGGTGGTCTTGGGCCAGCCGATGTCGCCGTTCGCCGAGACGACGGTGACCTTGGGCCAGCCGATGTCGCCGGTGGCGGAGACGGTGGTGACGGTGCCCTTCGGCCAGCCGATGTCGTCCGTGGCCGCGGCGGTGGTGGCGGTGGTCTTGGGCCACCCGATGTCGTCGGTGGCGGAGGCGGCGGAGACGGTGCCGGCCGTCCTCGGCCAGCCGATGGAGGAGGCGGTCGTGGTGCTCGCCGCCTTGGGCCAGCCGATGCCGTCCGCGGCGGTGCTGATGCCGCCGGCGGTGAGTACGGCGGAGGCGACGGCGGCGGTGGCGGCGGTGACGGCGAGGCGGGCGACGAGGTTCTTCATGACAGCTCCTCCGTGGCAATGAAGCGAATCTGCGTTGGTAACTTCTTGCCAAGAAGCTTGGCAACGCCTCCTCGGGATCTGCTCGGTATTCGCTGGAGATGGGCTGGAGGCCGGCGAGAGACGCCGTACCGCCTGCGCAGATGCCTGGCAAAGTTTGTCAAACACCCGGCTCCCTGGGGCGTACGGAGCCGAACCCGAGCGGGTTGAACAGCACTTTCGCGGCCCCTCCGCTAGAGCGCCGCCGGAGCCCCCGTTGCCATCACGGCCTCGCGCTGGGCAATGTATTGCCAAGCAAGTTGGCAATATTTGGCGACAGCGGGGGGAGGCCCCGGAAATGAACGCGACGCCGTCATCCACGGACCACAGGGACCACACGTACGGCACGGACCACGCGTACGGCACGGACCGCACGCAGCCCGCGGACCAGGAGGGCCGGACGGTCCACCTGGACACGGCGGGCTGGGGCACCATGCCCGCCGCCGTCCGCGCACTCGTCGCCGACTGCGCGAGCCGCGAGGACCGCTACGGCCCGCACGAGCTCGAGGAGGACCTCGAGGACGTCCTGCGCACCGAGGTCCACGAGCGCCTCGGCGCTCTGCTCGGCGTCCCGGCCGCCGACACCGCCGTCGTCACGGACGCCGCCGGCGCCTTCGACGCGCTGGTCTCCCGCCTCACCCCCGGCCGCGGCGAGCGCGTCTGGACGACCCCCTACGAGAGCGCCGCCCGCCTGACCGCCCTCTACGCCCTGCGCGACCGCACCCGCTGCACGGTGGAGGTCGTCCCGCTGCGCGAGGACGGGGACCTGGACCTGGAGTGGATGGCCCGGCACATCGACGACGACGTCGCCCTCGTCTCGGTCGTCCACGTCCCCTCCGGCTGCGGAATCGTCAACCCGGTCGAGGAGATCGGGCAGATCCTCGCCCCGTACCGGTGCGTGTACGCCGTCGACGCCTCCTACTCCGCCGGCCAGCTCCCCGTGGATGGCGGCCGCATCGGCTGCCAGCTGCTGACGGGGGACGGCTGGCGCTTCCTGCGCGGCCCCTACGCCGTCGGGTTCGCCTTCCTGGCGCCCCGGCTGCGTGCCGCGTTCGAGGACGCCGCCGCCCACCGCCCCCTGCCGCCGAACGCGGCCGTCGCGGGCTTGAACGCCGCCCTGGCCCACCACACCGCCACGGCCACCACCGACGGGCCCGCCGGCCTGGCCGGGCAGGGGCTCCTGCCCGCCCTGCGCGCCGCCGTCGAGGAGTGCCCCGGCACCGAACTGATCGCCCCGGGCCGGGTCCAGTCCGCCATCCTCGCCTTCCGCCACCGCGACCTGCCCGCCGCGCTCGTCCGCCGCCGGCTGGCGGCCCGCGGCGTCGTCCTGTGGAAGACGGTCGCGCAGGAAACCCCGCTCCACCTGCCCCGCTCCGGCGCCACCACCGCCCTGCGCGCCTCCCTCGGCCCCGACACCACCCCCCAGGACATCGCCCGCTTCGGCCGCGCCCTGCGGGAAGTCGTCCGCGAGGAGACCGCCGGTGCACAACGCCCCCGCCCCGCCCGCACCCTCCCTCCCGCCCCCACCCCCACTCCCGCCCTCGCCTCTGCCCCAGCCCCGGTCCCGCCCGCGGGGCCCCGGCCCCGGCCGTCCGCCCGCCGCCACCTGACCCTGTGCCCCACGCCCTGACCCCGCCCCCCGAACCCGAACCCGACCCCGAATCCGAAGGATGCGTCCGGGACGCCCGTCTGCGGACCGGCCGTGATCAAGCGCCTGGAGAAAGCGCTGGATAGAATTCGGGCATGGGTGAGCGGCCCGTCCACACGGCTGCGCCGGGACCCGCTCCGGGAGTCGGCTCCGGCGGCGCGGGGGGCTGCCCCGGGACGCTCGCACGGCGGGCCGGCGGCGGTGTGTGATGGGTGCGGCGTCGGGGGGCATGGAGCTGTACTCCGGCCGGGCCTCGGGCCTGATCGGGGCGCAGATCGCGGGCTACCGGGTGGAGCGCGAGATCGGCCGCGGGGGCATGGCCGTCGTGTACTGCGCCAAGGACCTGCGTCTGGACCGTACGGTCGCGCTGAAACTGCTCGCCCCGGAACTGGCCCGCAACGACACCTTCCGGCGCCGCTTCACGCACGAGTCGCTGGTGGCCGCCGCCATCGACCACCCGCACATCGTGCCGGTCTTCGAGGCCGGTGAGACGGACGGTGTCCTGTACATCGCCATGCGGTACGTCTCGGGGCTGGATCTGCGGGCCCTGCTCGACCGGGACGGCCCGCTGCCGGTGACGACCGCGCTGCGGATCGCCGGGCAGGTGGCGTCGGCGCTGGACGCGGCCCATGAACACGACCTGGTGCACCGGGACGTCAAGCCCGGCAACATCCTGGTGGCCCGGGGCACGGACAGTGATCATCCCGAGTACGTCTACCTCACGGATTTCGGGCTGACGAAGAAGTCGCTGTCGCTGACCGGGTTCACGACCGTCGGCGAGTTCGTCGGCACGCTCGACTACGTGGCCCCGGAGCAGATCTCGGGCCGCCCGGTGGACGGCCGGTGCGATCTGTACGGCTTCGCCTGCGTCGTCTACGAAACCCTCGCGGGCGGCCCGCCCTTCCAGCGGGACGACGACATGGCGCTGCTGTGGGCGCACCAGTACGACCAGCCGCCGCCCCTGAGCGAGCAGCGGCCGGGCATCCCGCCGGCGCTGGACGGCGTGCTGGCCAAGGCCCTGGCGAAGGTCCCCGAGGACCGTTACGACTCCTGCCTGGAGTTCGTGGCGGCACTGCGGACCGCCGCGAGCGGCGCGGGCGCCGCTGCCGCTGTCGGCAAGGACGTGCACGCGCCGACCCAGGTGGTTTCCGCGGTCGCCGAAGCCCCGCGGGCACCCGAGCCGGAGCCGGTGCCGGATCCGCCGGAGTGGGCCCGGCCGGTCTTCGGCCGTACCCCCGGATAGCCGCACGCCGCCCGCCCCCGGTGCGGCCCTGCCCGCTCCTGCCGGGTGCGGGGCCGTCGGCTTGCGAGGTGCGCGGGACGGCCGCACACAATGGTGTGAAGAGGAACCGGCGGGCGGAGGGCGAGGGGGCGGGGCCGACGGCAGGAGGTTGTGTTGCGGGTTTCCTGAGGCTGTGCCGCTGGCCTGTGTGCCGCAGGCCCCGATGCCGGGAGTGGAGCTCGTGAGCATCGAACCGTCGTCGTCCCAACCGTCGTCCGGCCGTCCCAAAGGTCCTCCGTCGGGGCCGCTGGCGGGGCCTTCCCAGCCGGACCGGCCCACACCCCCGGACGCCGAAACCCGCCTCGGCGGCGGGCGGTCCGGACCGCCGGCCGGCCCGCCCGGCGGATCCGGCGGCGGGGGCCCGGGAGGCGACGAGGGCCCGCACCACCCGTGGTGGAAGTCCGCGCCCCGGGTGGCCGTGGTCGCCACCGCCATCGTGGCGGCGGTGGCCCTGATCCTCGTGTTCACCCGCTCCGACGACACCTCGAACCAGCAGCGGGGCGAGGTCTTCCTGCAGTCCGCCGGGAGCACGGGCGCGGACCCGTTCACGGAGTCGACCGCGAAGGAGAGCACCGCGCCGACGGCGACACCCTCGCTGCCCTCCACGGCCACGGGCACGGACAACGCGGTACAGAGCGTGAGCGGTGACGCCCCCGGCCTCTACGGCGGGACACGCAACGTCGCCAGCTGCGACGTGGAGAAGCAGATCACCGCCCTCAAGGCGGAACCGTCGAAGAACGCGGCCTTCGCCTCGGTACTGGGCATCCAGCCCTCCGCCGTCCCCGGCTATCTGCGCACCCTCACCCCCGTACAGCTCCGGGCGGACACCCGGGTCACCAACCACGGCTACCGCAACGGTTCTGCCACCACCTATCAGGCCGTGCTGCAGGCGGGCACCGCCGTCCTGGTCGACGGGCGCGGGGTACCGCGGGTGCGCTGCGCCTGCGGGAACCCGCTGACACCGCCGGCCGCGCAGCAGAGTGCCGCCCCCAGACCGGTGGGCCAGCCGTGGTCCGGCTACCGGCCCTCGCACGTGGTCGTCGTCGCGCCGGCGCCCCGCCCGGTGAAGAAGTTCGTCGTGGCGGGCCAGAAGAAGGGCGAATGGTTCACACGGGACCAGGGCGACCACCGCGGCGAGTACGACAAGAAGACGACACCGCCACCGCCACCGCCCCCGCCGCCACCGAAGCCGTCCACAACGGGCAGGGAACAGACGCCCTCGAACGGCGACACCTCGCAGGGACCGGGCAAGCCGTCCAAGCCGTCGGAGTCGGGCAAGCCGTCGAAGTCGTCGGAGTCGGGCAAGTCGTCGGAGTCGGGTAAGCCGTCGAAGTCCTCCGAGTCGGGCAAGCCGTCGAAGTCGTCGGAGTCGGGCAAGTCGTCGAAGTCCTCGGAATCGGACAAGTCGTCGGAGTCGGGCAAGCCCTCCAAGTCCTCCGAGTCGTCGAAGTCCTCCGAGTCGGGCAAGTCGTCGGAGTCGGGCAAGCCCTCCAAGTCCTCCGAGTCGTCGAAGTCCGGCAAGGAGTCGTCACCGTCGAAGGACAAGTCCTCGTCGGAGTCGGGCAAGCCGTCCTCACCGGGCTCCTCCCAGCCGTCGTCACCGCCGTCGTCGTCCGAGGAGTCCTCGAAGCCGCAGGCCCCGTCCTCCGAACCGGCCTCCTCGCAGCCCGAGCCAAAGACGTCCGCGCCCCAGACCTCCGAGCCTCCGCCCCTGTCCTCGGCACCCCTGTCCTCCGCGCCCCTGTCCTCCGCGCCCCTGTCCTCCGCGCCCCAGAACACGGAGCCCCAGAATTCCGGACCCCCGCCCGCCGACACAGGGCAGCAGCAGGAGCAGGAGCAGGAGCAGGAGCAGGAGCAGCAGCAACCGCCGGGCCCCGAGGGGTCCTAGCAGCGCCGGCGCACATACGCCGCACGGTTCCCAAGGACCGCCGTGCGGCATCTTTTTGCGCGCTTTACCCGACTCGTTCCGCTGGGTCAAGTCACGACTCCTCGGAACGTGACCGTGCAGTGCCCGTGGGGCCTACTTGGAGTGCGGGCCTCACCGGAAAGGAAATCCGGAAAATAAATGAGGCAGGACGGTAGGACGGAAATCTTCGGCAGAGGGTTTTCTCTTTCACCGAAACCGCGAATTGTCCCGGTGCGGCGGTCCCGGTAAAACGGCCCGCCGGCTGTCGTCCCGAATTTACGGGGCGGGCAGAAGAGTCCCCTGAATCGGTAGGAGAAAACCCATGACCCGTATTTTTCACACCCACAGCGATGTCCGTTCCAAGCGCCGGGGCTTCCGCCTCGCGACACTCGCCGCCTCGGCCGCGGTGATCACCGGGGGCATCGTCCTTCCGGCGTCCGCCGCGATGGCCGCCCCGATGCCCGCCGCACATGTCGTGAGCTTCGTCCACGGCGGCGGTGCCGGCGGTGACGGCGGTGCCGGCGGTGACGGCTTCGTCGGCGGCGGCGGGGGCTCCGGCGGCTCCGGCGGCGGCAGCGTCCTGGGCGTCGGCGGTGACGGAGGCAAGGGCGGCAACGGAGGCGACGGCATCCTGTCCGGCGGCGGTGGCGGCGGCGGTGGTGGCGGCGGCGACGGTGTCATCGGCGGCGACGGAGGCAGGGGCGGCGACGGCGGCACCGGCCTGTTCGGCGGCAGCGCCGGCTCCGGCGGCTCCGGCGGCGACGGTGTCATCGGCGGCAACGGAGGCAAGGGCGGCAACGGCGGCTTCGGTGTCTTCCAGGGCGGCGACGGAGGCAAGGGCGGCGCGGGCGGGCTCGGCGTCCTCTTCGGCGGCCTGGGCGGCGGAGGTGGCGCCGGCGGCGGCAGCATCTTCTGACCGTCTCGCCCGGGGCGGAGGCCCGCACGGCCTCCGCCCCACCGGACCCCTCACCCCCGCACCCCCTTCCCCCCGCACCCCCATTGACCAGGACGCGGAGCCGGACGGCCGGCGCTGCGCCCCGCAGAACCACAACCTCGCTCAAGGAAAACGGAGAACCCCCATGTCCAGAACTCGCTGGCAGCGTCCGCTCGTCCTGGCGGTGGCCTCGGTGGCCCTCGCCACCGGCACCGCGTGCGCAGCCCAGGCGGCGCCGGGCGTCACCACAGGCACCAGCCAGATGGCCCCGGCCGACCCGTCCCACTGCGGCCATGGCGGGGAAGGCGGGAAGGGCGGGAAGGGCGGGAAGGGCGGGGAAGGCGGCAAGGGTGGTGAGCCCGGCCGGCCGGGGGAGCCCGGTGAGCCCGGCCGGCTCGGCTGCTTCAAGTTCGACGACCTGCCCGACAAGCCCAAGTCGGAGCTCACGGGCGTGGACAAGATACGGATCGTGCTGACCGTGGAGTCCGGGCAGGCGAAGAAGGCCGACATCGCCAAGAAGTACAAGATCTCCGAGAAGGAGTTCGACACCTGGGACAAGCAGTTCCGCGACGGGGACTGGGCCGCGCTGATGGGTTTGAATTCCCTCTTCGGCTCCTGAGGAACTTCCTCCGACGCCCCGGCCCGGTGCGGGCCGGGGCGTTCCTGTCAAGCCCCGAATTCCCGGGCCGTGACGGCGAGGCCCTTGACCGGGTTTATTCGATACAGCGGAAACCGCGGTACGGAAAATAATTCTTTGGGAAGAGGAATGCCATGCGTATGCGTTCTTGGAAGGTCCGTCTCGGTCTCACGGTCTCGACCGCCCTGACCGCCGGTGTGGCGGCCGGCGCGCTGGCGCCGGCCGCGATGGCCGCGCCGGTGCCGCAGGGCCGTACGGCCGTGGTGGCCGCCGCCCGGCAGCTCCCCGCCGACGGCGCCCAGCCGGGCGGCGGCCAGTTCGCCAGCGGTCAGTTCGCCAGCGGTCAGTTCGGCAGCGGTCAGTTCGGCAGCGGTCAGTTCGGCAGTGGCCAGTTCGGCACCGTCAAGGTGGGCGACGGCAGCGTGCGGATCGGCGACCGGGTGTGTGCGGGCAACTGCAACGGGACCGTCAACGGGAGCAACGGCGGCCAGGGCGGGATCTGCGCCGGGCTGTGCAACGGCAGCGCCAACGGCGGCACCGGCACGACCGGCGCGCCGGGCCGCGAGGGCGGTATCGGCGGCCAGGGCGGGATCTGCGCCGGGATCTGCGGCGGCAGCGCCAACGGCGGCACCGGCGGCACGGGCGGAGCCGCGGTGGGCACCGGCGACGGCGGCCGCGGCGGTAAGGGCGGCACCGGCGGGATCTGCCTCGGGCTCGGCTGTGAGAGCGGCGGCATGGGCGGCCGCGGCGGCACCGGCGGCGCCGGCTGACGCTTGCCGGTCCCTGGAGCCGGCGTCTGCCCGCCAGGCCCTGTCCGGCAGACAATGACGCAGCGCCGGACCTGCGAGCCGCCCGGCCGCGGGGCGTCGCGGAGCAAGGCCGTCATGGCTGGTGGTGACTGTCCGTTCTGTGTAGGAGCATCCCTTGAACAGGGTGAGGTTGTTTGAACAGGGGGGACGGGGTGGGTGGGGGACTATGAGAACGGCAGACAGCGGGACCGTCGCCGACGGCGCTTTGGTGATGCGGGCACGCAGCAGCCTGGAGGCGGGAGGTGCACCTGTCCGCGTGTTCGCCGAACTGGCGGCGCAGACCGGGGACTGGACCGCGTCGGTGTGGGCCGTGTGCCTCGCACTCGAGGTCCCGGCATCCGACGTGAAGCAGCGGCTCGGTCACGGCGCGGGAGAGTTCCCTTCGCACTTTCACCCGGGGGAGGAGGTGCTGTGCGGTGAGGTTCTCGAGTCGGTCGGGCTGTTCGACGTTCCCCGGCCCTTGGGCGAGCGCGGTACCGAGATTCAGCGTCTGCTGAAGGCGGCCATGGGGGCATCGGGTGGTCTGCGCAGCGGTCATGCGCTCGGGCTTTCCCGCAGATTCGGAAGAGGTGAACTGACCGGTGCCTTCTTGTTGCTGGCGCGGACGGTCCCTCGTCGCGAGCGGGGCAGACACGCGGAGTACTGGGCGGCCTTGTGCACGGCCGGCGAACTGCTGCTGCAGGTCGGCAGTGAGGAAGACCGGGATGTGGAGCAGGCTCTTCAGGAGTGCCGGCAGCGCACCGTCGAGGCCTCGCAGGACCGGCCGAGCGCCAACAGTGCCCCGCCCTCGCAATAAGTGATCACGCGGTGGGCAGAGGCGAGCCGACGGAGGGGACCTGGGCGAAGCTGCTGGAGCACGTCCGGTGCCGGGCTGGCGGCGTCTTCGCCGGCCGGGTCGACAACTGTTGGTTCAGTTGTTGGCCGATGCGGGCCACCGGGGCTCGTACGGGTGAACGGATCTTGGCAGACGTCGGTTGTCAGCGGTGGCCGATACGTTTGTCGTCACGAGGTGAGAGGGGAGGGTCGATGGGACGTAAACGTGAGAAGAAGCGCGAACTGCGGCCCTTGGCCGCTCCGTTCACCATTGCCGCGCCCTCGGGTGCCCGGATCCGGGACCGGCTCCGCCTCAATGCGGCGGACGAGAGGGTTGTGACCCGGGTGGGTGAGCATCTCGGCGGTCATCAGCGATCCGATCTCATGGCGCGTGTCGCCCTCGGAAACATGTCCCGGAAGGATACGGAGCGTGCCGCGCGAAAGAGGAAGCTGACGGCCGTTTCCTCCTCGCGCTGGGCGGGGGCGATGACCCGCGCCTCGGAGGACCAGTATCAGCTGTCAGTGCGCTGCCTGTACGACGAGCGCGCCGGACTGCGCCGTGCCATCAGCACGATCGACACGCGGCTGGCGGTGCCATGCGGACAACGCAGGGGCCGGGTGCGCGGCTACCCCGACCAGAACGAACGCTTCCAGAAGCAGTGCCGCAGGCAGGCGCTCACCAGTCGGCTCGCGGTGGTAGAGGGGCGGATCACGGCTGGGCGTCCCGCCGTCGTCGTGGGCGGCCGACGGCTGGCCAGAGTGCGGCACCACCTCGCCGATGCCCGTCTCACCGAGCAGGAGTGGCGGCAACGCTGGGATGCCGTCCGCCTGTTCCTGACCGCGGACGGAGAGTCCGGCGCTCCACACGGCAACTACACGATCACCGTCGTCCCGCACGACGGCTCGGTGACGCTGGTGCTGCCGGAGCCCTTGCGGCACCTGGCCAACATCCCGCGCGGCCGCTACCGGCTGGCCTGCACCGTCGGCTTCCACCACCGCCGGGAGGAGTGGCTGGATCGCGTGAGCGCGCACCGGGCCGTGCGCTACGACATCGTGCGCGACCCGGCCCGGGGCCGCTGGTACCTGGACGCGTCCTGGTCCGCCGACACCACGCCCCCGCCCACCCCGGACGAGATCAGACAGCGGGGCGAGCGGCTGCTCGCGGTGGACCTCAACGCCGACCACCTGGCCGCCGTCGTGCTCGACGGGCACGGCAACCCCATCGGCGCACCACACACGGTGCCGCTGGATCTGACCGGGCCCACCACGACACGGGACGGGCGTCTGCGAACCGCGATCACCGGGCTCCTGGGCATCGCGAAGCGGCAGGGCTGCGCCGGACTCGTGATCGAGGACCTCGGCTTCGCCGACGCCCGAGCCACGGGGCGGGAGACCATGGGCCGCGGCAGACGCGGCAAGCAGTTCCGCCGTACGGTCGCGGGCATGCCCACCGCCAGGTTCCGGGAACGCCTGCGCGGCATGGCCTGCCACGCCGGGCTTGTCGTGATCGCCGTCGACCCGGCGTACACCAGCATCTGGGGCGGCCGGTACTGGCAGCGCCCCCTGCAGCAGCAGACCAAGACCACCGTCACCCGCCACCACGGTGCCGCGGTGGCGATCGGCAGGCGCGGCCTGGGCCATCGGGTCCGGCGTCGGCCAGGTGTGACCGCTCCCGACCAGAGGATCGGGCGGCGGAGAGCTACCGGCCAGACCGGACCCGTACCCAGGCCACGCGGGACCACGAGTCCGCCCAGGACAGTGGGCACGCCCCCCGAGGGCGGCAAGACCCAGCTGTGCCGAGGCGAACAACTCGTGCTGCTCCCCGGTCCTCAAGACCGTTCGGAGGGCCACCGGACCACCTGTCTGGATTGTGGCGAGTTGGACGATATCGGCCAACAGCGCTAGGAACAGTGGATGTACAGGACGGCGAAGGAACGGCGAGTGTGCGGCCGAGCACGGTCGTGGTCACGCCGACACCGACCGCCCCGAGGTCGTCGAAGGCGCGGGTGAGCTCCCGCAGGGCCGCGTCGGTGTGGGGGAGGGGCAGCGCGGCGAAGATCCGGAAGCGTCCGGGGAAGCGGGCCGCCAGCTCCGCGTACGACTCGTTCGCCGCGCCGGCCAGCGCCACGGCGTCGGACTCCCCGGCCAGGTGCGGGGACTGCGGGGCCACCGAGAGCACCTGGAGGTCGATGCCCGCCCGGTCCATCAGCGCGAAACGACGGTCCAGATCGGCCGCGGTCGCGTCGGCGCCGATCCCGCGCTGGGTGCCCGTATCGGTCTTCCCCAGGCGCTCGAGGCGGTCGAGATACCCCGCGGTCCACAGGTGGGCGTGCACGTCGATACGCAAAGGAGCCACCTTTCGATGGAACGCCCGCCCGGCGGCGCGGTCCAGCCGGCGGCGGACCGGGGCCGGGGTTCCCGCAGCGCGGGCGGCCCCGTGTCGTGGTCGAGTGGTTTCGGGGGCGGGGTGAGGACCGTGGCATCGGGGCGGTAGGGAGCGCGTGTGGTGAGGGAGCGGATGGACTACCGGGCGCTGTTCGCCGCCACCCCCAGCCCGTATCTGGTGCTGGGCCGCGACCTGGTGATCGTGGCCGTCAACCGGGCCTACCTCCTGGCGACCGCCCGCACCCGGACGGAACTGGTCGGGCGGTATATCTTCGACGCCTTCCCCGACAATCCCGCGGACCCGGACGCCGACGGGGTGCGGAATCTGAGCGCCTCCCTGCACTGGGTGCTGCGTTCGAAGGAACCGGACACCATGGCGGTGCAGAAGTACGACATCCCCGTCACCGGCCGTCCGGGTGCGTTCGAGGAGCGCTGGTGGTCGCCGATCAACACCCCGGTGCTCGGGCCGGACGGGCAGGTGGAGTGGATCATCCACCGGGTGGAGGACGTGACCGAGTTCGTCATGTCCCGCCTTCCGCGCGAGCGATGGGCCGGCGTGCTGGGCGAGCGGGAGGCGATGGAGGCCGAGCTGTATGCGCGGGCGCGCGAACTGCAGCAGCTGAACGAGGAACTGCGCAAGGCGCACGCCCGGGAACGCCAGGTCGCCGTCACCCTGCAGGAGGCCATGCTGCAATCGCCTGACCTGGCGGGCCACCAGGACATCGCGGTGCGCTACATGCCCGCCGCCGGGTCCCTGAACGTGTGCGGCGACTGGTACGACGTGGTCGATCTGCCCGGCGGCTTCGCCGTGGCCGTCGGCGACGTCGTCGGACACGGCCTGGAGGCCGCCGCGACGATGGGCATGCTCCGCAGCGCCCTGTCCGCGGCGGTCCGCGCCCTGCACGAGCCGGCCAGAGCGCTGGAGGTACTGGGCCTGTATGCCCGCTCGGTGGAAGGGGCGCTGGCCACCACCGCGGCCGAGGCCGTCATCGACGACCAGGGCCACCGCATCCGCTACAGCAACGCGGGCCATCTCCCGCCCGTCCTGGTGCATCCCGGCGGCTCCTTCGAACTGCTCGACCAGGCCACCGACCCCCCGCTGGGCGCCCGCCCCCGCCACGTGCCCCGCCCCCAGGCCGAGCTGCCCTACACCCCGGGAGACACCCTCGTGCTCTACACCGACGGGCTCATCGAACGCCGGGGAGAGGACATCGACGTCGGCCTGCGCCGGCTCACCGACACTCTCACCCGCCACACCCGTCTTGCTCCCGAACGCCTGGCCGACATGCTGCTCGCCCGCCTCGGTGTCAGCAGCGGCGGACGCGACGACGTCGCCCTGGTCGTCGTACGCCTCTAGCGCAAAACCGGTCTGAAGGGCGCGCGGTGACCGTGCCCACGGGCGGCGGTCAGCCGGGGGAGAGGGACTGCTCGGCCCAGACGGTCTTGCCGGTGAGGGCGTGCCGGGTGCCCCAGCGCCGGGCGAGCTGGCCGACCAGCAGCAGGCCCCGCCCGCCCTCGTCGAAGGTCCGGGCGCGCCGCATGTGCGGGGCGGTGCTGCTGGAGTCGAAGACCTCGCAGGTCAGCGTGGATTCCTCGTGGATCAGCCGCAGCTGGATGGGCGGCCGGCCGTAGCGGATGGCGTTGGTGACCAGTTCACTGACCGTCAGTTCGGTGATGAAGGCGGCGTCGTCCAGCCCCCAGGCGGTCAGCTGCTCGGTGGCGTGCTTGCGGGCCCGGGCGACGACGGCCGGGTCGGAGGGCAGGTCCCAGGCGGCGACCCGGTCGGCGTGCAGGGCCCGGGTGCGGGCGACGAGCAGGGCGATGTCGTCGTCGGGACGGTGGGTCAGCATGGCGGTGAGGACTCTGTCGCAGACCGTGTCGAGGGTCTTCGCGGGGCGGGCGAGGGCGGCGAACATCTTGTCCAGCGCCTCGTCGATGTCGTGGTCGCGGGCGGCGAGCAGACCGTCGGTGTAGAGGGCCAGGAGGCTGCCCTCGGGCAGTTCGGTCTCGAAGGTCTCGAACGGCAGGCCGCCCAGGCCCAGCGGCGGGCCGGCCGGGACGTCGAGGAAGCGGACGGCGCCGTCCGGGGTGACCGCGGCGGGCGGCGGGTGGCCGGCCCGGGCGAGGGCGCAGCGGCGCGAGACCGGGTCGTAGACCGCGTACAGACAGGTGGTGCCGATGCCCCCGGCACTCTCCTCGGCGCCGTCCGTGCCGCCCTCGTCGGCGGACAGGTGCAGGACGAGGTCGTCGAGGTGGGTGAGCAGTTCGTCGGGCGGCAGGTCGACATCCGCCAGGGTGCGCACCGCGGTGCGCAGCCGGCCCATGGTGGCGGAGGCGCGGATGCCGTGGCCGACCACGTCGCCCACGACCAGGGCCACCCGCGCACCGGACAGCGGGATGACGTCGAACCAGTCGCCGCCCACGCCGGCCCGGGTGCCGGCGGGCAGATAGCGGGTGGCGATGTCCAGGGCTCCCTGCTCGGGCAGCGTCTGCGGGAGCAGGCTGCGCTGCAGGGTCATGGTGCTGGTGTGCTCCCGGCTGTCGCGGCGGGTGGTGTGGATGCTGACGGCCGCCTTGGCGGTGAGTTCCTCGGCCAGCCACAGGTCGTCCGCCTCGAAGGGCTCCGCGCGCCGGTGCCGGCCGAAGAGGGCCACGCCGAGCGTGGCGCCGTGGGCCCGCATCGGCACCACCATCACCGAGTGCGTTGTGCTGCCCAGGAGCCGGGCGGCTCCCGGGTCCTGCCGCGCCCACCGCAGGAGGTCGGGGTCGGCCGCGTCGTACAGGGCGCCGTGGCCCTGGGCCAGGCACCGGGCCACCGGTGACAGGGCCGGGTGGAGGGTCTTTGCGCCCGCCGCGGAGGCGGCGGGGCCGTCGTCGAGGACCGAGCGCACCGCGGTACGGGTCGTGGCGAGGGGCCTGGCCGGGGCGGCGGGGGAGGGCTCGCCGCCGTGCCGGGGGGCGTCCAGCAGATCGACGGCGGCGAAGTCCGCGAGCCGCGGGACGGCGATGTCGGCCAGTTCCTGCGCGGTGCGCCCGCTGTCCGCGGTGGTGCCGATGCGGGCCGAGGCCTCGCTCAGCAGGAGCATCCGCTGCCGGGCGAGATGCTCCTGGAGCCGCTGGTGCGCCGCCAGGCACACCGCGCGCACGCGCCCGGCGGGGTCCTTCAGCGGGACGAGGGAGGTCGACCAGCCGTCGTCCGCCCCGGTGCCCGCGGGGCCGGCGCCCGCCCGCAGATGCTGCGGGCCGCCGCCCTCCAGCACCCGGCGCATCTTCGCCTCGGTCTCGTCGCTCACCGGATGCGGCACGATCTCCGGCAGGCGCCGCCCGCGCATCTGGTCCTCGGTGCGGGACAGCACCTGCTCCATACCGGCGTTGGCCCGCACCAGCCGCAGGTCCGCGTCGAAGACGGCCAGGACACAGGGCGACTGGCGAAACGCCCATTCCCCCAGCCGACCGCTCCTGTACGTCCCGCTCCCGGCCGCCTCGCTCCCGTACGTCCCGCTTCCGGCGGCCTCGTTCCCGGGCGTCCCGCTCCCGGCTGCTTCTCCTTCGGGCGGGCCGGGGGGCGTTTGCCCCTCGGGTGTGCCGGTCACGGCGGACACCACGAGCCACTCGGTGACGGGGCCGTCCGCCGTACGGCGGTGCGCCAGCAGTTCCCGCCGCAGCCGGCGGCCGTCGCGGTGCCGCAGTGCCACGGTGCCGCTCCACCGCTCTTGTCCGGCCGCGTCCCGCAGCGCCGCCGCGCCGGCCGTGCCGGCGTCGTCGGCGAGCAGACGGGCGGCGGGCTGTCCCACGACCTCCGAGGGCAGGTAGCCGAGCAACTGCCGGGCCCCTTCGCTCCACTCCGTCACGATGCCCCGCGCGTCGACGGCGGCGGTGGCCGCGGGAGGGGGAGTGGGAGGGGCCGTGCGGGCCGGACCGGGAGAGGCGTCCGACTCGTGTGGCCGCTCACCAGGATGGGTGGGAAGTCGCTCCATCGCCGCTCATCTCGCCCTTCGGGAACCTGCACGGCCGGGGGCTCTCCTGACAAGCATGATCCCGGGGGGCACGGAGCACCAACCCGGCGCCGTCACCGGGGGCGCGGCCCGCCGCCTCGTCCGTGACCGCGCCGCTGCAAACCCGCGGGGATTGCCTGTGACAGGCCTGTGACAGTCGGCGGACACCGTCATGAAGTCCCCCGGCCACTCTTTATGTAAAGCGGACAAAAAGCCTTATTCGGTCATATGTCCCCTGCTTTCAAGGGTGTGAGCAGCGACGACCGAGCCGACACGTCGGAGGAAATCCCATGAGCCTCACACTCGCCACGCCGCACGCCGAAGCCCCCGTCCCCGCGCTGGCCCCCCGTGAGCAGGAGACGCTGCGACATATCGCCGCAGGGCGCACCTACCTGCAGACGGCCCGCCACATGGGGCTCTCCAAGCACACCGTCGACGCCTACCTCCGCCGTATCCGGGCCAAGCTCAACATCAACAGCACCGCCGAACTCACCCGGCTGGCCATCTCCCTGGGCCTTTGACCACCACGCTCCCAAGGCCGTGACCACCACGCTCCCCGCGACCGCGATATGACCGCCGCTGCTCACCGGCCCGGGCCGAACTCCCCTCGGCCCGGCCCCGTCAGCAGCGGCACGCCGGCGCCGTTCCGGCACCGCCCCGGTGGTGGAAGGCCATGCCCGTCTCCCATCTCACATGCCTGGCCTGGGCCGGCCCGCTCGTGCGGCCTGGGGCAGGGCGGTCCCCGCGAACGCCACGAAGGCGACACCGCACCCGAGCAGGCCGGTCCGCTCGGGTGCGAGGAGGTCGGCCTCGCTGTCGGAGTACGTGCAGGTGAGGGAGGGCGGAAAGACGGTCCTTTCGATGTCCAGTACGTCGATCCGGATCAGCTTGGTTTCCGGCGGGACCGTCTTGTCGTGCAGGCACTCGTCGTAGAGCTCGGTCCGTGAGAGTTCCATCGCGGGGCCGACGCCGGTCACCCAGATCATGGCGGCCACCAGCGGCGACCAGATCGCACCGGCCCGCACCCAGCGCGAGGCCCGCGACCTCCGCCCGATCAGGATGACGGAGAGGGCCACGACCAGGACCCCGGTGCCTGCCCACATGACCCACGTGCCCAGGGCTGTGGGGTGCGACGGTCCATAGGTCCCCGAGTCGCTCCAGTAGCAGGCGACGTCGGGCGGGAAGGCGTTCACGCGCACGCGCACCAGCGGGAAGTCGTTGTCGAGCGTCTTCTGGCCGCACACCTGCACGGGGTCGGTGAAGGCCAGCCCGTACACCACGGCACCCGCGTATCCGAGCACCGCCACACCCGCGCCGATGACGGCCCAGCGGGTCTGCCGGGACGGACGGCGCCGGGCCGCCCACAGCAGGTACGCAACGGATCCGGCCGTGAACAGGAGGAGACTGATCAGCGGCACGGCGTAGAACGCCAGCATGTTCACGGCCTCCGCGCGCGCTCGTCCGCGGACCGGGCGGAGATGGACCGGGAGGATCGGGAGGATACGGACCGGGCGTATACGGCCAGGGCCGCTGCGCTGACCGTGAGGCCGGCCAGTGCCGGGTTCACGTATCCCGGGACCTCCCGGTCGTAGGTGGTCCCGTCGCTTCGATGGCACACGAAGCGGACCGGTACCCACCAGACGTGGTAGTCGTCGATCCAGTAGTCGCGTTCCTGCACGCCCGTGCGGCACGGCCGGATGGGCGAGGAGTCCGCCCCGCCGTCCTCCGCCTCCAGCGCCGCGCCCGCGACGTACAGCATTCCCCAGGCGTACATCACGGCCGCGCCCGCCGCGACGACGTACGCGAGACCGCGGAGCGAGCGCGCGAGCCCGCCTCTCCAGACGCAGGCCAGTCCCCGGCCCAGGAGCACCACGCCGGAGACGACCGCGACCAGGACGGCCAGCAGACAGAGCAGGAAACTCACGTCATCTCCCCCCGGCCCTCGTCCTCAAGACGTATGTGATCCCGCACCACATGATCCCCTCCCGTCACGGTTCCCCGGGGGCGGGGACGATCAAGGGAGGGCGGGCGGTTGCACGGGCCCCGGTCCGGCGGCCGGCACGCGGCACCGGGCCGCCCGCCGCGGGAGACCGCAGTCCCGTCCCGCCCCGCCCGTTCTTCGTCCGACGCCGGGCCGGCGGCCGGCACGCAGTCAGCCACGGCTGACGGCCCGTCACAACGCCGTGCCCGCAGGCCGGTTGCCCGCACGGCCTGTCCGCCAGGACCACGACGTCCGGACCACGCCGGCCGCCCGGACCGCACCGGTGCCGGTGCCGTACCGGTCGGCCGGTGCCGTACGGCCTGCACCGCGCCGTCCGGGCCCCCTCGCCCGGCGGGCGGGGGGCAGGGTCACGTTGTCTTCAACCTGGCCGCCCAGCCCGCGGTCCGCTGACCGCCCCCGCGAGGCGGAGCCGGCGTGCGGGGGAGAGGGGCGCGTGCCGTACGGGTCAGCGGTCGGCGGCGGGCCGGTGGCCGGCGGCGGGCCGGCGGGCACCGGCCGGTGCGGCGGCCGCGCTGCGGCGGCGCAGCGACAGGCAGACCAGCGCCCCGGCGGCCAGCACGGCCAGCGGCAGGACGGCGGTGGTGTGCAGGGCGGCGGTGAAGGCGGCGGGGTAGGTCCGGCCGGCGGCGAGCCCTGCGGCGAGGCGGCCCTGCAGCAGGGCGCCGACGGCGGCGGCGCCGGCCACGGAGCCGATCTGGCGGACGGTGTTGTTGACGCCGGAGGCGGCGCCGGCGAGGTGCGGCGGGATGGTGCGCATCGCCTCGGCGGACATGGGGGCGATGATGCAGCCCACTCCGAGCCCGGTGACCAGGGTGGCCGGGACGAAGGCGTACCAGGCGGTGGCGGGCGAGGCGGTCAGGGCGATGGCGAGGATGCCGGCGCCGTAGCAGCCGAGCCCGGTGAGCAGGACGTACCTGCCGCCGATGCGGTCGGCCAGGCGGCCCGCGAAGGGGCCGACCGTCATGGACACCAGGGACGAGGGGGCGAGCACCAGGCCGGCCTTGACGGCGCTGAGGTGCAGCACGGACTGCAGGTAGAGGTTGAAGGGCAGGACCAGGCCGAGCATGGCGACGGAGACGAGGCCGACCAGGGCGGTCATCGCGGTGAAGTTGCGGTCGCGCAGCAGCGCGAAGGGAATGAGCGGTTCGCGGTCCTGGCGGCGGCGCTGGTGCAGCACGAAGACGGCGCCCAGCGCGCTCCCGGCGGCGAGCAGCGCCCAGATGCCCGCACCCCACCGGTAGTTCTCGCCCTCCTGCAGGCCGAAGGCGAGGCAGAGCAGGGCGGCGGCGGACAGCAGGAGGCCGGTCAGGTCGAACCGGTGCGCGCGGGCGGGCCGGATGTCGGGCACCACCAGGAAGGTCAGGACGAGCGCGGCCGCCCCGACCGGCACGTTGACCAGGAAGATCCAGCGCCAGTTCGCGGCGGAGACGAGGAAACCGCCCAGGGTGGGCCCGGAGAGGGTGGCCAGCCCGGCGACCATGCCCCACACGCCCATGGCCCTGCCGCGCCGCTCGGCGGGGAAGACGGCGACGACGAGGGTCGTCGTCTGCGGGGTGAGCAGGGCTGCGCCCAGGCCCTGGACGGCCCGGGCGGCGATGAGGGCCGTCGCGGTGGGGGCGAGCCCGCAGGCGACGCTGGCGAGGGTGAAGACCGCAAGGCCGGCCGCGAACAGGTTCCGCGGCCCGTGCAGGTCGCCGAGCCGGCTCGCCGTGATGATCAGGACCGAGAGGGCCAGGGCGTAACCGCTGACCACCCAGAGCGTCCGGTCGAGCGAGGCGTCCAGGCTGTTCATCATGTCCGGGATCGCGATGTTCACGATCGTCAGGTCCAGCAGGGTCATGAAGAACCCGAGCGAGAGGGTCACCAGGACGGCCCACGGGTTTGCTCGCCACGTCCGCACGGTCCGTGCTCCTTCTTCTCCGCCCCGGCGGTGCCCGGGTGCCTGCCAGGACGGTAACCCATCTATTTGGATGCATCAAGATAGATGGATCGAAAAAGATGCATCGCCGGAAGGGGTCCACCGGCCCCTGTCGGTCTCCGTCCGGCGCCGGCCTGGCCCCCGCGGCAGGCGGCGCCCGGCCCCGCGGCAGGCGACCCCCGGCGCCGCGGTCCGCCGCCGCCCGGCCGGTGGCCGACCCCCAACGCATCCACTTAGATGCATCTCTCCTGATGTAATCTGGGGTCATGAACGGAGTCGACCTCTTCCTCCTCGGCCGCACCCTGATGAAGATCGGCGAAACCGCGATGCCGGAACCCGAAGGAGGCACCGCACGCTACGGCGGCAGCACCCGGTCCGTCCTCATCGTCGCCAGCGACCTCGCCACCCACCCCGACAGCGCCGTCGGCGAGATCGCCGCCCGCACCGGCCTGCCCCAGAGCCAGGTCTCCACCGCCGTCGCCCGCCTCAAGGAAGCGGGCGCCGTCATCACCGCCCCCGACCCCGCCGACCGCCGCCGCCTCCTCGTCCGCCAGGCCCCCCATCTCTCCGGCCGCGTCGCCGAGGTCCGGGCCACCACCATCGACGACGCTCTCGCCGCAGCCCTCGGTGACAGCACCCCCGAGCAGCTCGAAGAAGTCACCGACGCCCTCGACGTACTCGCCCGCCACCTCTCCCCGCGCACCCCCGCCCGCCCCCGCCCCTGAACCCCGGGCGCCGCGCCGCCGCAGCCCCCGCCCCACCGCTCCGCAGGCCCACGGGCGCGACAACTCGCTAGCCTGGACACCAGGGGGCGGCTCGGGCGAAGCCCAAGGAGGCTGACGTGGCTGAAGCGACTCCTGAGGCCGGAGCGAAGGACAGCGACCGGACATACGCCGGCCCCCGCGGCACCGGCACCCCCGGCTACCTGCCCATCGCCGAGCACGGCCTGATCGGCGACCTGCGCAGCGCCGCCCTCGTCGGCACGAACGGCACCATCGACTGGTACTGCTGCCCCCGCTTCGACGCGCCCAGCGTCTTCGCCTCGATCCTCGACGCCGAACGGGGCGGATCCTTCGAACTCGCCCCCGACGTCCCCACCCGCACCAAACAGTTCTACTTCCCCGACACCAACGTCCTGATCACCCGCTTCTTCGCGGACGACGGAGTCGGCGAGATCCAGGACTTCATGCCCGTCGTCGACGACTCACGCGAGGCCGACCGCCACCGCCTCATCCGCCGCGTGGTGTGCGTGCGCGGAGCACTCCCGTTCCGCGCCCGCGTCGCCCCCCGCTTCGAGTACGGCACCGCACCCCACACCGTGCACGCCGGGGCCGGCCAGGCGGTCTTCGCCTCCGCGTCGCTGCGCCTCGCCCTGACCTCCACCGTGCCCATCGAGGTCGACGGCCCGGACGTCTGGGCCCTGTTCAAACTGCACGAGGGCGAGACGGCCGTCTTCACCATCGACCAGGTCGGCGGCGACGTGGCACCCCGCTTCTGCGCCGTCGCCGAGGCGGAAAGAGAATTCAACGCGACCGTGCGCTACTGGCGCCGCTGGCTGTCCCAGTCCCGCTACCGCGGCCGCTGGCGGGAAATGGTCCACCGCTCCGCCCTCACCCTCAAACTCCTCACCTACGCCCCCACCGGCGCCATCGTCGCCGCGCCGACCACCAGCCTGCCCGAACAGATCGGCGGCGAACGCAACTGGGACTACCGCTACGTGTGGATCCGCGACGCCGCGTTCTGCGTGTACGCGATGCTCAGACTCGGCTTCACCGACGAGGCCGAAGCCTTCATGGGCTTCGTCACCGAGCACGTCCAGCGCGGCCCCGACGGCCCGTGCGGACCCACCGGCCCCCTGCAGATCATGTACGGCATCGACGGATGCCGTGACCTGCCCGAACGCGAACTGTCCCACCTCGAGGGCTACCGCGGCTCAGCCCCCGTACGCGTCGGCAACGCCGCCGTCGACCAGCTCCAGCTCGACATCTACGGGGCACTCGTCGACTCCCTCTACCTCTACGACAAGTGGGGCAAGCCCATCTCCAGCGCCCACTGGGACAGCATCAGCGAGCTCGTCGACTGGGTGTGCGACCACTGGGATCAGCCCGACGAGGGAGTCTGGGAGACTCGCGGCGGACGCAAGACGTTCCTCTACTCCCGCCTCATGTGCTGGGTGGCGATCGAACGCGCCATGCGGCTGGCCCGGCACCGCGGCCTGCCCGCCGACTTGGTCCGCTGGGGCGCCGTCCGCGACACGATCTACCGGCGGATCATGAGCCACGGCTGGTCCGCCGAACGCCACGCCTTCACCCAGTACGAGGACAGTGACATCCTCGACGCCTCCCTGCTGATGATGCCGCTGGCGAAGTTCATCTCCCCGACCGACCCCAAATGGCTCGCCACCCTCGACGCCCTCGGCGAGGACCTGGTGTCCGACTCCCTGGTCTACCGCTACGACCCCCAGGCCAGCCCCGACGGCCTCCAGGGCGAGGAAGGCACCTTCTCGATCTGCTCCTTCTGGTACGTCGAGGCACTCACCCGCGCGGGCCGCCTGGACGAGGCCCGCCTCGCCTTCGAGAAGATGCTCACCTACGCCAACCACCTCGGCCTCTACGCGGAGGAGATCGGCCACACCGGCGAACAGCGCGGAAACTTCCCCCAGGCCTTCACCCACCTCGCCCTGATCAGCGCCGCCTTCAACCTCGACCGCATGCTCGGCTAGACCGCGCCCGGCCAGGCCCCACCGATCCCGGCTGTGACGCAGCTCCTGTCGCACCGGGGGAGGCCGCCGTACCGTTGTCCGTCCCGCACATCCCCGCCCGGGCGCGCAGTGCCCGCGACCGGATCACCCGCACCGGAACACCCAGGACAGGCGGGCACACGCACAGGACGGTCCACCATGCCCACCGCGCTCTCGCCCGTCATCGCCGCCTCCGCACGCTGGCTGCTGGCGGCCTTCCCCCCGGCCACCGGCCCGCTGAACGAGGCCCTGGCCGAAGCCCAGGCAGGCCATGCGGCCACCATCGCCGCCGCCCTGCGCTACCCCACCGCGCTGGACGCCGAACTGCTGGACCTGCTCGGCCCCGGCGGCTCCGGCCGGCTGGACTTCGTCACCGGCGCCGACGCACCCCCGCTGACGGACGCCACCCACGCCTGGCGCACCCAGGTCGACGAGACCGTCGTCAGCTGGGCGGCCTGCCTGCTGGCCGACGCCGACCTCGCCGCCCTGGCCGCCGCCTGCCTGGCCGCCACCCACCACGGCCCCGACAGCGTGGGCGACGCGCGCCGGCTGACCATCCCCAGCCCGCGCGACCACCGCGCGGCCCCCCTGCTGCGCCACCCGGACTTCCTCGGCCCGATCGCGGACCTCCACCGCGAGACCCTCCTCGGCCTCCTCGGCGCCGCCCCGGCCGTCACCGCCCCCGAGCCCAGGTGACCCCCGGGCCCAGGTGACCACCGGGCCCAGGTGACCACCGGGCCCGTACGACCCGCAGGCAGCCGGCCACCGTCGGGCCGCCCGGCCCGTCGCGCTCAGGGCGCCTTGAACAGAGCCGGGAAACGCGGAGCGAGCCAGGGCTTGCGCCCCCCGACCAGGATGCGGCCCTGAGCGAGGGGGCCCCACTGGCCCTGGCGCCCGAGCGCCATCAGGAGAAACGTGACCGGCTCGATGAGGATGGTGCAGTCCGTACGCCCCGGCAGCCGCTCACCGACCGACACCGCACCCCCGGCCACCCGCACACCGAACCGGCCGCCGCCCCACAGGCGGATCGTGTAGCAGGCGCTCAGCCCGGCCGTGCGGGCCGTGTCGGTCACCCGTGGCATCACCGTCAGGAAGAACGGCAGCGTCAGCCGCACCCGCTCCCGGTCGATCATGTGCGCACGCCCCAGCGCACGGGCGAGATCGTAACCGTGTCCCAGCATGTGCGTGAGCAGATACGACCCCAGCACATCCGGTCCCATCGGGCCCAGCGGAGTGACCACCGTCCCCTCCGCGCTTTGCTCCTCCAGCGCCTTCAGACACACACCGGCCTGCTCCACGATCATCCCGGCCAGCGGCTCGGCCCCGCGCTCACCGAACGCGGCGAGCGACTGCTCGTTGGCGGCGGCGAGACTCTGCGGCGTGCCGTCCCCGTAGCTGCGCGCACGTCCCGCCGCGATGTCCGCCATCAGCTCGTTGGCCAGTGCCAGATGCGCGGCCGCCTCCCCGACGCTCCACTGCGAATCCGGCACCCGGCGTTGCATGCCGGCGCCCGCCCGCAGCAGTGCGGCGATCTCCTCGGCCGTATCCCGTATCGCCGTACCGAGCCCCTCGGGCACCGCACCCCGTACGTCCGGTCCCGCCACTGGTTCCACGCCGCCTCATCCTCACTTCTCGTTCCCTCCACGGATCACCCGGCGTACAGAAGACCAGGTGACAAGGGCAGCGACAAGCCCCTGAACCACGCGGCCGGGACCGGACCCCGCCCGCTCCTGTCCAGCGCCTTTGCCCCCGCCGGGCCCGTCCGCCAGGCCCGTTTGCCAAGCAGGTTCGCCAAGTCCGTGCGCCCGGGCCGTGTTGAGGGGACGCCGGAGGCGGATGGCACCCTCAACCCGCCCACCCCTTCACCCCCGCCCGGCCCCGGGGACCCCTGTCACCGCATCCAACGAACACCACCCGTAAAGGGCACGCATTCGACATGAGAACGTCAGTTCCCTCCTGGTGCATGGCAGGACACCTCCCACCAGCACTCGCTCCCGCTCACCAGAACACGCTTGAGCGCACTCCAGCGAACAGCAGCCCCAGACCCTTACGACCGCACGCCCGGCAACGACACCGCCCGGCATCCCGCTGGAGGCGTCACCGGCTCCGTTGTACCGGTCGGCCGTGCGGCTCGCGGTGCTGATCCCGGCGGTGCCGGCCGCCGTGGCGGTCGCGGCCGCAGGGGTGATGTACCGCCGTCGCCGCCGGGCCGTGGCCGTCCCTGGAGGCTCCGTGCACGGCGAGCGCTTCGGCGGCTGATGGGCACCGGCGGCGGGGAGACGCGGGTCACATGGGGCCATGTCACAGGAGGCCGGGCTACCTCGTCTCAGGGGATGTAGCCACCGACGGCCCCAGAGGAGCACAGCATGGACGCGCGACTGGACTACTTCGCCGGCCCGACCGCCGGAAAGGCCCTCAAGTACTTCATGTCGGCAGGCAAGGCGCTCAAGGACGCGCCGCTGCCGGCCGCGACGCAGGAGCTGGTGGCGCTGCGCGTGAGCCAGATCAACGGATGCGCCGTCTGCATCGACATGCACACCAAGGAGGCCGCCGCTGCCGGCGAGACCTCGGTGCGCCTCAACCTGGTCGCGGCGTGGCGTGAGGCCACGGTCTTCACCGAGGCCGAGCGTGCCGCGCTGGAGTTGGCGGAGGAGGGGACCCGGGTTGCGGATGCGGCCCGTGGGGTCAGCGACGAGGTGTGGGCGCATGCCGCCAAGCACTATGACGAGGACCAGCTCACCGCCCTGGTGGTCCTGGTCTCCTTCATGAACGCGGTGAACCGGCTGAACATCATCACCCAGCAGCCGGCCGGCAACTACCAGGTCGGGCAGTTCCACTGAGAGGCGGAGGGGAGATGCCGGGCAACAGGAGGGTGACCTCATGAACCTCGCACTGTGGATCGGTGCCGGACTGCTGGCCGTGGTGGCCCTGACCGGCGGCATCAGCAAGACGTTCGTGCCCAAGGAGAAACTGGCCGCGGTCCAGGGCGGGGGATGGACCGAAGACGCCGGCGCCGGCTTCGTCAAGACCCTCGGTGTCCTCGAACTCCTGGCCGCGGTGGGCTTGATCCTGCCCGCTGCGGTCGGCATCGCACCGGTTCTGGCGCCGGTGACCGCCGTGTGCTGGGTCTTGCTGATGGCCGGTGCGATGATCACCCACGGCCGGCGCGGCGAATCCCTGTATGTGGTGCTGAACCTGATGTATCTCGTGCTTGCGGCATTCGTGGCATGGGGCCGCCTCGGCCCCGAGTCCTTCAGCGGCTGAGCAGTGCCACAGTGCACCAGGAGATGCCTGCGCCGACGGGCGCGGCCGGATGCGGGGCGTTCGAGGGAAGGAGGTTCGGCGTGAGCAAGGCCGAGGAGTTCGAGGAGCTGCGGCCGCTGCTGTTTTCGATCGCCTACCGGATTCTGGGCAGCGTGGGCGAGGCTGAGGACGCGGTGCAGGAGACATGGCTGCGTTTTGACGGCTCGTCGACCCGGCCCACGTCGGCCAAGGCCTTCCTGTCGGCCGCGGTGACACGGATCTCCATCGACGTGCTGCGCTCCGCACGGGTGCGGCGGGAGGAGTACGTGGGTCCGTGGTTTCCCGAGCCGCTGCTGAGCGATCCGTATCAGGATCCGGCACAGGCGGTGGAGCTGGCCGACTCGGTGTCGATGGCGGCACTGCTGCTGCTGGAGCGGCTCAGCCCGCTGGAGCGGGCGGTGTTCGTGCTGCGGGAGGTCTTCGCCTTCGAGTTCGGCGAGGTCGCCGCGGCGGTGGGGCGTTCGCAGGCGGCATGCCGGCAGCTGCTGGTGCGGGCGCGGCGGCACATGGAGGCCGGGCGGCCGCGGTTCGAAGCGGACCGGCAGGAGCGGCACGAGCTGGCGACACGGTTCTTCGACGCGCTGAAGAGCGGCGATGTGGACGGGCTGCGGGATCTGCTGGCCGCCGACGTGCAACTGGTCGGGGACGGCGGCGGCAAGGCCCCGCAGCTGGCCAAGGCCGTCAGGGGCGCGCAGAACGTGGCCCGGGTGCTGGGCACGGTCTTCCCGTTGATGAGCCGCATCGACGTGACGTTCGAGCCGCACGAGGTCAACGGCCAGCCCGGCGCGATCTTCCGGGACCGGGACGGCAAGGTGCTCCACACCCTGGCCCTGGACGTGCTCGGCGGGCAGATCCAGACCATCCGCACGGTGATCAATCCCGACAAGCTCGGCCACCTCGGGCTGGTCGCCGACGCCTGGGCCGTCGACCGCGAGGTGAAGCAGGCCCGCCGACAGATGAACTGACCCCGGTGCGTGGCGCGGACCGGCTCGTCTTATCCGCCTGAACCGATCACCCCCGTGGCGTGCCCGGATCGGCCCGAACCATGGCGCGCCGCCCCCTGCATGGCACACACGCACCGGCCGCCACTCGCCCGCACATGGCCACGCGGCCCGGTCATTTGAGGATGTTGACGGCCCGGGCGACCACCAGCACCACCGTCACCAAGGAGACCGAGGACTGCAGCATCATCAGCATCTTGGCCCACCGCGACAGCGGCATCACGTCGGTCGGGCTGAAGGCGGTGGAGTTGGTGAACGACAGATACAGGTAGTCCAGGAACGCCGGCTCCCAGTCCGGCGGCGCGGTCTGCGGGCTCTGCATCTGTACGAAGAGGAAGTCGGCGTACTGACTCTGGCCGCGGACCCGCGCCATCGGCCCGCCGCGGTCCCACTCCCAGTACCACAGGGCGAACACGATGACGTTCGTCAGCCAGATACCGCCGCCGGTCAGCAGCAGCGGCCCGGCCTCCGTCGCCGCGGTGCCGTTGACCAGACCCGCCACCAGCCGGACCGCCGACCAGCCGTTGGCCAGACTGATCACACCGGTCAGAGCCAGCCCCCACCACCGCAGCCACCGGGTGCGGGGTTCGACCCGCCGGGGATTCGCCGCGACCAGACCGGCCAGCAGCACCAACTCCAGGGCCGGCAAAGCCCAGTACGGATGGAAGGCGAGCCGGTGCGGCAGCATCCACTGCAGCGCGACCGCCACCAGGATCACCGCGGTCACCGCCCAGCGCGGCTCACCCCGCGTCGCCCGCCGCCACGCGGGCACCACCTCACGCTCACCGCTCTCCAGCAGCCGCTCGATCCGCGCCAGGCGGCTCCCGGCATCACCCGTACCCTCACTCATGGCGACGATTGTCCCCGGCGGAGCCCGCCCCTTCGAACGGGCACCGATACACCTGGCGCCGACGCCGACCAGCCCCACCAGCAGGCATCGACACCAGCACAAGGACACATGTTGCCGCCTCTGACGCACCCCCTCCGGACCAGCACCGACCGCGGCTGCTCCCGGACGGTCACCGCCACCGGGGTCGACGGCACCGCCACCACCCAAGCCCGGCGGCCCGCCGCCGGCACCGGGCACCTCGAAGAACTGGAGAAGGTGTCCCGGGGCGGCATCGCGCACCGGGGCCCGGGAGCGGCATGAACGACCATGAACGACTTCGAGGCGATCGACCAACTGCTCGCGGCCGCCGCCGAACCCGTCCCCCTTCCGCCGGCCGAGCAGCCGTGGGCCCTGTGCGCGGCCCCTTGGTCTCTCGCGCGCCGAACTCGCCCGCGCCCTCGGCGTGAGTCCGTCCACGGTCGCCGGATGGGGATCCGGCCGCGACCCCAGTGGTGAGACCCGCGAGAAGTACGCCTACTTCCTCAAGGGCGCCGACGCGAAGATCAGTACCCGCGACACCACCGCCCCCGACACCACTGCCCCCGAGCCGGCACCCACCGCCTCCGAGCCGGCACCCGCCGACCCGCACCACGAAGAGCAGGTGGACGGGTCAGCCTTCTCATCGGGCGGGGGCAGGGTCAGTCAGCGGTCGAGGTCGATCGTGAAGCGCCTCGTGCCCGGAGCGATCGTGTCGGCGTGGACCGAGCCACGAGCCCGGTCGAATTCCCCGGTGCCGCCGGTGATCCCGTTGTCGAACGAAGGGGGAGGGCCCGGGTTGAGAATGCCGAAGACCATCCCCTGCACGGAGAGCTGGCCGCCCGGGAGGTTGTAGGTCACGACGCACTCCTCCGCTCCGCTGTTGTCGACCCGGGTGGTGGTGCAGGTACCGTCGGTGTCGCCGACCCGGTTGCCGTACTGGTCGAAGAGGTTCGAGCGGAAGACGGTCCGATCGCCCTGGGCGGGGGCGCCGCCGGGGTTGACGGGGAAGCGCGTCTGCTGCGCGAGCCGGCCGATGAGTGTGATGACCCGGTCTCCGCCCTGGGCGTGGGCGGAATCGGTGTCCGTCGCGGCGGCGGCCGCGACAGGGGCGCAGGCGAGAAGGGTAACCAGCGCAGTGGCCGTGCCGCGACAGGCTGCTCTGATGGGGCGCATCGTGTGGCTCCTGAGGTTGATGCTCATGGATGGTCAGGTGACGCATTCATAACCTCGGCTCTGCCGCCGCCCGGAACGTCCCGGCGCGACCCACCGGCAGATCCGACCAATCGGACCAAGGCGGGACGAGAGACGGTCCGCTCGACCGGACGAGTCGCGCGGGCGGGTTGACGCTGGTGCAGCACATCGGCTCCTGGATCTTGCCCGTTCCCCGACGACCCGGCTCCAGCCACCCTCACACCGGCTCCACCGGTCCTACTGGCGCCGACGCCACCAAGCTATTGCCCGCCACCGTCACTACCAACGCCGCACGCATCCCGATCAGGTGAGTAACGAACGACCGCCAACCTGACGAGACATCAGCCCGCTAGACTCCAAACGGGCACTCTGAGCAGCACAAATGGAGAAACGCTGCTGGAGTACTAGAAGAACCATTCCGGACCACTGATGCCGGAATTCACCAAAGCCCACTGCCGCCCCCGGATCCTGTATTCCTGACTCACCCTGAAATACGGGACGATGGGGCCCCGTCAAGTCGGCCACCGGGAAGGCGAGGAAACGAAATGCCGGAAAGCAACAACGATTTCGGCAAATTCGGCGCTCGCGGCATCAAGGGCCACGAGGCCGTGGCCCGGCAACTCGACGCGCTCGCGGGGTTCGTCGCCACCCCGGCCACCGCCCGGCGCGGCCTCCTCGCCCGGCTCCACTGCCTCACCCGCTCGGAGCGTGCCCGCGCCGCGGCCCGGGAGGCCGGTCTGACGGTCACCGACCGGACGCTGAAGGCCTGGCTGGACGGCAGGCGGAGTCCCTCCGGGAAGAACCTGCGGAATATCGAGAGCACGTACCTGCAGGTGCGCCGGCGCAATGTCGCGCGTTACCTGCTCGGCCGTCTCAACCGGGAAGGCCGCGGGACCCGCGTGGAGTTCCACCCGCTCAACCAGTCCCAGGTCACCAGGCCCCACCACCGCGTCGTCGAGTTCCGCACCCTCGACGTCCGTCACCGGGACCGCATCGTCGAGGCCTGGGCCGCCGCCGACGACCAGGCCCTCGACGACGCCTGGATCAACGAGGCCGTCGTGGACCTCAGTCCGCAGTGGGGCCTGTACGGATACGTCACCACCATCGGCTTCGCAGCCTGACCCGCAGGTCCACAGGCCCGCCTGCCGGACGGGTGAAGTGCCGGGAGCGGTACCGCATTCCCGCACCGAAGGATAAGAAACCCATAAATTTCGGGTGCATGGCGGGGTGTTGCCGGGGAACTCGCTGCTTCGGAGGTTGATAACTATGGTTCCCCTGCTTCTCGTTCTTCTGCTTGCCCTGGTTCTCTTCGGTGCCGGTTTCGCGCTGAAGGCTCTGTGGATCGTGGCCGTGATCGTGCTGGCCGTGTGGCTACTCGGTTTCGTCATGCGTTCCGCCGGAACCGGCGGCAGCCGTGGCCGCTGGTACCGCTGGTAGGCAACGGCAGTCCCACCCCCTGATGCGGGGCGGCCCCGGACGTCAACGTCCGGGGCCGCCCCGCCCGCATGTGACTCTTGTGTGAAAATGCCGGCGCCGGTGCGCGGGTGGCGGGGAGCGGGGCAGGAGAACGGCGTGGCCGGGAGGCCCGCTGTGCGCGCCCGGAACCGCGCACCTCCAACACGGCGGACTTCCCGGGCACACCCGGCCGCACGCCTCGGGCAGAGCGTGGATCACCCCGGGCCGGGGCGTTCGAGGCACTGAGAGCTCGACGCCGCGCGCTCGGCACACGGGGGCGCCGCCTTTCAGCGGACCGGCAGGACCGTTGTCATGGGGTCGTTGAGAAGGTGTCTTCGGCCCAGCCGGCGAACGACGTCCAGCGCAGACGGGGAGGGGCGGCGTGCAGCGCCGGCAGGTCGACGCGGTAGCCGGGGCCACGCAGGAACGTCCACATCGCTCGCATGTCGTCGTTGCCGATCTCGTCGAGCTGCACTTCGTGGTGGCGGACGGTCGCACCGACTGCCGTGCCCAACGCGGCTGCCATGGCATCGGGCGTGGGGGCGTCGCCGGCCAGCTCGATGCGCTGCCCGGCGAACGCGTCGGGCGCGGCGAAGACGGCGGCGGCGAACTCGCCCAGGTCGGGGCGTGCCAGTTGCTGCAGCGGACGGTCCGGTGGCAGGGGCAGATCGAGCACCCCCTGGCGGATCCGGTCCTCGCCGCCGAGGGCGTTGTCGAAGAAGTAGGTGGGCCCCAGGATCGTGTAGGGCACCTCGCCTGCGGCCAGTTCCCGCTCGATGACGGCCTTGGTCTCGAAGTGCGGCACGCCCGTGTCCTGGTCGGCACCTGCCACGGAACTGAAGACCAGGTGTGGCACACGAGCAAGACGGGCGGCGGCGAGAATGGTCCGGCCCTGTGCGATCTCGGCGGCCGGCCCCGATTCGAAGGGCGTGGTCATCGCGAACACACCGGCTGCGCCCCGCATGGCTGAGGCCAGGGACTCGCGGTCCATGAGATCCCCGGCCACCACCTCGACGCCGCGCGCGGCCAGGCCGCGGGCCGCAGCGGATCGAGGGTTGCGGACCAGGCCACGGACGGCGGCGCCGCGGGCCAGCAACGCGCTGACGACGGCGCCGCCCTGTCCTCCGGTCGCTCCGAGAACCAGTACCGACTGGTCGACATTCATGAGGAAGCTCCTTTTGGTCGGCCCCGGAGGGCCTCGCCGCGGGTGGGACTGAGCCGCTGGATCACTCCTTGCGATGCGGGCGCACGGCTGCTCGTGGAGCATGCAAGCGTCCCGGTCCGGTGGCCGGTGAGGCGCGCCGGGGGCCTGCCGGGTTGCCTGATTCCTCGGCTGAGGGCAGCGTGGTCGGTGTCGGCCGGTTGTCCCGGGAGGAGGGTGCCGTGGCCGTGATCTCCGATGGGGCGTCGCAGGTGACGTGGCCGCGGCTGCGCGTCGCCGACTGGACCGAGACCCGGGACACACTGCACATGTGGGCCCAGATCGTCGGCAAGATCCGGCTGGCCCACGCGCCCCTGGTCAATCACTGGTGGCAGGTCACCTTCTATGTCAGCCCGTGCGGCCTCACCACGTCGGCGATCCCCTACCGCTCAGGGGTCTTCGACATCGAGTTCGACTTCCTCGACCATCAGCTGCGTATCCGCGGCAGCGACGGCGCCCACCGCAGCGTGGCCCTGGAGCCGAGGCCGGTGGCCGACTTCTACCGCGAGACGATGCGGGCCCTCAGTGAGCTGGGAATCGGGACGAAGATCCAGGCGTCTCCCAACGAGGTGGAGCCGGCGATCCCCTTCGAGGAGGACCAGCGGCACACTTCCTACGACCCGAGGGCCGCACAGCTCTTCTGGCGGCAGTTGCTGCAGGCCAACCGGGCGCTGGGGGAGTTCCGCTCGTACTTCGTCGGCAAGGTGAGCCCAGTGCATTTCTTCTGGGGCGGCATGGACATGGCCTGCACGAGGTTCTCCGGACGGGTGGCGCCGCCGTATCCCGGCAGCGCCCCGAACTGCGGTGACTGGGTGATGGTGGAGGGCTACTCCCGCGAGTTGAGCAGCTGTGGTTTCTGGCCCGGCGGCGGTGAAGAGGGAGCCTTCTACTCGTACGCCTATCCCGAGCCGGATGGCTTCGCCGGCCACCCGGTCACCCCGGCCGACGCGTTCTACAGCTCCGACTTCAGCCAGTTCCTTCTGCCGTACGAGGCGGTGCGCACCGCGGCCGACCCGGACCGGGCACTGGCCGGTTTCCTGCACACGACCTACGAGGCCGCCGCGGAGCACGGCGGCTGGGACCGGGCGGCGCTGGAAGAGGACCCGGACCGGTGGCGGCGGTACCGGTAGAGGGGTGCGGCCGAACGGCTCGTACCCGCCGCTGGACTGCGGCCGTCGGCGGTCACGTCCGGTGTCCACGCCGGCGCTTCGCCGCGGCGATCTCGCCCGAGATGGGAAGCCAGAAGTAGATGATGAAGGCGGCGATCACGGCCACGCCGAGTACGGGAAGCAGGGCGCCGAGCAGGATTGCGGTGGCGAGCCAGACCAGGGCGAGCCGGAAGCGCCGGCCGATGGCTGCCACGCCGGCCGCATCGATGGTGGTGCTGAGCAGGCGGCGGTCACGGCGGACGTGCCTCCAGATGACGTTGAACAAGACGGCCAGGAGTGCGAAGGCGGCGCCGTGGAAGACGACAGCGGTGCGCTGGCCGTGTCCGTCCCGGAACGCCTCGGCCAGCACGGAGGCGGCGAACGGCAGGAGCGCGACGTCCATCAGCAGCATGGTGTTGAGGAAGAGCACCACGCGGTCGGCGCTGCGGATGTGGTCGAACATGATGTGGTGGTTGGCCCATACCTGCCCGATCAGCATGAAGGTGAGGACGTAGGCCAGGTAGGACGGCCAGAGTGCGGCGAGGCCGTGCAGCAAGTGGCGGGTGTCGTGCGGCGGGCGGATCTCCAGGACGAGCAGCGTGATCGCGATGGCGATGACGCCGTCGCTGAACGCGACCACCCGGGCGGGACCGCGCTCCATACCGAACGACGTCGCCCCTTCTCCCGGTCCGTCCGGTCCGTCCGGTCCATGAACAGGTTCTGTCATCGCCCCAGCCTCCGGCACCGCACGCTCCTGCACGCGCAACCAGGGAGCGTTTCCGTTGCTTTGAGTCTCAGCGGCTCTCAACATTCCGGGCATTTCGGCCTGGAAGGTCCGTCACGTCACCAAAGCGTGAGGGCTTCGGCTTGAGGACGGTCTCCCGTTTCTGTCTGCCGCTGGTGCGGCAGGGTTGTGCCACCTGCCCGTCCCCGCCCGGCTTTGCGGCTGAGTGGGGTGGTGCGGGTCTTCCGGTCGG
>NZ_JBVKCA010000042.1:0-40203 GCF_055656965.1 Streptomyces sp. NPDC111656
ACCGCATCAGCGTGCTGTTCGCGATGCTCCGCGACGGCACCTTCTATGAACCCAGAACCCCACGCCTCGCTTGACGAAAGACATAGAGGCACCCCGCCACCGGCTGTCCTCCTACAGCGCCAAGCACTGGCACGCCCAGCTCAGCCAGCTCACTGGGACCGGGCGCGGTTACGAGGCCCTGGAGAGCGCCGGCCTCGAGTCAAACCGGACACCCTGTTCAAGTGGCTGTCGAATCCCGAGTACAACGTCCGCCGCAGCTACCGCGACCTCATCCACACCGCCTACGAGAACGTCGCCATCGTGCCCGCCGCCCCCATCCCCGACCACGTCGAAGACGGCCAGTTCGAGATCAGCGGCCTCGTCAAAACCGGCGCCGACGAACGCGAACGCGGCAACCGCCGCGCCGCACCCCTGCGCATCGACGGAAGCCGCGGGGACTGGAGCGACATCGAGGCGCTCTGGCTGGCCGGCGACCTGCGCGACGACGACTTCGAGGACCGCTTCATCGACGACGTCATCGTCGCCGACATTGGCGAAGGCACCGACGTCTGCGAGTTCAGCGGAAGCTCGTACTCAGTCGAGCTCAGGTGACCCGCGTTCCCGGCCCGGACGTCGCCGAGTCCAGGACAGTGACGCCGGGAGGTCCGGAGGAATCTCATCTCCGGGCACCCGACCTGCACGCGCCAGGGGAGACAGCGGCTACCGCCTGTTCGGGATGCCCTTCATCACCGACCGTGCGATAGCCGACCTGGAGAGGAAGGTACTGGTCGGAATCGACACTGACGATCCCGACGCCGCCGAACCAGCGCGGGATGACCTCCACGCCATCCTGAATGCCTGTGCAGCGCGCATCGACGTCCTCGCCCAGGGCCTGTCCGATGGGTCCTGTGATGGGTCTGGCGGTGGATCCGTTGGTGAGAACGAGGAGGGGGAACAAGCTCAGCGCGTGAGGACGCACCCAGCCGCGACGCCGAGGAAGATCATGGCTCCGAAGAACAAGCCGACGATCTCATGTAGGCGGTACTTCCAGGTGAACACCCGTGCGCTTTTCGGCCTTTCGGGCAGGTAGGCGACCGGTACATGGGTTCCGAGGACCAGCCCCGTCGCCGTCATGGGTGGCCGGAACCTGACGGGCCGGCCCTGCCGGTCGATGAACTCGATGACGGGCGTCGAAGAATCGTCCCCGGGCTCATGCTCCTGGTCCACCACCACCCCCTCAGCGTGCAGCCCGTAGCGGCTCAGCCGCATCTGCAGCCGTGCCTCCCGCGCACCGGCCCACAGACTCACCAGGCCCGCCAATACGGCCAGCCCGATACCGATCGTTTCACCCGTCATCCGTCCCCTGCTCTCCCTCGCGCAGCGCCCGCCCGGCACGGCCCGCGCATCAGGAGGACGCGGCACGCAGCCCGATGGTTCACGAAGGTGCGCGGGCACACCGGCTCCTTGGGCTTCCGTGGCCGTGGCGGGGGGCCACGAAGGGCCGCCCCGCTCCCTGAAGCCGAGGTCATCACCGGAGCCACAGCCTGATCGCGGCGCGGGCGGCCGTCCCGTGAAAGACGTAAGCCCGCTTGTCGAAGCGCTCGTCGATGTCCGCCCGGCGCATCCACTTCGACAGCGTCACCGCGTGGACGCCGAAGTCGGCGGCCACCTGCTCGAGTGTCACGTCCGGGCCGCGGTTCCTCGCGACCCGCACGACGTCCTCGCGGAACTCTTCCGGATAGGGTTTGGGCACAGCGACATCCTTCCCACCCGCCCTACAGGGAAAGCCGGTTCAGATGTCGCCCGATCGTGCAACAGACCCTCCCCGCCGCACGTATCAGCGGGGAGTTGGTGAGAGCTGGCTCCTCGGCAAACGGGACAGGCAGGGCCGTCCCGTGGCCCGGTAGCCCTCCGGAGGCGAGTGTTCTGGGTCGACGGCGGAATCGTCATGCAGTCGCCGACCGGTTGTGTCACTGGAGGGAGTGGTTTCGAGCGGACTCCTGCCGCTGCTGGTGCTGCTCGTTCCAGAGGCCGGCGAGCTCGCCGAGTGCGTTGTTGGTGCGGCCGAGTTCCCAGAGCAGATAGATGCTGGCTCCGGCGAATGGGATCCACTCACCCCAGTGGAAGATGAGCACCGGCATATACAGCAGGCCGACCAGGACAAGTAATTTGACGAAGAGCTCGGCCCTGTACGTCTGTTTGCGTTCGACGATGACGTGCTCTCCGCGGCCGTGTCTCCACTGCAGGTAGCCGATCAGCTCCAGCCCCTTCGGCAGGTTGACGAACTGGGCCTTGGTTATGGTCACCGGTTCACCGCTGGTGTTGGTCGCTTGGGGCAGGTTCAGCCAGTACTCCTTGCCGATCCGCAGCTGGTCGTACTCCAGGTCGGCCTGCTCGAGCAGTCCTGCACCCAGTGCGTGACCCTTCCATGCACCTGTGTCATCTGGTCGCTGCGGGACCAGCCAGGCTGCCAGGGCCGCCGCCACGATCAGGAATGCGGTTCCGGCGATCAGCCGGCCGCGCCTACTTGGAGTAGAAGACACCAGCGTGCCCACTGCTGAGCGAACCATTCTTGCCCCAAACCCAGTGCTTGCCGGGCTGGTTTCCGAACGTGATTCTCTGCCTGTGGTTGCTGTCGTAGCCGGTCTTCGCACCGAGCGAGATACCGAAGGCGCTCACCGCGCCGCCGAACTTCACAGAATTGCCGTGAGCAAGCGAAAGGGTGCCACCGCCCCCCTCAAGGTAGGTCCGGTAACCCTTCGGGGCCTTATTGAAGTTCGCCGTCCCGTCCTTCGACGACACGTCCTTGCCGACCTTGCCCGCCGCGCCGTCGGCCGGAATGTGGTATCCGCTTGCCTCGATCTTGTACCAGGTGGCACGCACCGAGCCGGAGCACCAGTGCTGGTACTTCCACTTCTTGTAGAGGATCGGCACCTGGTATTGGTGCGAGTACTTGGGCCTGTTGGACCAGCCTACGGTCATGCCGTTGCTCTGCGACAGTTCCTTGGACGCACCTATAGTCCCGTTGCCGCTGCTCTCGACCGCGGTGTCAATGCTGCTGGACATCGAGGATTCGTACTCGAACGTTGACTTCGCGTCCCAGTTGGCGTGCGCTTCGCCGACGACCGTGTACTTCGTCGAGCTGTCGATCTGCTTTTTGGTGTCCCAGCAGTTGCCGGAATCCATGGGCACGATGGGCGGGCGCACCGCTTCGGCGCTGACGTCCTGGCCGTTGACCAGGTACGGGTTGTAGTCGGCGGCGAGGGTGCTGTTGTTGCTCTGCCACATAGGGACCGTGTCCGGGGCCGGAGCCGGGTCGGCTTCGATCTTCGCGGCGAGGGTGCTGCTGTCCGTGGACCCCGCACGAGGGTCCGGTCTGTGCAGCGTCAGTGTGAGAGGTACGTCAACTTTCGGCGGCCGCAGGGCTGTTGAGCCTGCCGCATGCGGCTCTTCATCGCGCGCATCGGGTCATGCGGCCGGGCGCGGGAGATGTGAGAGCCGTGTGACCAGCAGCCACGGCCGCAAGGGCCGGGCGAGGAACAAGAGCCGGAACCAGGGCGCCGCGTACGCCGCTTCCAACGCCGGCACCCTCCACCAGCACGACAGCGGCCCGTCCAGCAAGGATCTCCAGCCGGCCGACCCCAGCCGGTGGGGAGTGGAGACCGCGCCGGACATGCGGACCGCGTCCGCCCTGATCGGCGCATGCATCGAGCGGTGCGCGCCATGTCAGCAGTCGCTCGCCGCGAAGCTCCTCGATGAGGACCCGATCGTGCTCGCGGTGACGGCCGGATCCGTCTCAGCCTGCACGCGGCCCACGAGCCGGACGCGGGAGGTCTGGCCGCCAAGCCCACCCAGGTGTTCTTCCTCCTTGTCCAGCAGGCCCGCGCTCATGGGGGAGACGTCCGGATGCTGCGGGCGGGAGTCGAGCGGATGCCCGAGGCCCACCGTGCAGTGCTCCTGGACGACGCGCTGGACTTCTGGACCTTCTACGGCCGGCAGCACCTCGGCCTCATCCACCAGCACCCCGGCGGCCCGGCCGGACACGGCCAGCGCCGTCCCCGGTGATGAAAGCAGTGTCATCCGCGCTGCCGCGGGCCGCCCCGAGGCAGGGGCCGACGCTGCGGAGCAGCCCGTTCGCTGTGACGGGGACGCGGCGGGCCACCGCAGTGCCTCCGCGGTCCGTACGGGACCGCTGCCACGTCACCGTCCGTCCGTGACCCGCTGTGGATGCGGAGAGGGGATCATGGACCTGGCTGCCGGGAAGAGGCGGCCGGCCGGGTGAGCGGTCACCGGGCTGGGACGGTTGCGGCCCCATCGTAGCCGCACGTTCGACTCGTGCGTACATATGCGCGACCTGCACGGATGGCGATCGGGTGCTGTACTGCTCGGGCTTCGGCGTCCGTGACATGGGCGCGGCGGCCGCGTCCGGGACGCTGGTAGTGCCGTCGATCACCACGGCGACGACCCCGGTGATCGGATCAGCCGTCGAGTGATCAGCGGAGCGAGCTTCTGGAGCTGTTGGAGGCGATGGCTGCAGCGGAGACGGATCCGGCTCGGCGCGAGTTTCTGGAAGGGTTCCCGGAGGGCTTTGGACTCGTTGAGGATCCGGCTCTGCTTCACGAGTAGAGCCGGACGTGCCTGCGGAGCAGAGCGAAGCTGGCCCGGCCGAACATCTGGCGCTTGAGCATCTTGTTCCGGCTGACGTGTCGTTCGACGACGCCGGGGTCCCAGGGGAGGGTGAGTCCGGCGACGACGGCGTCGAGGTCGCGTTCAAGGCGGGATGCGAAGCGGTGCAGGCTGGGCAGGTCAGCGTCATGAACTGGGCGGTCCATGCCGGTAGACGTTCTGACTGCCTGCCGGAAGGTACGGGGACGGGACCGGTTCGGCGGCGAGTGCCAGCCGCTGCTCCGGCTCCGCCTCACACATCACGAGGTCGCGATCGCCTGGGCTGACTCCGCCAAGAAGAACTGTGCCCCCGCCAGGGCTGCACTGCTCGGCCGCTGGGTGAGGCTCCACTCAGGAGCAGTTCCACTGGCGTGCCAGGGCGACGGGCGCGAAGCGCGAGCAATCGTCGGTGGTCGGATAAGTGTCGGAGCCTACGAACCACCACCCGGTGCTGGGGGTGAACCGGAAGAACTGCAGGCCCGAGCCCTCGTCCTGGAGTTGGACCCGGTCGTCGCCTGTCGCGCCGGCACCAGCTTCGAAGCGGACGGCTGCATAGAGCGTGGTGCCGCAGCTGCCGTAGTAGAAGTTGCCGGGCTTCGGCTGGATGTGGCTGACCCTCTTGGCGTGCTCCCAGGTTTGGGTCACTGCAGACTTCACGTCGGCGTGGACCGCCAGGTTCTTACACGCGGCAGGGACGGCAGCGGCGGCACTCGGCGTTGCCGTCGGCCGGGAGGCGTCGGCCATCGCTTTGGCGGTGGGGGCCGGAGAGGTGCTCGCCACCGCGGTCGGGCTGACGGATGCCGTCACCGCCTGCGAGTCCGTCGGTGTGGGCGAGGCCGAGGACGTTGCGGATCCCGACGCACTCCGGGCAGCCGTAGCCGCGGCGCTCGCACTCGCTGCCAAGCCGGAACCGTCGTTGCAGGCCGCCAGGCCCGAACAGGCTGCGAGTGCCAGTGCGGCAGTGGCCGCGGCCCGTCCGTAGTCGAATGTCATGAGTCCCCCACTCTCGACGCGACCTCTCGCGCTCCCGCTGCTCGCCGCAGACTATAGCCCCGGGCCTCGTCCACGGTTCGCCTCGGACCGCATGAGGACGTGCCTCACGTGTCTCAACGACCGAGACCACCGCTGAACTGCGCAGATGTCCGGCGACCACTAGACAACGGCGGCTCCCGGCGACATCAACAGCCTTGCGCTGCTTACGACGTCGTGTACGCAGCGTCACGCTCCACTCAACGAGAGACACTGCCAAATTGGCTCTGGCCGTAGTTCCGTGAATTCCCAGGTCAGGAGCGGGAACGAGGGATCGTTTCGGCAGTGTGTCCCCTGCCGTGGCGAGCAAGACGGTAGAGGATGTGCTGTTTCCCGGGTCCACCGGTCGGCCGGGCCGGTGCCCGGACTGCCGGAAGGTGGCGAGACGCGTGCACAGTTCGTACCAACGCAGTTTGAACGAGCGGCCGTTGGCCTAGCGGCGGGTCGTGGTCCGGCTCCGGGTCCGCCGGTACTTCTGCGACCGGAAGAGGTGTTCCCGGAAGACATTCGTCGAGCAGGTGCCGGGCCTGAACGAGCGGCATCGCAGATCGAGCGTCGGACTGACGGGGTGCCTGCGGTCGATCGCGGTGGAGTTGGGCGGTCGTCCGGCGGTCCGACTGTGCCGACGGCTGCGGCTGGCCGCGGGCCGGACCCGGCTGCTCCAGCTGCTGCCGGCTCCGCCGGTGCCGGGCCGTGCCCCGAGGGCGCTGGGGGTGGACGAGTTCCTTCCGCAAGGGCTGCACCTACGGCACCATCCTGGTCGACGTCGAAGCCGGCCAGGTCGTGGACGTGCTGCCTGACCGCACCTCGGAGACGTTCGCAGCCTGGCTCAAGGAACATCCCGGCACGGAGATCATCTGCCGCGACCGGGCGACCGCCTACACGAAGACGGTGAAGGAAGCCGCCCCGAACGCCCTCGAAGTCGCCGACCGCTGGCATCTGCTTCAGAACCTGTCCGCCGCAGTGGAGAAGACCTGCCACCAGCACCGCAACTGCCTGCGCAAACACGCCGAGCCGGAGTCGGAGCCGACCGTGCCGGAACCGGTCCTAATGGAATTGCCCGTGCCGGACCTTCCCCGCACCCAGATCATGGAACGGACCCGTCACCGCTATGAGGACGTCCGCCGCCTGGTGCAGAAGGGCTGGACCATCAGCGCCATCGCGCGGCGCCTGAGCCTCGACCGCAAGACCGTACGCCGCATCCGCGACCCGCGACACCAACTTCGACGAACTGCTGGCCTCCGCCTTCCTCCGCCAAGACCTCGACGCCGTCACTGCCGGGCTCACCCTGTCGTGGAGCTCCGGCGTCGTTGAAGGTCACGTGAACCGGGTGAAAACCCTCAAGAGAGCCATGTATGGCCGGGCCTCGTTCGAACTCCTCCGCACTCGCGTCCTCACCAACCATGCCCATCATGGAACGGGCGTCCTCAAACGCTCCCGCCGAGGAACAGCGGGGCCAGGCGAGGCAGCCTGCGGCGCATCTCGTCATCGTCGTCGAAGTCGAAATCCTCGCCCATGTCGACGGCGTTGTCGCTCCCGGCATTCGCTCCTCGGAAGCTGTGCCATGCCTCGTAAAAGGCATCTGCATCGCCCGTGATCCGTTCGAACGCTCCGGCAGCTACATAGTTCACATCCTCGTAGAACAGAACCTCGGAGCGGTCCCGGGCGTTCACGGCCTGGAGCACGGCTGGGTGCCCAGCGAGGCTGTCGGGAGCAGCGGCCACACGTTCGTACCACTCACGGCCCAGGGCGATCACACCAGCGCGGAAGTCCATGAAACTGTCGTCGGAGCAGCCGCCCCCAATGAGGTAAGCGGCCGCCCACACATCCCAGCGGTACAAGGCGTCATGCAGCTCGTCGAATCGTTCTGCATACTCCAGGACCTCCTGCCTCGTCCCATTCGCGAGCTGCTTGACCAGACCCTCGTCGAGGGGATCGCCAGCTTCAGCTGCTGCGGACCGCACGGATTCGATGACGTCCCAGAACCTGTCGATGTGCATGACCGCGCACTGTGCCACGAGGCTCTGACAATCGGTCCCGGACCCTCAGCAAGGAACCACCGGACCTGCTGGCAGCTGTCACGGAACTGCGGCGAGAGACCTGAAAGGTTCTGTCCGCACTTCCGTGAAGCCGGTGGTCAGGAGCTCGGCGGAGTAGGCCAAGGTCGGCCGTCGGGTGCCCGGGCGGGGCGGCCGGCGAGGACATAGTCGCGGTATTCGTCACCTGCCATGGACTGGGTCACCCAGCGTTCGCGTACAGCTCCAGTCCGGTCTGCGGCAGCGTCCAGTGCGGCTGCTGGGTCGCTCGTGGTTGCGATCAGGAGGCCGAAGTCCTCTTCATCTGTGTCGAACAGCGCAGGCAGCGAATCCAAGTCGTAGGTCTGGGGTTCGGTGTCGAGAACGGCGTGGAGGTAGATCTCGTAGTGGCCCTCGGCAGGCCGTACCTCGACGTAGGAGACGCCAAGGCTGTCACGGGTTCCGGACGGCCCGAGGAACTGCTCGATGGGACGTCCCCGCTTGAGGGCACCGAGAAGGAATGGCTCTGCCAGGTATCGCACGCCGCGACACTACGGCGTGATGAGAATGCGGGTCCGTAGGAGGTCGAAGGATGCCCGTCCGTACATGGCCCTTTTCAAGGTCTTGACCCGATTCACATGCCCTTCGACGACTCCTGAACTCCATGGGAGGGGGAGGTCGGCCGTCACCGCGTTGAGGTCCTTTCACAGGAATTCTGGGCAGTGCATGGCGGGCCGTTTCAGCGATCTTTCGCGGGCTCCCTCTCCCGTTCGGTTGGAGGGCCAGCAGTAAGGGCGAGGATGCGTGAGGGTCAGAACCCCAGGTCGCTCAGACCGGGGTGGTCATCGGGACGCTTGCCCAGCGGCCAGTGGTATTTGCGGTCGGATTCGGCGATCGGGAGATCGTTGATGCAGGCGAGACGGACACTCATCAGGCCGTCTTCGCCGAAGTCCCAATTCTCGTTGCCGTAGGAGCGGTACCACTGGCCGGAGTCGTCGTGGCATTCGTAGGCGAACCGCACCGCGATCCGATTCTCGGTGAACGCCCACAGCTCCTTGATGAGCCGGTAGTCCAGCTCGCGGTGCCACTTGCGGGTCAGGAAGGCGACGATCTCTTCGCGGCCGTTGACAAACTCTGCGCGGTTGCGCCAGCGCGAATCCACCGTGTAGCCCAGCGCCACCTTCTCGGGATCGCGTGAGTTCCAGGCATCCTCTGCCAGCCGGACCTTCTCGATCGCCGTGTCCCGCGTGAACGGTGGCACGGGTGGACGTGTGGACATGACTGTTCCTCCCGGATGAATGGTTCTGCGAGTAGCCGATAAATGC
Source organism: Streptomyces sp. NPDC111656 (assembly GCF_055656965.1). Classification (NCBI taxonomy): domain Bacteria; kingdom Bacillati; phylum Actinomycetota; class Actinomycetes; order Kitasatosporales; family Streptomycetaceae; genus Streptomyces; species Streptomyces sp. NPDC111656. Next base: position 9,014 of record NZ_JBVKCA010000042.1, read on the forward strand.
GGCTCATAGCACGGGCCAGGTACATGTAATCGGCCAGGCCGCCACCTTCCTGGATGGTCCCGCAGGCCGAGCTCGGTCAGCCGCGGCCGGAGAGGACTGGGATCCCGTCCAGGATGTGCGACAGTGCGTCGTCGCCGTCGTTGATGGTGCTGTTGTCAGTGCACTGCTGTTGTCCCTGCAAGACGGGGACATCCTGCACGCCGACGTTGATCAGCGCGATGAGCGACTGGAGACCCAGCTTCCCGATCCCGATGCACGGCTTGTTCAGAGTTCCCTGGATGAGGCTCATCTGTGGAGGCTCTGGGCAGGCCCAGGCTCCGGTTGGCGTGGCGGCAAGCAGGGCGAAGGTGGCGGACACAGTAACTGCGATTTTGCGAATAGTGATCGCTCCTTCTGCCACTGCGACTACTGACGCTGATATGTGGATCAATACTCATTGAAGTGACGGCGTGGGGGTCCCGCGTGCGGGTTCGCGCAAACGGATGACGTCAGGCCATGGGCTCGCCGAACAAACCGCTCAGCTTTCGATGGCACGCGCTCAGAGCTCCCTACTTTCCTCCCCGGGACAGGGCGAGCGCAGAGGAGGACGCGATGCCCAGCGACCGGGAGCGGCTCGCTGCCCTCGGCGTCGACCCGGCCAGCCGGGGTGCGCAGTTCGTGCGCGATGTCGGCGGTCACCCGGCGCTCGGCCTCCGGACGGGCGCCGAGCGCGTCCGCCATGGCGTTGACGGAGGCGGCGAGTCGGGCGATCTCGTCCTGCCCGGACGGCCGGACCCGGGCCTCGAGGTCACCCTCGGCGATACGTTCCGCCGTGCGGGCCGCGACTGGGGCGCGACTGCCCATTCGCACTCCCAGGAGGAGGCCGGCCAGGGGTCACCAGGAGGGTGGCCGTCGAAGCCACGGTGAGCAGCGTCCGGTCCAGTCGGGCCAGGGACCGGTTCCCGGGGGTGTACGGGCGCGACAGTGCGAGCTCGTTCCGGTCCGAGATGCGGGTCGCGGCCCACAGCATCGGGTGCGGGCCGTCCTGGAGGAAGGTCACGCGGGCATTCCCCCGTACAGCCGTCGCGACCGGTCCGGGCAGATCGGGCGGATTGCAGAAGAGTTCAGGCCGATGGCCGCGCGGTCGTATGCCGCGCTCATCAGCTACCGGTCCAGGTTGGTGCGGGCAGTGGCCAGTTGGTCGGCGGCGGTGATCCGGTGTACCAGCAGGCCGATCGCGCCTGCCACGCACACGGTCGCGACGGCGACGGCCAGAGCGACTCTCGTGCCGATGTTCAAGGCGGGCGGCCTCACGCGCGCAGCTTGTAGCCGAAGCCGCGCACCGTCTCGATGCGCTCGCGTCCGATCTTGGCGCGCAGCCGCCGCACGTGGACGTCCACCACCCGGGTGTCGTCGGACCAGGGGTAGTCCCACACCCGCTCCAGGAGCAGGTCCCGGGTGAGGACGATGCCCGGCGCGGCGGTGAACTCGCGCAGGAGTTTCAGCTCCGTCGCGGTCAGGTCGACAGGTTTCCCGGCCCGGTACACGGTCCGGGACACCGGGCAGAAGCCCAGGTCTCCGAAGTGAAGTGCAGTTGTCTCCGGCTCCTGCTCCGCGGGTGCCGCGCGGCGCAGCAGGGAGCGTATCGGGGCCACCAGAACCGGACCGCCGAAGGGCTTGGTGACGCAGTCGTCTGCGCCCGCCTCCAGCCCCAGCACCACGTCCACCGGGTCGTTGCGGGCCGAGATCAGCCTCACCCGGACCGCGGACTCCTCGCGGATGCGGCCGGCCAGGCTCACGCTGTTCAGGCCGGGCAGCATGATGTCGAGTACGGCCACGTCCGGGTGCGTCTCCCGGAACAGTTCCAGCCCGGTCATGCCGTCGGCCGCCGTACGTACCCGGTAGCTGCGCTCCTCCAGTGTGAGCCGGGTGGCCTCGCGGATCATCTCGTCGTCCTCGACCAGCAGAACGTCGTACATACACATCCTCTCGCGCTGCTCCTCGGCGGGTCCATCAGGCCTTCGGCACGCCCAGCCGCACATTGCTGAGGTCCTCCGCCCAGAACGGCGCCGGGGAGCCGACGGGCGTGACCGCCGCATGACGGTCGTAGGCCGCGCCCAGGCGTTTGGTGAGATCGCTCAGGACGACCTCGACCCTGTAGCTCGAGGCCTGGTCGTCCGGGCAGCCGGACATGTAGTTCAGGTCCTACGCCACGCCGTCGGCCCGTGCCTGGGGCGACCCCCAGTGCCACCATTCCAGTTCTGTCAGGGCGGTGATTTCGGTCAGGTACATCAGCTGCGGGTGCTGCCTGGGACGGCCTCCGCGAACACCAGCCCCGACCAGGGGATCGCCGTCGGGGGCCGCCCCTCGACCCGCACGCCGGTGTCCACCGCCCCGCACCCGGTCGGACAAGCGGGTGAGCGTCGCGCACCGCGCTGTCCGTCGAACACACATGCCTGCTCCTGAACCGGCCCGTGATCTCCGTTACGTCCGTCCGCGCCCCGGACCTCGCGTTCGATCGCCCTCTGAACCAGAGCCCTGGGTCGGTAAATCGGATGCCATCGAATGCCGGCGATCTCTGACGCGCCCTGTTCTGCGCGTCAGAGGTAGTCCTCCAGGCGTGCCACTGCGAAGCCCTGCTCCTGGATATGCCGCAGCATGTTCGCCGTCATCTCGGTCATCGAGTGACCCTTGAGCTGTCCGGGGCCACGGAAGTGGGCCAGGATGATGTCGCCCGGGTGGAGTTCCTTGTCAGGACGCTGGTACTGCATGTTGGCGATCTGCATGGACTCGCGCCACAGCACGAGCGCCTCGATTCCGCACTGCCCGGCTGCGGTGCGGGTGTTCTCGTTCCAGTTGCCGTAGGGCGGTCGCATCAGACGCGGGACGCTTCCGTACTCCTTGCCGAGCCTGGTCTGCTGGCCGCAGATCTCCGCGCGCTGCGCGGCCGCGCCCATGGTGCGCAGATTGGGATGGGTCAGCGTGTGGTTCTGAATCTTGTTCCCGAGCTGTTGCAGTGGCTTGAAGTAGCCGTAGTCGGAGCTGATGATCGAGTCGGTCAGGAACATGGTGAAGGGAACCTTGAGTTCGCGCATCATTCTCACGAACTTGGGGTCTTTCTCGGCGCCGTCGTCGAAGGTGATGAAGACGACCTTGTCTTTGGTGGGTATGTCACTGATCACCGGTACCGGTTCGCCCGCACGGCGCTTTACGGGCTTGACCTTCGGCGGGGCGGGCGGCGCGGCGAGGGGCTTGAGGCCCCAGGCGCGGAAGGCAGCGGCGGGGGCCTTGCTGCCGGCCCGGGGGGACGCCGCCGGACGAACGGGGCTCGAAGCGGCAGGCTCTGCCGCATGGACGCCCGCCCCACAGCCCGATATGAGCAGGGTCCCGATGAGCGCCAGCCCCGCGATTTTCTTGTTCACCCGAGAACTCCAAGTGCCGAACACATCTTCCGTGGTGTCCTACTTGAGGGAAGACGCGACAACGGGGTTCCAGCAGGCTGGTGTGATTTCAGCGCGCGGAGGAGGTGCTCGCATCGCACTGGAACGTCGCCGCGACCGACGACGTCTGGGCCGAGCACACTCCACGCGCGCAGTACGATGCCGGGCCGACGGGACGGGAGTTGCGACCGCTGTGCGGGGCCTTCTGTCGTCATGGGTAAGAGACATGGCTACCGTCGACCTGTCCGTGGCGCAGTCGTCCAAGGCCGGGAGACGGGGCATACCTGGACGTGGCCTATGACACGGACGCGTGGGCCCGGCTGGGCCAGAGGGCCAGCCGGTACACCGCTGGCTCAGTCTGTCCGCAGGTGCCGCAGGTGCCGCAGGTGACCTTCGGTACCGGCGCAGTCCTCGACCCCGGCAAACCCAGCGAAGCGGTCCTGGGTTGCGGTCTGCTGTGCTCGATGCGCCCGGGCATGCTCATGCTGCAGGACCGGGGACTCGCCACCACCGCCTTCCTGGACGCCGTGGCCTGAACAGGAGTCGGCTGCTTGGCCCGGCTGTTCCTGCCGGGCCCTGGGTGCACGAGGGCGCCCTTGAGATGTCGGCGACATGAGGGGCGGCTGTCCATCGAGGTCTTCGTCTCAGGGCTGTGCGACGTTCCTGCATGGATTCGCCGGGGACTTGGAGGCGGTCCCGCAGGGAGGTCTTCTCCTCGGCGAACCTGTCCGCCCAGGCCTTCCGCTCCGCCCCGCAGGTTCCCGGCGACCTGATTCTCACCCAAATGACAACTCTGTCGAGGCATCCAGATCGCCGCCGCAGCTATCTAGCACTTCGACAGCGCGTTGCACTTGGGAGGGTTTGTCCATGGCCGGCACCACCGCGGAAACCATCGCCTCGGCTCCGCCGATAGGCGTGCGGCTGCTCAGCCGCAGCTCAGGGGCCGGACGGGGCGCGGCGAGCCGACCCGGCTGGGCACGGGCCGCGTACTGGGCGATCCTGCTGGCGGCGGTGGTGCTGTTCAGCTGGGACATGCAGAACAGCGGCTATCACGCGTTCTACTCGGAGACCGCGCGCAGCATGACGCAGAGCTGGAAGGGCTTTCTCTTCGGCTCGTTCGACCCAGGCAACACGATCACCATCGACAAGCTGCCGGGCTTCCTGTGGCCGCAGGCCCTGTCCGCGCGGATCTTCGGCTTCCACCCTTGGGCGCTGACCCTGCCCCAGGTGATCGAGGGCGTGCTCGGCGTCGTCGTACTGCACCGCGCGGTGCGCCGATGGGCGGGGGAGAGCGCGGCCCTGCTCGCCGCGGGCGCCTTCGTGCTCACCCCGGCGATCGCCGGATTGTTCCGCACCGAGGTCGAGGACCCGCTGTTCACCCTGTGCATGCTGCTCGCCGCGAACGCCGGCCTGCGGGCGGCCCGTGAGGGCCGGCTGCGCCCGCTGCTCGCGGCCGGGGCCTGGATCGGTCTCAGCTTCCAGGCCAAGATGCTGGAGGCCTGGGCGATCCTCCCGGCGTTCGGCCTGCTCTACGCCGTGTCGGCCCCCGTGACACTGCGCCGCCGCCTCGCGCATCTGGCGGCGGCGGGCGCGACCTGCCTCGCGGTGTCGGCGTCCTGGGTGCTGCTGGTGACCCTGACCCCGGCGCAGGACCGGCCGTTCGTCGACGGTACGACGGACAACTCCGCGTTCAGCCAGGTCGTCGGCTACAACTTCCTCACCCGTTTCTCCAGCCTCGGCGTCAGCGCGAAGTCCACCGGAAGCGTCGCGGCGCAGAGCATGGCCGGAACCGATCCGATGCCTCACACCGGACAGACCCTCACCGAGTGGGCCAAGATGTTCGGGCCCTCGCTCACCACCCAGATCGGCTGGCTCTATCCGGTGGCCGCGCTCGCCGCCGTATGCGGACTGGTGTGGCTGCGCGGCCGGCCGCGCACGGATCCGCTGCGGGCGGGCTTCCTGTTCTGGACGGTGTGGCTGGCCACCTACTTCCTGGTGTTCAGCGCCGGCGCGGTCGGCGCGCACACGTACTACATGGGTGTGGTGGGCATACCGATCGCCGCGCTGTTCGGCGGCGGAATGGTGCAGTTCTGGCGGGCCTGGCGGCGTGGCGACCGGGCCCGGCTGTGGGCGCTGCCGGCGGCTGTCGGGTGCACGGTCGTGTGGTCGGCGTTCGTCGCCTACCAGTTCCCGGCGTTCCTGCCCTGGCTGGCGCCCACCGCGTTCGTCCTGGGTGTCGGCGCGCTCGCGCTGCTGATCGTCTCCCGCGTCCGCGCAGGGATGCCGGCCCGGGCCGCGGTGCTGGGCGTCGGGCTCGGCATCGCCGCGATGCTGCTGCCGTCCGCCGCCTGGGCGTCCTCGGTCCTCACCACCCAGTACGGCCACTCAGGCATGGGCGCGGCCGGCCCCGTCTTCGTACGGCACGGCAGCAAGTACCGCAACAGGGCCACCTGGTCCTCCGCCCACGGCAAGACCGCCCAGGTCCGTTCGACGTTCAAGGGCACCGGTCACGACGGGCTCACTCGCGAGGAGCAGCGTCTACTGGAGTACACCCGGGCCCACCAGGGCCGCGCCACCTTCGTCTTCGCGACGACCAGCTGGCGCGCCGCCTCCCCGTACATCCTCTACGCCGGCGCCCCGGTCCTCCCCATGGGCGGCTTCACCGGCGCCGTCCCGACCCCCACCGCCGCAGGCTTCCACCACCTGATCGCCACCGGGAAGGTGCGCTACGTCGTCCTGGGCGGTGCCGCCACCGACCCAGGCACCGTCAACGCCGCCTGGGTCGGTGGCCATTGTGCCCGGGTACCCGGCCAGACATTCCATCTCTACGACTGCTCGAAGCCGCCCGTCCCGTACAAGGCACAGGCACGGCACCACCGTCACGCGGGGAAGGCGGACCGGGCCAGGGCGCCGAAGTCCAGTACGTGAGTCGTGTCGTTGACACTCCGCGCCAGGTCCGAGGGCCGCCCCTGCTGTGGCCCTGTCTCGCTATCGCTCATACATTCGACAAGTGGGCCTGGCGCTGGCCGCTCGTCCACCGCTTCACCGGCCACCCCTGGGTCGGCGGCACCTAGCGCGCGATCGTTGCCCCCGCTCCCGAGAGCCGCATCCCCGCCGGAGGCAACCGCGGCCCCATCACCACCTACCTGACCATCGAGCAGACCTACTGGACGCTGCATGCCACCCTGCGGACCGCGGAGAGCGCATCCCGCTCGGACAACGCAACCATCGTGAAAACGGACGGCTCAGGAATCGCCGAAGTGCGCTTCCTGTACGACAACGCCCCGCGCACCGAGCACCGGCAGCGCCGTCCCGCCACTCAGGGGCCTGCAGGCTCTCGGTGACCGGGCGCACCCCCAGAGCATCACCGGCAGCTACTTCACGGACCGCTACATGGCCGGGGACATGGACCTCACCCTGGTCGCCCGGTCCACCGACCACGGGACCTTCGCCGATGCTCAGACCGCCGACCAGGCGACAGCACAGACCGCCTGACGTTGACCAGCTGCCCAGCTCCATCCAACACCGGCCGCGTTGCGGGACGCTGTCTCAGCTTGTTCTTTATCTACCAGGACCTGCCAGGCTTGCCGATGGCCTTGAGAGTCTCGGGGCGTTTGACGGTTTTGCCGACGTCGTAGCGGGGTGCCCGGTGTTTGTTCTTGGCGCCGGGTGGCCGTCCGGGGCCGGTGCCTCTGGGTTTGGGTACACGGGTCGGGCAGTCGAGGTGAGCGCGGATGTTCCTGAACCCCCGGCGGACCCGGGCCGGGGTGAGCCGGTCGGAGGTGGTGGGTTTCTCCCAGGGCCGGCGGAGGTCCTCGGCGAGAGGCCGGGCGAGCCGGAGCTGGGTGTGAGCGACGATCAGGATCCAGGTCCAGCGGTCCGCCGCCTGGGGAGTACGGAACTTCGGAGTGGTCCAGCCCAGGGTCTGCTTCGCGAAGCGGAAGGTGTGCTCCAGGTCGAAGCGGCGGAGAAATGCCTGCCAGAATCGGTCCACGTCGTCCGGAGTGGCGCCGGTCTTGGAGGACCACAACCACACCGGCGGGGCATCACGGTCCTTCGATAGATGCTCGACCTTCAACCGGATCAACGTGCCCTCGACCAGGGGAAGTTCACCGTCGTGGTCGAGCCATGAGGAGCGGTGGGTGAGCCTTGGGTGGACCCGGTCCCATGCCTGAGTCTCGGCCTTGCCGTAGTTGGTGGTTGCGGTGACCGTGGTGATCGCAGGATCGGGCCAGGTCTCCGGCTTGGCGAAGCGGAATCCCGGGCCGTGCTTAGGCGGCCGTCCGCCCTTCGGGTCGTGGACGCGAGGCGATTGGGCAGGCGCATGACCCGGTCGGAGCGGACGCGGCCAACCAACTTGACGGGCAGGTCGCGCAGGACCCAGGCCAGGCGGGTGACGTCATAGCCGGCGTCGCTGACGATCACGATCTGCGGGTCCCCGCTCTGCCACTGGCCGGCCGCGACGAGCCGTTCAACGACTCCTCGGAGCTGGGCGGCGGTGACTGCGGTCGCGTCGTCTGCAGGTCCCAGCCGGACCGCGTTCAGGATCGCGGTCCAGGATGTGGCACCCGGCTCCAGCACGGCGACAAAGGAGTACGGCCAGCCCGGGATGAACTGCGATGCCGTCTTCGCCCGGCCGTAGACGTGGCAGAACAGCCGGTCCGCTGGGCACGGCGCATCCGAGCGAAGCCACGGCGACACATCGACCGCCAGGACCAGTCGCCCGCCGTCGAACCGCGGCAGCGACAGTCCAGCCAGCACCATCCGCAACCGACCAGCATCGATCCGGCCGTGGTTCAGGCCGCCGTACATCGCTCCGTGCCCACGTCGATGTTCGGGCAGCAGCGTCAGGTCGACCGGGGACTTCACCGCACCGTCCGCACACAGCACCGCGTCCACCAGCTCGAACAACTCGTCGCGCCGTGCGGTCAGGCACTCGTAGAACTCTCCCCGGAAGCGTGACGCTCCCGCGAACGCTTCCCCCCCGGACAGCACCAGGCAGCCGACTCACCCTCACGGCCTTCGTCTCGGTCACGTGCACCTTGGTCGGAGCACAGGATCAGACGAAGGCCGCCCCCGCGTCCGGCGAACCCCCATGCGAGGGAATCCGTTCGAGACGCCATTCGAGACCGTGGCACCATGTACCGCATGACGACGAACCGAAAGGTCCATGCCGCGTAGACGGCCAGGACAAATCCGTACTGGCGCCCCCGGCAGCCACCGGACAACGGGTGCAAGGCCAGTCATCGACGGCCTGTCTTCGCATGCGCTGTCCGAGATCACCCGCCTCGAGCACACCCGCAACTATCTGCAGCCAGGCGATGTCAGCACGGCTGTGAGCCTGTGGAACAACTACGTCCACCAGCCCGAGCGGGATCTGTGGCACGACTACGAGTGGGGCAACGTGCACTGGTACTGCTGCGGCAACCCCCTCGAAGCCCGAGCCCTACTTGACACCGCGATGCAGGCCATATCACCCCGAAGTGCCCGCGAACTTCGAAAGGTTGTCAGTCGGTCAGACGCCGTCTGGAACCGTCCGTCCCCGCCCTATGACGCAGACGGAAGATAAAGAACAAGCTCAGAAGCTGTGTCACATCCTCTATTCACAGGTCACAGGTCACAGGTCACAGGGCTGTGAAGTGAGGTAGGGATCCCGTTTGCCCTTCGGTAGGGCGTCGATGGGCGGGCAGCCGAACACAAGAGAAGAGGCCAACTTCTCACCTGAAGGCGATCATCTTGAAATGATGAGGGGTCATGGACGCATTGATCGGTATCAACGGCGGTGAGGAGGTTGGTGAGCTGGCCGCGCTGCCGGCTGGCTACGCGTAGAGCGCGAGTTGCAGGGCGCGGTCTGGGTCGTGCGCAGGGACATCGGAGAGACAGATCTCGGCGGCGCGCTTGACGTGCTGAGCATCGCTGTGTGCTCCGGCGGTGTCGGCGTGGCGCTGGCCCAGTCGCTGTCCGCGTGGCTGCGCGCCCGACGTTCGGACATCAAGGTCACCATCACCGCCAACGGACGCACGATCGAGGTCGATGCCCACCGCGTCCGCGATCCGGTCGGCCTGATCACCCGGGTGCTGGAAAGTGACGATGACGCCGAGAACTGATCGAATCGATCGCTCGGGCTCCCGCGCAGTACTGATCGGTGTCTCCAAGTACCAGGACCCCTCCTTCCCCCCCGGTGCCCGCTGCTGAGAAGAGTTTGTGGGGCGTGCACCGGATGTTGGTGGACGAGGAGTCGGGCGGCTGGCCCCACGACCGGGTCACTCCAATACCCGACCCAGTCGATTGCCGCCGGGTGATCAGCGACCTGCGTCGCCTCGCCCAGGACACCTACGGTGTGCTGCTGCTGTACTTCGTCGGCCACGGAACTCACCGCGAATGGTGACCTTGTGCTGGCCGTGACAGACACCATCGCCGATGAACCGGACATTACCGGACTGGAATACTCCAAGATCCGGAGCGCTCTGCTGGGGAGCCCCGCCAAGGTCAAAGCCGTTGTCCTGGACTGCTGTTACTCCGGTCGTGCCATCGATGTGCTCGCCGGGGACGGACAATTCCTGTCCCGTCTCCAAAGATCTGGTCCCTGTCTCAAGTGATCTGGTCCGATTTGCTTGTGGTGTGATTGGGTCGCGCCACCATTGAGCGGTGTGCATCGTGAAGTTGTTGGTCGCGGGTCTGGTGTGCGTGGGCTTCGGGGTGCTCAGGCGGGTTGCGGGCGGATGACTCCCGTCAAGATCGGCGGTCAGCGAGCGACCTCGCGGTTCGTCAGGACCAGTGGGGCCCTCAGCCGCGGATCCGGCGCCACCAGGGCCGCTGGGCCGGGAGCCGACCCTCGACACCGGGCAGGGCTATGGACCGAGGCACCCCCGGTCCGACCAGGAGCTGTCCCCGGTCCCGGGCGTCGGCGAGGGTCGTCAGGTGATAGGTGAACGGCGAGATCGCGCCCGCGCCGAAGAGGATGCCGCGCCAGTACATGAAGTCACGGAGGAGGTCGTGGAGCGCGAAGTACCGGGGAGACGTGCCGGGGACGGGCCTGGGCGTCCAGAGGACGCGCAGACGGTAGGGTCCCGCGGCGTGCTCCGTGCCCCCGTCCTCCCCAGTGACCACCCCACGCAGCGCCTCTCTGGCCTCCTGGTAGGAGGGGAAGTCGAGCCCGGCGAAGGTCGTGAAGAGCTCGTCGTCGTCCGCGCACGGGCTCAGCCGTCCCGGGTACCCCTCCACCACGACCGGCGCCCGGAACGAGTACGGCTCCGGCTCGGGGAGCCGCGCGGCTGGCACCCCTTCGTCGACGAACCGGTCGCGATAGCGCGCCCCGCCCGCAGTCAGCAGGGCGTCGCCCAGGGCGTCGGCCAGGGCGTCGGCCAGCGTGCTCCGGAAGGCCTGACCGGGTGAGGGACGCCGCAGGCGCCGCCCGCCCGCCCCGGCCATCTGCTCCAGGCCCCTCGTGACGGCGCTGTAGGCGCGGCCGTGCGCGATCCGGCGGTTGGCGGTCTGGTACCAGAGCAGCAGCAGGTCGAGCTCCTCGTCGAGGTCCGTCCCGGGCCTGAAGCTGCCGCGCTCCAGGAACCACTCCAGCAAGGCTGGCGGTGTGCCGTTGCACAAGGAGCCACGAGCCCCGTAGTCCCCGAACAGGGTGGCGTCCAGCACCTTGGTGACCGCGGCCCGCTCCGGGCCCACCCTGGCCTCGACCAAGTCGACGGCCGCGTAGTAGGCGCGCCCGCCAGCCGTCGACTTCATCGATGCGCGCAGTTCTCCTGCCGCCCGTGCGCCGAACGCGGCCGCCACGGCCGTCTCCTGCTGGAGCATGGCCAACCCCTCGAGGATCTGTGCCGAGGAGACCATGGTGCCGCTGATCACCGCTCGCGCGAGCAGCCCGTGGTCAGCTTTGCGTAGCACGTTCCGCGCCTTGGCCAGCAGGTCCCGTACGGCAGGGTCGAGATCCGGGAGCCCCGGCTCGACCGCCCTGACCACCTCCGGCGCGCGGGCCCAGCGCATCAGTGGCACAAAGAGGCGGTCGTACCGGCGCAGGTCGGGTTCCAGGGAGACCACGGTACCGAAGAACGCCGCGAGCTGGCCGGTGCGCCACATGCCGAAGGGCGTCGATGTGGCGTCGTACCAGTGACGCCACTCGTGGGCGTAGACCGTGAATGCTGTGTGCGCGAGGACGCACGCCGCGTCATCGCCCAGTCCGTCGGCATAGGCCCGGTGCTCGGCGCCGGGCGGTTCGAGCAGCGACAGCAGGAACAGGAAGTCCGCCTCGCCCGGGTCCGGGAGGTCGAACATCTTGTCCGAGCTGCACCACACCCCAAAGGTGTAAGGGTCGAGGGCCCCCCACCAGGAGACCTGATGGGCGCCGCTCAAGATGCGCCGTCGCTCTGGTCCTCGGCGTCCCGATCCTCCTCGTCGTGGCCGAGTGCCTCTCGCAGGCGCGCGATCTGCTCGGCGGTCTCCTCCGGCGTCAGCTGCCCGGAGAACGTCACCCGGGTGCCGTCGCCCAGCGCGATCTCGACCTGGGCACTGGTCTCCGCGGAACGCCTCCGCAGGATCCGCAGCAGCACCTCGACCGCCTCGAAGGCCGACTTGACGGTGCCGAAGGCGACGACCAGCTCCCAGAGGGGACCGGTCAGCGAGGCGAGGTCGAGGTCCAATGACGCGGGCGCGTCGACCTGGGCCAGCGGCTGCCCAGCCGCGACGAGGGGGCCGATGTCGGCGGAGAGTTCCGTGAGGACCGTGTCGTCGACCGAGTACATCTCTACCAGCAGCGCCATGCCCGCCCCTTCACGCCTGCCGGCCCCGGTGGGCCTGGTACACGGCAGGACGGTACCGCCGCGCAACCAGGCCCGCACAGGGATTTGGGGCATGCCCGCCCGGGACGACTCGTCCAGGAATACCCAGCGCATTCGGGCTGCGGCCCCCCTCCCAGGCGCCGGCGGCGCCACCCGAGTCGGACGACCAGGCCCCAGGGGGACATGCCGGTCGAGCAGGGTCGGCAGGTCCTGGCGGCGGGCCAACGCGGCCACCTGGTCCGGGTGCACGTCGGGGACCTCGACGTCCCCTCCGAGGGAGACGAGGAGTCCGGCTCGGACAAGGCGGCCGACCGCCGAGGCCGTCACCCGCGGCCGGGACCGCGGCAGCGGCACCCCCAGCGCCTCTGTCAGCCGGTCCGCCGCCCACCCGGCCCCTACAGGGCCGCGCAGACCGCCTCCGGGTCGGCAACCTCCACCACCGCCCGCGTCCTCCTTCAGGCGTAGTCATCACGGAAGAGCGGTCAGAACCAACTGAGGCGCTCAGTCACACTGTTGCCGCATTGGTGTACGACGATCCGGTGCTGTCAGCGTTCGAGCTGGACTTCGTCGACGCTGGTGAGCGCCGTCGGCTGCCACTCGGCCAGGCCTGGAACCGGCGGTTCGAGTCCGCCGATCCGGTGCGCGAATTCCGCTGGGCGAAGGGGGGCAGGGCTTCGCGGTCTGGAACTTCTCGGCGACGGTGGGCGACCACATGGGCTACGAGTCGTGGCTGGAGCGGGACCGGTTGATCCGGCCCTGTAGTCCTAGCTCGGACACCAGGGAGCAAGTAATCCACCGGTAGCTTTCAGGGTTTCGCGGCGGCGTTCTTCTTGGGCTCCGAGTAGGGACGGACCAGGAAACCGGTGTTGCTGTCAGAAGTTTTGACAGGCCGCGATCCGGGCCGTCAGGGCCGTGCGGCCCGCTGAGCCTGCCGCAGACCGCGCGTTCGCCTCTGCGGAAGCGCACGAACGTCGACCCCCGGGTCAGCGGTGGACGCATTCCGTGTGCCTGCCGTCTGCCGGTTTGAAGCAGGCCTGCAGTCCGGTGAGGTCGCTGCCGTCGATCATGGGCGTGAAGAGGGGCTCCCCTGCTTCGAGTGTGTCAGCGACCGTGACCCGTTCCGGTCTGCGGCCGGGAACCGACACTTCGAGTACGTCTCCGATATGCGTGTTCCACACCAGTGCCCACGCGGTGTGGCACTGCCTGCTGAAAGTGACTGACAGCCGCGCTCCGGTACGGGTCTGGTACGGCAAGCCAAGTCTCTGGGCTTGCCCGGGAGCTGCGCAGCCCATCATTTCCGGGTCCTCGCCCGCACACTTCTGAGCACGGCATCCGGGTGCAGGCAATGCGGAGGGCGCGGTTTGCCCTGCGGTGTCCTTGGCGTCCGTGTCGCGTGAGATCGTCACCCATGACGCAGTCGCCAGCGCTACCGCACATGCCGCTGCGACGAGCGCCCACCTTCGCGGCCGGGTGCTCCATCCGTTTGCGAGGCGGCCCGCAGACGTACCGCCATTGCTCGGCTGGTCATTGAGCGGTGGTGCCGCGGCTGATGTCCTGTGGCGACCACTCCACTCCAGCTCAGCCAGTTCCCACAATGCCACTAGGCGTCCTGGTGGCTCCCCTGCCATTGTGCACAGTGCCTTTACGGCTTCGCGCGGGGCGAGTTGCTTGCCGTTGAGGTAGCGCGCCCATGAAGACTTGCTGTAAGCGGTGCGCTCGGCCAGTGCGGTCAGGCTCAGGCCGGTCCGGGTCTTGAGATCTTGTAATCCCTCGGCCAGCCGCGTGCATGCGGGCGTGGCAGTCGGCGGGTCGGTGTCCGTCATCCCCGCAGTACCTGCCAGGTCTGCGCGCCTACGAGGCCGTCGGGTGGCAATCCGGCCTTCTGCTGCAGGCGTTTGACGGCCCGCGTGGTTTTTGGCCCGATAACACCGTCAACACCACCTGGATCAGAGCCCTGATGCTTCAGCAGGCACTGCGCCTCCACGACATCCCACCCCGGCCCGGAGAGCAGGGCGGTGCGGGTGGAGCTGTAGCCCGCATACAGCCGACCGTTCTTCCGGGTGACCGCACAGGGGTAGGTCTGCCCTGCCTTGTATGCGAAGGCTCTGCGAGACGCCGAGGCTGAACTGGGCTGCGCTCCGGCCGCGCCGTTCTGTCCCTGCTCGCCGTCCTTCCAGGGCGCCGCGATCAGTAGTCCGGCGAGCAGCACGCCGAGGACCACGGCCGTGCAGACGCCGATCAGCACCACTCGCCGCGTGTTCCTCGGTTCCGGTGTGTCCACAGCTGGTGCTGTGGGGATTTCCTGATTCCACGCTTCCTGGGCCACTTCGTGGAGCACCAAGAGCCGGGCCGGATCAACGTCACACGCACGCGCCAGTTCCTCCATCGCCTTCTGCGACGGCAGCGCCCTCCCGTTGAGGTAGCGCTCCCAGGACGAACTGCTGTAGCCCGTCTTGGTCTGGAGCGACGCCAGACTCAGCCCGCTTCGATCTTTCAGCCGGCGCATCTGGACAACCAGATTCCGCACCCGCTCATCCAGTGAACTCGGCAATTCCCTCCAACGCGGCATGTTCCACCCCACACCCGTTGAGCTCTTCGAGGCCCGATGTTCGCCTCCTGGCAGTTATACGGCTCTCTCGGACTACGGTTCTTGGCACGCTCGCCGCACAGAGCGCGTTTCGGCCAGCTTTCTTGCTGCCCACCGGGCCCGGTCGCGTCCCAGGGCTTCGTCATGCCCGGCGATATCCCAGCAGGTCAGCGCGTGGGACGGTCCACGAGTACCTCAATCAGCAGCGATTGCTGTTGGAGAGCGGGGCTGTCCGGCACTGTCGGTGATGCAAGCCGGGCGGCGCGGTCCACCCCGCGCCGCCCTCACCACGACAACTCATTCAGGGGGTTCCCCATGTTCATCCGTTCACGTCTGGGACTCGCGTCCGCCAGCGCGCTGCTTCTCACGAGTGGCACCGCGCTGATCAGCGGAGGCATTGCGGCAACCCCGGCAGGGGCTATCACACAGTCCGCAAGCTCTACTACGGCCTCACAGGCCCAGGTGACTCTGAAGAGGTCGATTCCTCAGACGACGCTTTGGATTCACGGCAAGGCCGCCCACGTCTGGAAGACCTGGTACCACTACAGCAAGGGGGGCTACAAGGGCCACTTCGGGGCCAAGTCCGTCAACGCCAACGCCTTCGTGATCGCCGAAATTTATTGGAACTCGGGTCGCCACGAATTCAAGAACGTCAAACCCAACTCCACACACGTGTACTACGGGGCGAAGAAAATCTATCTCAGGGTCTGCGACATGCACGGTCAGACCATGTACTGCAGCGCCAAGTGGTGACTGGCAGACACATCGTTCACCTGTGCGCGGCCTGGTGTACGACCTGCGGGGAGTACCCGCCCGGCCCGAGGGTCTGGCCTTGACCTCCGGATCATGGCTGGGCCGCCGCGCTCGACGTTAACCCGGCCGACGCTCGGATGGGCGGCGACGCCGACGGGATCGTCGGACCCGCCACCGGAAACCACCTGATCGACGACACACAGCTCACCGGGGACACCTACTACGGCGGCGCCGGCCGCTACTGCTACTACCTCAGCCCCACCGGCTGACCGGACTGTCGCCGGCAGGACAGGACCCACCGCAGCTACGGGGGGTGCGGTGGGGCCGGCGATCACTCGCACTCACACCATGGGAGCACCACCATGTCCGTCCGCCACCTCACCCGCGCGGCAGTCGCCGTGGCTTCGATCGGCGTCCTGTCGTTCCTCCAGATCGGCTCGGCGTCCGCGACCGGCAAGACCTCGGCGTACTACCTGGGCAAGGAGGCCGCCCGCGTCGACTACTGGAGCAGCACCGACGACTTCAGGGTGTCCGACACCCTCTGCGACGGCTACTCGTCCTACGCCCAGTACCAGCGGGCCGGCGCGAACAAGCAGACGCTGCGCAACTCCAAGGGCTGCCACACCTACGCAGACTTCAACCGCAGCTTCACCGGCGGCCAGACCATCAAGTACCGCGTCTGCGTGAGTATCCCTCTGGAGCGGGACAACTGCAGTAGCTGGAAGTGGGACAGCACCAGCTGACCCGTGTCCCGCAACGGTGGAGCGCGGACTGCGCCTTCGCCTCGTGATCCACTAGGAGCGTGTCCCACCCCAACGCCGGAGCCCCTCGACGCGGAGCACCGGAGAAGGCAGAGAACATGATCAAGAGGAAGACAGCGGCCCTGGCCGCGGGCACGTTAGCTCTCATGTTGGGTGCCGCGGTGCCGGCAGCGGCCATCCCCGTCCGGGATGCGGCCACGCCGACAGCGGCCGCATCCCGGACGGGGACGTTCTACGGCACCTACCAGCACGCCGACGGGTGCGTGTACCTGCGTTCTGCAGCCGGGTACCACTACCTACTGGAGGGCTACACAATGGGCAACAACGGCGGCCTGTACAAGAAGGGCGGCGGCTTTATCGCCTACCCGGGCTGGCGGATCGCCGCACACGGCACCCAGTACAACAAGTCCAGCACCACCCTGTGCACGACATGGGGCGCATACAGGCGAATCAAGGCGACGTCGATCTACGCCTACTGAGCCCGTTCGCAGGGCGGTCGGCGGCCAACCCATCTTCGTGACCCAGGCGGAGTTCGACCGGTGGATGGCGGACGAGGACGCTGTGTTGAGATTCGGCCAGATCGGCAGCCGTGGCGCTGGCCTGCGGATGCGCGCCGTCGGCAACGAGCTCGCGGTGCGCCTGGCGAAGACCGTGCACCGCCTGGACCTCGACAACCGCGAACTGCCCGTCGACCGCGGCCAGGACGAAGAGGAGGACCTGGCCCGCATGCTGATCGCCGCGGCCTGGTACCAGGTCCTCGCCCGTACGCCGATCGGCTTCGCCTACACCCCGCTCGCCAAGGCCGCCCTCGAGGACCCCGCCGCCTTCACGCTCAGGCGGCTGCTGGAGCTCCGAACCGCGACCTGGTGGGACGTCACCACCCGGCTCCACAAGACCGCCCACGGTCCCCTTCAGGCCCTGCGTGCTGGCACCCGGCCCGGGGACTGCGTCGGGGGGCCGACGTTCACCGGCGCCCAGATCACCGCCGACGCCGACATCGTCGTCGACGGCCTGCTCCTCGATTTCAAGAGTGCTCGTCGGCCGCTGGCGGAGATGTCCCAGCGCACCGCCTGGCAGCTGACCGGCTACCTGCTGCTCGATCCCGCCGACCGGTACCGGATCGACACCATCGGCCTCTACCTGACCCGCTCCGGGGTCCTCACCTCCTGGCCCGTCGACGACTACCTCGCCCTGCTGGGCGTCTGCCGCCGCGACCTCACCGAGCTGCGCGACGTGTTCGCCGAACTGCTCGCCGGCTGCCGGGGCCAGGCCGACGTCCGGTACTTCGCCACCCAGGAGGAGACCGAGCGCGTCCGGCGGCTGCTGGAGCGCCGGTCGCCGGGCCCGGCTGCGTGAAGAAGAACCAGGCCGGCCTCTACAAGCGGCTGCACACGCTGCCCTGGACGGAGGTGACCGCGAAGTTCTACAACCGTAGCGAGGGGCATGGCCGCAAGGAGACCCGCGTGGTCCAGGTCCTGACAGTCGACGGCCTCGACTTCCCACACGCCGCCCAGGCCGCCCGGGTCGTACGCCATCGCACCTGTCTGAAGACCGGCAGGCGCAGCCGCGAGGCGGTCTATGTCATCACCGACCTGACCAGCCAGGAAGCCTCCCCGCAGCGACTGACGAAGATCATTCGCTCGCAGTGGGTGATCGAAAACAGACTCCACTTCGTCCGTGACACCGCCTTCCGCGAGGACGCATCCAAGGTGCGCTCCCAGCACGGCCCGGAGAACATGGCCACCTTCCGCAGCTTCGCGATCCACCGCCTCCGCGCCGCCGGGCACCACAACATCGCCGCCGGACTCCGCGAGATGTCCTACGAGCCGTTCACTCGCCCTCTGGCTCTCCTCGGACTCCGCTGACGAGCACGGACGCATGAACAGTCAGACACGTTGAAACCACCCTGCCCCCAACCCCAGCCCCAACTCCCGCCCGCAGTACGAGCCTCTGAGCAGCCTGTATGGCAGCTATGAACGTCGTTGACAAGATCACGACAGGGCCGCAAACTGTGCCTTTCACGCAGGGCATCTCGGAGGGGAACACTCGAAATGGCTCGCACAACAGCAAGGCTCGGCGCACTCGCCGGAACACTCGCTCTCGCAGCCGGCATGACGCTGACGAACGCCGGACCCGCTTCCGCCGCTCCCTCTTTCACCTTCGGTTACCAGTCTTTCTCCAACGGCGACTACACGATCAACGTCTACAACGACGGAGTGCTCGCAGGGTCGGTTGATTGGTACGCGGACCCCCACGGTGTCATCGGTCCCGGAACCGGAGACACCGTTTGTGCGTCGGACTATCTGGCCGATGGTTACGGGATCGAGGCCCATCTGAACGGCACCTTCCGGCAAGCCACGACCGCCGGGCACAACTCTCCGTACACCGACTGCACATCGGGTGACATCGCCGAAAACACCCCGTTGACCCTGCGCGCGTACGTCGTGAAGGGCGGCGAGGTCGCGTATTCGCTGGGAAAGACCGTGTACTCCTGACCGGAGGCCCTGGGGAGTAGAAGCCCCACGCGTGCATCCCATCATCGCGGTGCTCGGGGCGGTGCGAACGGTGAAGGCGGACACGGTCCGGGCGCCGAGCCGGGCCAGGGTGTCGTGCGGAGCGTTTTGCGCCCACTGTCCGATCGCCGCGAAGGACCGGGCCCCGCACATGACCGCGGAGCAGGCCACCAGAAGCACGCTCACGAACGGGTGACGCCTGCCGCGCCGGTCACGTGGATCAGGCAAGGTCGCCAGCCTCGACGGCAGGTCGCCGACCGCGCGATGCCGACGCGAGGGCGACTTGACCAGACACACAGTGGCAGACTGACGACACATCGAAGCTCCGGTCGGTACAGGCGACTTGGTAGGTCACCGGCATCAACCGGAGCTTCGTTGTGTGCGTGACGGCCCGCCACCCCATCGTCACGATGCCGTGACCAGCACGGATCGTTGATCGAAAAGACTTTGAAACCGCCCTGCGTCTCTCCCTTCTGGGCGAGCGCCCCCGCCGCGATCACGTTCACTGCCGGCGGGCACACAGCGGCGTTCCCGACGATCGCCTGCCCGACGGCACCAGCCGATCGGCGCCCGTAGCGCGGTCGTCGGCCGACGGACGCAATGAGAGTCTTCAGCGTTGCCGCTCCAGGGTGAGAATGGCTTTGGTGATTGGCGCCATGCGATTGGGGCTGCAGCGGGACCTGCGGAAGATCCGCCAGGACTTCAGGCAGGCCACGCCGCGCTCAACCGGTGCCCGTGCCGCGGCCAGAGCCCGGTTGACGGTCTTCTCGGTAGGGGTGAGTTCCCGCAGGGGCCTGCGTTTGATGCCCGTGGTCAGCCAGGGGCCACCGCCCTGGTAGGCGAGATCGGCCAGGATGGGGACGCCCTGGCGCTCGCAGATGCGGATGATCCGGTGGGTGCGGGCGGCGGACAGGTCGTGGGAGCGGCCCGGCAGCGCGGGCGAGAGCCACAGCAGCCGGCCGTCCGGATCGGTGACTACCTGCACGTTCACCCCGTGCCGGCGGTGCTTGTGGGAGTAGTCGGCCCGTCCGTCGCCGACCCGGTCGCACTCGGCGAGCGTGCCGTCCAGGAGGACGAAGTCCGGATCCTGCCCGCGTAGGACCTTCAGCAGGCCCGGTGCACGGTCGGCGAGGAGGTCGATGACCGCGCTGGTGTAGGCGTGGGCGGTGGACTCGCTGATCCCGAACCCGGCAGCGACCTTCGCCAGGGTGGTGTGCTCGCGCAGGTACACCAGTGCCACCTTCGCGCGCTGGGACGGACGGAGCTTGCAGCGGCGGTCACCCTCACGGGTGACGATGAGCATGGTGACCCACTCCACGAGCGCATGTGGCAGGTCGAGTGCGGCAGGATAGATGACCAACGAGGCCCCTGAGCAGCGTGGTTGAGACGTCAGACATCTCGATCAACTGCCCGGGGGCCTCGCTCGTTGCGCTTCACGGACCGTCACCCGATCGGTGGCCCGCTCGAAGAAGCTCAATGAGCAGCTCCTCGCCCTCGGAGTCGCCTTCCCTGTCACATTCGGCGCGTTGAAGTTTGGGGCCAGGTCGAGTTCGCAGTGTCGGCCGGGGCCACCCAGCCCCCACGGCCCGGCGAGTCATGTCTGACTCGATCGAGTGCATTCCTCGATTCTGGCGATATATGCCCTTCTCTGGTGTCCAAAGTACTAAAAGTGTACGGAGAGTGAGCGAGAAGGAGGAGATATGTCTGGTTCCTTGGCGGTAGGGCGGCGGCGGTGTGTCGCGGTGCTGGGCGCAGCGCTGTTGGGGGCGGTGATGTCGCTGCCAGGGGCGGCCACCGCGGCCGAGCAGTCCTCCCACACCGGCGTCGGCCTGCTGCAGGACGATTTTCCGCCGGGCTATTTCTTCATCCGAAACTACGAGAGCAATCTGGTGCTCGACATCGCAGACGGCAGCACCGCGCCCGGCGGCCGGGTCATTCTCTGGGACAAGAAGCCCAGTGATAACGACAACCAACTGTGGAAGTATGACGAGGGCTTCCTTGTCAACAAGAAGAGCGGGCTCGTCCTGGAAGTCCCCGGTTACGAAAACGGCGGAAACATCAACCCGGGAACCGCCCTCGTTCAAAGCAAAAGGCGGGAACAGCCGAAGAGCCTCAACCAACTCTGGGCGTACAACTACCGCTATTTGATGCCTTACGACCCCAAGGTTGTCGTCAGCGCCGAAGGCGACAACCTCACACGAGGCGCGGCGGTCGCTGTCAATAGGGCAGTGGACTTCCCCAACAACATTAGGCAGCAATGGACTTTCGAATCGCCATAAACGCGAGGATCAGCTCATAGCCGCTCTTGGGCCTACCTTGGATACGAAACCCGCTCAGCGCCCAGTGGCACACGGTGAGGCCCGACCGGCGATGACGGCTCACCATCGAGCAGATGGCTGAGCAAGTTGATTCGTACCCGCCTGTCCCCGCAGTCCGTACGCCACAGCTCCGCGGGCGCGGGCGACGGTCAGCGGCGGCCGCGCCGGTTCGGCGACGTCGTCCTGGTCCTGGTCGTGCTCGCCCATGACTCCATCGTCCTCGGCGTCAGCGAGCCGGGCCAGGGCGTGCGTGTCTGCTGACAGGTGATCTTGACTATTTTCCTGGTGAGTTTGATCGCCTGGCTCCGATCACTTTGTCAGACAAGGTCGGGGATTCCCGGGATCGTCCCCGTCATCGGGAATGATCAGCTCGTTGGGCGTTTTGCACGTCCAGTCCGAGCACGTGATTCGAGGGAGTGGATATGGCGGAGCGGCAGTCCGGCACCGTGAAGTGGTTCAACGAAGAGAAGGGGTTCGGCTTCATCACCCCCGAGAGCGGTCCGGACCTCTTCGTGCACTTCAAGTCGATCCAGGGGAACGGTTTCAAGAGTCTCAAGGAAGGCCAGAAGGTGACCTTCATCGCGGTGCAGGGCCAGAAGGGTATGCAGGCGGACGAGGTCATCACGGAGGGCTGAGTCCCTGATCAGGGAAGCGTCCGCGCGTACGGTCCCGCCGCACCGGATCGGCGGGGCCAGCGTCTTCGGTCGGCTCGGTGCCACTCCGGGTGGCGGCTCCAGCTCCGGGCGCTCTTGCCCGAGGCGGGGAGGACCGGTCACTGTCCCCGAGTCCTCACGGACGAGCGCGGATGATCATCTTTCCCTTGCGTCGCTCGGTCGCGTTGAGGGCGGCGACGGCATCGTCGAGGGTCGAGACGTCACCGATGTTCGTCCGCAGCCGTCCGTCCCGCACCCGCCGCACGATCTCACCCAGTTCGGCACGATCGGCCTCGACAACGAAGTCCACCGCCAGGCCCTCAGCGGGTCGCGCCTCGGCCGGGCCGACGATGGACACCAGCGTTCCTCCGGCCTTGATCAGGGCAGCGGACCGCTTCTGGACGTCGTCACCGATGACATCGAAGACCAGATCGACGTCGCCGACGTCTTTCAGCGCGTCATTGCCAAGGTCGACGAACTCATGCGCGGCGAAGTCGAGTGCCTTCTCACGGTCGGCGGCGCGTCCGGTGCCGATGACGTAAGCGCCGGCCTCACGTGCGAGCTGGGTCACCATCGTCCCGACTGCCCCGGACGCGCCATGGGCGAGGACGGTCTGGCCAGACTGAAGGCGGCCGTGCTGGAACAGCCCCTGCCACGCGGTCAGACCTGAGATTGGCAGGGACGCGCCTACCGTGAAGTCGACGTCGCCGGGCAGCGGAGCGAGGTTGCGTGCTTCGATCGCCACGTACTCCGCCAGGGTGCCGTCACGGTGCCAGTCGGCGAGGCCGAACACCCGCTGCCCGACCGACAGCCCCGTCGTGCCGTAGCCGAGGGCGGTGACCACTCCGGCCAGCTCATGGCCGGGGATGGACGGTGTCTTGTCACGGCCGGCGCGATCGGTCCAGGTCGATGGCCACTCCATCTCGGTCGGGACGAAGCCCGATGCATGAATCTGAACGACGACGTCGTTGATCGATGCCTGCGGCTCGGGCCGCTCCTCCAGCGTCATCCCGGCCGTTCCCGCAGCCTGGTCCGTCACCACGATCGATGTGCCAGTGGCGGCGGATCCACGCGGCGAGCTGTGTTGGCCGGGCCTGGTGCACGTGCAGGTTCGTGATCGCGTAGACGGTCTCGGTGGTGAAGCGTCTCGGCTGGTCCAAACGGTGCCGCCGGCGGCGGATCGTGGATGGCCTGAGCGACGTGCGGGAAGTCGATGCCGGTGGAGACGGTCAGGATCTTCAGGGTGCGGATCTGGCGGCGGCCGTGTTCGCGGCCGGCCTCGCGGGTGACGTCCGGGACGGCCCACCAGGGCAGGCCGGCCAATCGCTGGTGCAGGGTAAGCCGGTTGCCTTGACGGTCAGCATCCAGTCGGCGCCGCGTTCGGCGAGGTAGGTGACGTGATCACGCTGGCAGTGCAGCGCGTCGACGGTGATCACGGTGCCGCGCAGGTCACTGATCCGGTCGAGCAGCGGTGCGAAGCGAGTGATCTCGTCGGTCTTGCCGTCGACGTCGGTGCTCGCGAGGACGACGCTGGTGTCCTGGGCACAGGCTGCGAGGACGTGCCGGGCAGTGCTGCCGCTGCTGCGTGAGCCGCGCAGAGCCTTGCCGTCGACCGCGATTGCTTGTCTCGTGGCCGGCTCCTCTGTGGTCGTGGCCCGGCCGGTGCGCCAGTCACCGGTCGCCGCGGTCAGTAGGTCAGGATCGAGTGCTTGCAGCAGGCGGCAGCTCATCGTCTCGGACGGCCTGCGATCAGGGTTGATACCCAAGGCGAGCATGGTCGCGGCTGGGACGTCGTCGATCCATTCGGCGTTCGCCGTGTAGTTACCGGATCCACGAGCTCGTCGTGGTGTGCGGCACCGGCTGCCGGTCGTAGCAGCACGGCGGTCTGCGCTGTTGTGGCCGGCTGCCGCCCCGCGATCACGGCCGGGCTGTGGAGGCGAGGGACGACGTCCGCCGCACGGCCGCCGTCCCTCGCCCGGGATCCGCGACGCCGACGCCGCCCGCTTCTGGACACCGTTCGGCTACCCGAGCTTCCCTGTTGAAGTAGCGTGTTAAAGCTGATCCAACAGGGGTGGTTCTGTGTGCCGGGATCCCCCGTCCAACTTCAACATGCTGAACTCGACAGGAAGCGCAGGGTAGCGGAGGGTGCCCAGTGCGCGACCAGCACGAACTCGAGTACGCGACCAACAACCCACACCAGCCCCTTGCCCAGCGACTTCAGGATGGTGGATCTTCAGTGGTTCGACCTGGCTGAGCGCCGCCGCGGCCTCACACCCCGTCTTGTGGATCAGTCGTACCAGGTGATGCTTTGCCACGCGGAGTTGGCGTAGATCTGGTAGCCGCGCTGGGCCACTTCGGTAGTGCTGCCGCACATGGCCGTGCTGTATCCCGCAGTCGTAAGGACGTTGCCGTAGACCTTGCCTGCGCCGCCCGTGTAGAGGCAATTGACGACCGCACGGACTTTCTGCCCGCACCTGGGTGCTTCTGTATAGATCCTTGAGCCACCACTGATGTAGATCGTGGTGACGAGGTAGCCGCACGTAGGGTCTTTGGGCTCGATGGTGCTTGGCTTGCTGGGCGCTGCGGCGGCGATGGGGGTGCCGCCAGCGCGGATGTTGTCCGGGGCGGCGGTGATCCCGTCCTGGTACTGATTGGCCGGTACGGCGATGAGGTCGTCCGCATGGATGGTGCCCGGGGTAACGGCCATTGCCGGGGCGCCGGTGGCGACGACGGCCGCAGCCATCGCGACTGCTGCGGCTAACCGGGGGATCTTCATCTTTGCTCCTCATCCTCAACTCGGGTGCTGTTCCAGTCGTTCGGCTGTACCAGAAATGGCGCGAGACGTGGTGTCCCGATACCGCTGCCGCTCCTGGAGCGCGATGACCTGCCAGGGTCCATGAAGGTGGCTCTCTTCGCCCGCACAGGCATGGCTGCTTCCCTATGTGAGGGTTGAGAGGCGGGCAGTGTGACATCGGCGGGCATCCCGGCGTATGCCACCGACTCCCCCCACGCCGTGACCACGGATGCCGATATCCGGCATCTCTGCCAGATCGGGACCAGGCGGTACCTTCTCCGTAACCAACGGCAGCCCTCCCACAGCTGTGAGGGACTACGTGACACAGCCGGTTGCGGCTGCTGCATGGTGCTGCTTGTCGTCCTGCTGCTCATAGTGGCGTGCAGCCGGGGGGTGCTGCCGATGGGCGGGGTGGTCGTCATCGTGGTGGTGCTGCTCGGGTTCGTCGTCCTGGTGGTGGTCCTCGTGGTGGTGGCTGGAGTGGTGGTGGCTGGAGTGGTGGTGTAGCGCAGCATTTGCACGGCCCGGACGGGATACGGGTGCTGCTCGTGCAGCAGGCCGGCCCCGACCGTGCTGCAGCCGCCTGCGGTCCGGGGCTGTGCTGCATGCAGCAGGCGCTGCTCCCCGGCCGGCAGCACGGCACCGTCTCCGTAGCGGCGGCTGCATAGCAGTCCGCAGGACACCCCATGACCAGGAGACCAAGAAGGCCTGCCCCAGTGCCTGCTCCCAGTTCGCCAGGACCGGCGGGCGGTTCACCCGCGCAGGTCCTCGGGCAGTTTGAAGGGGCTCGGCCGGATCCCCGGCCGAGCCCCTTCGGCATCTGTTTGAACCCTGGTTCGTCGTGGCTGGCCCGGATCAGAGCAGCAGTCGCCTGCGGTACCGCCGGACCCTGCGGTACCGCAGGCGACTGACGGGTGGCGTCCCGCCCGACGCGCCTGTGGCAGCCGATGTCACCCGCTGGGCTTGCTTCTCTCCTTCGCACCTTCCAGACCGGCGTCGGCGTCTACGGTCGGCAAACGCGTACGGACATGGGCACACGCGGGGGAGTGGGATGAGGAGTTGGGAGAGGGCGCTGGAGGCGCTGTATGAGCGCGGGCAGGCGGCCGGGCACGGCTGGACGCTCGACACGGAGTTCCTCCCACGCGGCCGCGATCGGTAACGCTGCAGGCAGCGTGCGGGCGCGCTCACGCGGCGTACCCGGGACGAAGGACATCCCACCGGAGGCGATCGCGCCGAACAGCGCGTAGACCGCCGCGACATGGTTTCCCAGACCGTAGCGCGCCGCGTAGAACCCCGTGCAGGCCACCAGCGTCACCCGCGCCGAACGACGCACCGCCCTCAGGCCCGGATCACGGGCCCTCAGCCGCTCCAGCCACGGCCCAAGGGCACCCGTGGCCTCCTCGTTCATTTGGCACAGCGCACGCCCCCCACAATCACATCACGGTAGGCCGGCGGATGAGCCCGGCCACCGCGCACCCGGGAACCGGGTCCGGTATCGCGCGCGACGGCCCCAACCATGCTTGATGGCTGGGTATCAGCAGGTGCGGGAACTGGCGACAGAGGACCGGGCCCCGGAATGGAGGAGATGAAGGGCAATCAGCCCACACCAAATATCCTCTCAGGCTCGGGACTTGGCATGATTGTGATGCTCGACGGAGTCGTCGCGGGCGACGAATACGTCGGCGACCAGCGTCGGAGGGAACAGGCCGTGCTCGACGACGCTGAGGGTGGCGCCGAGCAGCGCCGCCAGGCCCGCGAGGTCGTCGTAGGCACAGTGACGCGCTCCACCTGGACGCCATGAACCACGTCCGCTCCACAGTGTGTGGGTCGACGGTGGACGGGATGGGAGCTGAGGAGGGTAGCGGGTTGCTGTCGAATGCCGAGCCGGCCCGTCGGCCGTGGTGTGACCTTCCAACTGCCCTCGGGTGCCGCGTCAACCGTCACCCTGCTCGATGTCCAGATGGATCGGACCCCGAAGAACGGGGCTGGGCCGGTACGGCGGCGGGTCGGCGACCAGCCTGGGTCGGTCGAGCCGGCGTACCAGCTCGGTCAGCGCGATCTGGGTTTCCCGCCGGGCCAGCGGGCCACCGAAGCACAGGTGGATGCCGCTGCCGAACCCCAGGTGCTGGTTGTCTCGCCGATCCGGGTCGAATCGGTCCGGATCGTGGAAGCGCTTCGGATCGCGGCTGCCTGAGGCAAGCATGAGCATGATCTGCGAGCCCTTGGGGATGACGGTGTCGGCGACGGTGATGTCGCTGTACGCCGCCCGCCAGGGAATGATCTGCACGGGGGGCTCGTAGCGCAGCAGTTCCTCGACCAGCGGCACGACGAGGTCCGGTTCGTCGCGCAGTCGTTGCAGCACCTGCGGGTGGCGCAGCAACGTCAGCATGCCGTTGGTGATGAGGTTGACGATGGTTTCATGGCCGGCGATGAGGAGCAGTTTGGCGGTGGCGACGATGTCGGCGTCGGCCAGCCGACCGTCAGGCCCGTCGTCGTTGGCCAGCCGTGACAGCAGGTCGTCTCCCGGCCGGCCGTGGCGCTGTTCCACCAGCTCGCCGAGGCACTGGCGCAGATCTTTGCGGGCCCGTACGCCCTTGTCCAGTTTCTCCTTCGGGTCGGTCTTGGGGTCGTAGTCGATCGAGTTCATGATGTCGTTCACCCAGAGGTGGAACCTCGGCTCGTTCGCGCGTGGCACGCCGAGCAAGTGACAGATCACGGTTACGGGGAACGGGAAGGCGAAATCATCGACGACGTCGATCTGCTCCTTGCCCACCAAATCGTCGATCAGGCTGCGGACGGTGGCGGTCAGGAAGCCTTCAAGTCCGGTCACCAACCCAGGGGTGTGCGGGGGGCCGAAGTGACGCGTCGCCATACGCCGCAGGCGATCGTGCTCGGGCGAGTCCATGTGGATGAACGACGACGCGGCCCCTCCCTCGACTGAGGGCATCGGACGCGACAGATTGCGCACGTCGGAACTCAGATGCGGGTCATTCAGGATGTCCGTGATCTCGCGATAGGCGCTGATGACGTAGCTGCCGTCCTCCTGCCGAGCCACCGGCGTCCTGCGCAACTCGGCATACAACGGGTAGGGGTCGGCCCGGGCGGAGTAGTCGAAGATCCGTTGCAGCGTGTCGGGCGTCCCGGTCGCAGTCGTCCTGCCTTCCTCCTGCCGATGCCGGTGCACAGCCGTGACGCGGCGCTCACCCGGGTCATGGCCTGTCACGACCGCCGTGGCGCCCTGCGGGAGCAGGGCGGGGCCGGGGAAGTCGACGGGCACCGGTTTCATGTCGGCCGGCTGGTCCGGCGTGGGACAGGGGGGCGGGAAAGGTGCTGCCGTCTCGATCAACCGTCGGTAGTGGTCCAGCCACTTACCGTTGTTGAAGCTCACGGCGGCCGTTACGCGGCCCCGATAGCCATATACGGTGACGAAACGGTGGTCGTCCAGCGATCCCTGGGTGACGACCACCTCGTCGGCGAAGGTCGGCACGCCGACGGACTTGATGTTGACGCCGAACTGGATCGACCAGAACAGCGGGATGGACAGGTGCGGCCGGCGGTCCGCCGGGGCGCTGACCATGTTGTGTGCCGCGACCTCTGCCTGCTCCACGGCGTTGGCCCAATGCTCCAGTGCGATGAGCCGGTATTCGTGGATGGGGTTCGGGCAACGTGCCACGTCTCCCGCGGCGAAGACGTCGTCGGCGACGCGGCCATGGATGTCGAGGACACGGCAACCCGTGTCACAGGTGATTCCCCACACGCCCGCCGCCAGTCCCGACTCCCGGAGCCACTCGGTGTTGCGGATGCTCCCGAGCGCCACCACCGCCACATCGGCGTCGATAGTGCTGCCGTCGGAGAAGTGGGCGCGGCGGAAGTGCCCCTGGGCGTCGCCTTCCAGCTGGGTGACTTTGACGCCGCAGCGCAGATCGACGCCGTGGGCGCGCTGCATGTCCGACGCCACCTCGCCGACCATGGCGCCGAGTGCGCCGACCAGCGGGGCCGGTGCGAGTTCGGCGACGGTCACCGGGATGTCCCGCTCGCGGCAGACGGAGGCGATCTCGGAGCCGGTGAATCCCGCACCGATGACCAGTACCCGGGAGGGCCCGGCGGCGAGGGCTCGCTGCAGGCTCTCGGCATGCTCGCGCGTACGTACGACGAACACGCCGCCCAGGGCCGCCTCGGACTCGACGAACCACGGCCGGGCCCGTACCCCGGTGGAGATCAGCACCCGGTCGAAGGGCACCTCGCGTCCGTCGGCGAGATGTACGTGGTTCGTCGCGAGGTCCAGCCCGCTGGCGGGCACGCCCAGCAGCCACTGCGCATCGATGCCACGACGGCGGGGCAAAGTGGTGCCGTCCGCCGGCACCCACCCGGTCAGTACCTGCTTGGACAGGGGAGGCCGGTCGTAGGGCTCGCCCAACTCGTCACCGATCATGGTCAACGATCCGGTGAAACCCTCGTCTCGCAGAGCCTCCGCGGCCCGCAGCCCCGCCAGCGACGCCCCGACGATCACGATGCGGCCATCGCGCTTGAACACACGCAGGTTGTCGGCACTGGTCATCACGGCGAGGCCTCCACCGGTGCGTGCGGCGCATCCAGCTGGTCGACTAGCATCGCCTGGAACGGGCAGGCCGCCGCGGCACGTAGCACCTGGTCGCGCCGGGCGTCGTCGGGGTCCGGGTCGTACATGAGCGCTTTCTCACCGTGCATCCGGAACGCCTCCGGAGCCAGGAACGCGCGCTGCGCCTACCCCTCGCATCGGGAAAGATCAACGACAACTTTCACCCCGACCTCCACAGGCAGTGGGAGCTGCAGACCCTCAAGCCGGCGCCACTCCGGCGCGCAATGAGGGAGGATCCGGCCGCTGCCCACGCCTGCGAAGTGTGAGGGGGTGCACCGCGCTCGTCGGGTCTCCATGGATAGAATTGATCACCGCGGCTAAGGCGATCGGCGCCTGGCTAGGGACGTATCCCTGGTTGCCGCTGCATTTTGATTACGTAAGCGGCGCTCTTTTGGATTGCCGTTTCGACAGAAACCGTGTGTCCGGATCGGGTGGCCGGTCCGGCCGGTTCGCCGCGCAGCAGGTCGGGGCGGGCCTCCGCGAGGGCGAAGGCTCGCCTGAGCCCGGCGACAAGCGCGTCGTCGATGCGGTAGCGCCGTGCTCGCTCGTCCCGCTGGAACAGGGGATCCGCGCCATCCGGGCCGGCGCGGCGCTGCACCGCCTTGACGCTGGTCAGCGTCCCGTTGATCCGTGACGGCGCGATCGGGGTCGTCGGGTGATCGGCGAAGCGCTGCTGGATGTCGTCGTAGGAGGCGGCGCCGCCCAGGTCGGTGATCCGGCGCAGCACTGCCGGGGCCCGGGCCTTAGCGCTGCGATCACGTGGAACAGCAACCGGTCCGTCCGGCCGCCCTCGAGGTCGTCGTCGGCGAGGTCCTGCGGGCCGGGGCGTGAGTCCGCGGCCGGAGCATCCGGCCACGCCTCCGGAACGGCCAGCCGCAGCCCGTAGGCCGCCTGGACCGCGGCCACCGTCTGCTCGTGCGACAAACGCGACCCAGAAGGCAATCCAGAGGATTGAAGAACACCCGAACTACCAGCGGACGCTCGATGCCCGCCCCTCGGAGGGGCGCTACGACTTCGTGATTCGAGCTACTGACCTTGTCGGCGTGATGTCGCGGGGGCTGACAAGTGGTGGCTGTCGCAGTAAGCCGGTGATATGAGGTATCCGCAAGGGGGCGGGCTGACCGCGGAGCGGTGGACGTTTCGCGGGCGTATTCGGATGGAGGCGGCCGAGTTGTTCGCCCTGGGAGACGACAGTTCCCTGGTCGCCAAGCAGTTACGTGTCAGCGTGTGGTCGGTGCAACGATGGCGCCTGGTGTGGGAGCAGGGTGGGACGTCAGCTTTGGAGTCGAAGGGGTCGGCGTCCAGGCGCAAGCTGAGTGAGGCACTGTTTGAGGTGCTCGAGCAGGAGTTGGCCAAGGGGCCGGTCGTGCACGGCTGGCCGGGCCAGACCTGGACGCTGGCGCGGATCAAGGCGCTGATCGGGCGCCGGTTCCACAAGAGTATGACGTTGTCGGCGGTTGCGCGGATGCTGCACGGGCATGGCTAGCGCGCCATCGACAAGTTCAAGGAATGGTGAGGTCGGGCCACCTGGTACGACTGTGAGGATGTTCGGGTGCCGCCTCGGGCGGTGGTCTGGCCCGCGATACGGCTCGTCCTTGCGGACCCGCGTCCGCAAGGACTCGGCTGTGACACCGAGGTCCGCGGCCACAGCCGCGTGCGTCCGCTTGCTGGCCGCAGCGCGGTAGAGCGCGACGGCGTCCTTCCTGAACTCCTCCGGATACGGAGACTTGCGTCCCACCTGGGTATCCCTCCTTGGATCATCAAGATCCATTGTCAGGGTGTCCACTCCAAAGGATCAGCCTCAAACAGCTTTTGGGTGGGCTGTTCGCGTCAGGGCGGGGGGGGGTGGGGGTTCGGGTTCGTGGTGGAGGGGTGTGGTGGCTGGGGTGGCTGGTTGGTCGGGGTGGGGGTTGGTTCGGGTTGTCTGGTTGGGGGTGGTGGGGGTGGTTGTGTGTTGTGAAAATACGGACTAGCTGGTTTGGTTT
>NZ_JBVKCA010000043.1:0-38196 GCF_055656965.1 Streptomyces sp. NPDC111656
TGCTCCATGAGGTCGAACGCCTTCTGGGACTCGATCCCAGGCATGGAGTTGTTCGGATCAGGAGCGGCGGGAGCCGTGGCCGCACCGAAGCCGACGGCGCCGAGCACCGCCACCCAGATCAAGGCGACGTACCAGCGCCGCCGGAAGGCCGTACGGCCCAGTCGATAGAGGAAAGTAGCCACGGGAGGGGTCTCCAAGGTCTGTGTTCGGGGCAGCGAGCGGTGGGGGTACTGCGAGCGGTGCGGTGCTGCGAGTGGTGCGGTGCTGTGCGGGGGCGGGCATGCCGGGGCGTCCCGTGGCCCGGAGGCGGCGTCGTCGGCGCCGGGGTCGGGGTCGGGGTCGGGGTGGAGGCTGAGGGGGCGAGCGTCGGGCCGCGGTCGGGGCGGCAGGCGCGTCAGGCCGGGGTCGGCGTCCTGCGGCCCCGCGTTTCGAGGTCAAGGACCTGTGTCCTGCGGCTCTGGAGGACGCCGAAGCCCGCGCCCGCCGCGACGACTCCGTTGAAGAGGAACAGGAACCAGAGCACGATCGAGGAGAGCAGCGACTTCATGAACCTTTTCCTTCGGCGGGGAGTCTGTAGAGGCGTGAGCTTCCGGATTCAACGATCCCGTCGGAAGCTCGCCGCCACGAGTGAGTGCTCTCCCGAACCTGTGGTGTAGCGGGCTACACCATCTATCCGGAGCCTGCTCTCCCGCGCGGCCGCACCAGGCGTGCCTAGCCTGGACGGCATGGGAACGACAGTGCGGCAGGCAGCGCGAGCCACCGTCCAATTGGGGCGGGCCGCCGTACTGGCGTTCGGCTCGATCATCTTCATCACGGTGCTGCTGTTCACGGCCGTCGCCACCCTCGTGGTGGTCGGTGCCGGACTGCTGCCCGAGACGGTGCTCCTGGTGCGCCGCTTCGCCGGTGCCAAGCGGCGCCAGGTCGCCGAGTGGACGGGCCGGGAGATCCCCGAGGCGTACCAGCGCGTCGAGGGTCCGCTCCGCCGACGGCTGCGCACGGCGGTCCGTGACCCGGGCACCTTCAACGACCTGCGCTGGATGGTCGCCCACTACGCCTATGGCTTCCTGGGCGTCCTCGCGCTGCCGCTGTGGCCGGCCGGCCTGCTCGTCGACGGTGTACGACAGGGTGTGCTGGGCCGTTCACCGCTGGTCCTGCCGTTGATCAGCCGTCTCGCGGACCTCGACGCCGCCTGGTCCACCGCCCTGCTCAAGCCCTCACCCAAGGCCCTGCTCGCGGAGCGGGTCGAGGAACTGACCGAGACCCGGGCGGGCGCGGTCGCCGCGCACGAGGCCGAACTGCGCCGCATCGAGCGGGACCTGCAGGAGGGTACGCAGGCGCGGCTGGTGTCGCTCTCCGTGCGGATCGGCATCGCCAAACGGGCGTACGAACGTGACCCGGACGCCGCCCGCAAACTCCTCGACGACGCCCAGGACCAGGCCGAAGAGGCGCTCACCGAACTGCGTCACGTCGTCCGTGGCATCCACCCACCGATCCTCACCGACCGTGGACTCGTCGGGGCGGCGCGGGCGCTCGCGGCGAGCAGCGGGCTCGACGTGACCATGGACGTGGACGGTCTGGAGGACGGGGCGCAGAGCGGGGTGCGGGCTCCCGCGGCGATCGAGGCGGCCGCGTACTTCGTGCTGGCCGAGGCGCTGACGAACGCGGGCAAGCACAGCGACTCGGAGCGGGCGGAGGTCCGGCTCGCCCGTACGCCGACGGGGCTGCGCGTGGTCGTCCGCGACGAGGGCCGCGGCGGCGCCGACGAGGCGGCCGGTTCGGGACTGATCGGTATGCGACGGCGGGTCGCCGCGCTCGACGGGGCCGTGCGTCTGACCAGCCCTGTCGGGGGGCCGACGGTGATCGAGGTGGACCTGCCGTACGCGTGGTGACAGCTTCGGCGTTTGGCGACAGCTTCGGCGTTCGGCGACGCCTTCGGCGTTTTCGTGCTCCCTGGAGAGGGCGATTTTCCGTCGACTTCAGCTTTCTCAGAATTCTTACCCTCCTCACAGCCCCACCCCATGCCCCTGACGGTTGCCCTTCCTAGCTTTCCGATCATGACGAGAAGCCACAAAGACACTTCGGTCACCCGGCGCCGTGCGCTCGCGGTGACGGGCGGCACGGTCGCCGCGGGCGGGCTCGCGGTCGCGGGCTACCAATCGGCGTTCGCCGACGAGACGACCACCGCCACCGACGCCGAGGCGACCGCCTCGGCGACCTCCACCGGCAGCGGCCAGTGCGTGCTGATGTCCAGCGTCACGGAGGGGCCGTACTACCTGGACGGCGCTCTGGTGCGCAAGGACATCACCGAGGGCAAGGGCGGCGTCCCGCTGACGCTGCGCATCACCGTGCAGGACACCACCGACTCCTGCGGCCCGGTCGCGGGCGCGGCCGTGGAGATCTGGCACTGCGACGCCTGGGGCTACTACTCCGGCTACACCACCGCCAACCCCGGCGGTTCCGCGCCCGCCGAGAGCGAGGACGGCTCGACGGCGAACGACCAGACCTACCTGCGCGGCTACCAGGTCGCCAACGCCAACGGGGTCGTCAAGTTCGAGACGATCTTCCCCGGCTGGTACACGCCCCGCACCACGCACATCCACGTCAGGGTGCACACCGGCGGCGAGAAGGCGGACGGCACCTACGAGGGCGGCAAGGTCAACTTCACCGGCCAGTTCTTCTTCGACGACGACATCGCCGCCGAGGTCCAGGCCCTGGAGCCGTACTCCAAGCACACCGGCAGCTACACCAAGCTCGCCGACGACATGGTGTACGACGGCGGCGGCGCCTCCAGCGGGCTGCTCACCCTGAAGCCGGTCCACAAGAAGGACCCGTCCAAAGGCTTCAAGGGGTCCATCATCCTGGGCATCGACCCCGACGCCGAGAGCACCGGCGCGGGCAGCGGTGGCGGTGGTACGCCCCCGAGCGGCGCTCCGACCGGTACGCCGCCGAGCGGTGCCCCGACCGGTACGCCGCCGAGCGGTGCCCCGAGCGATGCCCCGAGTGACAGTGCCAGTCCGTCCGCCTCGGCGTCCTCATAGGGTTCGCGCGTGAGCAGCCGCGAGGACGAGACGCTGGCGCGGGCCGCC
The DNA here is from genome assembly GCF_055656965.1 of Streptomyces sp. NPDC111656. NCBI lineage: Bacteria > Bacillati > Actinomycetota > Actinomycetes > Kitasatosporales > Streptomycetaceae > Streptomyces > Streptomyces sp. NPDC111656. Next base: position 3,087 of record NZ_JBVKCA010000043.1, read on the forward strand.
GTGGCCGCGCTGACAGGGCAACTGGAGCTCACCCCCAAGCCCGGCCTGCCCGATCCGCGCGATCTCGGCGCCCGGGCCACCCGCCGGGACCTGTGTTCCCTGCGCTGGTCGGCCAAGGCGCTGACGCCCGGCCTCGCGGCCATGGCGGCCGCCGCCCGCCGCATCGGCCGGCCCACGCCCGAACTCCGTACGGAGCTGGGCGCGATCGGCCGGTCCACCGAACACTCGGTGACGCTGGCGGGCGGTGGCCACCGCGGGGCGCTGTGGGTCCTGGGCTTCCTGGTCGCGGCGGCGGCCCTGGAGCCGGGGGCCAAGGGTTCCGAGGTCGCCGCCACCGCCAAGCGGATCGCGACGCACCCCGACCGGCGGGCGCCGCGGCGGCCCTCCCGGGGGTCGTCGATGTCCGCGAAGTACGGCGCGGCCGGGGCGCGGGGCGAGGCACGTGCCGGATTCCCGCACGTACGGCGGGCGTTGGACGCGCTCGCCGCCTCCCGCTCCGCCGGCGCGTCCGAGCCGTACGCCCGGCTCGACGCCCTCCTCACCGTCATGTCCACGCTCCAGGACACCGAGTTGCTGTACACGGCGGGCCCGCACGGGCTCCGGCACGTCCAGGCGGGTGCCCGGGGCGTGCTGGAGGCGGGCGGTACGGCGACGGAGGCCGGCCGCGCGGCTCTGGCCGCCTTCGACGACGACCTGCACACGCGCGCGTGGAGCCCCCGTGGCACGGGGGGACTGCTCGCGGGCGCCCTGTTCGTGGACTCGCTTCCGGTGGTGGTCAGTTCGCCGGTACGGGTTGCTGCTTGACCCGGTCCTGGGTCTGATCCCGGTCCCGGTCCTGGCGGTGGGCTGTCACCTCGCGGGTGGCGGCCCACCGCACCGCCGGGCCCATCCCGTACGACGCCCCCAGCATCAGTCCCCCCAGCAGCAGCCACCCCGGCGTGCCCCAGCCCACCAGCAGCGCGGTCAGGACCAGCGGGCCCGCGGTGCGCGCCACCGTGACGCCCGTGCCGAAGAAGCCCTGGTACTCGCCCATGCGGTCGGCCGGGGCGAGGTCGAAGCCCACCTGCCAGGAACCCGCCGACTGCTGCATCTCGGCGACCACCTGGAGCACCGCGCCCGCCACCAGGACCCCGGCCGCGACCCACGGCGAGGCACCGGCCGACAGCGCGAAGACCGCGCAGGACACCAGCATCACGAGCCCGGAACGGCGTATCGCGCGCGTGGCCGAGGCGAGGCCCGTGACACCGCGCGCCATCCGCACCTGGAAGACCATCACCGCACCGGTGTTGAGGACGAACAGCGCGGAGACCAGCCAGGCGGGCGCCTGGGTGCGCTCGGTGATCCACAGCGGGATGCCCAGGCTGAGCAGCGGCATCCGCAGCAGCAGCACGGTGTTGAGGAACGTGACGAGCACGTACGGGCGGTCGCGCAGGACACCGGCCCCGTGACCGCGCCGTACGGTCACGCGCGGCACGGACGGCAGCCGCAGCAGCACACCGGCGCAGAGCAGGAAGCTCACCGCGTCCAGCGCGAACACCCCGAGATACGCGTCCCGCGTTCCGGCGTGCAGTGCGAGCCCGCCGAGACCCGCCCCCACCGCCAGGCCGGCGTTGAGGGTCGACTGAAGATGGGCGAGCAGCCCGGTCCGCTCCCCGGCCGGTATCAGCCCGGCGAGCAGCGCCTGCCGGGCCGCCCCGAGCCCCGACTGCGCGGAGGCGTACGCGCTGGCCGCGAGGACGAAGGGCAGGAAGCCGCGGACGACCAGGAAGGACGCCACCGCCGCTCCGGTCGCAACGGCCAGCAGCACCGCCGTGCCACGCGGACCGCGCCGGTCGGCGAGCCGCCCCAGCGGTACGCCCACAAGGGAGCCGATCGCCCAGGCGACGGTCAGCCCGAGCCCCACGCGCGCGGGGGCCAGCCCCACGACATGCGTGAAGTACAGCGCGGAGGTCACGTAATAGGCGCCGTCCCCCACGGAGTTGGTCAGCTGGGCGAGGGCCAGGACGCGTTTGCGGTCCCACGGGCGGGACGAGGCGGCTCGACTGCGCGGATGCTGCCGGATTCGTCATGGCTTCGACGCTAGGGGCCCGGTGGACCCGTCAACAGGCCCAATCCTCACGCCTTTTTGCGACCCAATTGACTCCCGCCCGCCACCCCCTGGCTCCCGTCCAGCACTCGCCCCAACGCCTCCAGCGCTTCCGGATAGATTCGCTCCCGGGGAGTCCCGTAGCCCACGACCAAACCCTGAGGCCGCCCCCCACCGCGCTCGTGCCAGTGCTCGCCGAGACGCCCGACCGCGAGCCCCTCCTCCTCCGCCCGCGCCAGCACCTCCGCCTCGTCCGCCACGTCCACCAGTGCGTGCAGCCCGGCCGCGATACCGCGTACGCTCCTGCGCGCCCCCAGCCGGTCGAGCAGCTGGTCCCGGCGTCGCCGGTACCGCAGTCGGCAGGCGCGCACATGACGGTCGTACGCGTGGCTGGTGATCATCTCGGCCAGCGCCAACTGGCCGATGGACTCGGTGTGATGGTCGCTGTGCAGCTTCACGTCGGCCACCGCGTCGACCAGGTGCGGCGGCAGCACCATCCAGCCGAGCCGCAGGGCGGGCCCGAGCGTCTTGGACGCCGTACCCAGGTAGGCGACCTGCCTCGGTGCCATGCCCTGGAGTGCGCCGACGGGTTGCCGGTCGTAGCGGAACTCGCCGTCGTAGTCGTCCTCGACGATCAGTCCGCCGCGCGCGCGTGCCCAGTCGGTGAGCGCCCGCCGCCGCTCGGGGTGCAGGGTGACCCCGGTCGGGTACTGATGGGCGGGTGTGACGACGACCGCGTCCGCCGGCGAGGAAGCCAACTCCTCCGCGCAGGCGCCTCGTTCGTCCACCTTCAGCGGCACCACCGTGCCTCCGCCCCGCCGCACCACGTCCCGGTGGAACGGCAGCCCGGGGTCCTCCATCGCGACCACCCCGCCGTCCAGCACGCGCGTGAGAAGGGCGAGCCCCTGCACGTATCCCGAGGTGATCACGATCCGCTCGGGCGGCGCGATCACGCCCCGGGCCCGTCCCAGGTAGCCCGAGAGCGCCGTCCGCAGTTCGATCCGACCGCGCGGGTCCCCGTAGTCGTACGCCAGGGAGGGCGCCGTCGCGATCGCGCGGCGCAGCGCCCGCAGCCACGCCGCCGCCGGGAACGTACCGACGTCCGGGCTGCCCGGCCGCAGATCGAAACGGGGCGCACGCGCGCGGGGAGCTCCGACGGCCTCCGACACGGCGTCCGCGGGAAGCACCGCGACCTCGGTGCCCGACCCCTGCCGGGCCGTCAGATACCCCTCGGCGACCAGTTGGTCGTAGGCCCCTTTGGCCGTCCCGCGCGAGATGCCGAGTTCGGCCGCGAGGCGCCGGGTCGGGGGCAGCCGTGTGCCCGGAGCGAGCCGGCCGTCGCGCACCGCGTCCCGCAGAGCCCGTTCGAGCCCGGTCCTGCGTCCCGCGGCCACGTCCGGCTCCAGATGCAGATCCACCCCGACGCCGGACCAGAAGTCGTCGCCCACCAATCCCCCCTGTGAGTTCCCGCGCCCAAAGGGGCGGGGGGAACTGCGCGACCAGCCACGACCTGCCCGCAGACGAATGGCCGGGCACTTCTCGTACCCGGCCATCAGCCCTACATGAGCCCTACATCAGCCCTGCGTCAGCCCTTCAGAGTCGTCATCCACGCCTCGACCTCGTCGGAGCGGCGCGGCAGCCCCGCCGACAGGTTCCGGTTGCCGTCCTCGGTCACCAGGATGTCGTCCTCGATGCGCACGCCGATGCCCCGGTACTCCTCGGGCACGGTCAGGTCGTCCGCCTGGAAGTACAGGCCAGGCTCGACGGTCAGGCACATGCCCGGCTCCAGCGTGCTGTCCACGTACGTCTCGGTCCGCGCGGCGGCGCAGTCGTGGACGTCCATGCCGAGCATGTGGCCGGTGCCGTGCAGGGTCCAGCGGCGCTGCAGTCCCAGCTCCAGGACGCGCTCGACCGGGCCCTCGACCAGACCCCACTCGACGAGCTTCTCGGCCAGCACGCGCTGCGCGGCGTCGTGGAAGTCGCGGTACTTGGCACCGGGCTGCACGGCCGCGATACCGGCCTCCTGGGCCTCGTACACGGCGTCGTAGATCTTCTTCTGGATCTCGCTGTAGCGGCCGTTGATCGGCAGCGTGCGCGTGACGTCGGCGGTGTAGAGCGTGTGCGTCTCCACGCCCGCGTCGAGCAGCAGCAGGTCGCCGGAGCGCACGGGTCCGTCGTTGCGCACCCAGTGCAGCGTGCAGGCGTGCGGGCCGGCGGCGCAGATCGAGCCGTAGCCGATGTCGTTGCCCTCGACCCGGGCGCGCAGGAAGAAGGTGCCCTCGATGTAGCGCTCGCTGGTCGCCTCGGCCTTGTCCAGGACCTTCACGACGTCCTCGAAGCCGCGCACCGTCGAGTCGACGGCCTTCTGCAGCTCGCCGGCCTCGAAGTCGTCCTTGATCAGCCGCGCCTCGGAGAGGAAGACCCGCAGCTCCTCGTCGCGCTCGGCGGTGACCTTGTCGGTCAGGGCCGCCTCGATGCCGGCGTCGTAGCCGCGCACGACCCGGACCGGGCCGGTGGCCTCACGCAGCTTGCCGGCCAGCTCCCGCACGTCGGAGGCGGGGATGCCGTACAGCTGTTCGGCCTCGGTGAGGGAGTGGCGGCGGCCGACCCACAGCTCGCCCTGCCCGGACAGCCAGAACTCGCCGTTCTCGCGGTCGGAGCGCGGCAGCAGGTAGATCGTCGCCTTGTGGCCGCCGCTCCCGTTCGGGGAGACGGTGGGCTCCAGGACCAGGACGCCGTCCTCGGTCAGGTTGCCGGTGAGGTACGCGTACTCGACCGAGGCGCGGAAGGGGTACTCCGTGTCGTTCGACCGGGTCTTCAGGTTGCCCGCCGGGATCACCAGGCGCTCGCCCGGGAAACGTGCGGAGAGCGCGGCGCGGCGGGTGGCGGTGTACTCGGCCTGTGCGATCGGCGTGAGGCCGCGCAGCTCGGTGTCGGCCCATCCGGACTTCATGTTCTCGGCGAGTTCGTCGGACACGCCCGGGTACAGGCCGTTCTTGCGCTGCTTGATCGGCTCTTCTTCGCCCGCTTCGTCAGCGGCATCGTCGAGCACGGCTTCCGGGGTCTCCGGGTTGAGCGCCTCCGACACGGTCTGCCTCCTAGATACGACTCTGGACCTCCCCCCCAGCTCTCCGCTGTGCTCGAGCAGGGGGACACCATCATCGTACGGTCGTACAGATGTGGGCCCAGGGTCGGAAGTCCTGTTACGCGCAGAGCTCAGCGCGGCGGCCCCAGGGCAGCACTCGAGGCGCGCACCGCACTCGAAGCGCGGACCTCACTCGAAGCGCGCCGCCAGGAGTACGACGTCCTCCGCGCTGTCCGCCTCGTCCAGCCCGTCCGGCAGCACGGACCGCAGAACATGGTCGGCGAGCGCGCCGGGATCCTCACGCAGCGTCCTGGGGACGCTGGCGGCCGCCGCGTGCAGCCGGGCGAAGGCGCGGTCCATGGGGTCGCCGGTGCGGTGCAGCAGGCCGTCGGTGTAGAGCAGCACGGTCTCGCCCGGCTCGGCCGTCAGTTCGACACTGGGCGCCTCCCAGCAGGCGAGCATGCCCAGGGGCGCGGACAGCGAGGTCTCCACGAACTCGGTGCGCCGCGCGCCGATCACCAGCGGCGGGCTGTGTCCGGCACCGGCGAGCGTGATCTTGCGCAGGGCGGGCTCGCAGTACGCGAAGAGGGCGGTCGCGGAGCGGGCGGGCTCGGTCAGGCGCAGCAGCAGCTCGAGGTCGGACAGGACGGCGACGGGGTCCTCGCCCTCCATCACGGCGTACGCCCGCAGGGAGGCCCTCAGCCGGCCCATGGCGGCGACGGCGCTGGGCCCGGCCCCGGTGACGGAGCCGACCGCCAGGCCGAGCGCGGCGTCGGGCAGCGGCAGCGCGTCGTACCAGTCGCCGCCGCCGCGCGGGCCCGTGCGGTGCCGGGCGGCGAGCTGGACTCCGGAGACCCGGGGCAGCCGCGGCGGAAGCAGCTCCTGGGAGATCGTCTTCATGCACGCGCGTGTGCGGTCCAGTTCCAGCAGCCGTGCCAGGTGTTCGGTCGCGTAGCGGGCGTAGAGGCCGACGAGGTGGCGCTGGCGCTCCACCGGTTCGGCGGGTTCGTCGTAGAGCCATACGGCGGCGCCCAGTCGGCCCGCCGCCTCGGTGGACAGGGGCAGCGCGTAGCTCGCGGCGTAGCCGAGCCGGGCGGCCACCTCGCGGTGGCGGGGGTCGAGCCCGTCCTCGGAGAGGAGGTCGGGCTGGGAGATCTCGCCCTCGCCGCCGGGCAGTCCGTCCAGGATCCTGCCGTACGACATGGCGCTGCGCGGGACGGTCTCGATGTGGCCGAGGTCGGCGCGGGCGAGGCCCAGGCCGATGGTGGTGTCCGGGCCGAGTCCGTCGCCCGGTTCCATGACGACGAGACCGCGCCGGGCACCCACGAGGGCGGCTCCGGCGCGCAGCAGCTCCTGCAGCGCGTCGTTCAGTGTCGCGGTGCGCACCAGGCGCTCGGTGAGTTCGTGGAGGGTGGTGAGGTCGGACACCCAGCCGGCGAGCCGATCTTGGAGAACGGCTCCGGGACCGGTGGACGAGGCGGCCGAGGAGGAGCCCGTTGCGGAACCCGTGACGGAGGTCGTCGGCGCGACAGTGTGTGCGGGCGCGGGAACCGTTGAATCGATTCCGGCCACTTTCGGAACGTGAGGGGCGTTCATGGCGTCCGGCTTTCCGACCGGTGCGTATTGCTCGATAGCATCGCAAACCCCCATGTCGTTCTGCGCCGCTAGCAGTGTCTCCACATGTACACGCACTCGTGAGGGGATGTCCAGCATTGTCCTGCTGGGATTCCTGGTGTCCATGAGACCCTCGGTAACCCTTGCGGGAAAGCAAAGTTGGCCTAAAACTAACTCGGGTAACGGGTTATTGAGGTCGACTGGCCTCGTTCCACGGAGCGTCACAGCGGTCGTGATGGGTACGTACTCGGTGAAGGCCAGGGGTGGTTGGGATCCGCCCGGAACCTGGCGACGGACCCGGGCGTCTTAACCACCGACGACCGTGCCCCATCCTCCCGTGGCGGAGGCGGCAAGAAACAGCGGGACGGCAAAACGCCAGGCGCCGCCACCCCACGCCATGCCCATGCTTCAGACAGACGCAGTATGGACGCGGACGCAGCCAATGCTCGGCCCAGATGGGTTCCCCTTGCCGTGCGCAGGGGTGTGATGCGCCAGCAGGTACGCACAGTGAAGTGATCGACACATGACGTGATGTGATCCACGGTGTTGCCAGGCGTGCAACGGAAAGGAACGAGCGCTCATGCGCGAGATCCTCGGAAGGCGACGCAGGCTCCTGTCCAGGCGAAACAACGGGAGGCCTGAGGTGCTCAGCGCGGCCCTGACCTTCGCGACCGATTGGCAGTGGCCCGTGCTCCCGGGTGTGGCACCGGACCCGCAGGGGCGTGCCCGCTGCGGGTGCCCGGACCCGGAGTGCACGGTGCCCGGTGCTCACCCCTTCGACCCCGGCCTCCTCGCGGCCACCACCGACGAGCGCATGGTGCGCTGGTGGTGGACCAACCGGCCGTCCGCACCCATCGTGCTGGCCACCGGAGGCAGGGCCCCCTGCGCGGTGAGCCTGCCCGCCCTCGCGGCGGCCCGCGCACTCGACGCGCTCGACCGCACGGGCATGCGCCTCGGCCCGGTCGTCGCGGCGCCCACGCGCTGGGCGATCCTCGTCGCGCCCTACTCCATGGAGCAGCTCGGCGAGCTCCTCTACGCCAAGGACTTCGTGCCGGGGTCCCTGCGCTTCCACGGCGAGGGCGGCTACATCGCGCTGCCCCCGTCCGAGACCGGCCAGGGCCAGATCCGCTGGGAGCGCGCACCCCTGCCCGGCTCGGCCGCGCCCTGGGTGCCCGATGTGGAGGCCGTGGTGGACGCGGTGGTGGAGGCGCTCACTCGTACGGGTGTGAGCGCGCCCGAGTTGTAGGGTGCCCGGCGCGCGGTGAGCCGCGCGCCCACCCACGCTCGTTATGTTCCGCACTATGCAGCGTCATTCCGGGGGACACAGAGCCCCATCGTCTCTACGTTCCGGGCCGGACCACGAGAGGGTTCGCCTGGTGGCGCTGGCGGGCCTCGTGGTGTTCGCGGTCGCCCTGCCACTGACCGTGGCCTCCGCAGGACCCGTCGGTGACCGGAGCTCCGAGGCCGTACGCGCGTCCCGGAGGATCGACGACAAGGGAACGACGGCCCCCGCCGCGCCCCGTTCCGCCTCCGCGACCCCTCCCGATTCCACGACCCCTCCCGCTTCCGCGCCCGCGCCACGGCTTCTGGGCCTCGGCCGGGCCACCGCCGCCCGGTGCGGCCCCGAACTCTCCTCCCCCGACGGGATCGAAGCGCAGACCTGCGTCATGACCCAGGGAGAGGACACCTGGGCGCGCACCTACTACCGCAACGCGACCGGTGACGAGCTGAGCTCCGCACTGAGCCTCATGGGCCCCGGTGGCCGCACCGTGGAGATGAACTGCGTGGTGGGTGCCGAGGACGACCCGGGGGTGTGCGAGACGCCCAGAGGGCGTACGGCGGGGGGTGTGGGGGCGTACACGGCGGTCGCCGAGTTCGCGAGGAGCGCCGGGAGCGGGCCGATGCTGCTGCGGTCGGGAAGCGACGCGGAGAGCGACTCGGGGAGCGCCTCGGGGAGCAACTCGGCCCCGTAGCAAGGCGGTTGACGCCGCGGGAAAATCCGCGCATGGAAAGACCCGGTTGCTGGCGACGGGGGATGCACCAGCAACCGGGCTACTCGAACGGTAACAAGAGATCGGCGGTTCGCAAATTCGATCTCGGCTATTCGGACACGGATTTACCTGTCACCGCCGGGAGTTGTGACAGGAGTCACCTGCTCCGTGAAGCGCCGACCAGCTGACCGGTCGGTCAGTGCCCCGGCTGTGTGTCAGCTGAGCGTGACCTGTCGGTTCGTGAGGCCGCCGCGTGCCCGCCGCTCGTCCGGGGTGAGCGGTGTGTCCGAGGCCAGGGCGGTCGCGAGGCGCTCGGCGAACTCGGCCGCCGGCTTTTCCACATCGTCGGCCGTGACGCCCGTGGGCAGGTCCCAGACCGGCACCGTGAGCCCGTGCGCGCGGAAGGAACCGACCAGCCGCGTGCCCTCGCCGAGGTTCGAGCGACCGGCCGCGTGCAGCCGCGCGAGCGCGTCCAGAAGCTGCTCCTCGGGGTACGGCATCACCCAGCGCAGGTGGTTCTTGTCGGGGGTCTCGCACCAGTACGCCGCGTCCACGCCGGAGAGCTTCACGGTCGGGATCGCCGCCGCGTTGGCCCGCTCCAGGGAGGCGGTGACCTCCGGTGTCGATTGCTCCGCGTCCGGGACCCAGAACTCGAAGCCCGAGTGCACAACTGGCTCGAACGCGCCTTCGGGGTCGAGCAGTTCCTGCAGTCGCGGGCCGTCGGCCGGGGCGCGGCGGCCCTGGATCGGGGTGCCGGGCTGGGCCGTGAGCGCGCGCTGGAGGGTGTCGGCGAGGTCGCGGCTGATGTCGCCGGACGCCGTGTCGTTCTGCAGGCCGATCAGGACCGAGCCGTCGTCGCGGCGCAGCGCGGGCCAGGCCATCGGCAGGACGGTGGCGAGCGTCACCGAGGGAACTCCCTCGGGGAGGCTCTCCTTGAGCTTCAGCTCGACCGTGGCGGCGGGCACCAGCTCGCGCAGCGCGACCCAGTCGCCCTCGCGCGGCAGGCCCTCGAAGGGGCGCTGGACCAGCTCCGTCACCGCGTGTGCGGCGGCCCGGCCGTGGCAGGCCTTGTAGCGGCGGCCGCTGCCGCACGGGCAGGGCTCGCGAGCGCCGACTACCGGGATCTCCCCGTCCTTGAGCTGAGGCTGCTTGGCCTTCGTCTGGGGTCGCTTCTTGGCCATCGTGGGTGTCTCCCGATCACGGCTCGTCTCGTACTGGCGCGAGCCTAGCCGCTTGTACGTCGGCCGACGGGACCCTGTGGACAACGCACCGAGTCGTCTCGGAACCGGACCTTCCGTCTGGGGCTTCCGCCCGCGGTTTGCGCCCCGTCCCGTCCTGCCCGCCCCGCCCCGCCCCGCCCTGCCCCGTCGTGGTCAGTCCAAGTCGTCGAAGGCGTCCGCGAAGTCGAGCCCGGGCAGCCCCGTCACACCCGGTGACGCGACGCGCGTAGCGAAGTCGTCACGCCGGCGCGCGGCGGCCGTGTCCGTCACGTCGTCCTGGACGACGACCCACACGGTGACCTCTCCGCGGGTGTCGTCCCGTACGCCCCAGTCCTTGGCCAGAGCCGTGATGATGTTCAGCCCGCGGCCGCCGTGCGCGGTGACCGAGGGCGTGGCGGGAACCGGGCGGGTCGGACCACCGCCGTCCGTCACCTCGACGGTGAGCCTCCCGGACGCGTCGACGCGCCACGCGGCCCGGACGTCGCCGTCCCCGGCGAGGGCGTCGCCGAGGGGCCTGCCGTGCCGGCACGCATTGCTCAAAAGTTCGGAAAGGATCAGTACGGCGTCGTCGATGACCGATTCCGTCACTCCACCGGTGCGCAGTTGATCGCGCATCCGATGTCTTGCTTTCCCCACGCCCGCAGGGCCATGGGGAACGGCCATGCTCGACGACGTGGGCACCTCCCGTGCCACCACCAACGCCACCCCCGAGACCTCCTTTGCCCCACGCCACGGTGTGGATGCCCCTTTGGGCTGGACCGGAAACCGGCCAATCCACGTCTGCTGACGCACTCGTAACGATCGAACACGGAACGAACGCGCCGGTGCACTCCTGGTAATCGTGTGGCTGGATTTCGACGGTTATTGACGTGGTCCGACGGCCGTCGTCGGCACCTCGAGCGGTGGTTTCCGGACGACGGGCCGCGAGGTCAGCGGCCGAGCTGATGCAGCACCGTGCGTGGGCGGTTGGTGATGATGGCGTCGATGCCCAGCTCAACGCAGAGATCGACGTCCTCGGGTTCGTTCACCGTCCAGACGTGGACCTGATGACCGGCTCTTTTCAGCCGTTCGATGTAGCCGGGGTGACTGCGTACGATCCGCATCGAGGGGCCCGCGATCCGGACACCGGCCGGCAGTCGTCCGTCGCGCAGCCGGGGCGAGATGAACTGCAGGAGATAGACCGTCGGCAGCGTCGGGGACGCGGACCGGACGCGGTGCAGGGAGCGCGCCGAGAAGCTCATGACGCGTACCGGAGAGGTGACGGCGCTCGCCGGGGCGTCCAGGCCGAAGCGCTTCAGGAGGAGCAGCAGCCGGTCCTCGACCTGGCCCGCCCAACGCGTGGGGTGCTTGGTCTCGATGGCCAGCTCCACGCGGCGGCCCGCGTCGGCGACGAGTTCGAGCAGTCGCTCCAGGGTGAGGACGGAGGTGTCCTGCGGGTCCCCGGGGCCGTACTCCCAGTCGGGGGACTCGTCGCGGTTCTTCCAGGAGCCGAAGTCCAGGGCGGCGAGCTCGGCGAGCTCCAGGGCGGAGACGGCTCCGCGGCCGTTGGACGTACGGTTGACGCGGCGGTCGTGCACACAGACGAGATGTCCGTCCGCGGTCAGCCGTACATCGCACTCGAGGGCGTCCGCACCGTCCTCGATCGCCTTCTTGTACGCGGCCAGGGTGTGCTCGGGAGCCTCTTCGGAGGCTCCGCGGTGGGCGACGACCTGAATCGGGTGCTGTCGTGCGTGGGTCACCGCGTCATGGTGCCACCGTCGCAGGGCCGACGTGGAGGCCGAGACACCACGAATGTTTCTTTTAGTATAAAAAGCCCGATATAAAGGATGGTCCTGGACCCACAGCCACCGCTTATGGTGCTCTGACGTCCCGTGGGAAAAGCTGACGGCGTACAAAAAGCACATGCACACCAGCACAGCTGCATCGCGCCGGACCGTCTGACAAGCGTGAGTGAGCGTGACCGAGTGCGACCGAGAACAACAGCCGTGGACCGAGGAGAAGAGCTGTGAGCACCGAGAACGAGGGCACTGCAGTACCCCCGGCCCCGTCCGCACCTCCTGTGCCGGTGGAAACTCCCGCTGCTTCCGCGCAGAGCGCTGCGCCCGAAGGGGGCGCGCCGACCGCCCAGCTCCCGTCGGTGCCTCCGAGCGCCCCCGGCGCACCGGAGGAGACACCGGCGTACGCGTCGCTGGGCGCCGGGACTCCTGAGGCGCACGGGCACGCCCCCGGAGCGCCGGTCTCCGCCGCCGAGGCGGGCTGGCCGCCCCCGCCGCCCGCCGTTCCCTCGTACGCGGACGGTGGCGGCTCGGGAGCGGGCGGCTGGGGCTCCTCCTACGGGCAGCCCGCGCCGAAGCCCAAGAACGGGCGCGGCGGCCTGGTCGCGGCGATCCTGGTGGCCGCGCTGGTCGCGGGCGGCGTCGGCGGCGGCATCGGCTACTCGCTGGCCAAGAACAACGACAACTCCACCGACTCGACGACCGTCTCCGCGCCGAGCGGCAGCGGCGACGTGAAGCGGGCCTCGGGCACGGTCGCGAACGTGGCCGCCAGGGCGCTGCCGAGCACCGTCACCATCGAGGCCGAGAGCAGCAACGGCTCGGGCGGCACCGGCACCGGGTTCGTCTTCGACACCCAGGGCCACATCCTCACCAACAACCACGTCGTGGCGGAGGCGGTCGACGGCGGCAAGCTCACCGCGACCTTCCCCAACGGCAAGAAGTACGACGCCGAGGTCGTCGGCCACGCGCAGGGCTACGACGTCGCGGTCATCAAGCTCAAGAACGCGCCGTCGGACCTGAAGCCGCTCACGCTGGGTGACTCCGACGCGGTGGCGGTCGGCGACTCCACGATCGCGATCGGCGCGCCCTTCGGCCTCTCGAACACGGTGACCACGGGCATCATCAGCGCCAAGAACCGTCCCGTGGCCTCCAGCGACGGCAGTGCCAGCAGCAAGGCCTCCTACATGAGCGCCCTGCAGACGGACGCCTCGATCAACCCGGGCAACTCCGGTGGCCCTCTCCTGGACGCCCAGGGCGCGGTCATCGGCATCAACTCGGCGATCCAGTCCTCGAGCAGTGGCGGTCTGGGCGGCACCAGCCAGTCCGGCTCCATCGGCCTCGGCTTCGCGATCCCGATCAACCAGGCGAAGCACGTCGCCCAGCAGCTGATCAAGACCGGCAAGCCGGTCTACCCGGTGATCGGCGCCTCGGTCTCCCTCGAGGACGGCACCGGCGGCGCGAAGATCACCGAGCAGGGTGCGAGCGGCTCCGCGGCGGTCACCTCCGGCGGCCCCGCCGACAAGGCCGGTCTCAAGCCCGGCGACGTCATCACCAAGCTCGACGACCAGGTGATCGACAGCGGCCCGACCCTCATCGGCGAGATCTGGACCCACCAGCCCGGCGACGTCGTGAAGCTCACGTACACGCGCGACGGAAAGACCCACACGGCCGAGGTCACCCTCGGACAGCGCGACGGCGACAGCTGACCGGTTGGTCTTCTCCCCGCGCCACCGACGATCGCCGGTGGCGCGGGGTGGGTTGCCCGAGCGGCCACCGCCACAGTTCATGGACGTGCTGGTCGGATGGGGTGTCACTCAGTGAGTGGCACCCCATCTGCGTGGCGCCTGTCTCACCTTGATCCGGCCCTGTCGCGTTGTGCAGCAGTGCGTGTGGACCGGGCGTGGACCAGGAACCGGCGGACCAGGTCCGCGAATCCGCTGCTCAGCGGCCTTGCCCTGGAGGTCATGGACGCCCGCTTCGAGCACTGCGCCTATCCGATGCATGCCCACGACACGTACTCCTTCGGAGTCACCGACGACGGCGCCCAGTCGTTCGTGCGCAGGGGAGAGCGGCACGTCAGCGCGGCCGGACTGGTCATGGCGTTCAATCCGGACGAGCCGCACGACGGACAGTCGGCCGTCCACCACGGTTACCGCTACCGCATGTTGCACCTCGGCGAGGATCTTGTCCGGGACGTTCTCGCCGACGCGGCTCCCGGCAGCGCCGGATTGCCGCTCTTCGACACCCCGGTGGTGGACAACCCGGCCCTGGCCCGAGCCGTGGCCCGCCTCCACACCGCGGTCGTCGACAACGCACCCCGGCTGGTCATCGACGAGCGCCTCACCGCCGCGGTGCCGGCCCTCACCCGCGACGCCGCCACGCGTCCGGCGCGCCTGCTGGATCAGCAGAGCAGGGTGGATCTGGCCGCCATGGCGCGGGCCCGCGGTCTGCTATGGCAGCGATTCGCCGAGAACATCGCCGCCGACGACCTGGCTCGGGTGGCCGGATGCAGTCGCTTCGCGCTGTACCGGGGCTTCCGCGCGGCGTACGGCTTCGCACCCAGTGACTACCAACGCGGTCTGCGATTGCGCCGAGCCCGCGCGCTCCTGGCCAAGGGCATGGCACCATCGACAGCAGCCGCCGAGGCCGGCTTCGCGGACCAAGCTCATCTCACCCGATGGTTCTCCCGCACCTACGGCGTCACCCCCGCTGCCTGTCGAACGGCGCCCCAACAGGTGTCGTAGCCCCGAGTGGCACTTGGCTCGACCAAGTGTCAATGCGCTGGAGCTGGGTGAAGGCGCCCGGTCGGATCCACTCGTCACGGCGGTTGCGGATCGCGGCCGAGCACGTCGTGTGGGCGATCGCCCGACAAGACCTCCATGCAACCTGACAACGCCACCTGCCCTGCTGCTCAACTGCCGTGCCGCCCAGTACTCACTGCCGCCCGAGATGTTGCTCAGCCCACGGAGACGGCGGCCGTGATGTGCGAGCCTGGCCGCGGAGCCCCATGTCTCCTGACCGTGTGACGCACGCCACGGGAACCTGCCCCGCCGTGTGGACAAGGATGGACGTGGACTACTCATTGCACACCCGGATACGGGCAGGCGACCCCGAGGCGTTCCGCGAGCTCTTCCGTGACCACGCCCGACTGGTCCACCGGCACGCGGTGCGCGTGACCGGGGACTGGACCGTCGCCGAGGACATCGTCTCGCTGACCTTCTTGGAGGCGTGGCGGCTGCGCGCCAAGCTGCGGGACGAGGGCGACAGTCCGCGCCCTTGGTTGATGGGCATCGCCGTGAACGTACTGCGCAACACGACCCGCGCCGCGCGCCGCCACCAGCGGGCCCTGGAGCGCTTGCCGGCCAAGGAAACGGTCCCGGACTTCGCCGACGAACTCGTGGGCCGCATAGCCGATGCCGACCAGCTGGCCGCCGCCCAGCGGGTGCTGAAGAAGCTGCGCCGGAGCGAGCGCGAGGTCTTCACACTCTGTGTGTGGTCCGGGCTCGGCTACGCGGAGGCGGCGGCCGTGCTCGGCGTCCCGGTCGGCACCGTGCGCTCCCGCCTGTCCCGCGCCCGCAAACGGCTGAGCAAGCTGGCCGACGAAGAACTGAGGAAACGCAGGGAACCGCTACCGCGCAACGGACAAGTACAGGGCGGCCGCACTTCTGCGGCCCGGTCACACGAGGCGTACGAGGAGAGGTCCGAATGATCCGCAAGAAGTCTCGGCGTGAGGAGTCGCTGGACCACGCGGAGCTGGCCCGGTTGCTGCCGGCGCCGGGAGACCCGCACCTGTCGCTCGACCGTCACCTGCTTCTCGAGGAGCACCTGATGAGCGAGATCCAGCCCACCGCACCCGCCCCTGCGCCGTCCCGCCGCCCGGCACACCGTGTCCTGCTGATCGGTGTCCCGGTCACCGCCGCAGCCCTGGCCGGCGCCTTCGCCTTCACCGCGCTGACCGGTTCCGGGGGCCGCGGCACGACCGCGGCCCCCCCGCCCCCGGTCGAAGCGCCGGTCGTCCGCATCGAGCCCGGCAGTACCGCCCAGCTCGCCTCCACCGTCGAGCACATCGCCGCCGCCGCCTCGGCCGGCAAGACGCCCGAACCCGGCCCGGGCCAGTACATCTACGTCAAGAGCAAGGTCTCCTACGTCTCCGTCTTGCACACAGACACAGACAAGTCCAAGACCTGGGTCCAGCCCCTGCATATCCGTGAGGCATGGAATTCCCCCGACGGCAAGCAGGGCTGGCTGGACGAGCCCGGCTACCAGCCCGAGGGCGGTGTCACCCTCAACAGCGACGTCGAGAGCAGCTTGAACGCCCCCTCCTACGACTACCTCAAGACGCTGCCCACCGACCCGGACGTCCTGCTGAAGAAGATCTACAAGGAGACCAAGGGCCAGGGGAACTCCCCGGACCAGGAGGCATTCGCCACGGTCGGCGACCTGCTCGGGGAGCAGCTCGCACCGGCGAAGCTGAACGCAGCGCTGTACCGGGCCGCGGCCAAGATCCCCGGGGTTGTGGTGGTGGACCATGTCAAGGACGCCGCGGGACGCGAGGGCATCGCCCTGGCCCACGTCGACCAGCAGAGCGGTGATCGCACCGAGTGGATCTTCGACCGCAAGACGTACGCCTATCTCGGCAGCCGCGGTGTCCAGGTCAAGCAGGCCGACGACGTCAAGCCCGGCACGGTCCTCGAATACACCGCCGTGCTGGAGCGGGCCGTCGTCGACGCCCAGAAGCAGCGCCCCGGCGCGCAAGGTACCGGTGCGTGAGAACGCGATCGCCTCGCTGGGCAGTGCGGCTGGCGCAGTGTTCATCGCGCGCAGGCGCCGTACGGCCGGCCAGAGCTGACGGCAGGCAGCACAACGCTACGAAGGACGCAGACCGCTCGCCGTGTCGTGGGCGGCCTGCTCGTACTCCGAACCGCCCGGTGGCGGCCACTACTGGCGCCCGGGGGTGTTGGCGGTCGCCCTTGCCGTCGTCCCAGCTCCGAGGCGTGCCTCTCGTCAGCACTGCGAGTCGGGCGCCGTCGCCGGGTTGCTGAGCTTGAAAGCGTGATGTCGTCGCAAGGAGGCGGCCCGGTCGGTCCGGGGCCGCCTCCTTGCGTGCGGTGCTGCGGTCGTTGTCGGCGTGGCTTATGCGCCGAGGGACTTCGCGGCCTCACGGATCACATCGAGGACGAAGTCAGGATGCGAGAGCATGGGAACGTGGCTGCTGTCCACGGGACGGATGTTGGCGCCCATGCGCTCGGCGGCGGACCGCTCCAGGTCGGGGTGCACGGTGTGGTCGTTGTTGGCGACGATGTACCAGCTTGGCTTTGTCCGCCAGGCGGTGCCGGGAACCTGCTGATTGAACAGGTCCGCCACCGGCACAGCGCCCGTCGCCAGGACGAGCTTCTGCTCCGCTTCCGGGAGGTCTCCGCAGAAGTGCGGGACGCCCGAGGGCTTGAGCCACACGCGGCCGTCAGCGACGTCCACGTGCTCGAAGATGGGTGTGCGGGGGAATTTGTCCTGCTGTTCCTGCGACGTCTCGTCCTCGTCCGGGGCGAGCGCGGCGATGTACACCAGAGCGCCGACGCGGTCGTGGGTGCCCGCTTTGGTGATCAGGGTCCCGCCGTAGGAGTGACCGACCAGCACGATCGGGCCGGGGACGTGGTTGAGCGTGAAGTTGACGCACGCGACGTCGCTTTCGAGCGAGTCGAGGCCGTGCTGTGAGGCGAACACCTCGTGCCCTTCAGCCTGGAGCGTGGGGATGAGCTTGTTGAAGCACGACCCATCCGCCCAGAGTCCGTGGGCGAAGACAATGCTGGGCTTGCCCGCCATGGCATTTCCTCCTATAGAGAGATCAAATATGCGACATTGCACCACGTTGCGCGTTTAGTGCCTTATTGGCCGTGATAGCCAGGCGTGTCGCCCAATACCCATCGTCTGGCCTGCGTAGGTCGGTGTTGGTGGAGCTGAGGCGGGCGGGCCGGGTGCTGATGATCGGCGCAGTGGCCAGGGAGCACGGAACAGAGCCAGTGGACCCCGTGTGGACCATGCCCCCGAGAGACGCTCGGGGCCGGGTAGGCTGTAGCCGCTCCGACCCTGGTGGGCGGGGCGAGGTGGGTTGCCCGAGCGGCCTAAGGGAACGGTCTTGAAAACCGTCGTGGCAGCGATGTCACCGTGGGTTCAAATCCCACACCCACCGCAGGTGGACGGCCCCTGACCAGGTAAATCGGTCGGGGGCCGCTCTCATGTACGTTGTCCGTCAACCACCGTGGTTCCCCGTCAGTTACCGGTGGATCGGGTATGGCAGGGGCACGGCAGCTTCTGGTCCGTAGTTCTGTGTGGATCGGTCGCTGATGGTCATGCGGGTTGCGCTGAGGTCCTGCACGCACGCCGCCGACCGGGGGTGGTTGCTGCTGTGGTGGGTGTATTTCGCTGCTGTACCGCGGTTGGCCAACCGCCGAGAGCGTTCACGAGAGCTACGAAGACGCCCACGCCGAAGACAGCGAGGACGACGAACCCGACCGCCACCAACGAGCAACACGAGGCGACCGCCACCATGACCCACGCCCGTCCCACGGCCCGGTGGTAGTCGGTGTCATCGCCCCAGTTCTGATCAACCATGCCGCCCCTCTCCCCGCGCACTGTACGGAGCGGTCGGCGGAGCCGATCAGGTGCGGGCACCTTCGGCGCCCCCTGCGACAATTCCGCGATGGCGACGCCGGTCGTGTGGAGGAGAAGGAAACGCCTTGGTGCTTGGCGGGGTGCTCGCACTGATCGCGGGCAGCGCTTTCGTCGTGGCGGCCGGGGTTCACACCCTGGTGCGCTGACGGCAGCGGCTGTCTCCGGCGGCCGTGTCAGCCGAACATGCAAGGGGGTTTCTCACTGAGGTCGTTGGCCAAGGACACAGAACTCGTTGCCTTCGGGGTCTGCCATGACGACCCACGGCTGGTCACCCTGACCAATATCAACACGCTGTGCGCCAAGAGCCTCCAGGCGAGCCACCTCGGCGTCCTGGTCATCAGGCACGAAGTCGAGATGCAGCCGGCTCTTGGCTTTCTTGCTCTCGTCGAGCCGGACGAATTCCAACCCCGGCAGGCGATCCGGCTCCGGGCGGATCGCGAACTCCACATCAGAGGAGTGGACCACAACCCAACCAAGAGCCTCGGCCCACCACTGGCCCAGGGCCTCCGGATCTGCCGAGTGGACAATTACATTTTGCCATTCCAAGGTCATCAGCCGAGCCTAGGCCTACCGGGGTTTCGAGAGAAGGCGCTTGAAGCGCTTGAGGGAAGCCATGCAGCGGCTGACTGGTCGGCCTTCCGAACCACCGCTCCGGCCCACCGCTCCGGCCCACCACTCTCCCCCGCTCCCCTTCCATCCCGTCCGCCGTCGACGGCTCACAGTTCGAAGTCCTGGGCGGCTTCCTCCCAGGGGATGGCGCGCAGGGCCGGATCGGCGGTGTGGCCGGACGGGATGTCGGGGGTGGCCTGGAACCACGCGACCGCGAGGGCCGAGCGGTGGAGGACGGGGTCGACGGCGGGGTCGACCGCGCTGGAAAGGAAGAGGCCGACGCAGGTCACGGCGGGGAGCAGTTCGACCGGGCCGAAGCCGCGGGCGGGCAGGTCCGGATGGTCTCGGTGGGGTGTGACGAGGTGCGTCGGGGTGTTGGGGAACGCCGCCGCGGTGCGCCGGGCCAGGCCGTCGACGATGCCGTCGTTCCAGCGCTTGAAGGGGTAGCCCTCGAGCATTCCGCCGTAGGTCGAGGTGAGGCGCAGGTCGGATATCTCGACGGTTCTGCCCGAGGTGAGGGTGACGCGGGTCAGTGCCATGGCCCGCAGCCTAGGGACGGGCGGTTCGTGGTGTCGTTCCGTTTTCCGGTGGCCCGGGGCGTGGGAACGTCATCCGGGACGCCGAGGCGATCGTCGAGCGGGCTTCGCGTTCGGTGAGGCCGGTGCGCAGGGCGGCCTCGACGAGGGCGGTGGTCAGTTCCGGGCCTATGCCGTTCTCGTAGGCGCGGCAGGCAGCCCAGAAGAGGCGGGTGTTGCGCTGGCCCTCGTGGGCGGCGAGCACGAACTGGACCAGCCCCTGGCCGTGTTGGCCGGTCGCAGGGGGCGCGTGGTGGTGCGTGCGGGGCGGGGGCGTGAGCAGGCGCAGGAGTTCGCGCGGACAGGGCGCGGGCGCCAACTGGGCGGTGCCCGGGGCCGTTCCGTAGACGCCGTGCTCGGTGCGGGAGCCGGGGCCGACCAGGTAGCCGCCGGCGCCGCGGATGTCGATGCCCGGGGCCAGTCGGCTCGCCGAGTTGGGGACGACCACGTCGGGCGGTCCGGTCAGCCAGAGGTGGCGGCCGCCGCTCGGGGTCAGCACGACCACCGTCTCCGGGATCGTGAACAGGTGGCGCAGGGCCAGTTCGCGCAGGGCGACCGAGGAGTCCGTGCCGGATTTGGTGTCGAGGTCGATGCCGATGAGGCGGTGCGGGTCGAGGCCGCAGGCGATGCCGTAGCCGGTCGCCCAGGGCGCGGCGGCGAAGAGCGCGCGGATGCGGCGGGGGTCGGTGGAGGCGTCGTACACGCCGTGTCCGAAGCGGCCGCATGCGCCGTGGCAGGGAGGGGACGTCGGGTCGGGATCGGGGTCGTCGCGGTGGGGGGAGCGCAGGGCCGGGAGCTTCGTGCGGGACAGCGGGATCACCGCGAGTCCGCGTTCGGCGGCGGACAGGGCGTGGGCCAGGGCCAGGGTCGTGGCCTGCCGGTCGGTGGTGGCCATGCATCCATGTTCGTACGAGTGTTCGAAAAAGGGAAGGGCTTGCCGTGCGCGGGGGCGCCGGGAAGGGGATTTGGGGAGGATTGGCCAAAAAGTGGCGGAACGGTTCCTCTCTTGGGGCGCCCGGGGTCGAGCTGTCCGATCCGATCTGATCTGGGGTTTCTTGTCATGAAGAGGGTTTATCGACATGTACTCACGCTTGAGGAGGAATCACGGCTTCCGGGGTGGTTCGGCGGTGATTCGGTGGGCAACTCTGGAGTCGCGACGTCGTGATCAGCGCCGGGGTGGTCGGCCAACCGCCTTGGAACGAGCAGTACTTCCCGGCTCACGCCGGTCCGTACATCCGGTTCTTGGAGGAATTCACATGGCAAGCATCCGTACCGCCCGTGTTCTCGCCGCCGTCTCGGCGCTGCCCCTCGCCGCCGCCCTCTTCACGGGCGTCGCCGCGGCGGACAACGGCGCTTTCGCGGACGACGGATCGAACGCGGGCGTGGCAACCGTCAGCGGCAGCGGGGTCGGACACAACAACAGCGGCAACTCCTCGACCACACAGCAGCAAGCGGTCGGATTCGGGGCCTCGAACCACAGCAACACGGCTCAGGTCAAGAACTCCGCGTTCACGGCCATCGACCAGTCGCACACCGTCATCAACTTCACCAACCTCTGGTGAGCCGGGGCCGGTTCGCCCGCCCTCGACGGGCTCACCGGCCTTGAAGCACCGTGTGGGGTGCTTTGTGGGGTAGTAACGCGTCTGTGCGACGGTGCTTCGGTGCCGTCGCGCAGGCGTTTTCGCGTGTCCGTCCTCGACGGTCTCGTCGTGACCTTGACAGCTCTCGTTATCTGACGGACAGTCAGAAAACCTTGTTCGTACGAGGTCCGGGAGGGCCGCCGCCGTGCACCTCGCCCCCACCGAGCGCCAGCAACGGCTGCGCGCCGAACTGCGTACGTACTTCCGGGACCTGATGCCCGACGGTCCCCCGCCCGCCGACGACCCCGGCAGGCAGCGCGCGCTGCTGCGCCGCATCGGCGCCGACGGACTGCTCGGGATCGGCTGGCCCGTCGCGTACGGGGGCCAAGGGCGCGGAGCCGACGAGCAGTTCGTGTTCTTCGACGAGGCGTACCGGGCCGGAGCGCCGGTGTCGATGGTCACGCTGAACACCGTCGGACCGACCCTCATGAAGTACGGGAGCGAGGCGCAGAAGGAGTACTTCCTGCCGCGCGTCCTCAGGGGCGACCTCGTCTTCGCGATCGGGTACTCGGAGCCCTCGGCGGGCACGGACCTGGCCTCGCTGCGCACCCGCGCCGTGCGGGAGGGCGAGTCCTGGCTGATCGACGGGCAGAAGATCTTCACCTCCAACGCCCAGCACGCCGACTGGATCTGGCTCGCCTGCCGCACCGACCCCGACGCGCCCAAGCACCGGGGCATCTCGATCGTCCTCGTGCCCACGGACGCGCCGGGCTTCTCGTGGACACCGATCGAGACGGTGGGCGGGCTGACCACCACGGCCACGTACTACGACGGCATCCGCGTGCCCTCCTCGAACCTCGTCGGCGAGGAGAACGGCGGCTGGGATCTCATCACCAACCAGCTCAACCACGAGCGGGTCGCCCTCGCCGCGATCGGCATGCAGGCCGAGGACTTCTACGCGGCCGCGCTGCGGGCAGCGCGCACCCCCGATCCGGTGACCGGGCGGCGTCGGGTTGACGAGCCCTGGGTGCGTTTTCGGCTGGCCGAGGTGCATGCCCGACTGGCGGCATCACGCCTGCTCAACTGGCGTTTGGTGGGGGATGTCGGGGCCGGCCGACTGGCCCCGGGCGACGCGAGCGGCGTGAAGGTCGCGGGAACGGAATCGGCGGTCGCTTCGTACCGAATGTGTCAGGAAGTCGTGGGTGCGCGGGCGCTGGTGCGCTCCGGTTCGCCGGGTGTGTTCGGGGACGGCGAGCTGGAGCGGATGAACAGGGCGGCGCAGATCAACACGTTCGGGGGCGGGGTGAGCGAGGTGCAGCGGGAGATCGTGGCGACCATGCGGCTCGGGATGACGAGGGGGCGGCGGTGAGCGACGAGGCGGCCGAGCTGGAGGTGCGGCTCAAGGCGTACGAAGGGCGTGCGACCGCCGTCGCGGGCGTGGGCAAGGACCCGGTCAACGAGCCGATGATCCGGCACTGGTGCGAGGCGATGGGCGACACCAACGCGGCGTACACGGGCCCGGACGCCGTGGCGCCGCCCACCATGCTCCAGGCGTGGACGATGGGCGGCCTGTCCGGGCACGAGGGCCGCTCGGACGCGTACGACGAGCTGCTCGGCCTGCTCGACGAGGCCGGCTGCACCTCCGTGGTCGCCACCGACTGCGAGCAGGAGTACCTGCGCCCGCTGCGGCCCGGCGACGAGATCACCTTCGACGCGGTGATCGAGTCGGTCTCCGAGCGCAAGACCACCAAGCTGGGCACCGGTCACTTCGTCACGACACGGATGGACGTATGGGCGAACGGGGAGCCGGCGGGGACGCACCGGTTCCGGATCCTCAAGTACGCCCCGGCGCGCGCCAAGCCCAAGGCGGCCCGGCCGCGACCGGTCGTCAACCGGGACAACGCCGGGTTCTGGGAGGGCGTCGGCCGGCACCAGCTGCTGATCCAGCGGTGCGGCGGCTGCGGGACGCTGCGGTTTCCCTGGCTGCCGGGGTGCGGCGCGTGTGGCTCCCCGGAGTGGGACACGCTCGAGGCGAGCGGAGACGGGACGGTCTACTCGTACGTCGTCATGCACCACCCGCCGTTCCCCGCCTTCGACCCTCCGTACGCCGTGGGCCTGATCGAGCTCGCCGAGGGCGTCCGGATCGTCAGCAACGTCATCGGGGTGCCGTCCGACAAGGTGCGGATCGGGATGCCCGTGCGGCTCAGGTTCGAGGGTTACGACGAGGAGCTGGTGCTGCCGGTCTTCCGGGCCGGTGCGGAGGGGGGACGCTGACATGGACTTCACGCCCACCGAGGAGCAGGCGGCCGCCCGCGACCTGGCCGCGCGGATCTTCGGCGACCTCTCCACCCCGGAGCGGCTCGCCGCGGTCGGCACCGGCAGCGACGCCGAGACATGGAAGGCGCTGTGCGCGGCCGGGCTGGTGGCGGCCGTCGCGGACACGGGGCTCCTCGGCCTGGTGCTGCTCCTGGAGGAGCAGGGGCGGACCACGGCCCAGGTGCCGTTCGCGGCGAGCTGTGTGTACGGGCTGCTGGCGGTGTCCGCCCATGGATCACCGGAGCAGCGGGAGCGGCTGCTGCCGGGGATCGGGGACGGGACGGCGGTGGTGTGCGGGGCGGTCTTCGAGCCGGGAGGCGTACGGGCGGACGCGGCGGGGCGGTTGAGCGGCGTCGTCCCCGTGGTGCCGTGGCTGCGGGACGCCACCCATGTGCTCGTCGCGGACGACCGGCGCCGGTTGTGGCTCGTGCGGACCGCTGACGCGCGGTGCGCGCCGGTTGAGCTGACGGCGCCCTGGGCGGCGGGACGGCTGACGCTGGAGGGGACGCCGGGTGAGCCGGTGGGCGGGACGGACGCGTACGACGACGTGCTCGCCACCGCCCGGACGGCCTTCGCGGGGCTGCAGGCCGGGGTGTGCGCCGGGTCGCTGGCACGAGCCGTGGAGCACACCAACACACGCGAGCAGTTCGGACGTCCGCTCGCGGCCAAGCAGGGTGTCCAACTCCGGGCCGCGGACGCGTACATGGACACCGAGGCGATACGGGTGACGGCGTACGAGGCGGCGTGGCGGCGCGACGAGGGGCTCGCGTACGCGACGCACGCGCTGACCGCGGCCTGGTGGGCGTCCGAGGCGGGTCAGCGGGTCGTTCACGCGGGCCAGCATCTGCACGGAGGGACGGGCGCCGACCTGGAGCACCCGGTGCACCGGCACTTCCTGTGGGGGCGGCAGCTGGACGCGTACCTGGGGTGCGGGAGCGAAGTCCTCCAGGAACTGGGGGAGCTGATCGCGAGCGGGGAGGAGGAGACATGAGGGTCGGGGAAGGGGAGCGCGCGCGGGGCGTGGAGGGACAGCGCGTGCGGGTCGGAGAGGGTGAGCGCGCGCGGGTCGGTGACGAGCTGGCGCCGCTGGAGATCGAGATCACGCGCACGCTGATCGTGGCCGGGGCCATCGCCTCCCGGGACTACCAGGACGTGCACCACGACGCCGAGCTGGCACGGCACAGGGGCTCCCCCGACGTCTTCATGAACATCCTGACCACCAACGGCCTCGTCGGGCGGTACATCACGGACCACTACGGACCGGACGCCGTCCTCCGTAAGGTGGCCATACGGCTGGGAGCGCCCAACTACCCCGGCGACACGATGGTGTTGACCGGCAAGGTCGAAGAGGTCGAGGGCGACACCGCGACCGTGCGCGTCGTCGGGGCGAACGGCATCGGCAGACATGTGACCGGGACCGTGACGGTCACCCTGCCGCCCGGAGGCGCCTCGTGAGCGTACGCACGAGGGACCGGCTCGGCGGCCGGGCGGCGATCGTCGGGATCGGGGCCACCGAGTTCTCCAAGGACTCCGGGCGCAGCGAGCTGACGCTCGCCGCGGAGGCGGTGCGGGCGGCCCTCGACGACGCGGGGCTGACACCGGCCGAGGTGGACGGGATGGTCACCTTCACCATGGACACCAGCCCGGAGATCACCGTCGCCCAGGCGGCCGGGATCGGCGAGCTGTCCTTCTTCTCCCGGGTGCACTACGGAGGCGGTGCGGCCTGCGCGACCGTCCAGCAGGCGGCGCTCGCGGTGGCGACCGGGGTGGCCGAGGTCGTCGTCTGCTACCGGGCGTTCAACGAGCGGTCGGGGCGGAGATTCGGAGCGGGGGTGCAGCAGCGGGAGCCGTCGGCCGAGGGCGTCGCGCTGGGCTGGGCCCTGCCGTTCGGGCTGCTCACCCCGGCGTCCTGGGTGGCGATGGCGGCCCAGCGTTATCTGCACACCTACGCACTGACGCCCGAGGCGTTCGGCCACGTCGCCGTGGTGGACCGCAAGTACGCGGCGACGAACCCGGCGGCGTACTTCCACGGCAGACCGATCACCCTCGCCGAACACGCGGCCTCGCGGTGGATCGTGGAGCCGCTGCGGCTGCTGGACTGCTGCCAGGAGACGGACGGCGGCCAGGCCCTGGTCGTCACCTCCGTGGAGCGCGCCCGGGAGCTGTCGCATCCGCCCGCGGTGATCACGGCGGCGGCCCAGGGTGCGGGCCGGGCGCAGGAACAGATGACGAGTTTCTACCGGGACGAGCTGACCGGGCTGCCGGAGATGGGGGTCGTGGCGCGCCAGCTGTGGCGGACCTCGGGGCTGACCCCTAAGGACATCGATGTGGGCATCCTGTACGACCACTTCACGCCGTTCGTGCTGATGCAGTTGGAGGAGTTCGGGTTCTGCAAGCCGGGGGAGGCCGCGGACTTCGTCGCCGAGGAGCGGCTTCCGCTGAACACCCACGGGGGGCAACTCGGGGAGGCGTATCTGCACGGGATGAACGGGGTGGCGGAGGCCGTCCGCCAGCTGCGCGGCACGTCCGTGAACCAGATACCGGGCGCCGGTCGCACCCTGGTCACCGCGGGCACCGGGGTCCCCACATCGGGGTTGATCCTGGGGGCGGACGGGGTGTGAGTACGCTGTCGGGCTCTCCCCGTTCTCCCCGCGTCACAGAGCCTTCGGGGGCCCTCGGGGACATCCCGGGTAGTACGGCGGCCGCCGCCGTACTACGGCCGTACGGGTCTCTCAGGGGTGAACCCTCAGGGTGCGGGCGCCGCTCGTCCACCCTCAGGAGGTGGGGCCGGCCCCCCTCCTACAACCTGAGGGGGACACCTCTTCGGGACCTGCGGCCGATCCGAAAAGGTAGGGGTCACTCCTAGCGTGGAGCCATGACCTCACTCGTCTGCACCAGCGGTTCGAACGGCGGGACGCGGACCCTTCCGTACCCGTCGTTCTCGTCGTACATGAAGGCCCGCCAGCCGGTGCTGCTGCGTACCGCCCGCTCGCTGACCGCGAACCCGAGCGACGCCGAGGACCTGTTGCAGACCGCGCTGACCAAGACCTACGTCGCGTGGGAGCGGATCGAGGACCACCGCGCGCTCGACGGCTATGTACGGCGTGCGCTGCTGAACACCCGGACCTCGCAGTGGCGCAAGCGCAAGGTCGACGAGTTCGTGTGCGACGAGCTCCCGGAGCCGGAGGACGCCCCCGCCGGGGACCCGGCCGAGCAGCAGGCGCTGCACGACGCGATGTGGCGCGCGATCATGAAGCTCCCGGCGCGGCAGCGGGCCATGGTCGTCCTGCGGTACTACGAGGACCTCAGCGAGGCACAGACCGCGGAGGTGCTCGGCGTCTCCGTCGGCACGGTCAAGTCGGCGGTGTCACGGGCGTTGGGCAAGCTGCGCGAGGACCCGGAGCTGGAACCCGTGCGCTGACCTTCGGCAGATCCGGGCCGAACGGCCCCTGCGGAAAAGTTCCCGTCCGAGCCGAACGACCCCTGTGACCTGATCGATCGGCCGGAGCTAGTGACATACCGCGTGGTATGTGCGCAGAATCAGCGCATCCCTTACCACCTCGTAGGCAATGTCGCCCCGGGAGGACGCCGTGCTGAGCACGATGCAGGACGTACCGCTGCTGATCTCGAGGATCCTGACCCACGGGTCGGCCATCCATGGCACCTCGCAGGTGATCACCTGGACAGGTGAGGGAGAGCCGCAGCGCCGTTCCTACGCCGAGATCGGCGACCGGGCCGCCCAACTCGCGCACGCGCTGCGCGAGGACCTCGGTGTCGAGGACGACGACCGTGTGGCGACGCTGATGTGGAACAACGCCGAGCATGTCGAGGCGTACTTCGGGATCCCCTCGATGGGCGCGGTCCTGCACACGCTCAACCTCCGCCTCCCCGCGGAACAACTCGTCTTCATCGTCAACCACGCCGCCGACCGCGTGATCATCGCCAACGGCTCGCTGCTCCCGCTGCTCGCGCCGCTGCTCCCCCATCTGCCGACGGTCGAGCACGTGGTCGTCTCGGGCCCCGGTGACCGTTCGCTGCTCGAGGGCGCGAGCGTCCAGGTGCACGAGTACGACGCGCTGGTCGCGGGCAAGCCGACCACGTACGACTGGCCGGAGCTGGACGAGCGTGCCGCCGCGGCCATGTGTTACACCTCCGGCACCACCGGCGACCCCAAGGGCGTCATCTACTCCCACCGTTCGATCTACCTGCACTCCATGCAGGTCAACATGGCCCAGTCGATGGGGCTCACCGACCAGGACACCTCGCTCGTGGTGGTCCCCCAGTTCCACGTCAACGCCTGGGGCCTGCCGCACGCCACGTTCATGTCCGGCGTCAACCTCCTCATGCCGGACCGTTTCCTCCAGCCCGCGCCGCTCGCCGATATGATCGAGTCCGAGCGGCCGACGCACGCCGCGGCCGTCCCCACCATCTGGCAGGGCCTGCTCGGCGAACTGCACGCCAAGCCCCGGGACGTCTCCTCGCTCACCCAGGTCACCATCGGCGGCTCGGCCTGCCCGCCCTCCCTCATGGAGGCCTTCGACAAGCTGGGCATGCGCGTCTGCCACGCCTGGGGCATGACGGAGACCTCCCCGCTGGGCACGATCGCCCGGCCGCCGGCCGGCGTCGTCGGCACGGACGAGGAGTTCGCGTACCGCCTCACCCAGGGCCGCTTCCCGGCCGGCGTGGAGGCCCGACTCACCGGCCCCGGCGGCGAACGTCTCCCCTGGGACGGCGAGTCCGCGGGCGAGCTGGAGGTGCGCGGCCCCTGGATCGCGGGCGCGTACTACGGCGGCCAGGGCACGGAACCGGTTCGCCCCGCCGACAAGTTCAGCGAGGACGGCTGGCTCAAGACCGGCGACGTCGGCACGATCAGCCACGACGGCTTCCTGACCCTCACCGACCGCGCCAAGGACGTCATCAAGTCGGGCGGCGAGTGGATCTCCTCCGTCGACCTGGAGAACGCGCTGATGTCCCACCCGGCCGTCGCCGAGGCCGCCGTCGTCGCCGTTCCCGACGACAAGTGGGGCGAGCGCCCCCTCGCCACGGTCGTCCTGAGGGAGGGCGCCACCGCCGACTTCGCGTCGCTGCGCACCTTCCTCGCCGAGGAGGGCAAGATCGCCAAGTGGCAGCTCCCCGAGCGCTGGACAATCATCGAGTCGGTCCCGAAGACGAGCGTCGGCAAGTTCGACAAGAAGGTGCTGCGCAGGCAGTACGCGGAGGGTGCGCTGGACGTCACCCAGCTCTGAGGCTCTCGACGGCAGAATGACGGTTGGGGTGCTGTTTCACGTGAAACAGCACCCCAACCGTCGTATGTGTGAATCCAGTTCGAGGCCCGCAGCGCAGCGGGTCAGTTCGTGCCGATGCGCGCCAGCAGATCCACGATCCGGTCCTGCACCTCGGCGCTCGTCGAGCGCTCGGCGAGGAACAGGACCGTCTCACCCGCGGCGAGGCGCGGCAGTTCGGCCTGGTCGACAGCCGCGGTGTAGACGACGAGCGGTGTGCGGTTCAACTGTCCGTTCGCCCGCAGCCAGTCCACGATCCCGGCGCGCCGACGCCGTACCTGCATCAGATCCATCACGACCAGGTTCGGCCGCATCTGAGAGGCCAGCGTGACGGCGTCCTCGTCCGTGGACGCCCGCGCCACCTGCATTCCGCGCCGCTCCAGCGTCGAGGTCAACGCCAGCGCGATTTCCGCGTGCTCCTCGATGAGCAGCACACGCGGCGGGTGCTGCTCGGAGTCCCGCGGCGCGAGCGCCTTCAGGAGTACGGCGGGATCGGCGCCGTACGCCGCCTCGCGCGTCGCCTGCCCCAGTCCCGCCGTCACCAGTACCGGGACCTCGGCGGCGACGGCGGCCTGGCGCAGCGACTGCAGCGCGGTGCGTGTGATCGGACCGGTCAGCGGGTCCACGAACAGCGCGGCCGGGAACGCGGCGATCTGCGCGTCCACCTCCTCGCGCGAGTTCACGATGACGGGCCGGTAGCCGCGGTCGCTCAGCGCCTGCTGGGTCGTCACGTCCGGCGCGGGCCACACAAGGAGGCGGCGCGGGTTGTCCAGCGGCTCCGGGGGCAGCTCGTCGTCCACGGGCCGCGGCTGCGGCTGGTCGGCGACCTCGACCGCGCCACCGGGACCGTCCAGCGGCTCAGGACCCTCGTCGGCGTTCTTGTCCGGGGCTCCTATGGCGTACGACCGACCGGCGCCCTCGGTCGCTCCGGGCAGCCTCGGCCCGGGAGCCGCGGCGGTCTGCCCGGCCTGCGGGTGCGGGCGCGCCGACGCTTCGGGGCGCTCGGTGGCGGGCTCGGGGGGAGTGCCGAGCTTGCGGCGGCGGCCGGAGCCGTTGGTCTGGTGCGGGGGAGGCGTGGCGGTCTGCTGTGCCTGCGCCTGCGTCCGGGCCGGCACGGCCCCCGGCTGGTTCGGCGCCGACTGACGGCTGAACGGCACGCCCTGCCCGAGCGTCCGCACGCTGAACGCGCGCCCCTGCGTCGAGTTGGGGTCGATCGGCGAGGCGGCCTCGGCGGGCAGCGGCTGGGCGACCCGCGGCTGAGCCCCCGGCCGGGGCACCGGCCGCGCGGGCTGCTCCGGCGGGAGGGGGGTGCCGGGCGCCGGAGTCTGCGCCTGCGGCTGGGCCTGACGGGCGGCAGCCGCCGCCGGGGCGGGTGCACCGGGCGGTACGGGCGCTCCCGCAGGCACGGGGGCACCGGGCGGTACGGGGGTTCCGGCGCCGGAGGTGTCGTCGGCGTTCGGGGCCGGCCAAGGGGCCGGGGCCTGCGCGGGGACGGCCTGTGCCGGGGCTCCGGGCGCCGGGGTGGCCGGTACGGGGACGCCCTGGGCCGGAACCGCCGCCGCGTCCGGCCGAGCCGGGGCCGGGCGGGTCCGCACTCCCGACGGCGCGGAAACCGGGTGCGGCTGGGGCGGAGTGTGATCGTCGGCCGGGTCGTGCGGCATCCCGTCGTGCCGGCCTTCGTCCCGCTGGCCACGACCGGCGACGGCACCGACGGCGTCGCCCGCCTGCTCCAGGAGCTGCTGCTGGGCCCGTTGCGCCTGCTGGGCCTGTTCGGCCTGGATGTACTCGGGTGAGCGGTCCGCCTCCGCGGGCGGAAGCGCGAACACGGTCCGGGCGCCGCCTTCCTGCGCGGCGGCCCGCTCGGCCGCCGCGGCCAGCGCCCGCCGACGTCGACCGGTCGGCTGCGCGTCGGCACCTTCGGCGGGGACGGCCTCCGGGGCACCCGGAGCACCGGGCGCGCTCGAGGCGCTGGGAGCCGCGGGCAACGCGGGCGGCAGCGCGTGCTGTTCGCCGTCACGCCGTGCCCGCCGCCCGGACGGCACGGGCACCCCTTGCGGAGAAGCCACGGGAACCCCCTGCGGAGGCACCGTCCCGCCCAGTCCCGTACCCACGGCCGCGGTTCCCGCCGCGTGCTCGCCCGCCATGACGACCGCGCCCTCCGACACGCCCTCGGCCGCGTCGCCGTCCGCGCCCTCGACCGGGCTCGGCCGCCCACGACGGCGCCCGGTGGCGACGCCATCGCCGTCACCGGGGCCCTGGGCCTGCGCGGGCACGGACACCTCGGCGGCCTCCTGCTCCGCGGCCGTACGGCGCCTGCGCCGCCCGGTGGGAGCGGCCGCACCGCCCTCGGTCGTGACCGGCTCCGCGGGGGCGACCTCGCTCTCCAGGAAGGCGTCCACGGAGGACTTCCGGGCCCGCCGCCTGCCACCGCTCTGGTTGCCGCCGTTCTGGTGCGAGGCCTGCTCGGGGAGGGCGATCTCGGCACCGGTCGACGCCGGGGCCTCGGGGGCCATCGCTCCGGCCCCGTCGCCGATCGGCACCTCCAGGACGAACGCGCTGCCGCTCATTCCCGGCACCTCATGCGTCTGCAGTACGCCGCCGTGCGCGCGGACGATCCCGCGCACGATCGGCTCGTGCACCGGGTCTCCCCCGCTGTACGGGCCGCGCACCTCGATCCGTACGACCTCGCCGCGCTGCGCCGCCGCCACGACGACGGTGTTGTCCATGTAGCCGCCCGCGGATGCCGGCGCGTTGCCGGTCGCGTCGACGCCGGCCACGTCCGCGATGAGGTGCGCCAGCGCCTGCGCGAGCCGCTGCGGGTCGACCTCGGCCTCGATGGGCGGCGCGTGCACGGCGAACTGCACACGCCCGGGCCCGATCAGTTCGACGGCCCCGTCGACACCGGCCGCGACGACCGCGTCCAGCATCACGTTCGTACGGACGATCTGCTCGGCCCCCGCGTCCAGCCGCTGATAGCCGAGCACGTTGTCGACGAGGGTCGTGATCCGCGAGTAGCCCGCCGCGAGGTGGTGAAGTACCTGGTTGGCCTCGGGCCACAGCTGGCCGGCGTCGTCGGCGGCGAGCTTCGAGAGCTCACCGCGCAGCTGGTCGAGGGGCCCGCGCAGGGACTGGCCGAGCACCGAGAGGAGCTGATCGTGCCGGGCGCTCAGCGCCTCGTAGCGGTCCTTCTCGCGCTCGCCGAGCGCCGCGTACCGCTCGTCGCCCGCGGCGAGTTCCTCCTCGTGGCGCTCGCTCACCTCGGCGAGCTCGGCGGCGTGCCGCTCACGCAGCGCCGTCAGCTCCGCCGCGTGCTCCTCGCCGATCCGCTCGATCTCCTCCGCGTGCTGGGTGGCCTCGGCGTCCTTCTCCTCGACGAGGCTGTCGTACGGCCGTCGGTCGGTGAAGGTCATCACGGCGCCGACGAGCTGGTCCCCGTCGCGCACCGGAGCGGTCGTCAGGTCGACCGGCACCTTGTTCCCGGACTTGGACCACAGCACCTGCCCGCGCACCCGGTGCTTGCGCCCGGAGCGCAGGGTGTCGGCGAGCGGGGACTCCTCGTACGCGAAGGGCTCGCCGTCCGCGCGCGAGTGAAGGATGAGGGCGTGCAGGTCCTGCCCGCCGAGATCACTGGCCCGGTATCCCAAGATCTGAGCGGCCGCCGGATTGACGAGGACGACCCGCCCCTCCGTGTCCGTGCCCACGACACCCTCGGCCGCCGCGCGCAGGATCATCTCGGTCTGTCGTTGCGAACGCGCGAGTTCGGCCTCGGTGTCGACGGTGCCCGACAGATCGCGTACGACGAGCATGAGTAGCTCGTCGGGGGTGGGACCGTAACTGTCGTAGGCCTGCTGGCCGTTCTCCAGGTTCGCGCTGGTGACCTCGACCGGGAACTCGCTGCCGTCGGTCCGCCGCGCGATCATCCTGGTCGGCTTGGTCCGCCCGCGCTGGTCGATCGTCTCGGGCCGCCGCATGGACCCGGGGATCAGCCGCGAGTCGAACTGCGGCAGCAGATCGAGCAGCCCCCGGCCCACCAGAGCCGTACCCGGAGCTTCGAAGGCCTCCAGGGCGATGGTGTTGGCGTTGACGACCGTGCCATTGGCGTTGACCAGCACCAACGCATCGGGCAGCGCGTCCAGTATGGCTGCGAGGCGAGCAGCGCCTCGGGATGGCCTGCTGCTCACGAGACGCTTCCTCCCTGTTACCGCACCTTGCCGACCGCGAGGGCCATCTTGCCAACCTGCCCGCAGCGTGTCACGCGAGGGAGTCTACGGGCAGAGGTCGCGCTCGCGGCGCCGGATGAGAGGGAGGTCGCACGCAGAAGAACCGAAGAACCTGTGACCGCGCATTTCATCCCTTCCCTCCCTACCCCGCCGAACCGTGGCGTCACCATGACCGAGCCGTGCCGCGGCTGTGGGCGGAGCCGGGGAGCAGGGGGACGAGGACGTCCCAGCGTGCGATCTGGCAGCCGTCCGCCCGGTCGAACCGTGCGTCGACGGGCCGCCCGGCCCAGGTCCCGGTCACATGGGCGGTGGCCGGACCGCCGTACATCATCGTGCACATCGTGCCGGGCGCCACGGGGGCGAAGGGGTCCTTGCCCCAGGTGGTGCGCTGGTCCAGCGTTGCGCACGCCTTGCCCACGTCGGGGTGAGTGCCGCCATCGGGATGACACCGCAGCTCGTACCTCCGGTCACCGCCTTCCGTGTGCTGGACGGTCACGGTCAGCCGGTCCCCGGAATCCTCGCCGCGGGCCGGCGGAGGCATCAGGCTCAGGGAGGCCGGTTCCGCGGGGGCGGCCCCGGCCTGGGCGACGGCGGGCAGGGCGGGCACGGCGGACAGTGCCGCGACGGACGCGGCGGCGGTGAGGACGAGACGACGCAACATGACCTGACTAACGCGAGGGGCCCCGAGCGGTTGCGCGCGGCCGCCGCGTGACCCCGTGCCTCTCAGAGGTTCGGCTCACCGGCTCCTCGGGACTTTGCTCTGTGACCCGACTGCCTAGTACCGTGGGAGCCGATTGGTGACACCCCACCCGGCTGTGTCATCATCTGCACGCACCACTCGCGCTCGCGTGGGCGGTTGTGCGGGAGGCGTCGCCTAGTCCGGTCTATGGCGCCGCACTGCTAATGCGGTTTGGGCCTTAAAGCCCATCGAGGGTTCAAATCCCTCCGCCTCCGCGCCAAGATCCGAAGCCCCGGTCCACCTGGACCGGGGCTTCGGCGTTGAGCCCTTCTGGAGCGCGTTTGCCCAGCTCACAAGGGGTGCAGCAAACGGATTTCACATGGCGGCGGCAGTCATGTAATGTTCTTCCTGTCGCCGCGAGCGGGCCGAAAGCCCGGGAAGCGGGACGAAGCAGGAGACAAGAAAACAAGCACTCGTAGCTTAACGGATAGAGCATCTGACTACGGATCAGAAGGTTGCAGGTTCGAATCCTGCCGAGTGCACACCAGACCAGAGGCCCTGAGGATCACTCCTCAGGGCCTCTGGCTTTTGTCTTGACGGCAGTGTTTGACGGCAACCGCCTCTGTTCTGTCCATGAGCTCAAAGGGAACACTGTTCGGCATGCCTGTCTCGCTGCATCACATCGTCATCGACGCCCACGACCTGCCCGGCCTGGCCCGGTTCTGGGCTGAGGTGCTGGGCTGGCAGATCCTGTCCGAGCGAGAGCGGGAGGTCGTGATCGGGCCGGACGAGACGGCCCCGGCGGGAATCTGCTTCATGCCGGTGACAGACCGCAAGGTCGTCAAGAACCGCCTGCACCTCGATCTGACCTCCACGGCGGAGGACCGGGAAGCCGAGATCGAGCGCATCCTTGCCCTTGGCGCTCGCAGAGCGGACGTCGGGCAGAGCGGCGACGAGTCGTGGACCGTGCTGGCCGATCCGGAGGGGAACGAGTTCTGCGTAGTCCGTCCGAAGGAGACCCTCATCGGATAGTCCCGGGAGTCGATCAGACGGCTACTGGGACACCAGCTGATCAGGGATTCCACGACCGGACCACCCGGAATGCTGTCCAGGCTGAGGGGTGGTCCGGTCTTTTGTTGTTGGCTTTCGCCGCGTGAGCGGCGCCGGATAAACCGGGGCTTTGGGATCAGCTCAGGGCCTTGCCCACCTCGTAGATCGTCGGGCGACCTCCGGAGCGTGGCTGAGCATCGCGTCGATCAGCTCGCCCAGCTCTTGTGCTTGTAGTAGTTCTGCCGGGCGACGCCAAGGATCCGGCAGCACCTGTCGACCGGTGCCCCGGCATCGACGAGTCGGTCGATCACCGGGTAGAGCCTTTTGGGGCCGGCTTGTCCTCGCCGAGGAACTTCGCC
>NZ_JBVKCA010000044.1:0-21527 GCF_055656965.1 Streptomyces sp. NPDC111656
ATCCCACAGCAGATCAGCCACCCCGCCATGCTGCCCGGCACCCCGACCCAACGCACCCCCGTTTCCCTTGACCAAAGACATAGGGGCACCCCCCCCAGGGGCCAGACGTCCCGCCGCGCAGAGGTCGGAGCTCGGTCCCTGACAAGAGGCAGCGGCACAATCCCAGCCATCAGCCAGGCGCCCCGTCCCCGCAGGGAACGGAGCCCAGCGGGCGGCCAGGGAATCCCTCCCGGCCGGGCGGGGCGGGCGGGGCGCAGCCTCGGGCGAGGCCAGACACCCACCCCCACCCAGGCAGCACGAAGCCCGGCCGGCGGCCGGAGCGCAGCGTCGGCCGAGGGCCGGATTTCCGGCCGCCGGCAAGGCACAGGGTGCGGGGTGCAAGGCCGCGCAGTCCGGCCGCCACCCCGCCTCGCCCCGCCCCGTCCGCCCCGCGAAGGCCACGCCCCGTCGATCCACAGCGGGCTCAAAGCCACACACGCCGTCCACCAGCAGGTTTACATTCGCCAACACTTGCCTTTGCCATCTTTTTAGCCCAGCGACAGCCATATCGTTTGCCTGCAGCAACCAACTGATTTATGGTTGCCCGAAGCAACGAATACAGGAGGGGTGATGGCCGAGCAGGCGCAGTACGAGGAATTGGCTCGTCAGCTCAGTGCCATCGGTGCCGTGAAGCGGGAGCTCGGGCGGATCCTGCCGCACGACTGCCCCGCGGGCTCCGCCGCCGTACTGACCCTCCTCGGCCGGCACGGCGACATGCGGATGAGCAAGCTCGCCGAGCTGCTCGCCGTGGACATGTCGGTGACCAGCCGCCACGTCGCCCACGTCGCCGACCGGGGCTGGATCGAACGCCTCCCCGACCCCGCCGACAAACGCTCCCGCATCCTGCGCCTCACCGACGCCGGACGCGAGCAGCTCGCCGAACTCTCCCGCCGCTCCTCGCGGCTGTTCGCCGACCGGCTGAGCGACTGGTCCGACCACGAGGTCGGCCTGCTCATCCACCTGATGGGCCGGCTGCGCGAGAGCTTCGGCGACTGCCGTGCCGTACCCCGGCCGCCCTACGTGCCGGAAGTAACCGAACTGACCACCCGTACACCCGCATAAGAGCAAGAGAAGGAAGCCCATGGCAACGACCACACCAGCCGGTGTGCGGGCTCACGCCAAGCACGGAGGTGCACCCGCCGACGGCGCTCCGATGACGCACCGGCAGATCATGGAGGCCCTCTCCGGGCTGCTGCTCGGTATGTTCGTCGCGATCCTGTCGTCGACGATCGTCACCAACGCACTCCCCGAGATCATCGGCGACCTGGGCGGCGGACAGTCCGCCTACACCTGGGTCGTCACGGCCTCGCTGCTGGCCATGACCGCGACCACACCTCTGTGGGGCAAGCTCTCCGACCTGTACAGCAAGAAGGCGCTCGTACAGATAGCCCTCGTCATATACGTGCTGGGATCGGCCGCCGCCGGTCTGTCCCAGAACCCCGGCATGCTCATCGCTTGCCGTGTGGTCCAGGGCGTCGGCGTCGGCGGTCTGTCCGCCCTCGCCCAGATCGTCATGGCGGCGATGATCTCCCCGCGCGAGCGCGGGCGTTACTCCGGCTACCTCGGCGCGACCTTCGCTGTCGCAACGGTCGGCGGCCCGCTGCTCGGCGGTGTCATCACCGACACCTCGTGGCTCGGCTGGCGCTGGTGCTTCTACGTCGGCGTGCCCTTCGCGGTCATCGCGCTGATCGTGCTGCAGAAGACCCTGCACCTGCCCACCGTGAAGCGGGACGTGAAGGTCGACTGGGGCGGCGCGTTCTTCATCTCCGCGGCGGTCTCGCTCCTGCTGGTCTGGGTCACCTTCGCCGGTGACAAGTACGACTGGATATCGGGGCAGACGTACGCGATGGTCGGAGGCGCGATCGTCCTCGGCCTGCTGTTCGTGCTCGTCGAGTCCAAGGCGAGCGAGCCGATCATCCCGCTGCGCCTGTTCCGCAACCGCACCATCACTCTCTCCTCCCTCGCCTCGCTCTTCGTGGGCGTCGCGATGTTCACCGGCACCGTCTTCTTCAGCCAGTACTTCCAGCTGGCCCGGGACAAGTCCCCGACGATGTCGGGCGTCATGACCATCCCGATGATCGGCGGCCTGTTCATCGCCTCCACGGTCTCCGGCCAGGTCATCACCAAGACCGGCCGGTGGAAGTACTGGCTGGTCAGCGGCACCGTCCTGATCACCGCGGGCCTGGGCCTGCTGGGCACCATCCGCTACGACACGGCCTACTGGCACGTCGCGATCTTCATGGCGCTGCTCGGTCTCGGCGTCGGCATGACGATGCAGAACCTGGTGCTGTCCACGCAGAACCAGGTGGCCCCGTCCGACCTCGGCTCGGCCAGCTCCACGGTGACGTTCTTCCGCTCCCTCGGCGGTGCGATCGGCGTCTCCGCGCTCGGCGCGATCATGTCCACCCGGATCACCGACTACGTCAAGGACGGCCTGGCCGGCATCGACCCCAAGTACGCGGCCGCCGCGTCCGGTTCCGGCTCCGGCACCATCCCGAACATGGACGCGCTGCCCGCCCCGCTGCGCACCGTCCTGGAGAGCGCCTACGGTCACGGCATCGCGGACGTCTTCATGATCGGCTCCGTCCTGGCGCTGCTCGCCTTCCTCATCGTCCTGTTCATCAAGGAGGTCCCGCTGCGGACCTCGGGCGCGCTGGCCCAGGCCGCGGAGGCGAAGGCGGAGGCCACCGCGCCGACGGCTTCGGCCACCGCCGAGGCCCCCGCCGCCGACGAGAGGATCCCGAGCTGGGCGGCCGTCGCCGAGACGAGCCTCGCGGCCGGACCCGAGGGCACGCAGCGGCTCGCCGCCGTCGCCACGGCGACACGGGAGAGCGCCCCGCTGCCCGCCTCCGGCGGCATCCCGGTCCGCGGTCACGTCCGCGGCGCCGAGAGCGCCCCCGTCCCGCAGGCCGCGGTCACGCTGATCTCGCTCGCGGGACGGCAGCTGGGCCGGTCGGTCGCGCAGGCCGACGGCTTCTACACGGTGGACGCGCCCGGCACGGGCTCGTACGTCCTGATCGCCTCCGCCGACGGCTTCCAGCCGCAGGCCTCGACGATCATCGTGAACGACGAGCCGGTGGCGTACGACATCGTGCTGAGCGGCACGAGCGGGCTGAGCGGATTCGTCCGGGCCGCCGGGACCGGCACCCCGGTCAAGGACGCCATGGTCATCGTGACCGACGTCCGCGGTGACGTGCTGGCCACCGGGACCACCGGTGAGCAGGGCCAGTTCACCTTCGCCGAACTGGTTCCGGGTCCGGTGACCATCGCGGTGAACGCGGCCGGCCACCGCCCGCAGGCCCTCACCGTCGAGGTCGGCGGCGCCGGGGTCACCCGGGTCGAGGTCGAGCTCAGCGCCGGCGCCCAGCTCCAGGGCGTCGTACGGGCCCCCGGCGGCCCCCTGGGCGACGCCCGGGTCACGCTGGTCGACGCGGCAGGCAACGTGATCGGCACCGCCAGGACCGGCACGGACGGCGCGTACGCCTTCACGGACCTGGACGGTGGCGAGTACACCGTCATCGCGACGGGTTACCCCCCGGTGGCGACGGCTCTCACGGTCTCCGGCCGTGGCGTCGACGACCACGACATCACCCTCGCCCACCCCGGCGAGTAGCTGAAACCCCGGCCCGTGGGGACGCGCGCACTCTGAGCGGAGGTGCGCCCCCCACGGGCCGGTTTCATTGCGGCCAATTTTTAGTGCTTTGCAGGGAGAAAACGGGATGGGACTGACCGCACGGATTCGCACGCGGGACGGATGGGCCGTGTCGCACGCGGTCGTCACGGTGACCGACATGACCGGGACGCAGGTGCTGCGCGCCGAGGCGGACACCGAAGGAGCCGTGCACGACCCGACCCCCCTCACGCCCGGCGCGTACACCGTGATCGTGACCGCGGTCGGGTACGCGCCCGCCGCCTCCAGCGCGATCGTCACGGCGAGCGG
This sequence comes from Streptomyces sp. NPDC111656, assembly GCF_055656965.1. Classification (NCBI taxonomy): domain Bacteria; kingdom Bacillati; phylum Actinomycetota; class Actinomycetes; order Kitasatosporales; family Streptomycetaceae; genus Streptomyces; species Streptomyces sp. NPDC111656. The sequence goes on from NZ_JBVKCA010000044.1 coordinate 3,980, forward strand.
CCGGGCCGAGATCGGCAACGTGACCCTCGCCCGCCAGGGCGGCAACGAACTGCCGCCGCCCGGCCCCTGGACCGTCGACCCGGCGCACTCCTCCGTCGGCGCCGTCGCGCAGCACCTGGGCATCTCCAGCGTGCACGGCCGTTTCACGGACTTCTCCGCGGCGATCGAGATCGCCCCGGACGACGTGTCCAAGTCCCGCGTCGAGGCCGTGATCTCCGCGGCCTCGATCGACACCGGCAACGGCATGCGTGACGGCCACCTGAAGTCCCCCGACTTCCTCGACGTCGAGACATACCCGCAGATCACCTACCGCTCGACCGGCCTGACCCCGGCCGGCTCCGACCGCTGGACCGTGCACGGCGAACTCACCATGCGCGGCATCGCCCGCCCGGTCGACCTGGACCTCGCCTACCTGGGCACGGGCGGGGACCCCTGGGGCGGCACGCGGGCCGCCTTCCGGGCGACGGCCGAACTCCACCGCGAGGAATTCGCCATGAACTACAACCAGGTCATCCAGGCTGGCATCTCAGCGATCGGCACCACGCTGAAGGTGGAACTGGACATCCAGGCGGTACAGGGAGCGCCCCTCCCACAGGCGTGAGGTGCGGGCACCTTCCCGGCGGGCACCCTAGGCTGACTCACATGGCACCGAACATCGCTACGAACACCGCCGTGTCCCTGGACGAACTGCTCGACTTCGTACGCCCCCGCCACCGCGCCATCCTGCTGACCCGGAGGGCGGACGGCAGCCCCCAGGGCTCCCCCCTGACCTGCGGGGTCGACGACGCCGGGCGGATCGTCGTCTCGACCTACCCCGAACGCGCGAAGACCCGTAACGCCAAGCGGGACGAGCGGGTCAGCCTGATCGTGCTGAGCGACGAGTGGAACGGGCCCTGGGTCCAGATCGACGGCACGGCCGAGGTCGTCGACTCCCCCGAATCCGTCGAGCCGCTCGTCGAGTACTACCGGAACATCGCGGGCGAACACCCGGACTGGGACGAGTACCGGGAGGCCATGCTCAAGCAGGGCAAGTCGATCATCCGGGTCACGCCGGTGAAGTGGGGCCCGGTCGCGACGGGCGGCTTCCCGGCCCGACTGACACCCCAGGAGTAGTCCAGGAACGACCGAGGAGGAGCGGGCCAGGGCCTGGGGTCTGTCCGGCGGATCAGGTCGCAGGGAAGCAACAGCGCAGGTGAGCGGGCTCGGGTGCGTCGAGCTGCAAGGCGGAGGAGGGCGTCGACGCGATGGGGGTCCCCCCTGCTCGAGCGAAGCCGAGAGCTCGGGGGAGTCGGCAACCGACGACAACGCCGCAGATCGGCGTGCCAGACCCCGCGTCTGCGGCGTGATCCGCCGGACAGGCCCTAACCCCGGGCGACCATCGCCTCGATCCCCGCGATCAGCGTTTCCAGCGCGAACGTGAAGTCCCGCTCCCGCATCTCCTCGACCGTGTCACCGCCGCGGGCCTCCATGAGGTCCGCGGCGTTCTCGAAGTTGGCGGAGAACTGCGGCTGTTCGCCGATCGTGCTCATGGCCTGACGGAAGTACTCGTCCTGGGTCATCCCCGCCGAGGCGCAGCGCTGCACGAAGTGGCCCTCGATGGTGCCGAAGCCGTACACGAACTGGAAGACCGCCGAGAGCGCGCCCATCTGGCCGTGCCGGGGCAGGCCGGTGTTGCGGATCACCTGCTGGACGCAGAGCGAGAAGGCCATGGAGTGCGGGCCGATGTTCAGGAAGGTCCCGATCAGCGGGGACACCCAGGGGTGGCGGACCAGCAGCGCGCGATAGCCGATGGCGAGGGAGCGAAGCTGGTCGCGCCAGTCCTCGCCCGACTCCGCGTCGGGCAGGTCCAGTTCGCCGAAGACCGCGTCGAGGGCGAGCTCGAGCAGGTCGTCCTTGGTGTCGACGTACCAGTACACGGACATCGCGGTGACGTTCAGCTCGGCGGCCAGCCGGCGCATGGAGAACTTCGCCATGCCCTCGGCATCCAGCAGCCGTACGGTGACCTCGGTGATCCGATCCCGGTCGAGCCCCGACGGCTGCCCGCCCCCGCGCGCCGCAGCGCCCCGGGGAGCCTTGCCCTCCAGCCAGACACTGGTCCGCGCCGGACGCTCGGCACGGTCGGCTGCCCTCACCATGGCGCACCTTCCTCGGAACTCGAAACTCATCACTCATGACTCTGAACTCATGACACGGAACTCATGACTCGGAACTCGGAACCCTGATGCTAAGCGGGCGCTACGCCGACACCGCCACCGCGGAGTCTGCCCTCTCCGCACGTCGTAGCAACGCCGCGGCCAGCAGTCCACCGAGAAGGACGGCCACCGCGCCCACCAGTTGGCTGGTCTCCAGGCCCGACGAGAACGCGTCCGTGATCCGCCCGCGCTCCTCCTCCGAACCCGCCGAGGCCAGCGCCGCCGGGAGCGAGGCCGCCGCCACCGGAATCAGCGCCGCGAACCGGGAGTTGAGGATCGCCCCGAGCACCGCCACGCCGAGGCCGTTGCCGAACTCGGCGAGCGTGCCGTTGATGCCCGCGCCCACGCCCGCCTTCTCCGGTGGAATCGCGCTCATGATGGCGTGTGCCATGGCCGGGTTGGCCACGGCGGCGCCCGCGCCGATCAGCAACAGCCCGAGCAGTGTGCCGCCGTACCCGTGCGCGGCGAGCGTGGCGATCGACACCAGCCCGGCCGACATCAGCGTCATGCCGAGCGCGATCGACACCGGAGTGCCGAGTCTCGCCGTCCACTTCGCCGAGAGGCCGGAGAAGTTCAGCGCCACGACCGCGAGCGCGAGCGGCGCCGTACGCAGTCCGGCTTCCAGGGGGCCGTATCCCAGGACGAATTGGAGGTGCTGGGTGAGGAGGAAGAGGGCCCCGCCCATGCCGAAGGTGATGAGGACGGCTCCCGCGACGGCTCCGGTGAAGCGCCGGTCTCGGAAGAAGTGCAGGTCGAGCATGGGGTACGGGATCCGGCTCTCCCAATACGCGAAGGCGGCCAGCACCAGCACGGCGACCGCGTCCGTCGTCAGGACCCGGCCCGACGTCCAGCCGTGTTCGGGGCCGGAGATGATCGCGTACACGAGTGCGGTCATGCCGATCGTCGAGAGCAACGCTCCCAGAAGGTCGGGGCGGTCCCCGCGCGGGCTCTTCGACTCCGGTACGAGGGCCACCACCGCGGCGAGGCCCAGGGCCACCACCGGCAGGTTGATCAGGAAGATCGCGCCCCACCAGAAGTGGTTCAGTATGAAGCCGCCGAGGAGCGGTCCGGCCGCGAAGCCGAGGGCGTTGACGGCGCTCCAGATGCCGATGGCCTTCGGGTGCTCAGCGGGGGCGAAGACCTGCATGGCGACGGCGAGCGTGGTGGTCAGCAGAAGCGCGCCGCCGACGCCCATCCCGGCCCGTGCGGCGATCAACTGGCCGGTGGAGTCGGCGAGTCCGGCCACCACCGAGCCGATCCCGAAGAGGACGAGCCCCGCGATCAGCATCTTCTTGCGGCCGTAGCGGTCGGCCGCGCTGCCCGCCGTGAGCAGCAGCCCGGACTGCACCAGCGAGTAGGCGTTGATCATCCACTGGATGTCGGCGGTGGCCGCGCCCAGCTCCCGGGTGAGGGAGGGGATCGCGACGTTCAGGACGGTGTTGTCGAGCAGCACGGTCAGTTGGGCGAGGCAGATGACGCCGAGGATCAGCCAGCGTTGGGGGTGGCCTGGTGGCTGGTCCTCGGGGTGCCCTGGGGGAGTCGTGGACATGCTGTACACCGTAGAACAGTTCCCATACAGCGTACAACGTGATTCTCCGGGCGTACGAAGTGGGCGTACGAGAGGGACGTACGAGGAGGACGTACGGAAAGAGCGGTGGCCCGGAGCTGGATCGCTCCGGGCCACCGCCCTCGTACAGGACCCGCCGTCAGCTACTTGGTCGGCTGCGTCAGGTCGTAGAAGGTGGCCGAACCGACCGTCACCTTCTTGAAGTTGGCCGTGACCCACGAGCTGATCTGGGAGGACGTGGAGGTGGTGGTGGAGGAGGAGTTGCCGCCGCCCATGCCACCGCCCATGCCGCCGCCCGAGATGAAGTAGTGGATCTTGCCGTCCGTCACGTACTTCTTGAACTGGGCCAGTGTCGGGGACGGGTCGGTGCCGTTGAAGCCGCCGATCGCCATCACCGGCTTGCCGGTGGCGAGCTGGTAGCTCGCGGAGTTCTGGGAACCGATGGCCGCGGCCGCCCAGGTGTAGTCGTCCGCGTTCGTCTCCAGCAGCTTCTTGGCCGCGGAGCTGACGGTCGCACCGTTGAGCAGACCGCCCGCGCCACCACCGCCCATGCCGCCCTCGCCCATCGCGCCACCGCCGGGCATGCCGCCCTGCTGGTTCTGGCCCTGGGTGTTGCCGTTGCCCTGCTGGTTCTGACCGGGGAAGCCGCCGGTGCCACCGGTACCGCCCGTACCACCCGTGCCACCAGTCGGGGGCTGGCCCATGCCGCCGCCCTGCTGGGTGGTGCCGTTGCCGCCCTGCTGGTTCTGGCCCTGGGTGTTGCCGCCACCCGGGAAGCCGCCCCGCATGCCACCGCCGCCGCCGGGACCACCCCGGCCGCCGCCCATCATGCTGGCGCCCGCAGGACCCGCCGTGACGATCGAACCGGTGTGCCCGGTGTTCACCGTGGACAGCGTGTACGCCGTCGGACCCGCGACCGAGGCCACGAAGCTCAGTCCGACCGCCGCGAGGGCCAGTTGACGGCCCAGCCTGGCCGCGAAGATCAGGCCGAGCGCGCCGACCAGACCGCCGATGAGGACCAGCCACTTCAGCCACGGGAGGTAGGTGGGGGTGCGGTTGAGGAGGACGTATCCCCACGCGGCGGTCGCGGTGACCGCGCCGGCGAGGGTGAGCGAGGCCCAGACCTTGCTCCGCTCCTCCCACAGCACCGTCGCGCCCATGCCGACGACGGCCGCGATGTAGGGGGCCAGGGCCACCGTGTAGTACTGGTGGAAGATGCCGGCCATGTAGCTGAAGATGATCGTCGTCATCAGCAGCGCGCCGCCCCAGGCGAGGAACGAGCTGCGCGTCAGGTCGGTCCGCCTGGCCTTGCGGGTGAGCACGATGCCCGCGACGAACAGGATCAGCGCGGCGGGCAGCAGCCAGGCGATCTGGCTGCCGATCTCCGAGTTGAACATCCGGTTCCAGCCGGTCTCGCCCCACTGGCCGGTGCCACCGCCACCGCCGCCACCACCGACGCTGCCGGTCTCGTCGCCGTTGATACGGCCGAGGCCGTTGTAGCCGAAGGTCAGCTCAAGGAAGGAGTTGTTCTGCGAGCCGCCGATGTACGGGCGGGAGGACGCGGGCCACAGCTCCACGATCGCCACCCACCAGCCGCCGGCGACGACCATCGCCACCGCCGAAAGACCCAGCTGGGCGAACCGCTTCTTGAGCTGCACCGGCGCGCAGACCGCGTACACGACCGCGAGCGGCGGCAGGATCAGGAAGGCCTGCAGGGTCTTCGCGAGGAACGCGAAGCCGACCGCGACACCCGCCCAGACCAGCCACTTCGTCCGGCCGTCCTCCAGAGCGCGGACCACGCAGTAGATCGTGACGGTCATCAGCAGCGCGAGCATCGCGTCCGGGTTGTTGAACCGGAACATCAGCGCGGCGACGGGAGTGAGCGCGAGCACCGCACCCGCGATCAGACCGGCCGCTGGGCTGAAGCGACGGCGCAGTGCCCCGTACAGGACGCCGACCGTGGCGACGCCCATCAGCACCTCGGGGACGAGGATCGCCCACGAGTTGAGACCGAAGATCCGCACCGACAGGGCCATCGGCCACAGCGAGGCCGGGGGCTTGTCGACGGTGATGGCGTTGGCCGAGTCGAGCGAGCCGAAGAAGAGGGCCTTCCAGCTCTGGCTGCCGGCCTGGACGGCCGCGGAGTAGAAGGAGTTGGCGTACCCGGAGGCGCTCAGGTTGTAGAGGTAGAGCAGACCGGTGGCGACGAGCAGGCCGAGGAAGGCGGGGCGCACCCAGCGCGGGTCCTCGGGCCGACCGCGCCAGACGCGGTGGAAGAACGGCTGCTTGGGCTCACCGGGCCGGGGGGCCGCGGTGGGCGGCGCCACAGGCTCCTGCAGAGCCGTCGAGCTCGACGGTCCCCAGGAGGGCTCGGCGCCCCCGGAGGGGCTCGCGCCCCCCTGATGGCTCGTGTCGGACTGAGTCGTCATCGTGCGTCCCTCGTGTCCCTCGGGTCGTGGTCGTGCGGGCGCACCGCTTGCAGCTGCATGGTTGCGTCCCCCCAGGTGCGGTCCGCGGCTTCACCGGCGCGGAACTCGTTGGTCTGGTTGTGGTCGTGGTTGATGTACGGAGCTTGGGGCGCCGTCGCGTTCGGGCGTTGGGGCAGCGGCGTGTGCGGGTGCTGCTGGTGCGGGAGCGGGTGCGGGTGCGGGTGCGGTTGGTGCGGGAGCGGGTGCGGGTGCTGGTGGTGCTGCTGGTGCGCCGCCGTCGTCGTGCCGTAGGTGGCCGAGGACGGGTTGTGCGAGGCCGGGTTGTGCGAGGCGACGACGGTCGAGGCCGCTGTCTCGTCACGCCGGTCCGGGAAGACCCAGGCGCGGAAGAGCAGGAACCGCAGCACGGTCGCCGCGAGGTTGGCGGCGATGAGCACCGCGAGTTCGGTGGAGTGCGCCGGGCTGCTCGTCGCCGCGTTCAGGGCGGCGAGCGAGCCGCTGGTGAGGGCGAGGCCTATACCGAAGACGACCAGGCCCTGCGCCTGGTGCCGGACCGCGCTGCCGCGGCCGCGAACGCCGAAGGTCAGCCGGCGGTTGGCCGCGGTGTTGGCGACGGCCGACACCAGCAGGGCGAGCGCGTTGGCGATCTGCGAGCCCGAGAACGTGCGGAAGCCGCTGTACAGGAGCAGGTAGAAGAGGGTGGACAGGGCCCCCACCACGCAGAAGCCGACGAGCTGGCGGGCCAGGCCCTTGGGTACGTCGGTCAGGTCGCGGTCGCGCGGATCGTCCCCGAAGGGGCGCGCGAGCCGGTCGAGTGGGAGCGATCCGGTGGCGAGGGCGCGCCCCACGCGCCACACGCCCTTCAGGTCGTCGGTCGCGGTCTTCACGATGTGTACGGTCGAGTTCGGGTCGTCGACCCAGTCGACCGGCACCTCGTGGATGCGCAGTCCGGCGCGCTCGGCGAGCACCAGCATCTCGGTGTCGAAGAACCAGCCGGTGTCCTCGATCAGCGGCAGCAGTACCTGGGCGACATCGCGGCGGATCGCCTTGAAGCCGCACTGCGCGTCCGAGAAGCGGGCCTGCAGCGAGCCGCGCAGGATCATGTTGTAGGTGCGGCTGATGAACTCCCGCTTGGCACCGCGCACCACGCGCGAGCTGCGGGCGAGCCGGGAGCCGATCGCGAGGTCCGAGTGGCCCGAGATCAGCGGGGCCACCAGCGGGAGGAGGGCGTTGAGGTCGGTGGACAGGTCCACGTCCATGTAGGCGAGGATCGGAGCGTCCGAGGCCGACCACACGGTGCGCAGCGCGCGCCCGCGGCCCTTCTGCTCAAGCCGGAAGGACCTGACTTCCGGTATCTCCGACTCCAGCCGTGCGGCCACCTGAGGGGTGGTGTCCGTCGAGGCGTTGTCCGCGACCGTGATGCGGAACGCGTAGGGGAAGGTGCGCTTGAGATGTTCGTGCAGTCTCACCACACACGGCTGGAGATCCTTCTCCTCGTTGTAAACGGGGATCACTACGTCCAGGACAGGCGTACCGGCGGACCCGGCCGGGAGGTGCTCCCGCGCCGGCAGGTTGCCGGGAGAAGAGTCGGTTCGCATGCGAACGACTCTCGTCAAACGCCCTGTTGCACCCATGTGGTGGCGCTGTGCTGTGCCTGTGAGAACAGTTGCGCCTTTGTTTCCACGAACGGATCGACGGCGATCGCGGGCAAGTGAAGGGTGAACACCGTCCGTCCGGGCATGCTGTCCACGGTGACGGCACCGCCGTGCGCGGCGGCGACGGCCTGCACGATGGCCAGTCCCAGACCCGTCGAGCCGGAGGACCGGGAACGCGAGGAATCACCGCGCGCGAAGCGTTCGAAGACCCGCGGAAGCAGGTCGGGCGGGATGCCGGGCCCGTCGTCCTGGACGTCCACGCACAGCCACGGTCCGTGCCGGTGCACGCGTGCGGTGACGGTCGTACCGGGCGGGGTGTGCGTTCTGGCGTTCGCGAACAGATTGACCATGACCTGTTGCAGCCGTGCGGCGTCCGCGAGGACCAGCGCGGGCTCCTCCGGCAGTTCGAGCCGCCAGTTGTGGTCGCGTCCGGCCGCCCGGGCGTCGCTCACGGCGTCGATGACGAGCGGTACGAGGTCGGTCTGGTCGTACTGGAGCGGGCGTCCGGCGTCCAGCCGCGCGAGCAGCAGCAGGTCCTCGACGAGCAGGGTCATGCGCCCGGCCTCGGACTCGATCCGGCCGAGGGCGTGCCGGGTGTCGGGCCCGGTCTCCTCGCGACCGCGTCTGGTCAGCTCGGCATAACCGCGGATCGACGCCAGCGGTGTACGCAGCTCATGACTCGCGTCCGCGACGAACTGCCGTACGCGCATCTCGCTCTGCTGGCGTGCGTGCAGGGCGCTGTGGATGTGGTCGAGCATGCGGTTGAGCGCGGCACCGACCTGGCCCACCTCGGTGTGCGGGTCCGCCTCGGACTCCGGCACCCGCTCGTAGAGGGTGACCTCGCCGGTGTGCAGGGGGAGTTCGGAGACGCGGGTGGCGGTCGAGGCGACCTTGCGCAAGGGGCGCAGGGCGAGCCCGACGAGCACGCTGCCGGCGATACCGGCGGCGATGAGACCGGCGGCGGTGACGCTGACCTCGACCCAGATGAGGGTGTTGATGGTGTTGGTGACGTCCGTGGTGGGGATGGCCACGTAGTAGTCGCCCTTGGGGCCGCTCATGTACATGACGCGGTATTCGCCGAGGCTGGGCAGTTCCACGTTGTGCTTGCCGGTCTTCGCGACGGACCCCAGCGCCGCCTTCTGTGCTGCGGTGAGGTTCTTGGCGGTCATGCTCGCGAAGCCGCCGCCGCTGGTGGTGTTCTCCTTCTTGATGACCGCCTTGGTGACCACGCCGTTCTTCACCACCGCGGCGACGGTGTTCACCCCGTTCGGGCCTCGGGTGAGAAAGGTGAAGGGGTCGTTCGTGGTGTCGTCGAGGTTCCCGCCCGGAGGCGTGTCGGTCGGGTTCCCGTTCCCGCCGCCCGGTTGTTTCACCGGTCCTCCGCCGGCCGCCCGCATGGCGGTCTCGGCCACCTGGCCGTCCAGCTGGTCGTACAGATGCGAGCGCAGCGCGAACGTCGTCACCGTACCGATCACCGCACACACCACCGCGATCAGCGTCACCGCGGAGACGACGAGCCGCGTCCGCAGCGTGCGCGGCTGTCGTCCTCGCCCCTGCTTACGCGGCCGTCGTCGCCCGCTCATGACGCCGCGGGCTTGATCAGGTAACCGGCCCCACGCCTGGTGTGGATCATCGGCTCACGCCCGGCGTCGATCTTGCGGCGCAGGTAAGAGATGTAGAGCTCGACGACGTTGGCCTGGCCGCCGAAGTCGTACGACCACACGCGGTCGAGTATCTGTGCCTTGCTGAGTACACGTCGGGGATTACGCATGAGGAACCGCAGAAGTTCGAACTCGGTCGCGGTGAGGTGGATGTTCTCCCCGGCACGCGAGACCTCGTGGCTGTCCTCGTCGAGAGTGAGGTCGCCGACGACGAGCACGGAGTCGGAACGCCGGTCGGCGGCACCGGAACGGCGGATCAGTCCGCGCAGCCGGGCCACGACCTCCTCGAGGCTGAAGGGCTTGGTGACGTAGTCGTCGCCGCCGGCCGTCAGCCCCGCGATGCGGTCCTCGACGGCGTCCTTGGCCGTGAGGAAGAGGACGGGCACGTCGGGCAGATCGCGGCGCAGGCGCCCCAGGACCGCGAGGCCGTCCATGTCCGGCAGCATCATGTCGAGGACAACGGCGTCGGGCCGAAACTCGCGGGCGGTCTGCACCGCGCCCTGTCCGTCACCCGCGCTGCGGATCTGCCAGCCTTCGTAGCGAAGGGCCATGGAGAGCAGTTCGGTGATCGACAGCTCGTCGTCCACTACCAGCACTCGGACGGGGCTCCCGTCCGGCCTCAGCAGTTCGGTGCGCCCCTGGGGCGAGGTCGTGGTCATAGCGGACACCTTGTCGGGGTCCTCTGAGAACGCGCTTTCGGGAACCTGTGATTTTCCTGAGAAACACACAGGTGCCTCTCAGGGAACTCCTGGGAAGATCACGAAGTTCCCGAAAGGCCTTCCAGGGCGCCCCGTTCAGGGACTGATCGCGAAGAGACGAGCGCCGTTCTCGTAGCAGACCGCCCTCAGCCAGTCGTCCCCCAGCCCGAGCCGTTCGAGGGCGTGCAGCTGGTGGACGTACGGATAGGGGATGTTCGGGAAGTCGGTCCCCAGCAGGACCCGGTCACCCAGGGCGGCGAGCCGGGCCCTGGCCTCCCGCGGAAACGGCGCGAACCGCTCACTGAAGTCCGTGAACGCCATCGTCGTGTCCAGCCGCACCTCCCCGTAGCGCTCCGCGAGGGCGAGGAAGTCCTCGTACTCGGGCATCCCCATGTGCGCCACGATCAGCCGCAGTCGGGGATGCCGGGCGAGGACACGGGCGACCGGCTCGGGCCCGGTGTGTTTGCCGGGCGCGGGACCGGACCCGCAGTGGATCACGACAGGGACCCCGGCCTCGGCGAGCAGCCCCCAGGTGGAGTCGAGGAGTCGATCACTCGGGTCGTACGCCCCCACCTGGACGTGCGCCTTGAAGGCGCGAGCCCCTTGATCCAGGGCCTCCCGCACATACCCCTCGACGCCCGGCTCGGGGAACAGGGTCGCGGTGTGCAGACAGTCGGGCGTCCGGCGGGCGAAGTCGACGGCCCAGGAGTTCAGCCACTGCGCCATGCCCGCCTTGTGCGGGTAGAGCATCGCGGTGAAGGCCCGTACCCCGAACTCCCGGATCACCGCGAGCCGCTCGCTCTCCTCCGCGCGGTAGGTGATGGGCCACTCGACGCCGCCGGTCAGCGGCCCGAGAGCGTCGAAGTAGTCCCACACCTTGCGCAGGACGCGCTCGGGCATGAAGTGCGTGTGGACATCGACGAGCCCCGGGAGCCCCAGCCGCTCCCAGAACCGCCGTACGTCTTCCCCACCAGACCCGTCAGACCCACCAGACCGGTCAGACCCGTCAGACCCACCAGACCCGTCAGTCGCCCGCACGCCCGCTCCTGCCACTCCGCTCTACCTCCGTGCTCTGCTCAGTCCCGATGCTCTGCTCACTCCCCTGGAGTCCGCTCGAACCCATGGCTCCGCTCGACCTTGGCGATGTGCAGCGTGTAGCGCTCGTACCACTCGGCGCGGCCACGCCGCTGCGCAGCGCGGTGCTCGGCATGTCCGCTCCACTCCCTGATCGCGTCCGCGTCCCGGAAGTACCCGACGGTGATCGACAGCCCGCCCGGCGTGTGCGCTTGGTCCATGCCGAGGTAGCCCGGGATGTCCTTCACCAGCTCCTCCATGCGCTCGGCGGTCTCTCCGTACCCTCCGTCGTCCTCGGTCCTGACGGAGGTGAACACGGCGGCGTAGTAGGGGGGTTCATGGGCTGCGACAGGTGTCATGGAGTGATCGCTCATGTCAGCCACTGTCGGGCCACGTGTCTCCACTCGTCCAGGCCCTTTCCGAACGGGATCCAAGAGGGATCCATCTCTTGACCCTCGGAGAACGGCATCCGCTCGGGCACTCGGACCCGGGCACTCACGCGGGTACTCGGACCCGGCCACTCGGACCCGGGCACTCGGACCCGGGCACTCAGACCCGGGCACTCAGAAGAGCCCGTCCTGCTTCACGCTCCTGTCCTCCCACTCCCTTACAGGAACCGTCAGTTGCTCACCCCTGACCGCGGTCAGCTCCCACCCGGTCATGAGCCGCGTATCGACCACGACGATCCCACGCCCGGTCGCCAGATGCAGATCGGGCCCGGCCGCGGCGACCAGCTCCCCACTCACCACACCGCCCGCGACCAGCTCGCTCACGACACCGACAGCGGGCGGGAGCCCTTCGAGCCCGAACACCTCGGTGTGATCGACGGCCTGGAAGGGCGCCCGCTCCAGGGACTCGGGCCAGCCTTCGAGCTCCATGACCCGCGCGTGCAGCTCCCGGATCTCCTCGAGCCGCTCGCCCGCCTCCGGCAACGCGGCCCGCACCGCCCTCTTCTCGGCGTACGGGATCCGATCCGGCACCCGGAGCGCCGCCCGCAGCAGCTCCTCGGTCCGCCGCGCCGCCATCAACGGCCCCTGCCCCAGCCAGCTGAAGACGACGGCCCCCTGCTCCAGCAGCCGAGCCGACCCGCGCGCGGCCCCGGTGATCCCGACCTTGACCATGCCGGGCCCGAACCACGCGAGGTACACGCGGTACGGCCGCGGGTCGTCGGCCATCGTGTCGGCGGCCACGGAGTGCGCGCGGTCCAGCCGCGCGCACTCCTCACAACGGGCCCCCGCACTCCGCCCCGACACCACCGCCCGCACCGGACACGCGTTCCCCCGCGCCCCCACACACGTCCGTACGCCCTCGTCCACCACCCCAAAGGCCACCCGCTTCCCCCAGGACAGCGCACTGCCCCGCCCGCCGCCCCACATCAGCACGGGGCCGTCCGCCGACCACCGCAGACCCGAACATCTCCACGTCTGTGCCATCACTCACGAGCGTAGGCGTTGCCACCGACAACGGGGCCGGCGATCAAGCCGCATCGGCCCGGGCAGCCGTTCAGGTCGCGGACTCGGTCACGGGTTCACCACTCACAGACCTACCGCCGACAGCCACGTCCGACCCGATCGCGGGCCGCCCACGACCCGCCAGCCGGCACCCCACACACCCGGGGTGTCCCTGCCGCGCACCGAGGTCCCTGACCCGCAGCCCCCACTGAGAGGTCGGCCGCCGCCCGGGCGGCTTGCCCCACCCGGCGAGATGGAGCACCCAGGTGACCAGCACGCTCACGGCCACGACCGCCAGCCCGCCCCACTCACCGAGGGCGTTGTCGGCGCAGACCCCCAGCCCGATGCCCACCACCCCCACGGTGGCGATCCCGAATCCGGTCCAGCCCGCGAGGGTGTGCCCCTCGTCATGCTTGCTCACGTATTGCCTCCCTCTGTCCGAACAGCGGAGTTTCGTGACGTGAGGGACTAGAATCCCTCATACGCTAAGAAATCTACCCCGAAAACATCTCACGCACTAAGGGAAATGCCCATGCAGCAGGGCACGCCGCGTCCACCCGCGACTCCGGCCCAGGCGCTGAGCGCGATGGACCACCTCATCGCGACGGGCATGATCGGCCAGCAGGAGACGGCCCAGCGGCTGAACCTGAACGTCACCGACCTCACGTGCTTCGGCTTCGTCCTGGAAGCGGGCGACACGCTGCTCACGGCCGGCGACCTCGCGGAGCGGGCCCATGTCACGACGGGCGCCGTCACGGGGATCCTCAACCGCCTCGAACGCGCCGACTACGTCACCCGCCGTCGCGACCCCGACGACCGCCGCCGCGTCCGCGTGGCCGCGAACCCGGACGCGGTCGCCCGCGTCGAGGCCCTCTACGAGCCGCACCACGCCCGCGTCACCGAACTCTTCTCCGACTACTCGCCCGCCGAAATCGCGGTCCTGTACGACTGGTTCACCCGTACGGGAAGGCTGATGGGCGAATACCTGGAGGAGCTACGGAAGGGCGACTGAGCCGGTGCGCCTTCACCTAACGTGGAGAGGGCCCGAAGCCGCACGTATGGGATGCGACTTCGGGCCCTTCTCCTTCATCCGGCGTCATTCGACGCCCTTCGGCGTTCCCTGGCCCCCCGGCGTCCTCCTGGCGACCCCCTCCTGGCGACCCTCTACGGCAGCACGTACACCGGCGCCCCGTCCGCCGCGCACCCGCTCTGCTTCATGCATCCGCGCTTGAGCAGCATCCGCACACTGTCGTGCACGCGCTCCACCGTCAGCCCGGTCCGCCCGGCGGTGTCCTCCAGCCGGTACTGCGCCTTGCCCCGGACGAGGGCGGGCGCGAGATACGCCGCCACGGTGTGCACATCCGCGGTGACGACAAGATTCCTCGCCTGCCACATCGCCAGCAGCTCCTGCGGAGTCATCACCGGCGGCTTCCGGCTCCCGCCGCCCGCTCCCATCCGCCCCGCGATCCGGTCCAACGACTCGGCCATGCGCCCCAGGGCCGTCGCCATCGCGTCCTGGCTCCGGGCGATCACCTCCTGGCTGCGAGCGATCACTTCCTGACTCCGAAAGATCATTTCCTGGCTGCGCGCCAGCGCGTCCTGATTCCGGGCCATGGCGCTCCGGTCACCGTTCGACTCCCGCAACAGCTGATTCCGCTCAGCCATCAACTGCTCCCGTTGAGCCGCCAGCCGATTACCCTCGGCGATCAGGGAATTTCGCTCGGCCAGCAATTCGTTCCGTGCCGCCGCCCGCGCCGCGAACTCCTCGTCCGCCCGAATGTTCCGCTCCTCGAGCCGCACGATGGCATCGGCGAGCTGCTGAGGCACGACGTAGGCGACGCCACCGCCGGGGGCTGGCTGTACGGGGGCCGGCTCGAGTTCGTAGCAGCCGTCGCGCTGGATGGTCACGACGACCTCGGCCACCCAGGCCTTGAAGGGCTCGCACTCGGGCTTGGTGCACCCGTTGACCAGTCTGATGAGCCCCTGCAGATTCACCATCTTCATCGACTTCTTGAGCCTGTGACCTGCAATCTTGCTCAATGCGTCTACTCCATAGACGCTTCGTGCAAGATCCTCGAGGCTCTGTTGGCAATCTTCCGCGACATGCCAGAGAAGGGCTTGGCGGGTGTTGGTGTAGCCGAGATCCTTGGCCACGTCCGCCGCCGGGAACCAGTGCTCCCCCTCAGCCAGCGTCAGCCTCCGCACCCGCACCCGCGCCCCCGTCGCCGCGAACACGAAGTCGTTGACGTCGATCGCGTCCTGCTCGTACATCGAGCATCACCTCCACGCCGGAAAATAGGCGAGGAAGCATGCAACTCCCGTAGAAATCACTGACGTTCACTCGATAGGCGACAGCAGGATCGATTCCCCGCAAGCACCCCCCAGGAGAAGCCCGCCGCGGCGACGGCGTGCGGGCCGGGGATTGTGCTCGGACCAACGGCATCGGTCAAGTCCCGACTTCTCGCGTCACGTGATTCAGGGGCATGACCCGATTCAAAGGACCGGGCCTAATGGACACATGCGATGCACGGCCGGAAACCCATAAGTCGCCCATTCATCAACCTCCTGTCCACCCTCCCCCCCACTTCCACGGGATGTGAATTTCCATGACTCGCCGTTCCCATTTCCAGCGCCTTCTGCTGCTCGCCGCCTCGACCACCGTGATCGCCGGAGGCGCGGTGTTGCCCAGCAGCGCGATGGCCGCCACGGCGGCGCCGCACACGGCCACCGTCACCACGGTCGCCTCCGATCACGACGCTCACCGTCAGCACGGCAGCCCCGCCTCCGCCAAGGAATGGGTGGAGACCACCGACACCGTGAGCGGCATCAAGTTCCAGCTCCCGGGAAAGCCCGAGGTCATACAGTTCACCCAGGCCGTGGACGGAATGAACGGTCGCCTTTACAAGGTGAGGACCGACAACGGGGTCATCGTCTTCGCGGTCTTCGACCTGCCCCGCGCCCAGGGAGAGCTCGACGACGCTCTTCAGGGCTTGGTGGACGGCTACAACGCGGGCGCCCAGTCCCCCAAGCACAAGCTCTCCAGCACCGGCGTCCACAAGATCACGGTCCACGGGCAGCCGGGCCTCGACGCGCGCCTCTCCGCCCCTGACGGCGCTGGGGGCTCCGCCCGCCTCGTCGCCGGCGACACCCACTTCATCGAGATCGTCTCTCTCAGCCCGAAGGGGAAGGAGAAGCCCATGCATGACACATACCAGCAACTCCTCGCGAGCGTCCACAACCCGCACACCCACGCCACTCGTGCCGACTGACACGCACAAGACCGAGCGCTCCGACAACGACCGAACCCACAGCCCCGTACTCCCCGAACGCCAGAGGCCCCGGATCCCTCCGGGGCCTTACGGCGTGCGGTTGTGGCCGGCTACTTCCTTACGTGCCGAGCAGCGCGGCGGTGAGGCATCGGTGCAGCCAGTCGGCGGAGCGGTCGAGCGGCCAGTGGCAGTCGTCGGTCAGTGTGAAGTAGGAGGCGTTGCCGAGGAAGTACCAGAGCGCGTCCGCAGCCTCGTCGACGGTGACTTCGGCGCGCAGTGCGCCCAGTTCTGCGAGCCGGGCCGCAGTGGCCCGCAATCCGCGGCGCAGGCTGTCGTGCGCCGCGCCGACGGTCTCCCGGATCCCGGCGTCCTGGGGTGCGGCGGCGATCGCCTGACGCATGATCGGCGACCAGAGCTCGAACTCGCTTCGAGTGCCGTCCACGAGCATGCGCAGCAGCGCGCCGGGGTCGGTTTGCGCAGCGATCCGCTCGTAGATGCCGCCGGCCTCAGCGGCGCGCACCCCGTCCTCGATGAGTGTGCGTAGCACACCGCTCTTGCCTCCGACCGCCGCGTAGACGGTGGGTGCTGCTACCCGCGCTGCGCGGGCGATGTCCTGCACCCGGGTGTCGAAATATCCCCGTTCGACGAACAGTGTCCGCGCCGCCAGCAGGATCGCTTGACGGGTCGCAGCCGCGTACTCGGCCCGCCGTCCGGCCTCTTGTGTCACCACCCCTATGACTGTAGACCCTGCCCGACCGGCGATCGTTGACAGTGACCTATACTCGATATAGTCACCTATCAGAGAAAGTGGTTCCCATGATCTTTCCGGTACTCGAGGACTTGGCTCGCCAGTTCCCCGGCATCACTCCTGAGCAGGACAAGCTCCCCACGCCGTGCGACGACTTCGACGTGAGCACGTTGCGCCGCCACCTGCTGGGCTGGCTCACCTACTTCGACGCTGCCTTCACTGACCCGTCCGGCAGCGACCGGCCCGACCCGTCCGTGTTCACGGGCCCCGACCACCCGAGTGCCGTGATCGCGCACCTCACCACCTCGATCCGCTCGGCCCTGGCCGGCGGACTCGCGACAGCTACCGTGAACGTTCCGCTGCTGGGCGGCGCCTATCCGGGCTCCGTAGTCGTCGACCTGCTGTTGATCGAAACGCTCGGCCACGGCTGGGACCTGGCCCGTGCGACCGGCCAGCGATGGGACCCGGACCCGCAAACCTGCCAGCATGCCCTCACCGTGCTCGAAGGCGTGATCCAGCCGGAATACCGTGGCCCCGGCTTGCCCTTCGGCCCCGAAATCGCCATCGACGCAAGCGCACCACCTCTGGACCGGCTGGTCGCTTTCACCGGCCGCGACCCCGCTTGGGCGCCCCCCGTTCAGCTGCGCTGATGAGCGCCTGCGGCGTCGTCCTCGCTTGACGGACCGGCGGGGGGGGGGGGAGGTGGCGGCCGCCCCTCCGGGGCATGTGCCCCGGGTCATCCGCCCGCCCAGAAAGGCCCGGGGCGGTTTCTCATCCGCAAGGTCCTAGACCCCCGGGAGGTGT
>NZ_JBVKCA010000044.1:21537-33647 GCF_055656965.1 Streptomyces sp. NPDC111656
GCCACACCTTTGTTGGGGCCCCCCTGGTTAGGTGGTGGGGGGGGGCCTTTGGGGTGTCTTCTGCGTGGGGGGAACGGGGGGGGGGGAAAAACCCCCCCCCCCCCCCCGCCGGTCCGTGCGCCCTGGATCATCCGCACGCCGAGAACGGCCTGGGGCGCTGCCTCATCAGCAGGCTCGCGGCCCGCTGGGCGGTGTTACCCCGGCCGGACTCCGCGAGGGGCAGGACGCTGTGGGCCGGAGTCAACCCCGTGAGACTGCGGGTTCGCGCGCGGCAGCGGGTTCGGGCGCGCTTTCGCTGAGGCCGAACCGGCTGTGGAATCTGCGCAGGAAGCCGGGCGCGTACCAGGCCGAGCCGCCGAGCAGGCGCATCGCGGCCGGGACGAGGACACCGCGGATGGCGACGGCGTCGATGAGGATGGCCAGCCCGCTGCCCAGGCCGAACATCTGCATGAAGCTGAGCTTGGACGTACCGAAGGCGAAGAAGCTCACCGCGAGCAGGCAGGCGGCGGCGGTGACGATGCGCCCGGTGTGCCCGAGGCCGTTGGTGACGGCGGACTCGGTGTCCTCGCCCTGGTCGTGGAGTTCCTTGATCCGGCTGGTGACGAACACCTCGTAGTCCATCGACAGACCGAAGACGATGCAGAACATCAGCACGGTCATCGACATCTCCATCGGCTGCGCCGTGAAGCCCAGCAGGGAGGAGAGATGGCCGTCCTGGAAGATCCAGGTCATGATGCCGAGCGTCGCTACCAGGGTGATCGCGTTCAGGGCCAAGGCGCGCAGCGGCTGCACGATACTGCCGGTGAACAGGAAGAGCAGGATGAACGTGGTCAGGACGACCAGGCCGATGGCGAGCGGGAGTTGGCCGCTGATGGAGTGCTTGGCGTCGACCAGTTCGGCGTCGATGCCGCCCACCAGGGGGTGGGTGCCGGGGGGCGGGGTGAGCGCCCGTACGTCGCCGACCAGGCTCTGTGCCGCGTCGGACTTCGGCGTCAAGGAGCTGACGACGCTGATCCGTTGGCCGTCGGGGCGGCTGAGGTTGGCGCTGCCGGGACCGGCCGCCGATTCCTGCCCGTGGGCGTACGTGCCGGTGCTGGTCTCGACCCGTACCACGCCCTTGAGCTGGGACAGTTGATCGGCGTACTTCTCCAACGGAGCTTTGTCCACGTTCTGGCCGACGTTCTGGCCGATGACGATCTGGAGGGCGGCGTTGTCGTTGCCGTTGAAGTTCTTCTGGAGCGTCGCGGAGACCTGGCGGCTCTCGGCGTCCTTGGGCAGCACGCGTTCGTCCGGGGTGCCGAAGGTGATGCCGAGCAGCGGGCTCGCC
Organism: Streptomyces sp. NPDC111656; assembly: GCF_055656965.1. Lineage (NCBI taxonomy): Bacteria > Bacillati > Actinomycetota > Actinomycetes > Kitasatosporales > Streptomycetaceae > Streptomyces > Streptomyces sp. NPDC111656. The sequence goes on from NZ_JBVKCA010000044.1 coordinate 22,865, forward strand.
GCCACCAGCAGGACCGCGAGGACGGGCAGCGCGGTGAGCGCGGGCCGCCGCATGACGGTACGCGCCAGCCGCGCCCATATGGAGACGCGCGTGGTGACGTTCGCGGTCTTCGCCCAGGGCATCTGCCCCTTGTTGACCCGGTGCCCCAGGACGACGAGCAGCGGCGGCATGACGAACAGCGCGCTGACGGCCGCGATGGCGACGACGCCGACCCCGGCGAAGCCGAACGAGCGCAGGAAATACTGCGGGAAGACGAGAAGCGCCGCGAGTGCGGCGGCCACGGTGGAGGCGGAGAACGCGACGGTGCGGCCGGCGGTGTGCACCGTCCGGCGGACGGCGTCCTCCACGCTCGCGCCGGTCGCGAGCTGTTCCCTGAACCGGCTGATCATCAACAAGCCGTAGTCGATGCCCAGTCCCAGGCCGAGAGCCGTGGTGAGGTTGGTCGCCGTGTTCGAGACGCTGGTGACGTCGGCGAGCAGGGACAGTTCGGCGAACGAGCCCAGGATGGCGATGACGGCGATGGCCAGCGGCAGCAGCGCGGCGACCACGCTGCCGAAAACGAACAGCAGCAGGATGAGGGTCAGCGGGATCGCGATCAGCTCGGCCAGTTCAAGATCCTCGACCACCTGCGTCGACATGTCGTTGCCGACGGCGGCCACCCCGCCGGCCCGTACCGTGAGGGCCTTGTTGTACGTGCCGTCGTAATCGTCGAGCAGGCTTGTGGCGTTCTTCTGCTGCTGGGTCGGGTCGCCCTTGACGTGGGCGAGGACCATGGCCTCGCGGCCGTCCTTGGACAGGAGTTGGGCGCTGCGCGTGTCCCAGTACGAGACGACGTTCGCGAGCGTCTTCTCCTTCTTCAGGCTCGCGACCAGTGCCTTGCCGTTCTGCTCGGCCGACGGGGTGTCGACCCGGCCGTCACCGGCGCGGACCAGCAGCACGAGGTTGGTCTCGCCGCCGAATTTCTTGTCGATGAGATTGCGTGCCCGGGTGGACTGGGAAGCCGGGTCGTCGAAACCGCCGCCCAGCAGCTTGGTGAAGGCGCCGCTACCGAGGGCACCCATGAGAGCTGTCGCCACGACGGCGACGATGAGTACCAGCCGGGCCCGGCGGATCGCCAGCTCGGCTATGCGTTCGAACACGCCAATTCTCCTATGCGGTCAATGTGTTGCGGGGACGCGACGACGCTAGGGGAAGCCACGGGAAAATTGGCAGTGCGAGATTTACCTGACAGTGCTCGGTTTATGTTCAAGTGCCAGAGGTGCACCGTAGGGTGGGCGCATGCCCGTACCCGAACGGCCGAAGACCGCCGCGCCGCCGGCTCCGTCCGCGCCGTCTGCTCCCTCCGCCCCGACCGCTCGATCCGCCTCATCGGCTCCGCCCACGCTGCGGGAGCGGCGGCGGGCCACAGCGGTGCGGGAGATCCTGGACGCCGCCGAACTGCACGTCACCGAGCACGGTCCTGAGGGGCTGTCCCTGCGGGCCGTCGCGCGCAGCCTCGGCATGACCGTGCAGGCGCTCTACCACTACTTCCCCAACCGGCATGCCCTCGTCACGATGCTCGTCACCAAGGGGTACGAGGACCTGTTCGCCGCCGTCCAGGCCGCCGTCGACTCGACGGCCGACTCGGCTGCGGGCGCTGGGGGCACTGCGGCGGACTCGGTGGCGGACCGGCCGTTCGTGTCGCGTCTGCTGGACGCGGCCGAGGGCTACCGGGGCTGGGCCATCGCCCACCCGGAGCGGTTCCAGCTCCTGTTCGGGACACCGCTGAGGGGCTACGCGGCCCCGGCCGACGGCGCCTCCACCATTGCCGCCCGCCGGATGAGTACGATCTTCCAGCGTGAGCTCTTCGGCGGCTTCAGCCTGGAGCAGCTCGCGGCGGCCGACATGCCCCCGCTCTCGCCCCAGTTCCGGGCCTACCTGGACCATCTGCCCCCGGACGGGCCGGGAGTCCTCCCGCCGCCCGCGATCGCCCTGCTCATGGAGGCGTGGGGGCGCATGCACGGCATGGTCGTCCTTGAGGTGTTCGGACACACCTCGTTCCTCGGGGACCACGAGGCTGAGCTCTTCCACCTTGCGATGCGCAACATGCTCGCGGACATCCACCGGCGAATTTCGGGGAGCGCGGGCGCCGTTGAAGCCGGGGCGGTGTGAGGTGCGTCCAGATGTGACGCGCGTCCGGGCGGTGGCGTCAGAATTCCGCTCGTGCGGCAACGGCGCGCACGGCCCGCGCGTCCGCAACTGGGCGAGGGCCGAAGTCCGCCTCCTGGCAGTGGCCCGACCGGCAGCACCGGGTGGCCGGCCGCCGCTGGGCGGTCGAGGCGTGCTGCGGGCGATACGGAGCCGCTTGAACTGAATGAACTCACCGGGGGCGCGGAGCGGGTCGGACCACAGGCCGGCCGGGAAAGGGCTGTACGCCGCTCGCCCCGTATCTGGGGGCACCTGCTGTCGTCACCTTGCCTTCACGGGAAAGGCGCTTCGCAATAGGGCAAGCAATCCGCAGACCTGCGAGCGCCTGGCCGCTCCGTTCACATGTGGTGGCGTGCCCACCGCGCTCCCGGACCTCCCACCTGGTCACAACCGAGGTGGCCGGTGATCTGGCCCTCCACAGCGGACTCCAGCACTCGCTGGGTCATCTGCTGCGGCAGACCACCGCACCGGTCAGCTTCATGCCCTCGCTTCGGGCCCGGCCGACCAGCGCTCGCGCCGGACCCTCGCCGGCGGCGGCGAGGGTCCGCACCACGCACGGCATGCTGGACAGCAGCTCGTCCGTGTGGGTGGCGGGCGATGAGGTCCGTGGCGAAGAGCGCTCTGTCGTGGATGCGCGGGGGCGAGGCGGTCGGCGTGCACGACGTCGAGGATGTGTCCGGCGCCGCTCGCCCGCAGGGGGCGGGACACCGCATGGATGTGGCCGGTGACCCGCCGGCCTGGGCGCGGCTGGGCCCTCCCAGCCGCGCTGGCCTGCCTACCAGGGCACCTTTCCGTTTTCGTCCTGGAAGGTGCCGGTCGGGCCGTCCGCGTCGAGTGTGGCGAGACGTACGACGACCCTCGCGCTCTCCTCCGGCGTCCTGCCGACACCGAAGGCCGCCGTCAGGTCCGTCGCGGTGGTGCCGGGTTCGACGGCATTGAACTTGATGCTCGGATGGGCCTTGGCGTACTGGACGGTGAGCATGGTGGCGGCGGCCTTGGACGCCGAGTACAGCGCCAGCGGCAAGGCGTACTCCGGACGGTCCGGGTTGGTCACGGCCCAGAAGGATCCGGCGCTGCTGGAGACGGTCACCACGGTGGGGTTCGCGGACTTGCGCAGCAGGGGCAGCGCCGCTTCCGTGACCCGCACGAGGCCGACCGCGTTGGTGTCGAAGGCGCCCAGGGCGGTGGGGCCGTCGAGGGTTCCGTCCCCCAAGATGCCTGCGTTGTTCACCAGGACGTCGAGCCGGCCCTCGGCCGCGTCGATGGCCGCCAGCGCGCTGTGCACGGAGGCGTCATCGGTCACGTCGAGCTGCACGAATCTCGCGTCCAGCGCCGCCGCGGCCTGCTGTCCGCGCTCGACGTCCCGCGCGCCGAGGTAGACCACGTGGCCCACCGCCAGCAGCTGTCGGGCGGTCTCGAAGCCGATGCCCTTGTTGGCCCCGGTGATCAGTGTGATGGTCATGCAGATCCTCGCAAGTGAAGTGCCCGAGCGGGCCATTCTCGGTATGCGGACATATCTCAGGGGGACAGGCGCGAACTTGCAGGTCAGCCAGTAAGCTGCCGGCGCAGTTCACCGGCGTCGTGCAGGGCGGTCATGTGCACGAACCGCCCGTCGCGGACCTGGTAGATGGCGTACTCGGCGATCTCGAACGAGGCGCCGGTGGGAGCCACGCCGAGCCAGGGCTTCACGGGGGTGCCGGTGTTGACCAGGCGCGCAGCCAGACGGTCACCGTCGAAGAGCAGCTCCTGCAACTCCCAGTGCAGGTCCGGTACCGCGTCCACGTCCTGCCGTTGCACGGCCAGGAGGTCCTCGCGGGTGGCGGGCTCCCCGTTCAGCGTGGTCCGGTCGTTGATGAATGCGTCCATGCCATCGAATTGGTGGGCGTTGAGCGCTTCGAGGTAGCGCCGGTAGAACGTGCGCAGATCACTGTCGGACATATAGGGGGCCTTTCTGTGGGGTGGCTCCGGATCGGGGCCGCGCGTGGAGGGTCAGAGCGGGAATGCCCGCCGCGGCCGCGCCGGACGGCCCCGGCTGCGGAGGGGGGCCCGCCGGTCAGCGTCGCGTCGGAGCAAGGCGCTGTGCTCGGCTCAGGTTGGCGATGAGCTCGTCGCGCGTTTGGTGCGCCAGCGCGGTCCAGGCGGGTTGACCGGGGGCCGTGCGCCACGAGGCGCTCAAGGGACTGTTGTTGACGGTGTCGAAGCCGAACTGGTCGTAGAGCCGGGTCACGAGGTCGACGGCGTCGGGGAAGTTGCTGGAGGTCGGAAGCGCCAGCCGGTCGGGGGCGCCCGCGGGGCGGCCGGCGGTGGTGATGCGGGGAGCTTGGATATGGGTGAAGGCCTGGACGACCCGGGAGGCGGGCAGGTGCTCCTGGCGCAGCTCGAGTACGGTCGTCTCGCCGGAGTCGATGCGGGCGAAGTGACCGTCGCGCCAGATCATGTAGTTGTTCGTATCCAATACGATCTTGCCGGCGAGGGCGTCGACCGGCAGGTTGTTGACCGCTTTCAACGGGACGGCCACGACGGCGAAATCGCCGGCGGCCGCAGCGTCCGCGGCGCGGGCGGCCCGCGCGGACGGGCCGAGTTCCGCGACCAGATGCTGCAGGGTTTCCGGTCCGCGCGAGTTGGCGATCACGACGCTGTAGCCGTGGGCCAGGGCCGCCCGGGCGATCTGGCTGCCGACCTCGCCGGCGCCGATGATCCCGATGGTGGGCATGGGTCCGCCTCTCAGATCTGGTTCAGGCCGCCGTCGACGTACAGGCTCGAACCGGTGATGAAGCTGCTCTGCTCGGATGCCAGGAAGGCCACGGCGGCGGCCACCTCCTCCGGGCGCCCGAGCCGGCCCAGCGGCACCCGCGTCACCAGGTGCTGCTTGAACCGTTCCGGGTCGGGGGTCAGCCCCGCCAGGGCGGGGGTGTCGGTCGGGCCGGGGGTGAGGGTGTTGACCCGGATGCCGCGTCCCTTGAGTTCGTTTGCCCAGGTCCGGGCGAACGAGCGCGTGGCGGCCTTGGTCGCCGCGTACACGCCGAGCTCCGCATCGCCGACGTCCCCGTTGGTCGAGCCGTTCACGATCACCGAGGCGCCGTCGTTGAGCAGCGGCAGGGCCTTTTGGACGGTGAACAGCAGACCACGGACGTTGATGCCGAACAGGGTGTCGAAGTGCTCCTCGGTGACCTGCTCCAGCGGAGCGAGCGCGGCGACGGCGGCATTCGCGAACAGCACGTCCAGGCCCCCGCCCCGGCTGCGGATGGTGGCGTAGAGCCGATCCAGGTCGTCCAGGTTCGCGATGTCGCCGGTCACCGCAGTGGCCGCAGGACCGATCAGGTCGACGGCCGCGTCAAGTTCAGTCGCGCGCCGGCCGGTGATGAAGACGTGCGCGCCTTCAGCTGCCAGCCGGACCGCACTGGCCAGGCCGATGCCGGCGCTGCCCCCGGTGACGAGAGCGCTCTTTCCGTCGAGTAGTCCCATGTGTGCCACCCCTTCCACTTCTGCAGCAGTCGCTACAGAAGTGGACCGTAGCACTTCTGCAGCGAACACTGCGGAAGGGGTAGGGTGTGGGGGTGGAGACGAAACCGACCGGCCCGATCGGCCGACCGCGAGGATTCGACGCCGACGCCGCCCTTGAGCGCGCCATGCTGGTGTTCTGGCAGCATGGCTACGAGGGGGCCAGCACCGCCGGCCTGACGCACGCGATGGGGATCTCCACCACCAGCATGTACGCCGCGTTCGGGAACAAGGAGCAGCTGTTCCGCAAGGTGTTGGAGCGCTACACCGACGGCCCGAGCGCCTACCTGGCCCAGGCACTGGAGCAGCCGACTGCCCTTGGCGTCGCCACCGCCATCCTGGCCGGCACCGTGCGCACCACCACCCGCGCGGGCCACCCCCACGGCTGCCTGGGCGTCCAGGGGGCCCTGACCACCAGCGACTCCGGCCAGGACGTCCGCGCCCTCCTCGTCGACTGGCGCACTGCCGGATACGCCCGCATCCGCGAGCGGTTCCGGCGCGCCGTCGATGACGGCGATCTGCCCCCGCAGACCGACCCAGGCCTCCTGGCCCGCTACCTCACCACCCTCGCCTACGGCATCGCCGTCCAGGCCGCGAGCGGCGTCGCCCGCGACGACTTGCAGGAGCTGGCCGACGCAGCCTTGCGCCACTGGCCCCTGTCCTGACACCGCCGTGGCGGCGGGGGGCCGTGCCGTGCCGGCCCCGCGGGTGATCATCTCCCGGCAGCGTGTTGGGCGACTTCCCGGGTTGTCGAGCACCGGCTCGTGGCGCGGCACCGCGGATGCGCGACGGCGACCTGCGCAAATGCTCCCGCCGGGGTGGACGCGCCGGTGCAGTACGGGCCCCGGCTGACCGCGGTGGTGGTATATCTGCACCCCGCTCGCTCCAGCTCCTCCATGGGCCGAACATGGCCGAGGGCCGGGTCGAAGACGTCGCCGGTGCCGGGCTCGGAGTGCAGCACCCACACCACCAGGTCCCCGCCCTGGCGCGACAGCCGGACCAGGCGGTTCACCTGCTCGGCGATCTTCAGATCGAAGGTGGTTTCCGACACCGGCCGACCAGCTGGAGGCCGCGGCAGGACTTCGGGCCGTTCAGGCGGCCGGCCGCACCAGGCCCGATTCGTAGGCGAAGACCACCGCCTGGACACGGGCGCGGGCACCGATCTTGGCGAGGATGCTGCTGACGTGGGCCTTGACGGTGGTCGTGGCGATGGACAGCCACGCAGCGATCTCGGCGTTGGACCAGCCGGAGGCGACGGCGGTGAGCACGACACGCTCCCGCTCGGTGAGCGTGCCGACCCCGACTTCCCGCTCGGCAGGGAGCGCGGGTTGCACCTGTCGGACGGTGTCGATGAGAGCGCGGGTCAGGTCGGGGGTGATGACGGCGCCTCCGGCGGCCACGACACGGATGGCCGCGGTCAGTTCGCCGGGGGTGGCGTCGTGGAGAAGGAATCCACCGGCACCGGCGCGCAGGGCGGCGTAGGCGCGCTGCTCGTGGTTGGCGGGGGTCAGGATCAGCACGCGTGGGCCGTTCCCTTGCGTTCTGGAGAGTTCGGGGGTCCGGGGGCGGGTGGGAGGCCGTGTGATGCGGCGGATGGTCTCGGTGCCGTCCGAGTCGGAAATGTGGCTGTCCATCACCACGACGTCGGGGCACAGTGCGGCGCTCATGCGGACCGCCCCGGCCCCGCTTGATGCCTCGCCGACGACAGTCAGGTCGGGCTCCTCCGCCAGGAGCATGCGCAGTCCGCGGCGCTGCAAGGACTGCGCATTGACAATGAGTACGGAGGTCATGGTGGGCGTTCTCCCAACGGGAAGCCGACTATCGGCGCGGGCTGCGATCGCTGCGAGTGGGTGTGTGCTCAGTCATCGCCCACCCGCTCTGAACGAAACGGTTTCGTTCACCTTGGGTTTCAGGTTAATGCTGCGGTTATCGAAACTGCATCGTTTCTCTGGTGGTCTGGGACACACCTTCGCCGGATGCCGCCGCGCGCTCAGCGGCTCGGTGGATGGCGGCGAGCGTCGCGCTGCCAGGGCTGTGTGCGTGCCGCATCGCGATGGCCACCCCGCAGGCCCACCACGTGGTGCGTCTCCGCGACAGGTGCGGTTCTACGAGGCAAAGAGCTTGATCACTTCGACCCGCGGGCCCAACAACTACCGCGACTACAGCGAAGCAGCTCAGGGCGCGACCAGCAGATCCGAGAACTGCTCAGCGCGGGCCTGCCGACGCAGGCAATCCGCGCGGTCCTTCCCTGCCTGCAATCACCGCGCGATCCGATCGTCTTCGAAGGCGTTACATCCGAGACGGCGGCGGCTCTCGAACGAGAGCGTGACAGTCTGACCGAGCGCATCGACACCCTGGCTCGCAACCGTCACGCGATCGCCGGCTACCTGGCCGAGCTCCAAAAGCGCGCGGAGTGAGCCGCCGCGAGCTGTGATCTCCCCTGTGTTTGAGACAGGGGGTGTGAAACAGGCGATGGTGTGGTGCCGGTCCGCTCGATCGCCGGCTTCCGTTCGACAACAACGCCGCCGAACGGGAAGTCCGCATGGTTAAGTCCGGCAGAAGATCTCCGGTGGCATGCGGACCCGGATCGGCGGAACACTTCTGCCATCTGCGTTCTTACCTCGCCACCGCCACCAAACACCGCATCAATCTGCTCGACGCGCTCGTCCCATTGACATTCAGCCGACTGTGGCTTCCCACGATCAACTGACCTGATTAGTCACCTTAGGATGAGGCGGGGGGACCGGACTCACATAGAAACGAGTCCAATTTATCCGATCCTCACGGACGGTCATTACTACAGGTCCGACCAAGAGAGCGGGTAGTCCCTCAAGAGAAGTTCCACTCATTTCCCATTCGGACCACACCTCAGACCCCGAAACCGCTGTCCGCAGAATTCTTGCTTGCAGATCGGGAACTCGGGTAAATATCAAGGACCAGTTCATCAGCACACGCTCCCGCCCAGTAAAACTTTCTGCAGGACGGTGCGGCACCTCCGCTGCGTAGTCGGCAGTGAAGCAGTCGGCGACTCGTTGCGCTGAATGCGAATTGATGGCGTCACAAAGGCGACCTGCCACGTCAATTAGGTGCACAGAACTACTCCTTCTCAAGGATTGCGTGTCATTTCGATCCCAGCCTGACCGCATTGGAATATCTGGCCAGGGACTCACTGGGCCGGTTCCATAACTAGCGTAAAAGTTATCGAGGGCACAGGATCCCGGAATCTCTGCTTGCTGTCGAAATCGGGATGCGGGATCAATCCGCGGCCGCGCTCACCTGATTATTGATAATGATGTCCAGGTCGGTGGCGGTGAGGCCGAAGGTGTCGGCTGTTTTTGAGGCGTCCATGAGGAACGGCGAGTACCACTGATAGTCCATTTCGGCCATTTCACGGGCTGCCGGCGCGAAAAGCCCAGCTGTGCGCATTGCCGCGCGTGGCATCGGGATCAGCTTGACCGGGGGCCGACCTGCAGCGGCGGCGTAGCGCCGCGCCAGTTCACGGATGCTGATGGCCGGTGGCGACGGCACATGCCACGCCTGACCCCACGCACGCTCATCATTTCCAAGTGCGACCAGGGCCTGAGCCATGTCTCCGTTGAAGGTGAAGGTATGTGGCGCGTCCAGATCGGCAGGCACCCAGGCTGCTCGGCCCGCCTTCATTGCCGGCTCAATGATTATGGAATACAGGCCATTCGAGTCCCTGCCGATGTAGTCGGACCCGCGAACCTCCACAGTGCGGACTCCGGAGTTGAGGGCCTGCTCCCACAGCCGTTTACGGAGACGGCCTTTAGGCCCAGTGGCGGCCATGGGGGTGTATTCGTTCATCATACCGCCAGGCTGCGGGCCGTAGGCGTACATGCTGCCAGTAATTGCCAGCACGGCCCTGTTTTCTTTCGCGGCCGTGATGACCGCATTCTGTATGGGCGGCAACAGTCGTTCCCACATTGTGTAGGAAGGCGGGTTCGCACAGTGATAGATCACCTTTGCGCCGCGAGATAGTTCGGTCAAGCGGCCCGGGTCGGAAGCATCCGCGGCGACCCGTTCGACCTGCGGATACTCCGGGCCCGAGCCGCTGCGCGTGACAATGCGGACGCTTTCACCGCGGTCGGCGAGCAGACGAGCGACATTCGTGCCGATGGAGCCGGCGCCGATAACGACATGCATGGCCATGATGGGCTCTTTCATATAGATAGGCGTTCCGAGTTCGTTAAAGACTCAGAACAGAGTTCGCCGATGGCCGTTATGGAAACTAATCGGCCTGAGCTTGGCCGCAGGGCAGACCTCGGATCGGCGGTTCTTCACGTGGCCGTATGCTGCCGCCTGTCAGTGAGCTAAGGGCTCGTATCAATCTCGTCGTCCGTCTTCGTACTTGGTCACCGGTGGTGTCGCACGAGTCGTGACGCTAGCCGGGCATCGCTACGATTTGGCAGGGATAGATTTTTCTAACACTGTCAGTACAACAGCCTCAGATCTTGTGACTGGTGATCGGTGCTGACCGTTGCTGACCGTTGTCCGGTCATGCTGATGGATGTGAGTGCGGAGCGCGTTGAGGAGTGGGCAGAGGAACTGGCTGCCTTGACGGGCGGGTTGGGGCATCTGTTTGCCCGGCCGGAGCCGCGGGAGGTGTTCGCCGATCTGATCGAGGGGCTGTCTGACCTGGGCCGGAAGAACGGCTGGACGATGGCAGGGCGAGCCGGGCATGCCACCCCGCACCGGATCCAGAAGTTTCTGGGCGAGGCGTCCTGGAGCGCGGACGGACTGCTGGCCGAGGTGCAGGCTTACGCAGCACGGCAGTTGGGGGAACCGAGCGCGACGCTGGTGCTGGACGACACCCAGGTGATCAAGAAGGGTGACAATTCCGTCGGGGTCGGCCACCAGCACTGCGGGACGACCGGTGACGTCCGCAACTGCCAAGTCATGAAGCTTCATGGCCAAGCTCACTACTCCCTTGATGATCCCTGGCCCCCGAAAGCGGGTCTGCTGCAGGTTTGGGTGACAGGTTGACCTGCCCCACCTCTGGGGTTCCAGTTCTGGTGGCTAACTGACAGCCCTTCACGGAAGGCTGGCAGTCATGCCTCGTCCCTATCCTCCGGAG
>NZ_JBVKCA010000045.1:0-30567 GCF_055656965.1 Streptomyces sp. NPDC111656
ACAGCGGCCCGCACCCACCGGATCATCCGGATCTGCGAACGCCAGGGCGTCCCGATCCTCGCCGACCGTGCCTACATGGGAGCCGGCCCGTGGGTAACGACACCCCTCAGACGCCCGCCGGGCCGCGGGCTCACCCCACCCAACAGACCGTCAACCGCGCGCTGTCCCCGGCACGGGCACCGGTCGAGCGCGGTGTCACACGGCTGAAGTCGTGGCGGATCTTCCGCAAGTCCCGGTGCAGCCCGAACCGAATGACGTCAATCGCAGCAGCGGTTCTCACCCTGGAGCAGCAACGCTGAAAAGGCTCACTGAGTCGCGTCGCTGAGTGTGGCGCTCCGGAAGCGGCCCGGCGCAATGCCGTATTTGCGGCGGAAGGCTCCGCCGAACGCGAACTCCGTGGAGTAGCCGATCTGGCGGGCGATCGCCGCCAGCGGCGCCGTCGTCTCCCGCAGGAGGCGGGCACCGCAGGCCAGCCGCCAATCCGTCAGGTACGCCATCGGCGGTTGGCCGACCGCCGCGACGAACCGCTGGGTGAGCGCCCGTCGCGGCGTGCCCACGGCCGCGCTGAGCTCGTGCACGGTCCACGGCCGGTCCGGCCGGCGGTGCAGCTCGGCCAGCGCGGCGGCGATCACCGGGTCACCGACCAGCGGCAGGCGGGGGTCGTGCTGCTTTGCTAGCTCGTCACGCAGCGCGTACGTGAGGATCAACTCGATCAGCGCCGGGCGGGTCGCGCCGGAACCCGGCCGGGGGTCGGACACCTCGGCCGTGAGCAGGCCGACCAGCGATCGCAGATGCGGACCGTCCGTTGACACTACGGCGATCCCCGCCAGCGCCCGCAGGTACTGCGGCAGCGAGCCATGGTCGAGCCAGTACGCACCGCAGAGAAACTCGGCCTCGACCGGATCACCGTCCGGCTGGTCGGCGCCCAGGTGCGCCGCAGGCAGATGCTCGATGCTCGCCGAGGCGTGGCTGAGCCCGTGCTCGACCCCGGATGGATTGAGCACGACGTCACCCTCGGTCAGGGCGTGAGGCTCGCCTCCGGCCGTTATCAACCAGCCGCTGCCCTTCGTCAGAATGTGGAATCCGCTGACGTCGAACGCCGGATAACGCATGCCCCACGCCCCCGTCCGACGGATCATGCACGACTCGGCGCGCCCAACCCGGACATTGGCGATCACTTCCGCGAGCAGATCCATGACGCCCACGATAGTCCGAGCGCGTATGCATCGGTCCCGGCGGAGCATGTCCCGACCGCCCGGCCGCTAGTTGAGTTACCGGCATGAACAACAGTGTGAACGTTTTCGACATCAGCCTGCCGGCCACCGTGCAGTGGGTTGAACCGACGACAACCATCATCGCGAACCAACTGCTGGACGAGTGCGCGCTCCCGCCGGGCGCCCGGGTGCTGGACGTGGGCACCGGCACCGGCCCGCTGGCCGAGGCCGCCGCCCAGCGCGGGTACCGGGTGAATGCGATCGACACCGCGCCGATCCTCACTACGTACGTTACCGGGCGTCTGGCGCCGTTCCCGGGCAGCACCGCCGAGCTGATGGACGTCACCGCGATGACCTACCCGGACGACGCCTTCGATGCGGCGTTCTCCGTGTTCACCGTGATGTACCTGAGAGACGCCGTCCCGGCCGCGCTCGCAGAACTGCGCCGGGTGGTGCGCCCGGGCGGCACGGTCGCGATCGTGCATTGGGCCCAGTCGTCCATGTCCCCGATCATGCGGGTGCTCTTCGAGTCGGCCGAGCCCCCGCTGGACGTTCCCGTGGACTACGTCGACGCGCACGAGCTGGCCGCCGCCGTCACCCGAGCGGGATTCCTCGACGTACGCGTCAAGCCGTCCACGGCCGACTATCTCTTCCCCGCGGCGGACGACGTCTTCTGGGAGTTCTCCTCGTTCTACGTCAAGCTGCCGCCGTTCCGTTCGTTGACCGCTGCCCAGCGAGCCACCCTGGAAACCGCGATGATCGACCGGACCCGCCGGATCGAGACCGGCCGCGTCCCGCGCCCGGAGCTGGTCTTCAACGTGGCCTACGCTCGGGTACCCGAATGAGGTGACGTACGTGGCCGTCGCTTCACCATGGTGAAGCGGGCCGGGCGGTGCTCGGCGAGTTACCGATCCGAGCACTGCAGCGGTCCTTCATAGGGGTCCGGGCCGACCGAGCTCATCCATTCTCTGGGCTGTGGACGAGCATCACCATCCCCTTTCGGGTTGTTGATAACTCGGTTGGTCCGGCTCGCGCTGCGATAGCGTCACGGCGGGCCAGGCGAACGTGACCGGACCGATGACCCAAGAGGTGAGCGCGCCGGTGACGACAGGCGAGACGGCTCAGCACGGGGTCGGCGACCGCCCGATGCCGGGCCTGGACGAGCCGGCCCCGGTGCTGCTGATCGGGGCGTCCAGATCGGGCAAGTCGACCCTCGGTCGGTCGCTGCTATCCGGCGTCGCAGATCGTGTCGCTGGACGCGCTCGCGCGGTGGTGGCCGACGACGAATGCGACCAGTCGGCCACCGGTGACGCGGTCGGGTTGCTGAAGGCGATCGTCGCGGCGCGGCTTGCTCAGGGGCTGACCACGGCCATGGGGGCAGGCCGAGTGGGCCGAACTGATCTCCTGACCGCCGCGCGGATGCCCTGAGGGCGGCGGTCGCCGACACCGGCCCCGACGTATGCCTGGCCCGGCGGCGGTCCCGGGCCATTGCCCGGGCGTCGGTGGGGGCGCGCGGTGCCGGACTCAGTGGTGCATAACCAGCACGCGCGAAGCCGTCGGCCGGTATCTGTCCGGGCAAGGTGGCCTCGAACCAGGTCCAGTCGTAGGCACTCTGTCCCTTGGAGCCCTCGCCCTGGCTGCGGCGTTCCCACTGCTCGCGCACCGTGGCGTAGTGCAGCAGGTCACCGGCCGCCGCGGCCTTCGGCAGGTACGGCTTGCCCGGCGGGCCCTGAACCGGCAGCGTGAGCGGCACCGCGAGCACGTTGCGGATCCTCTGCCCGGCAGCCAGGACCTCAGAGCGGGGTCCTTGCCGTAGTCCGCGTCGGCAACCACCCAGGAGAACGGCAGCCCACCGGCCACCGCGCCCTGCAGCATGGCGATGCCCAGCTGCGGCTTGGTGGCGAAGGCGACCTCGTCGGGGACTCCGGCCGCCCGGCACCGCTCACGATCGCCGGTCCAGGACTGCGGCAGGTACAGACGCCGGTCTTAGAAGGTGTGTCCACTCGCGGCGGCATAGGTGAGCATCACCATGACTTGGCAGTTGCGGACGTCACCGGTCGTCCCGCAGTGCTGACCCTGTTGGCGAATTCGTCAGGCCACCGCGGGCAGCGCCTTGGTGGCGCGATAATGGAGGCCACCAGTCGCGGGGACGACGTCCATGAGGTGACGGCGATGTCCCTGCGTGCCCACGAGCCCCTTCCGGTACCGAACTTGACTGCGCAGGTCGCACGGGCTGCCTTTCCGGACGGCTGCCTGGGCATGCGCCTGCGCGACGCCCTGGGGCCGGTCTTCCGCGACGACGACTTCGCGGATCTGTTGCCGCGACGCGGACGGTCGGCCCTCTCGCCGGGGCAGCTGGCACTGGTGTGCGTGCTGCAGTTCGTTGAGGGACTGTCCGACCGCCAGGCCGCGACCGCCGTTCGGGAGCGGATCGGATGGAAATACGCCCTCAGCCTGGAACTGACTGACCGCGGCTTCGACTTCTCGGTGCTGTGCGAGTTCCGCGCCCGGCTCATCGCCGGCAAGGCCGAGCGCCGGGTATTCGACCGGCTCTTGAACGTGTGCCAGGACCACAAGCTCCTCGGTAGCCGCGGAGCGGCCCGCACCGACTCCACCTATGTGCTTGGCTCGGTACGTGTGTTGAACCGACTGGAGCTGGTCGGCGAGACCGTGCGCGCCGCACTGAACGCCCTGGCCATCGCCGCCCCGCGCTGGCTCGGTGGCTGGATGCCTCCCGGGTGGGCCGACCGCTACGGGCATCGGGTGGAGAAACTACCGGCTTCCCCAGACCGAGGCCGAGTGACTGGCCTTCGCGACAGCAGTGGGGGCCGACGGTGCGGTGATCTTGACCCGGGTGGACGCCGACGACGCCCCTGCCGTGCTGGAGCAACTCGAGACGGTGCAGGTCCTGCGCGCGGTGTGGCCGCAGCAGTACGACCTTGCTGCCAACTCCCCGCGCTGGCGGGCAACCGAAGAACTGCCCTCCTCGCAGGAGCGGATCGCTTCCCCCTACGACGTCGAGTGCCGATACGCGATCAAGAGGACCACGAGGTGGACCGGCTACAAGTGCCACCTCACTGAGCACTGCGGCCCCGACCTGCCCCACCTGGTCACCGACGTGGACACCACCGACGCCTCCCAAAGCGACCGGAATATGATCGCGTCGATCCACGACCGCCTCGACCAGCGGGATCTGCTGCCCGACGAGCACCTGGTCGACACCGGCTATATGGCTGCGGCCACCCTCCTCGACGCGGCCCATGACCGTGGGGTCCGCCTGGTCGGTCCGATGCCACCAGACACCAGCTGGCAGGCCAAGGCCAATGAAGGCTTCGACCTCGCCGCCTTCGCCGTCGACTGGCAGGCCCAGACCGCAATCTGCCCCCGGGGTGCAGTAGCCCAGCAGTGGCGCGAGCAGCTCGACAGCCGCGGCCACCCCGTCATACGGATCCGGTTCTCCGACCAGGACTGCGCGCCATGCCCCGTGCGCGGCAAGTGCACACGGAGGGCGAGTGAGCCACGTGACCTGGTCTTACGTCCGCAAGCTGAGCACGAGACCCTGCAACGTCACCGACACGAACAGGGCACGACCGCCTGGAAGGCGAGCTACGGCCGGCGCGCCGGGGTGGAGGGAACGATCTCGCAGGCCGTCCGGGCCCCAACATTCGACACGCCCGCTACCACGGCCTGGCCAAAGTCCAGCTCCAGCAGATCTTCTCCGCTGCTGCCCTCAACCTGCTCCGCGTCGACGCCTGGCTCACCGACACGCCCTTGGCACGAACCCGGGCGTCACGCCTCGAAGCGCTGCTCGTGATGGCCTGACGAATTCGCCAACAGGGTCAGTGCTGGTGGCCGACCCCGACGGACTTGTCACCCTTCTTGATCACCTGGGTGTCGTCCAGCACCAGCATCGCGCTCGGATCCCCCAACTCCCGTGCCGCGTAAGCCTGCACCTCGGCCAGCAGCCCGTCCGCGCTCCAGGACGCCTCGCCCAGAAACTTCTGGATCCGGTGCGGGGTGGCATGCCCGGCCCGCCCTGCCATCGTCCAGCCGTTCTTCCGGCCCAGGTCAGACAGCAGCCCCTCGATCAGATCGGCGAACGCCTCCCGCGGCTCCGGCCGGGCGAACAGATGCCCCAACCCGCCCGTCAGGGCAGCCAGTTCCTCTGCCCAACCCTCAACGTGCTCCACCCCCAAATCCATCAGCATGACCGGACAACGGCCAGCACCGATCACCAGTCACAAGATCTGAGGTAGTACCTAACGGTGTTAGAAAAATCTATCCCTGCCAAATCCTAGCGAGGCCCGGCTAGCGTCACGACTCGTGCGACACCACCGGTGACCAAGTACGAAGACGGACGACGAGATTGATACGCGCCCTTGGCTCACTGGCAGGCGGCCGCATACGGCAACGTGAAGAACCGCCGATCCGAGGTCTGCCCTGCGGCCCAAGCTCAGGCCGATTAGTTTCCACAACGGCCATCGCCGAACTTTGTTCTGCAGTACATGGTGCGGACCCTCGCCGCCCCCGGCGAGGGTCCGGCGCGAGCGCTGGTCGGCCGGACCCGAAGCGAGGGCATGAAGCTGACCGGTGCGGTGGTCTGCCGCAGCAGATGTGCCGCTTGCGGGGGTGGTGCCCGAGCACTGGGGGGCGGCGCTGGTCACGGATCTACCCGACGACGTCGGCCGCAGCCAGCGGGCCATTAACCCGTAAGAGGTCCGGCAGGGCGGAAAGTCCTTGGGCAGGGCCCCTCCACTTGCATCCGGTACTACATCCGAGAGGCACAGCCGTCGGGGCAACCTGTGACCCAAATTTTCCTGCAGTTCAAAAATGAAGGAGAACGTTGATGTCCCGTGAGAAGAGGATCCCTGGGCCGGACCACCCCATTGCGGTCGTCGAGAACTCCAGTCTGATCCGGGTAGTCACTCGGGACGGTGGGAAGGTCGTCGCCGAGACGACCTCTGCCGTCACGCTGACCGAGGCCGGTTATCCGGCCGTTCATTACATCCCCCTGGTCGACGTCGACCAGGCACTTGTGGAGCGGACGGACTCCCACACCTACTGCCCGTACAAGGGCGAGGCGTCCTACTACAGCCTCGTCACCCCCGAGAAGAAGATCGCGGACGCGGTGTGGTTCCACGAGGAGCCGTTCGAGGCCGTGGGGGGCGATCGCCGGCCGCGTCGCCTTCTACCCCGAGCACGTTGAGATCACCTCCGAGGCCGTCTCCAACTGACGGCCCCGCGCGGGGGTGGAGCGGTTTCCCCCTCGACACGCCGCTCCACCCCTGCGCCCAGCCCGACACCCACCTGACCCGCACCAGATTGTGCGAGAGGAGGACAGAAATGACCGAACTGACCCTGGAAGAGGCGGAAGCGTATGTGCTCGGCGTGTGTTGCAAGACCGGCCCCCCTGAGCGGATTGGTGTGGAGACGGAGTGGCTGGTCCAGGACCACCACAACCCTCTGCTGCCGATATCCGCCGACCGGCTGGACGCCGCCCTCACGCCGATCGAGGTGACAGGCGCCCTGCCCGGGGGCAGCAGACTCACCCGTGAGCCGGGCGGCCAGCTGGAGCTGAGTTCCCCGCCAGCCCTCTCGCTCGGCGCGTGCGTCGAGATGATGGCCGCGGATCTCGCCGTACTGCGCACGACAGTCGAGCAGGCTGATCTGGCACTCGTCGGCCGGGGCCTCGACCCCTATCGTGAACCGCCTCGCGTGCTCGACCACCCCCGCTACCGGGCCATGGAGAGCTTCTTCGACCGCGAGGGCCCCTGGGGCCGCGACATGATGCGCCGCACCGCATCCGTACAGATCAACCTGGACTGCGGCGAGGACTCCCGCGGCATCGGCGGCTACCGCTCCCGCTGGGAACTCGCCCACCGTATCGGTCCCGTGCTCGTCGCCGCCTTCGCCAACTCCCCGATACAGGACGGGTGGCCCACGGGGTGGCTGTCCAGCCGGCAGGACGTCTGGTTCCGGATGGATGCCGGTCGTACCCGCCCGCCCTTCTACCACTCCGACCCACGTGTGGCCTGGACCCGCTATGCGCTCGACGCGCAGGTGATGTGCATACCGGGCGACCTCAACGGGGACTGGTCCGCGCCCTCCGGCTTGACCTTCCGCGCCTGGCTGCGGGGCGTACCCGAGCTGCGGCCGCCGACCCTGGCCGACCTGGACTACCACCTCAGCACTCTATTCCCGCCGGTCAGACCGCGCGGCTGGCTGGAGTTGCGGATGACCGACGCGCAGAACGGCGACGACTGGGTCGTGCCGACTGTGCTGGCCGCGACGCTCCTGAACGACACGGTGGCGGCCGATGCCGCCTACGCGGCAACCGAGCCACTCTGCCGGGACTCGCAGCGGCCCGTCCCCTCCCACGACGTCTGGCTGCGGGCGGCCCGCACCGGCCTCGACGACCAGGACCTCGCCAAGGCCGCCCGCGCCTGCTTTGCCGCGGCCGACAGCGCCCTCGCCGTTCCCGGCACCCCGGCGGTCCTGCGGCATGCCCTGACTGATTTCGCCGAGCGCTACACGGAGCGCAGCCGTTCCCCCGCCCATGACCATCTGGACGCGCTCCGCCACACCTGACCCCCGCAAAGGCATGACATGACGAACGCCCGGGGTAGCGCCGCAGGACGACGAACACGGGCGGCCGATCCACCTGGAGCTGTGCCCGGTGTGCGACACCGGCGACCTGCACCGTCCGGGGGCCGGCCTACTCGTGCAGTGGTTCGCCAACGACGGCGGCCATGACGAGAGCCGCGTCAAGGAGGGCTCACACCTGCTGATGGAGTGGACGAAGGAGTGCATGGCCGCCCAAGCTGGTACTTGCAGGACGCCCCGCCCGACCAGCCCTGAGCTGTCATCGGCAGAAGCTGGCGGGCGCGCAGTGCTGCCGCGTCGTACGAGCAGCGCGGCCGCCGGGTCGAACTACTGTTGGGGCCGTGGCGACAACGTACGACTACCCCGGCGACCTCATCGCAGCGCAGCAGGAACTCACCCAGGTGCGGGCCGACCTCACCGCCCTGTACACGCGGCTGCCCTACTCCGTCGAACCGATGGAGGCCTGGCAGCGCCCTGAGGGCTACTGGCTCGCCACCTCCCGCGCGTACCCGGACTCGCCGGGCTGGTCCGCCGCGATCACGCACGCCTTCTGGAACGACGTCGCCGGACCCGAACGGCTCGATGCCCGCTCCCAGCTCAAGCACGCCCTCGAACGTGAGGACGGCGAGGGCCAGGAGGCGGCATGGCCGTGGCGGACACGCCACCCGAGCCGGAGCCGCCACCCATCATCGTGGTCCTCCCCGACGGCCAGGAGGTCGACCCGTTGACTGCACTAACGGAGAAGTTTGGGCAGGTCAGGTGACCCTTGATTCCGGGTGCCGTTGTACGCGCTGCGAACGAACAAGGGGCGGTCCGCAACCTGCAGAAGCTCGTGGTGCCGAGGGCCGGTCGGTTGGTGGAGACGGGTGACGTCTGGGAGACATACACGCTGATCGACGCCAGTGGCCATCAGGTGGTGTCGGCGCGGGCGTATCTGAGTGAGGTGTTGGCCTCGGGCCGAGCAGTCAGTACGGCTCGGTCGTACGGGATGGATCTGCTGAGGTGGTTCCGACCTGCGGGCCGTCGAGGTGGAGTGGGACCGGGCCGGCCGGGCGGACGCCCGGGACTTCAGCATCTGGTTCCAGCACACAGCGAAGCGACGGCCAGACCGTGCTGGGTCTGGAGGAGAGCGTCCGGTGAACCCGATCACGGGGAAACGAGCGCCAGGGAGCGGGTACGCGCCAGGCACCGTGGTTCATTCGGAGACGGTGCTGCGCGCGTTCTACGACTTCCATCTGGAGTGCGGCACAGAGCCGTTGGCCAATCCCGTTCCCACTGGTGGCCGGCCGAGCGGGGGCGGCAGCGTGCTCATGCCCATCGCCATCCACTGGAGCCATGGCGGAACGAGAGGATGGGCCGCTACCGTCCGCGGGTGCCCCGCCGGGTACCGCGGGTGATTCCGGACGAGTGGTTCGACGTGCTGTTCGCGAAACTGGGCTCGCACCGGGACCGGGCGATCGTGGCCTTGTGGGTCTCGACCGGGGCGCGGGCTGCTGGGGGTGCGCTGGCAGGACGTCGACTTCGGACAGCAGTTGGTGACCGTCGTGCGCAAGGGCACGCGGAGTCCGCAGCAGGTTCCTGCATCGACGGACGCGCTGGTGTGGCTGCGGCTGTACCAGGAAGAGATCCGCCGCCATGTGCCGACTGGGCGGATCCGGCCGGTGTGGTGGACGCTGCGTCGGCCATAGCAGCCTCAGGGCGCCCGCGCGGGCGCCGTCCGCGAAGGCGCCGCCGCGGTCGCGACAGATGATCTCCACTCCGGGGTGGTCGGTCAGCCAGGCGGCGAACGTCGCCAGCTCCCGGTCGGGCAGCAGGTCGATGGGGGCATGGGTCTCGCAGTCGACCAGCACGGTGCCGTACTTGTGGCCCTTGCGGGTGGCGAATTCATCGACCCCCAGGCCCCGGGGCGTTGCGGCGTACGGATCGTCCAGAGCCGTGGC
This sequence comes from Streptomyces sp. NPDC111656, assembly GCF_055656965.1. Lineage (NCBI taxonomy): Bacteria > Bacillati > Actinomycetota > Actinomycetes > Kitasatosporales > Streptomycetaceae > Streptomyces > Streptomyces sp. NPDC111656. Next base: position 9,758 of record NZ_JBVKCA010000045.1, read on the forward strand.
CAGGCTCAGCAGAGTGGTGTCGCGGACCGGATCCGGCAGCCGGGCCGCCAGGCGTTCACCGGCGAGGCGCGCGAAGCCCACCACCACGATCGCGCCCAACAGGCCCGTGAGCTGCAGAGTCCGCCGACCGTAACGCACGGTCAACCCATGAACCTGCTCGGCGAACGTCACCCTCGCGCAGCCCGGGTTGTCGCAGAACAGGCGCCGGATGGTCAGCGTGATGGACACTCGCCGGCCGCCGACTGCGTCGTCGGCGAGTTGGCGCTCGTAGCCGCTGTGCCGACGTCTCGACAGAACCCCACAGCCTGGGCACGACGCCGAGATCGTCGATGCCGTACTCGCCACGATCCGTAACAGACCGCCCTCTGCCACCGCTTGCTCCACCCGCACCCCACCGAGGTGCGGAAACACCGCCTTCAGTAACTCCTCACACTGATCGAGCATCCCGCCATCCATGACGGAGCGTCACTGGCGCACGGAAGCATGACCGGCTTCACGGAAATCTTGGAAGAGCCACTTTTCCCGTCGCCGACAGCGGTTTCGGGGTTTCCGGTCGGGGACGTGGTCGTCCAACTGCTGGTGATCACGACAGCAGGTGGTCGAGGCAGAGGTTCAGTCCGGCCTCGAGGTGTTCTGCTGAGCCGGTGGAGAGCAGGACGGTGACACCGCCTTGGATGGCTGCGATCACGGCTGCGGCTGTGCGGTTGGCGTCGAGGGCTGGGTTGGCCTCGCCGACCGCCTGTGTGGCTTCGATGCCAGCTCGGACGCAGTCCTGCCACCGGCGCACGAGTTGTGCCGAGACGGCCTGTGCGGCGGGGCTGTACCGGCCTACATCGGCGATCAGCACTCCAAGCGGGCAGTGGAGTCCTTGGTCGCAGTAACGCTCGACGATGAGGTCGCGCCACGCCTCCCAGGCTGCGCGTGAGGTGAGTTCGCTCAGATACGGCTCCTGGTCGTCGAACACGCGCTGGGCTTCAAGTTCGGCGACCGCGAGCAGAAGCTGTTCCCGGCCTTCGGGGAAATAATGGAACATTTGCCCCTTGCCGGTGTCGCTGCGCCGGCATACGTCGTCGAGGGTGGTGACGTTGGTGCCGCGCTCGCGGATCTCGGCTGCGGCGGCTTCGATGATGCGCAGGCGGGTCGCGGTGCCTTTCCTGGTGGCCACGGATCAGATTGTACTTGCAGGTACATTTTTTGGACCGTACCTTCGCCCGCATGAAGGCAATTGTTATCAACGAAGCGGGGGGACCGGAGGTGCTGCAGCTGCGCGAGCGGCCGGCACCTCGTCCGGGCCCGGGAGAAGTCCTGGTGGACGTCCGCGTGGCGGGTGTGAACTTCTTCGACACCGCCATCCGCCGGCAGGCCCTGACCGAGGTGCCGGGCGCGGAAGGCGTCGGCGTGGTGGTGGAGACGGGCGAGGGCGTCCATGAGTTCGCCCCGGGTGACCGTGTCGCATGGCTGACGATCACCATCTTCAACAGTTACGCCGAGCAGATCGTGCTCCCGGCGAGTGGTGTCGTCGCGGTGCCCGACACCATCGACGACGAGACCGCCGCGGCCGTGCTCCTGCAGGGCCTGACCGCGCAGCACTTCGCCACCGTGTCCCACCCGGTGCAGCCCGGGGACATCACGGTCGTGCATGCGGCCGCGGGCGGGGTCGGGATGCTGCTCACCCAGGTCATCAAGTCCCGCGGCGGCACCGTGATCGGCCTGGTGTCGCGGCCCGAGAAGGTCGAACTCGCCGCCAGCGCCGGCGCCGATCACGTTCTGGTCTCCAGCGGTGACGCGTTCGTCGAGCCGGTACAGGAACTGACCGGCGGCAAGGGCGTGCACGCGGTGTTCGACGGTGCGGGCGCGACCACGTTCGCCGCATCACTGAAAGTACTGCGCACGCACGGCACACTGGTGTTCTACGGGCCGCTGATCGGGGATGTGCCGACCATCGCCATGAACGACATCCCCCGCAGCACCCGCATCACATACGGCGTGACCGAGGACTACATCCGCACGCCCCAGGAACTCACGGCACGCACAGCCGAACTGTTCGCTCTCGTCGAGAAGGGCGACCTGGTCGTCCGGATCAGTGCCCGCTACCCGCTGGCCGAGGCAGCCAGGGCCCACGCGGACATCGAATCGCGCAGGACCACCGGAAAACTGCTGCTGATCCCGTGACCGGCGACCGCTGACACAGCCCCACGGCCGGCCACACCCACAAAAACGCCACCGGATCCGACGCCGGCACGAAGCACTGGGGGCTGGGGCAGCACCACCCAGCCCCCACACCACACAACCAACAATCCGACACCTCCAACACACCAACCGGCAACACCCGCTGAGGTGCCGGCCCAGGCCACTCGCGCCCACCGGCAGCGCCGATGCGAGGTCGGCGACACAAGCACCGAAGCAATCCGCGCTCTCAGGCGCACGCTCTCCGACCTCGTTCACCCGGCCTTACACCACGATGTCCACCCCGCCAAGGAGCAGCCGCTTCGCCTCGCAGCAGCCACTTGGCGCAGGAAGAAGCATGGCGTGATTGCGCTGAGACCGAGCCGAGTCTCAGCGCACGCCCGGCCGCACATGCGACGACTCACCGAAGACCTACTTGGTCAGCCCGCAGTGCGCCCGCCTCGCTCGAGAGCACGGAAACGGCCAGGTGCGATGCCGTACTCGCGGCGGAAACTGCCCCCGAATGCGAATTCCGTCGAGTAGCCCACCCGACGGGCAATCGTCGCCAGGGGTGCGTCGGTTTCGCGGAGCAGTCGGGCTGCGTAGGTAAGGCGCCAGTTAGTCAGGTAGGACATCGGTGGCTGGCCCAGAAGCGCGTTGAAGCGTTTGGCGAACGCCGTCCGCGACATTCCTGCGGTCTCCCTGAGTGACTGTACGGTCCATGACCGGTGTGGGCTGGCATGGATCTCGCGGAGCACAGCGGCAATCGCCGGATCGGCGGTCTCCGGCCAATCGGCCATCCGGTTCCGTTCCAGCCATTGCCTCAGAACGTGGGTCAGCATGAGGTCAAGCAGGGCTGGCCGGGTCGTCTCGGTACCCGGGCCGGTGTCGGACAAGTCCGCACCGAGCAGGTCTGCCAGCAACCGCAGATGCGGATTGTGGTCGTAGTCGGGCGATACCGTGATGACTTCGGGGAGTGACCGGAGGTAGGGGTGTACCTGTCCGTGGTCGAGCCAGTATGCGCCGCAGAGCAGCTCGACGTCGCATGGGCCGGGGTTCGAGAGGCCGTCGCTCATGACAGCGGGGGGCAGGTCCTGAAGTGACGACGGCGCGTGGCTGAGTCCGTGTGTAGCGCCGGACGGTGTGAAGACGACGTCGCCCGGTTTCAGTTCGAGGGGCTGGCCGTCGGCTGTGATCAGCCAGGCACTGCCCCGCAGGACGGTGTGGAAGCCGCTGCCGACGAGCGGGGGGTATCGCCAGCCCCACGAGCCTGACCCCTTGATCGAGCAGGCCTCGGCACGGCCGATGCGGACACTGCTGATTACCGCACTGAGCACATCCATCCACCGGAGCTTATGGCACGGCCCTGGACCGCTCCCGTACGCATTCGTATGGATGCGGGCCGCTGGAGGATGGGCGGCCCCGCCGGAAGCTGGTGTGCTTGCTGCCGATGGCCCCTGAAGAGGACCTCACCGACACCTGCCACAACGAAGGACGGGAAGTAATGACCAAGACGACCGGGAACCACTTCGACACGACGCTCTCCGCCTACGAGCGATGGTGCGACCCCTGCTCGGGCGGGTTCTCACGCGCAGCACTCGATGGGGCGGCACTGCCTGCCGGCGCAGCCGTGTTGGACGTGTGCGCGGGCATGGGAGCCCTGGCCGTCCCCGCCGCCGAGCGTGGATACGGCGTGTGGGCCATCGACACGTCCTCACAGATGATCGCGCGCGGCCGAGCGGCTGAGGCCGTACCCCGGATCTGCCGCCGAGGTGATGGACGCGCTGGACCTGCACTACGGAGACGACACGTTCGACGCGGCGTTCTCCGTACTCGGGGTGGTGTATTTCGGACCCGGAATGGCGAAGGCACTCAGCGAGATGATCCGGGTGGTACGGCCGGGCGGCCTGGTCAGCGTGATGAACTGGGCGGATCCCATGGGAGCCCCGTTCTTCCACCCCGTGGCCAGGACGATTAACCGGATGGACGACCCCGAAGTGGGGACGTTCGCGGCCCCGCTGACCGAATACCTGCAACGCCCGGAACTCGAGCAGGCACTCACCGACGCCGGATGCGTTGACGCACGCTCAGAACGCGTCGAAGCGGCATACACCATCCCCACAGCCGAGACTTCATGGACGAACTCGATCCAGTCTTCCAGGTCCTCCCCCAGTACCGCGCCGCGGTCTCCAAAGACCGTGACCGATTCCGGGAGATCCTGACCGAGGAAGCATCACTCATGGCAGCAGGCAGCCTTCCCCCGGCACTGGGCAACATCGCGTACGCCCGGGTGCCCTCCGCCTGAGACAACACAAAGACAGCACACACAGCACCCATGACAGCACAGAACCCGACCACGCCACTGACACCCGCCACAGCAGCTCAACAACACAACAACCACCACCAGCGGTTATTCGTCGCTTCGCCCTGCGCCCGGGTGGATCGCTTCGTCACCGACCTCAGTCACATCCGCGCAGAGCTTCACGACGAGATCCGCGCCGGGGCGGCGCTCATCGTTGAGGACCTCCCGGCCACACCCGCGACACTCGACTGGGTCTTTGTGAGCCCGGCACTCAGGTTCGGCGCATGTCGCCTTGAAGAAGGTTGCCGTGCGGGGCGGGGATGGTAGTCCTGATCGACGGCACCTTCATTCCCACCCAGCGCCGCACGGGAAGGGCCAACCGTCGGAATCATTCCGGCAAACACCGCCGTCACGGCCTGCACTTCCTCGCTCTGACCGACGAAAACGGTCGTCTGATCTGGATATCCGCCGCCCTGCCCGGCCGCACCCATGACATCACCGCCGCCCGCCACGACCACGTCCTGGCCCACCTGCGCGCCGCCGGCCTCGGCGCCCTCGCGGACCTCGGCTTCCGCGGCCTGGACAACGACGTACTCGCCCCCTTGATCATCACAGGCTTCGCCGCCACCCGCGCCCGCAAACTCACCCCCGGCCAGAAGGAAGCCAACCGCATCCTCGCCGTCGGACGCGCACCGGTCGAGCACGGCTTCGCCCACCTCAAGAACTGGCGGACCCTCACCAAGCTCCGAACCGACCCCGCCCACGCCACCCACCTCCTGCGCGCCCTGCTCGTCCTGACCAACCTCGAGATCAACCGCTGTCGGACGACCTACTGCGAAGACAGCCGCCCATGACCAGCGTGAGCACCCTGAGCACCGATCACACCAGCCTTTTGACCTGTGACTTCAAGTTGGCGGAGGCCCAATGTCTACGACACCGCGCTAGGCCGGCTGGGCGCCGTCATCTGCTGGGAGAACCTAATGCCGGCCGCCCGGATGGCGATGTACCACCAGGGCATCGAGCTGTACTGCGCGCCGACCGCCGATGGACGCGACGGCCACCACGCCACAATGCGTCACATCGCGCAGGAGGGGCGCTGTTTCGTCCTGACAGCGAACCAGGTGATGCGCATTGCCGACTTCCCGGCCGAGCACGAGCGCCCCTACGGCGACGACCCGGACACGGTCGTCAGAAACTGGGGAGGCATCGGTGGGTGATCGAGCGGACCATTGCCTGGACGTTCGGGTACCGACGCCTGACGATCCGATACGAACGGAACGCCAGTCACTTCGGTGGGTTCCTCGCATTGGCCGCAGCCCTCACATGCTTCAAGAAGCTCACCAAACACCGCCGAACAGCCAACTGAGACACACTCTTACGAGTTGGTGCGTGATAGCGGGTGGGCCGTGTTTGGCCTGGTCGTGGCCTGTTGTCAGGCGGTGATGGTGCGGTCGGAGACAAGGCTGGCGATGGCGCGGTAGGTGTCGGGCAGGCGGTCGCGTCGGTGGGTCCAGCGCATCAGTTGCTTCCAGCGCTTGTGGTCAGCGAGGGCGTGTTCGACGGTGATGCGGTCGGATGAGTGCCCGTGGCGGTCACGTTCCCACTGTTCGGCTCTGCCGGGCAGTGCTCCAGGCCGCGGTTTTCTTGGCGGTGTGATCGCTTGCCCGCGGTGGTCGCGGCTCAAGCCCAGGTAGCCGTCGTCCAGGAGGACCTCGACGTCGGGGAAGTGCTGGAAGCACACGGCGATGCCCTCGTTGCGGGCGGCCGTGGCCTCGTGCATACGACCAGGTCGCAGGGCATCGGTCCATAAGGTGCGGCCCCGCCAGTCGGCGATGACGGTGGCCTTCATCGTGTTCTGCTTTTTCTTGCCCGAGACAAACGCGCGCCGGCCGCCACGTCCGGCCGGTGGCCGGCGGACCTGGAACTCGGTGGCGTCCAGGCGCAGCTCGATGCCTTCGGCCTGGGCGTAGGCGAACACGTCCGTCAGTGTCCGCAGTCGCAGGCCGGGCCGGTCGGGGACCGCGCACCCCCGCTCGGCCAGGAGTGTGCGTACTTCTGAGATCGCGCGCGTGATGGTGGAGCGGTCGACGCCGAACAGCAGCCCCAGCACCGAATGCGGCAGGTCGTGACGCAGATGGATCAGCGTGGCCACCAGCCGGTCGACGAACACCAACTGGTGACGGGCGCCGGCTCCCGCAGCCCGCTTCCTGGCCCCACCTCGCGCAGCATGACGCCGCCCCTCGACCCCGGCCTCCCACGGCACCGCCAACTCCTCGACCAGGCACGCGAGATGACGCCGAGAGATCCCCGTGAACAGCCGACGCGCCAGCACCGCCCGATTGACCATGATCGCCACAGACGGATCATGCCACCGGCCAGGCACAACACCTCACCCGCTATCACGCACCAACTCGTTAGGGGTCGCCCATCAGGGCTGATGTCAAGCACGCGTAAAGCCAGTCCGCGGAGCGGTCGAGGGGCCAGTGGCAGTCGCTGGTCAACGTGAGGTAGGACGCGTCGCCAAGAAAGTACCAAAGGATATTCGCGGCCTCCTCCGCGGTCATTCCGGGGCGTAACGCGCTCAGCTCTTGGAGACGGTTCGCGACCGCGTCCAGCCCACGGCGCAGGCTAGCCAGCGCCACGCCCAGGCTTTCGCGTACGCCAGCATCCATCGGTGCGGCGGCGGTCGCCTGGCGGATGAGCGGTGACGACTTCTGGAACTCGCTGCGGGTGCCGTCGACGATCATGCGGAGCAGCGCGTCGGGGTTGCGTTGCGCCGCGATGCGCTCGTGGCTGCCGCCCGCCTCCGCTGCGCGCACCGCGTCCTCGATGAGGGTGCGGAGCAAGCCTGCCTTGCCACCTGCCGCCGCATCGACGGTGGGCACTGCGACCCGGGCCGCGCGCGCGATGTGTTCGACCCGGGTGTCGAAATAGCCCTGCTCGATGAACAGCTCCCGGGCCGCCAGCAGGATCGCCTGGCGGGTCGTCGCCGCATACTCAGCTCGGCGGCCTGGTTCCTGTGCCATCACCCAATGACCTTAAGCCCCGATGGCGGGCATCCTCTGATAGGTGTCTATACTCTAGAGATACGCCTATCAACGAGGAGATCCCGTGATCTTGACCGTGATCGAAGACCTGGCTCACCTGCTCTCCACCGTCACTCCGGAGCAGGACAAGCTATCGACGCCGTGCGATGACTTCGACGTGACGTCACTGCGCCGGCACCTGCTCGGCTGGTTGGGCTACTTCGACGCAGCCCTCAATGACCCCCTCGGCGACGAGCGCCCTGACCCATCCGCTTACGCCGGGCCCGACGATCCCGCGCCCGCGATCCACCAGCTCACCGTGACGCTCGAGGGCGGCGAGCCGGCCACAGACGTGAAGGTGCCACTGCTCGGGGGCACCTACCCGTACGACGTGGTCATCGGCATGCTGATGGTCGAGATGATCGGCCACGGCTGGGACCTCGCCCGGGCCACCGGCCAGCCTTGGGAGCCGGCCGCGGAGATCTGCGAACACGCGCTGACCGTGCTCCGGGGCATCGTCCAGCCAGAATATCGCGGCCCCGGCATGCCTTTCGGTCCGGAGATCGCGGTAAGCGCCGACGCCCCCGCACTGGAGCGTTTCGTTGCCTTCACCGGCCGGGATCCCGGTTGGACGGCGGACACTCCCGGCACTGAGACACCTGTGTTCCTGCGCCGCGACGGGCTGCTCCCGGACGCCACGCTCGGTCAAACCCGCAATGCTTCAGGCCTGATCCGAAGCACCACGGTCTTCGGGCAGCCGTGCTGGCTGGTCAGCCGCGCCGACGACGTGCGGACAGTGCTCGGCGACGCCGATCTGTTCACCACCGGCGACTCAGTGCCGATATTCCGGGCCGACGATCCCGACCGGTTCGATCTGCCGGGCGCCCTACTCTTCATGGACCCGCCGGACCACACCGTGCTCCGACGGTTGCTCACGCCGCACTTCACTACCCAGGCCGTCGAGTCGCTGCGTCCGCGCATCACCGAGCTCGTCGATCAGCACCTCGACGCGATGGCCGACCAAGGCCCCGGCGCCGACCTGGTTCCGGCCTACTCCTGGCCGATCCCCAGTCAGGTGATCTGCGAGCTGCTCGGCATCCCGCTCGGGGACCGGGCCGAGTTCCAGAGGTACATCAACACCGGATTCGACTTCACCATCGCCGAAGAGGAACGCGCGGCCGGTAACGCGGCACTCAACCAGTACGTCGCCGAACGCGCCCGGCAGGCCATCCGTGAGCCCGGCGACGATCTGTTGGGCGCGCTGGTCCGGGAACGGAACGACGCCCTCACGCTCAAGACACTGACCGCCGTCGCGGCGACGCTGATCCAAGCCGGGCACGAGACGACCGCCGACATGATCGCGTCGTCGGTGCTCGCCCTGCTGACCCACCCCGCCCAGCTGGCGCTGTTCCGCGAGCAGCCTGAGGCCGCCCCGGGCGCGATAGAGGAATTGTTGCGCTACTTGGCCATCGTGCAGATCAGTCCACCCCGGCGGGCGACACGCGACACCGTAGTGGGCGGGCAGCGCGTCACGAAAGGGGAGTTGCTGCTGGTCTCGCTCCCAGCGGCCAACCACGACCCCGCGCTCGTCCCCAACCCCGACCGCCTCGATATCACCCGACCCCGACAGGGCCACCTGGCGTTCGGGCACGGCATCCATCGCTGCGTTGGAGCGCCGCTGGCCCGGCTGGAACTGGAGATCGCACTGCCCGCACTTTTGAACCGCTTCGCCGATCTACGCCTGGCTGTCCCCGCGGAACAACTCCAGTACAAAGTCGGCACAGTGGTGCATGGCGTCACGAGCCTGCCCGTCACCTGGTGACGCGGGTCCGGCCGAGCGGCGCAGAGCTGAGCGAGATGGGCCGACGACGGCGACTTCCTTGCGGACTGCGAAGATTCCTGGATTAGCGGCGGCCGGTGACCCTCACAGCATCTTCCTGTAATACCAGGGCTGATCGACCCGCCATAGACCTTGCGTTATAAAAGTCCGCGCAGGATTCGCTTCCGTTCTGCGCATCTAGTACCGGTTTGGTGAACATATGCCTGATGCACCCTCCGCAGCGCCACGTCGCCCCGAGAAGCAATTTCGCCTCCGCGAGATCGAGTCAAGCGAAATCCCTCAAGCGGCAGATCTACTGACCCGATTCGGGCCATCACGCCTAGCTCGCGCCATGGACCAGGTGGTGAGCGCGTCAGGTGCACGCAGCTACGCTGCTGTACGAGAAAGTGAGCTTCTGGGCATCGGGGTGATTGACGGCAAGGTCGATGTCGAGGGCGCGATCGCGGTGCGACTGGCCGTTGATGGCGCAGAGCGTGGGATCGGGGTGGGCACTGCCATTGCTCGGAGAATTCGTGAGCACCTGAGCGAACACCCCACATTCCTTTACAGCCTCAAACTTCGTGATGACGCCGCTGTCGGCCGCCGGTTCGCGGAGCGGCACGGCATGACTCTTGCATCGCACAACCTAGGTTGGTCTTGGGACCTGACCCGCGCGCCTGGCGTAGAGGACCTCGCACTCCGGACGGCACAACGCGCAAATGTGACGACGAGAATCGGCTCCTTCGACCAGGAACGCGAACTGCTCGAACCCTTGCTTATCAGCGCACTGAAAGGTATGCCCACGCCGACCAATCGGCCGCTGAAACTTTCTGAGGCGCTGCGACATTTGGGTACAGATAACGTCGTGATTGTCGCAGACATCTCGGGAAGGCCTGTGGGTTTGACCGTCCTCCACGCCGGAACCAGCTCATCCTCCTGGGTAACGCAATTCACTGGAGTCATCGAGTGTTGCCGCGGCAGAGGAATTGCACGGGCTCTCAAGATGGCCAGTTTCCAGTTCGCGAGTGCCCAGGGCGGAAAGCAGATGAGCACCTATAATGATTCTCGCAACGCCTCAATTATCGCGCTGAATAAACAGATCGGGATGGTGCCCGACGTCGGCTATTGGACTTTCGTCTCAAACTGATCCAGCTTCACTAACCACGTGGTGGCCTGTGGATTCACGCTGCTGTGGGAGCGGAACTTCGCACATGGCATGGCGGTGAACAAGCCCTGGACTCGCGGCCGGGCCTGAGAGGGCAGGATGTGAGCCTTTGTCCGGTTCGCCGTTAAGTTTGGATGAGGCGCAGTGATCAGTGGTTCGGGGCGTGGTCGATACCAGGTGTCAGGCGATGGGACTCAGCGAGCGGGGAGCCGGCTCGGACGACGGCCGCCACTCCCGCCTGATCAGCCCGTAGACCCACGAGTCAGAGACCTCGCCGTTGACGACGCAGTCTTCCCGCAACGTCCCTTCACGCACGAAGCCGAGCTTCTCCAACACGCGGGCAGAAGCCACGTTGCGCGTATCGGCCTCAGCTTGGACGCGATTCAGGTCCAGCGTGTCGAATGCCCATCGCAGCAGAGCGCCCGCGGCCTCGGTCGCGTAGCCGTGGCCCCACGCTGCATCGTCGAAGCAGTAGCCAAGCGACGCGCTACGGTAGTCCGGATTCCACCTGTTCAGGCTGCACCAGCCGATGAACGCCCCGTCGGAGACACGATCTACGGCCAGCCGCGCCCCGGTGCCCTCCTGTGCCATCTGCCGGCAAGCCGTGATGAACTGCTCGGCGCGCACGCGTTCGCTCCATGGTGGCGCGTCCCAGTAGCGCAGCACGTAGGTGTTGCTCTGCAGTGCGAAGAGGTCGTTCGCATCCGTGTCTTCGAAGGCACGCAGCCGAAGGCGAGCGGTGTGCAACGAGGGGGTGGGCAGCGACGTCGTCATGTTCCTTTCCTTGATCGGTGGCCGATCAATCAGACATCCGATGCCGGTCACTCACAATGGGTTTTCTCGGCGGGCTGGCACAACGGCGTGAGTGGGCCGGTGGTGGGTTTGCCGGGCGGTTACGATCGCGGCCTGGTGAACAGTCCCTGCTCGGTCTCATCGAGGATTCCGCGCCCGGTCAGGCGCTTCAGTTTGATGCGGACGTTGTTGATGTTGTTCGGCACGAGGTCCAGGTCCATCGCCTCGCACACGTTCCTCGCCCGTAGCGGAGCGTCGGCTTCGGCGAAGACGGCCATGATCCGCTGGTAGGCGGGGCCGCCCGGCAGGGCCGGCGTCGGTGTGGCCGGTGCCGGGGGCGTTTCGTCGGGCAGTTCCAGGAGCGTCTTGCGGGTGATCGTGATGTGCTCGGCGGCCTGGGCGAGTCCGTCCAGCAGCGCGGTCAGCTGCGCGATCTGCTCGCGAGCGGCCTCCGCTTCCACAGCGATCTGCCGCTCGCGGACCTCCAGACGTGCCAGCAGGGCACCGAGGGTCTGCTGTGGGTCGCCGCTCACGCGCCGAGCCAGGCCAGGGCGGAGGTGCCCGTCAGCCGACGGGTCATCACATCGCTTATCGCCCAGTACACCCGGGACTCGGAACTGGCCGGGCGGTGTTCGTAGTCGCGGACCAGCCTGCGGTGCAACATCAAGATCCCATTGGTCTGCTCGACTCTCCAGCGGATCGGCTGCGGGACGAAGCCGCGGTCGGCCGGGTTGCGCTCGACGACCTCCACCGCGATGCCCAGGCCGGCGCCGTGTTCGACCACGGTCTTCTTGAACCCCTGGTCCACCAGTGCCTTCGTCACCGCGGAGGTCCCCGCGGCGACCTTGTCCAGCAACGCGCTACCGAAGGCGTTGTCGTGCACGGAAGCGGCCAGCACCACCACGGCGACCACCAGGCCCAGCACGTCAACGGCCAGCCCCCGCTTGCGACCCGGCACCTTCGTGGCCGCGTCCCGCCCGGTCGTGGCCGCGGGTACTCCTGCGGCGGCATGCAGGCTCTGGGTGTCGAGCACCACCAGGCTCGGGTCGGCTAATCATCTTGTAGGGCTTGCGGTCGCTCACCCCGTCACTCCAGCACGACCAAGCTCGTCGACCGGCTGGGAGTCCCCACAGTCACACAATCAGGCGATACCGAACCGGACATCAGGTCACGTACTGCCCTCTCAAGCCGTGGTCCGCGACGCGATCAACCGGTTGGTGAGCTCTACCGTGGCCAGGTACCACCAGAAGATCCAGTCGAGGAACACTTCGTCGTACTCGCGTTGCTGACCGGCATTGCTGTGGCGCAAGTCGAAGCTGTTGGCGATCTGGAACAGGGCGCCTTCGTCCTTGTGGAGGTGCTCTTTGATCAAGGCACGGCATTCCTCAAGGATGCGGGCGAGGTTGAAGATCGCCGATCTCTTGGTCTCAGCCGAAGTGTCACGTCCTCGGAAGAGCGCGATGGCGTGGCGAACGCCAGCGGTGGTGTCGGGCGGGCTGTCGTTGAGGGCGCGGTGCACCAGCTGGCTGCAGGCGTCGTCCGTGACGGCGACCAGGCGCCCGAGGTCCTCGCCTTCCGTGGCGAGTTCGTACTCGATGCCAGCCGAGCGCAGGATCTGATTGATCTTCCACCGGTACAGGACGCGTGCCGGACCGTTGTGGAACTCCGAGTGGTGCCACCCGCACATGTTCCAGTTGTGGAATCGGCGCATCCGGGGGCGGCTCACCAGGTCGTGGAACACCTCGATCAGCCCGTAGAAGGTGTCTTCGTCCCAAGTCTCCGGGGTCAGAGGCCACAGATCAGGGATGCCCAGGCGCCTGTCGATCATCGTCTCGCCCTTGTGGGCGGACAGGTTGTACAGGATGACGTAGATCGGGGCGCCGTCCGGGCGGCCCGCGCGGATCGACCGGGCGTATTTGCACCCGGACCGGACCAGGTGGTCGCCCGACAGGGGGTTCGGAGAACGGACCCTCTTGCTGCGGCAAAGTTCTCGCCCGAACGGTGACCATTTCTTCGAGGCGGACCGACCGGGTCCTCGGAGGCGATCAGGGGGACATGCTGAGCCGTCGGCAGGTCCTGGAATCGGAGGGCCGGGGCGGTAGCCGCAGCAGCACCACCGAAGACCGCCCTCAAGACCCGCTCTTTCCGGGTGATCAGAAGGAAGGTGGCGGGCTGGTCGGTGTGGCCATTCGGATTATCTCGCGGACTCCCACAGGTACGTGCCGCCGGTCGTAGAGGAGCAGCGTGCGGAGTGGGTCCTCGTGCGCCAGCGGAACGAAGGCCACCTCGGCGGGTGCGTACCGGGACATACTTGACGGCAGCACTCCCACGCTCAGGCCTGTCGCGATCATCGCGAGTTGCAGGGTGACGTCGTGGACCTCGGCGAACTTGAGTGCCTGGAATCCGGTGCGTTGGCACAGGCCGTGGATCCCGAAGGGTTGCCCTCGCACGGCGTCCCGGGTGATCACGCTGAAACGCTCGTCCGTGAGGTCCGCCAGGTGCAGTACCGCGCGCCCGGCGAGAGGGTGGTCGCGGTGCAGCGCGACGGCAAGGGCTTCTTCCGCAAGTTGTATCGCCTCGATCTGCGGGGGTCGCGGTGGTGGGGCGAGTCCGCTCGCCAGCGCGAGTTGGATCGTCCCTTGCGCCAGTTGGGCGAGAGTGTCTTCGAGGCGGGTCTCCCGGATCTGGAGTCGGATGCGGGGCCGGTCGGTGGCGAACCGTCGCAGCAGATCGGCGAGGTGTGCAGGTGGAACCGCGGGGGCCAGTCCGATCGTGAGCATGCCCCCCAGTCCTCGGGTTGCCGCTTTCCCCGCTTGGACGGCGAGTTGACTGGACTCCAGGGCGTCGCGTGCGTGCGAGAGGAAGGCCGCTCCGGCCTCGGTGAGCAGAACTGTGCGGCCGTCCCGGTGCACGAGCTTCATGTCCAGCGTCGCTTCGAGCCGCTGCAGTTGCTGGGTCACCGCGGGCTGGGCGATCCCCAGCCGTTCGGCGGCATGACCGAAATGCCGTTCCTCGGCGACCGCGACAAAGCAGCGTAGCCCTTTCATCGAGATATCCATAACAAAACGTTATCACGGCAATATCAGAACAGAATTGGACAACAGGGAGGGTTCGCTCATAGTTTTCTTTCCGGGTCCGGCGACGTCGGAAACCGATACGAAGCATGGAAATCAAAAGGAGAGGCCCTGTGGGTCTGAATCAAAGCGTGGCGCTCGTCACGGCTTCTTCGCGGGGAATCGGCCGGGCCGTTGCATCGCGTCTGGGGCGGGACGGCGCACATGTAGTGGTCAATTACCACTCGAATGAGGCCGCCGCGCGGGATGTCGTCAGGGAGATCGAGGAATGGGGCAGCAAGGCCGTGGCTGTGCAGGCCGACCTCGCCGTGCCGGGCGATGTCACCCGCCTGTTCGAGGAATCAGTCGCCGCGTTCGGCGGTCTCGACATCGTCGTGAACAACGCCGGCGTGCGGGCCTTCGGGTCCATATCCACCTTCTCTGTCGAGGACCTCGACCGGCTGCTGGCCGTCAATGTCAAGGGGACCTTCCTGGCGCTGCAGCAGGCGGCGAACCTCGTTCGCGACGGGGGTCGTATAGTCAACATCTCCACGGGGCACACCAAGGGACCGAGCCAACGCGTCGCCGCGTACGGCGGCAGCAAAGCCGCGATGGAGTATTTCGGGCACGTGCTAGCCAAGGAACTGGGGAACAGGAAGATCACGGTCAACGTCGTGCTTCCGGGCTTGACCGACACCGATGGTCTGTCACCGGAATTCCGGGCGAACGCCGACGCGTTCATCGCCCGGACCCCTCTCGGACGGCTCGGGCGCCCCGAGGACATCGCCGATGTCGTCGCCTTCCTCGCGAGTGACGACGCGCGCTGGGTCACCGGTCAGACGATCGCGGCCGCCGGCGGCCTCATCTGAGAGAGCGGGTCGTGAGGTCACCGCGTGAGTGACGGCCGTAGGCGGACGTCGTCTGCCTACGGCCGGCTGTGATGGCGGCCGAGACGTCAGTGGTCACAGCAAAGAGGGACGCCCTGTCGGACGGGCCCCCCTTTGCGGCGTCGCCCCACTGCCCGGGGTGATCAGCACGCCGAGTGGGCGGCGGGCGTCCGCCCTCACCGGCAACGTGGATCTTGCAGGTCAGGCCGCCCCGTGAACGTCCCAGGCCCTCATCGGGGCGGTGCTGCAGGGGCGTGTATCTTTTCCCGGAAGCCGCGGGGGTTTCTTACGTGCTCCCGCAGCGTGTTGGGAGGCCACCCTCGAAGGACTCGACACCGCGGCCCGCAAGGGCAACCTCGGCGGCCGGCCCCGGTCATCACCGACGACATGATCCACACCGTGCTCCACCGCCGCGCCAACGGCGAGACCGTCGAGGACATCTAGCCCGACCTGCTCATCCCCACCGGCCGCCGCAAAGGACAGAGCCCCAGCCTCTCCAGCATCTACCGAGCACGAGATAGACCCAGGCGTACCCGGAGGCTGTCGAGACGGCGCACACGGACTTCGCCACCCTCTAGCAGCGCAACCACAGCCTCAAGTAGTTACTCAGCGCTACACGCCACCTGGCGGTAGCTATACGAGAACAGGGCCTGGAGTCCCGTGGGTTCGGACGAAGTGAAGGACCTTCAACGGGAACCCGCGGGTCAAATCTTGTGCTGTGCGGAGGTGGCCCGGCGAGTTCGCTCCGAACTCACGACGAGGGATCTGGTGCCGCGTTTGTCGTGGCCTCGTGGAGATACGCCTCGACCGGGCCCAGGTGCTGGTCGTGGGCGAGGACGATCTCGTCGGCGAGGTTGAGGATGCGGATGCTTCCGCTGGGGAACTGAACGGTGATGCCGACGGCGAAGTCCAGGTTCCCGTCCCGATACCGGATCTCTCGGACGGATAGGACCTGCTCGCCGACGAACGGACTCGTCGGGAAGTCCCGTGGATCTTCCTCGACCGTGGTGTGGCCGTACTCGTCCATGTCGTAGGGGCCGTGGGGCTGGTCGATCTCCAGGGCCAAGCCGTCGCCTGCTGTGTGGAACCGGACGGGGCCGAGGCCGTCCATGTGCAGCCACATGTGCAGGAGGGACGGCTCGCTCTCCGGGTAGTGGTGCCAGGACGTTGTCACCTGCAGCAGGCGCCTGTCGGCCAGGTCCTCAGCTTTGATCACCCTTTGATGCTTCACGGCGTTCAGCGACTCGGAACTGGTTTCCAGGAGGCGGCGAGCCGAGTCCGCGTAGCGGATTGCCGTCTTCTCATCGATGCCGAAGACGAGGGCAAGGGGGAGTGGGTCGGCGCCGTGGGCGAGGGCCTCTTCGAGCTGGCGGTCGACGCGGAGCCGTTCGAGAGTGGCGCTGAGGTTGCGGGTGGCCCGAGTGGTCCAGAGTTTGCCGGCTGGACCAAGCTCGACGGCGGTCTTCTGTGTGATCAGCAGGTGTGGGTTGGCCGTGTTCGGCCAGCGGTTGCGGCGGTAGTCGAGCCAGTCCAGGACAGCGCGGCGGGTGAGGTCGTCGAGCGGGCGGACGTGGCCGCCGACGATGACGCGCCGGTTGCCCAGGTCGACGTCATCCAACTGCATCGTCCGGATCATCTTCGGCTGTGCCGCGTGGACGGCGGCCAGGGCGATGATGAGCCGGAGGTCCGGGGTGGTGGCGGTGGCGATCGCCTCGTCGACATCCGCTTGGTCGAGAGCCTGGACCACGCCGCCGGCCTGCCGCGGAACACGGATCCGGATCGTGGGGTTGCGGAAGATCTGCCCGCTCTTCTTCGCCTGCCGGAACAGCGACCGCAGCGCGACGATCCGGCTCTCGCATTGTTTGCCGGTGGCGGCGTCCCGGACGGTGGCGATGTCCTGTCGGGTGACTTCCCGCAGGTGGTCGTAGCGGCCGGACCACTCCAGCAGCACCGGCTGGATCTCGTTGAGGTACGTCCATGCCGTCTGTCGTGCGCGAGGTTCGGACCGCGGGCCGCCGTCGAGGAGAGTCCGCACCCAGGCTTCAACGTCTGGCTATGTAGGTGAGTTTCGGCTCTGGCCCACTTGTTGGGCTCTGTCGCTGATTTGGGGGTGGTGGCTGGTTTATCAAGGTGACAGGAGGATTCGGCGTCGCAGGAGGTCGAAGTTGGCCCGGCCGTACATCTGTCTCTTCAGCAGTTTGATCCTGGTGACGTTGCCCTCGACCGCTCCTGAGGTGAAGCTGGTGGTCAGGGCGGCGAGTACGGCTGCCCGGTCGCGTCGTATGCCGGCGGCCAGGGTCCGGAGTTCTCGTTGTCCGTCGAGGCGGACATCGGCAAGCCAGACGTCGAGCGCCAGGTGCTCGCTGCGGCGTTCGCGCACCATCGAGGCCAGGCGGCGGGCGTACTGCGTGGTCGTGGCCAAGGCGGGGCTGCGTTCGCACAGCTCGTCGAGGCACTTGCGCTCGGTCTCGGTGAGTAGCTCGGGGCGGCGCATGATCCAGTCGGTGACCCTGCGGACGGTCAGGTGGGGCAGCGGTGCATCGGTCGGGATCGTCCCGGTGCGGTAGGGACGCAGGTGGCGGCGGACGGTGTTGACGTCTCCGCGGTAGCCCAGCTGCTGGATCTCCCAGGTGAGTGCGGCAGCGTTGGTGCAGCCCTCCATCCAGCGGTGATGCAGGTAGAGGCGGTAGTCGGCGATCATGCTCGGGCGGTGGGTTGCCGCGACGAGAAGCTGCTCGACATCGGCGGCCCGGGCGAAGCGCAGGACGGTGCCGTGGCTGAGGCGGAGCTCCCGGGCGATGGCTCGCAGGCTGTCGCCGCGTTCGATGCGTTCGTGGATCTGCTGGTGGCGCTCGCGGGTGCGGACGATCAGCGGCCGAGGCCGTCCGTGCACGTCCAGCTCGTCCAGGGCGGAGGGGTGGACGCCTGCGGGTGGACGGATGGCGTCCTGGTTGGGCCGGACGGTGAGGGGTTCGCGCAGGTCGGCGCGGTGTCGTCCGACGACGCGCTCGACGGCCTCAGCGAGGTTGTGCAGCAGGTGCCAGGCGTCGGCCACTTGCCGGGCCTGTGGTGCACCGGCGTGGGCGCCGTCTCGGAAGGAGCCGGCCCGGTCGCGGCAGATGACCTTTACCTCGAGGTGTTCGCGCAGCCAGACCGCGAAGGTGTGCGCGGCGCGGTCCGCGAGGACGTCGACGGGACGGCGGGTGTTCATGTCGACGAGGACCGTCGCGTAGGTCCGACCGCGGCGCACGGCGAACTCGTCGACGCCCAGACACGGGACGGATTCCGGCGCTGGGACGGGCAGTGCGCGAAGGAGCCGGAGAAGGGTGTCCTTGCCGGTGGTGACCGCCAGGCGTCCGCACAGATTCGCTCCGGCACGTCCGCCCAGAAACAAGGCGATGTCCGTGAGCTGGGTCGTGAGGGCATTCGTGCGGCGGGCATGTCGACGCGTCAGGTCCGGTATCTGCTCGGCGAACGTCCGACGCCCACAGCTGCCGTTAGCACACACGAGACGACGTGCCCGCAGATTGAGTCGCACCTGACGGCCAGCGACGGGACGGTCCGCCAGACATCGCTGGTAATAGCAGTGCACACGCGAGGATCTCCATCCACATCCCGGACAGACGGCCGACCCCACCGTGGACCGCACAGTAAGCCGGACCTCAGCGTCCTCAAGAACCACTCCATCTACCGCCACCCCAACCCCCGGAAGAAGAAGGTCGGCGAGGCGAAACACATCCCCCACGCCTAGGTGATGCCCACCTGCTCTCGATCGTCACCACCCCCAAATCAGCGACAGAGCCCCAAAAGTGATCCAGAACCCGAGTTCAGCCGACGCCGACAAGGGGCCACGGACGCGTTGGTACGAGCGGTGCTGGGGTTCAAGCCGTCGTCCATGCGGTCTGCCTGCCCGAGGGCGCAGTTGGTCGCGGATGCCGGCGGGCAGGCCGATGTCGGCGGGCTTGGTGGCGCCCCGTGGCTGGACGTGTTGCCGGTGGGCAAGCACCATCGGTCGCGCACGAGTGCAAGCGGCCCTTCACAGTTGAGGATATAGCCGCGGGACGGGCGACGACCCAGAGCCGGGTCGAGCCTGTCGTGGCGTACCCAGCGGGAGAGACTCGCTTGTCCAGTCCAACCCGAGAACCCACGTGGCCGGCGGCCGACGCTCACTCACCCTGTCTTCTTCGGTTCTTCGCCAAAGCCACCGCCCCCGGATCTCCCTGTGAGGTCTGGTCTCCTTCCCTCTACTCTCGTCGCGCGGGCCGACGGAGGAGGAATCGCGGGTCCCGACCGGATCCCGGGAGCTCAACCGGAGGCACGACGCGGTCGTTGCGGTGCGGGAGCGGCCGCGCCTCGATGCGCGGCAGTCTGACTGTTTCGGTTGCCGAGGCGGGCAGGGTGCTTGTATCCCATTCAGGGAAGCGGAGCGTGATCGTATCTGCTTCTGTGGATGGCGACGGTGCTGAGCCCGTGTCTGGGTTCACCGTTGGTGACTGCTGCCGCATGCCTGCGAACGGATTGCGCCAGAAGTGGGCACGTGGGGTTCGCCAGTTGTAGTGCAGGGCCAGGAGCCGTAGTCCGAAGGCGAACAGTGAGGCGCCGATGGCGGTGCCGACGTTCAGTAATCCGGTGAAGTACAGCAGAGCGGTCGAGGTGGCGCCTGCGAACGCGGGCAGTGCGTACAGATCGCGGTTCCAGCGGAGCAGCGTCGGCTGTTCGAGGGCGAGGAGTTGGGAGAGCACGCCGCCGCCGACGGCGCTGGCGCATCCGAGCGTGACCGCGGCGGGAATGTTGAAGCCATGCGTGAGCGCCTTGATCGTGCCGGTGACGCTGAACAGCCCCAGCGCTGCTGCGTCGGAGAGGTCGAACAGCCTGTCCTCGTCCACCTTGTCGTCGTGACGCAGCCGGTGACCGAAGTACACGATTAGCGCTGCGGCGCAGGGCGTGAAGAAGTAGCCGAGATCAGTGAAGGCCACGGGGGCGACCCTGAGCACCAGGTCACGGAAGAGGCCGCCACCGAGGCCTGCTGCCTCGCTGAGGATGACCGCCCCGAAGATGTCGAAGTCCTTGCGCACTGCGAGGAATGCCCCTGAGAGGGCGAAGGCAAAGATGCCGAAGAGATCCATCACGTACTGGACAGCACCAGTCAGTTCCTCTATTTGCATGAGGCAGGCACTTTCTGAAGGCTGGCGAGGATGCGGGCTCTTGAATGCTGTTGGGCATGCGAACGATTTCGCGATACTTTGGGGGTGTTTTGCGCACGGAGGTTGCCGGGTGCGGCATCTTGCCTGTTGAGTGGTCGCCACGTGCGTGGACGGTGTGCTTCTGCGGCTAGTTGGTTGGCGAGAAATACCGAGCGCGCTTGCTGGGATCCAAAACACCGCGGAGAACGACGTCGAGTGGTGGTTGTCGGCGACGAGGGAGGCCGGGACGCAGGCCGGTTCCTGCCGGCCGTGGTCCATTCCTGCCAATCGCTTCGCGCCGGACCGGCGCTACGGATGCCGGGGGCCCGCCTGGCCGGTGCTCTTTCCGTAGCGGCGACCGCCCCCCGAAGCGTCCGGAGTCGCGCCGCCCGCAGGCGTCGCGTCCTCCGCGTCGCC
>NZ_JBVKCA010000046.1:0-20185 GCF_055656965.1 Streptomyces sp. NPDC111656
TGACCTTCCGATCAAGATCAGGTTCAGACGAAGATCACCGAGAGGGTCACTTTTGATCCGCCGTCAGAGGGTCAGAATTCAGGCGTCGCCGAGACAGGACGCTCAGGAGTTCCGGGGTGCGTCACGGCACGGGGCAAAGGTTCGCGCGCCCCAAGGACGTTCACGGGCGTCATGGGCGGTCCGTAGCGCGAGGGTGGTTAGTACACGGCTCACTCCGGCCAACGACGCGAGGCAGTGGCCGCCCAGAAGTCCAGCCTCCTTGAGGCTTCGCCCAAGAACTCAACGGACGCGACATCCAGGTCGCGAGCCAAGGAAATCCAGATAGGAACGTGATCGACCGCCATGATGAGCACTGACCAGAAGCGCTACGAGATAGCCGACGCAGCGATAGCGATGCTCGACGAGCAAGGGACGGTGGTCGGGTGGACACAGGCCGCTCAGCGGCTTGTCGGGTACTCGGCCGGGGAAGTGGTGGGCCAGTCCGCCGCACTCGTGCTGCCGTCCTTTGAGGAGCCGCTGGGGGTATCAGCGTTCGCCGAGCAGTGCCGTGCCCGAGGTGGCTGGTCCGGCACCGCTTCGGTCCGCCACTGCGACGGACGCACGCTCAACCTGAGCCTGCGCCTCTCACTGCTGCGGGGACAGGATGCAACCCTGCGCTGGCTGGTATCCCTGACCGACATGGGCACGCTCTCCTCGGGGATGATCAATGGATCGGTGCGGGAGTCGCTCCTTACCCGCGCACCGATCGGCATCGTCGTTCGTGACCTGCAGCTGCGTTGCACCTTGGTGAACGACACGATGGAGAGCCACGACGGCATTCCTCGTGACCGGCGGTTCGGACGCCGGCTGACGGAGTCGCTGCCCGGTTTCGAGAGCGAAGCGCTCGAGGCGGTGATGCGGCAGGTGTTGGAGAGCGGTACCTCAGCGGTCCACGAGTTCCGGGGGTGGCCGCCGGAAGATCCGCGCCGGGAGCACGCGTATTCGGTCTCGTTCTTCTGCCTCCAGGACGCGGACGGCAAGGCGCTGGGGGTGTGCTGCTTGTGCGTGGATGTCACCGGCAGCCGGCGGGTGCGCGAGCGCCTTGCCATCCTCAGCCAGGCCGGCACGCGCATCGGCAGCACCTTGGACGTCGTGCAGACCGGGCAGGAACTGGCCGACGTTGCCGTGCCGTTGATGGCCGACTACGCCATCGTCGACCTGGCGGGCTCGGTTCCGTTCGGCGAAGAGCCCTCTGCCCGAACCGACACGACACATGATCACCCCCCTGTTCTGCGCCGTGCCGGTTTGGCCTCGATCCACCCGGGGATCCCGGAATCCCCGTGGGCGCGGGGGGAGACGGTGTTCATCTCACCGGACTCGCCCTTCACCAGCGTCCTGCGCACGGGGAGGTCCCACCTGGCACAGGTGGTGGACACCTCGCCTGGGACATGGCTCGACCACGACCCGGCGCGGGCGCAGAAGATCCGTGAGAACGGGATGCACTCCGTGATGATCGTGCCCATCCGTGCGCGGCGTTCCGTACTCGGTGTCGCGGTGTTCATCCGCACCGAGGCGCCCTTGCCGTTCCAGGAGGATGATCTGTTGCTCGCGGAGGAGCTGGTCACCCGGGCCGCGCTGTCCTTGGACAACGCCCGCCAATACGCCTGCGAACACACCATGGCCCTCACGCTGCAGCGCAACCTGCTCCCCCACCGTTTGAGGGGCGGCACGGCGGTCGAGGCGGCCTCGCGCTACCTGCCTGCCGACACGGACGCCGGCGTCGGAGGCGACTGGTTCGACGTGATCGAGCTGTCCGGCGCCCGGGTGGCCCTCGTCGTCGGGGATGTGGTCGGGCACGGCATCAACGCCGCAGTGACGATGGGCAGGCTCCGCACCGCCGTCCGCACGCTCGCGGACCTGGACCTGCCCCCCGACGAACTGCTGGCCTGCCTCGATGACACGGTCCGTCGGCTGGCCGAGGAGGACGCCGACGGCCCGGACGAATTCCCCGTGGTTTTGGGCGCTACCTGCCTGTACGCCATCTACGACCCGGCCACCCGGCGGTGCACGATGGCACGGGCCGGGCACCTCCCGCCCGCGATCATCGATCCGCAGGGCCAGGTCACCTTCCCCGACATCCCCACCGGAGCCCCCCTCGGCGTCGGGCTGGGCATCCCCTTCGACGCCGTGGAAGTGGAACTGTCCGAAGGTAGCGTGCTCGCGTTCTACACCGACGGCCTGGTCGAGTCCCGTGACGAGGACATCGACGTCGGCATGCACCGCCTGGGCGCCGCCCTGGCGCAGCCTGATCAGTCCCTGGAAGACTTGTGCTCCTCAGTGATGGAAACCGTGCCGACTCAGGCAGCATCCGACGACGTCACTCTGCTCCTTGTCCGGATCCGCACACTCAACGCGGCCCAGATCGCCTCCTGGGACCTGCCGCCCGAGCCGACCGCCGTCCACACCGCCCGGCACCTGACCGCCCGTCAACTCAGTGAATGGGGGCTGGAGGATCTCGTGCCCACCACAGAACTGGTCGTCAGCGAACTGGTCACCAACGCCATCCGCCACGGCGCCGGCCCGATCCGCCTCCGCCTCATCCAGCACCAAGTCCTGACCTGCGAAGTATTCGACAGTGGAGGCTCCTACCCGCGCCTGCGCCATGCCCGCATCGTCGATGAGAACGGCCGAGGCCTGTTGATGATCGCCCAGTTGTCCCGCAGGTGGGGCTGCCGCTCCTCAACGGGGGGCAAGTGCGTATGGGTCGAACAAGACCTGCCCTCTACAGCCTCAGTCGCTCTGGCCGCGGACTTAGTCGCCGAGCTTGCAGCCCGCGTGCAGCTTCGTCATGACGGCCTCGTCCACGGAGTTGTCGATGATCTCCCACAGGGAGCGCACTGTCGGGTCGAGCCTGTGTACATGCCCAGGCGCTTGCCACGGCCCCGTTGTGGTCAGCGCGGGCGGGAGGACGTTCTTGACGCTGAGAAGCACGAAGGTCTCGATGAGCCCCTCGACCTTGTGCATGAGGAAGTCCAGCAGCATCGGCGTCTCCGCCTACAGCACGCCGTGCAGGGCGTTCTCCTTGAAGGCCTCGTCTTCCCCGCGGTAGCGGCGCATGACCTTGGAGCCGGGGGCCCATCCGCCCAGTCGTTCCATGACGGCGTCGGGGTTGCCGGCGCGGGAGGACTCGGTGACCAGTCCGCGGCGGGGGCTGTGCCCGGTGGGCCGGATGTCGAGCTTGGCGGCCTCGGCGCGGCGGGTGAGGACGTCGCCGATCAACTCGGGGTCGAGTCCGGCCTCCATGACACTGTGGTGGCGGGAGTGCAGGCGGCGTAGGCGAAGCCGTCGGGGTCGGCGTAGATGCCGGACTCCTGGCGCCAGCGGCGCCAGGACCGGACGGGGCACAGGTGGGCGCGGGAGCCGTAGAGGATCTGGACGACGCGGGGGTAGTTCCTGCTGATCCGGACGTCCGCGATCAGGCCGCGGCCCTCGGGTTCCTCGGTGATGTTGCGCTCGCGGAGCCATCCGACCTCGTGCTCGCGGCCGGCGATGGCGAAGTGCATGGTCATCATCGACAGGTCGCGTACGCCGGAGAGGTTGTCGGGCAGGGTGCGGGCGATCCGCTCCATGTGCCGTACGAGCAGGGCCGGGGCCTGGCCGCGGCCGCGCTGCTCGCCGGTCTTCTCCATCGTCTTGACCTTCGCCTTGAGCAGGGCGCGGGCCTCCTCGGCGTTGTCGACGGCCAGCTGCAGCTTGTGCAGGCGGCGGCCGGTGACGACGACTCCGGCGAGACGCCGGTCGATGGTCGCGGGGGCCGGCTTGTAGCCGGGCTGAATCCAGCACCACTCCGTGAACAGCACGAGCGTGCCGGTCCGGACGGCCAGGGGGCGGGAGGCTGGTCTCCTTGCAGAACGCTTCCCACGCGCGCCAGTCGGCGGCGTACCCGTTGCGGGTCTTCGCCGGGCGGTTGTCCTCGACGTGCTGGGTCGCGTCGCGGTCGATGCCGTCGAGCCGTGGTGGTCGGCGTGAAAATGACATGGTCCTTCGTCACTCATGCCAGCAACGAGTGAGCATCACCCGTCAGCGTCAACGACCAGGTCACCGCACCTGCGCCACTGACGCTCAGACGACGAGGTCCAACTGACACCCCCCCCCCGCAGACCATCAGACGAACCTGAGACAGCATCAACTGCCATGAGATAAAGCCCCACGACAGCAACACCCACCCCCAACCTCTCACCTCATGACAGTGCCGGCCCCGCCCCAACACCCCACTGACCAGCACCGACACACCACACGCCCAGCCAGCACCACCGACTCTCACCATTACCGACCCCAAGCCGAGAGATCGCAGCTGGCGACCGCGGAGCGACAGGCGCTGGCGGGGGCAGCACAGTCCGAGCGGTGAACAGCAGCTGCCCGTCGCTGTGGGGCCGGGGCCCGGCCAGCCACTCGTGCAGCAGCCTTGTGCTACGCGGGCCCATGCAAATACTGCGCTGCACCCGCGACACCGTCCTCCTGCCATCCGACGACGACCACCAGGACCACGCGCTGCACCACCGCGACGACGGTCACCATCCGCCGGTACCCACCAATGACACCCGCTGCCCACCACCGGCGAGCAGCACGACCAGGAGCAGCGGCACCCTGTCGCCGCAGGCCCTCGCCTCACACCGAACCCCGTATACCTGGGGCAACGGGCTGTGCGCCACACAGGAGTAGCCGGGAGCGGTCGCCTACAGGACAGTGCCGTGCAGGGCGCGGCGGTCTCCGGACATGGCGTAGCGGCGGGCCGCCAGGCCGTGGTCCAGCGGTTCGCCGATCTCTTCGCACAACAGGGCGAGGACACCGGCGGCGTCGGTGTCGGAGAGGTAGGCCGGGGCGACTTCGAGCAGCAGCTCGCCGATCGCGTGCGTGCTGGCGGCGAGGTCGTCGACGGTGCGGCGCAGCGCGGCGAGCGCGGGATCCGTCGGCGGACCTTCCGGCGGCGGGGGCGGGGCGGTACGGATGTCGCGGACGGCCTGGCGGACCACCGCGCGCACCGTCAGCTCATCGAGGGCCTGGAGGCCGCTGTGGGCGAGTGTGGCGAGTCTGCGGGTGATCACTCCGCGACGTCGTCCGTACGGCCGGAGACAGCGATCAAGGCCCGTTGGGACAGGCCGTAGTCGAGCGCGGCCGTAGCGGCCGGGCCGACGCCTCGCGTGCGAGATGGCTCGGTGCCCGCGGTGACGGCGCCGTGGATCACAGCCAGGGCGCGGGCGACATCGAGCAGCCGGTACGCCTGGGCGCGGCTGATGCCGAACTCCGCCTCGCAGTACGCCTCCCAGCTGCCGTGCCCGAGAGGGAGCCAGACGCGGGCCGCGTGGGCGTCGCGGACCCGGGCGGCGAGCACCGTCACGGAGCGCCGGACGTCGTCCGGCGCTTCGCGCAGCCCCGCCGTCACCTCCCGGGCCTGGGCGGTCGTCAGCGGCGGCCGCGACGGTTCAGCGACGTTGTCCTGGTCCTGGTTCTGCTTGCCCACGACTCCATCGTCCTGCGTGCCAGCGGGCTGCACCAGGGCGTATGCGACCTCTGAGAGGAGATCTTGACCGTTTGCCAGGTGAGTTTGATCGTCTGGCTCCGATCACTTCGCGCGACACCGAGGATTCCCAGGATCGTCCCCGCCATCGGGAATGATCAGCTCGTTGGGCGTCATGCACGTCCAGCCCAAGCACATGATTCGAGGGAGTGGATATGGCGCAGCGGCAGTCCGGCACCGTGAAGTGGTTCAACGACGAGAAGGGGTTCGGCTTCATCACCCCCGAGAGCGGTCCGGACCTCTTCGTGCACTTCAGGTCGATCCAGGGGAACGGCTTCAAGAGCCTCAAGGAAGGCCAGAAGGTGACCTTCATTGCGGTGCAGGGCGAAAGGGGTATGCAGGCGGACGAGGTCTCCGCAGAGGGCTGAGCCCCTGATCAGGGAAGCGTCTGCTGCCGGCCCGGGGCTGAATCGGCTGCCGGGCTGGCGGCAGCAGACGATGCTGCCGCAGGGGTCGAACTTCCTCCTCACGGCCTCACAGACCAGCCCGTCTACCTGGGGATTTGGCCTGTGATGCTCACAATCTCCGCGTCGTCGGGGATGTCCATGGGCTCCTTGCGCGGGGCGGGGAGCAGCGGTACCGGGCCGCCGGGCAGCAGTCCGCGGCGCTGGAGGACGGCACCAGGCTGAGCAGAACTCCCGGGAACGTCGCCCGGATGTGGGGCAGGGCTGGGTGCAGATCTTGCAGTGGCCCGGGTCGGCGACGGGCGCCAGGCGTTGCAGCAGCCTGCGAACACGGTCTTCTTCTTCCGCTCCCTGTGGCACTCCGTCGGACACACAGCCTTCGATGAGCTTGGTGAACGCGGCGCGGAAGACGGTGAGGTCGCGGCGGCAAGCCCCGAGCAGCTCCAGGTATTCCTCTACCGGCCAGCTGGCGAAGGCGCCGGAGCGCGTCAGGTACAGGCCGACGGTGTCGATCCGGTAGTGGTCCTCGGCATCGAGCAGCAGGTAGCCGGCCAGCTGCCAGGCTTCGGCCTGCCGGAGTGTGCGGGTGGAGCGGGTGCTCTTGAAGTCGAGCAGCAGCCCGTCGACGGCGAGGTCGGCGTCCGCGGTGAGGTGGTGGGTGGGGAACGTGGGGCCGGGCGTGCAGTCCTCGGGTCGGGAACGGGCACGCAAGGCCTCCAGTGAGCTGTCGGCGGCCTTGTGGAGCTGAGCCACGACGTCGGTCACCATGTCGCGGTGCGGCAGCTGGAGCAGCCGTTCGAGGGTGAAGGCGTCGGGGTTCTCGCGGGCGGTGACGGCCAGCGGGGTGTAGGCGAACCCGATCGGGGTCCGGTAGTTGACCTGGTACCAGGCTGCGGCGAGCAGCAGGCGGGCCAGGTCCTCCTCTTCGTCCTGGCCGCGGTCCATGGGCAGGGAGCGGTTGTCGAGTTGCAGGCTGAGCACGGTTTCGTTGAGCCGCGCGGCCAGTTCCTGGCCCACGGTGTGCATCACGGGGTCGGCGCCGTCCGTGCCGAGATGCAGGATGCCGAGGATGGCGACCGGGTCGACGGGCTTGAAGGCCAGGCGCAGCCGGTAGTCGATCGCCGTGCCGACGGTGCCTGCCTCCGTGCCGACGCCCGGGCCGGGCAGCAGGAGCTGGTCACTGTGATGCCGGGCGCGGTAGTTCTTGCGCAACGGGTGCGCGCCGGCCGTCAGTTCACGGTCAAGGAAGCGGCGCAGCGGGGTGCGCGGACAGTGGATTCCTGAAGTCAGGCTCATGGACACCGCCTTGGGCAGCGAGCGCCATCGAGGCGCGTCAAAGTCGTCACGTTTGGACGGTAGGGAGCGGCACTGACACCCCGTCACCCGCAAGAGGGAACCGAGGGGAGCCGCGGGTGAGGGATTCACCCGGGCGAGGGGCGGCGCTGCGTCCTTGGTGACACGGCAGGGGGCATACGGCGGTGGAGACCGGCAGTGCCACACGGTCCGCCAACACGCGGTCCCGCAACCGTCCACCGTTCGCTCGTCCGCCCGGGGGACCGGCCGGTAAGCCACACGGGTGGCAGTGGGCCGGTGCTGGTTGCTAGTGCGCACCGAGGGACAGAGCAATGCCCGTGCAACCACAGGGAGTTGAGGAACCGTACAACCACCCCCCGGAACGCAACCTGAACCGACCCGAAGTCGGCCCGAACTCAGACAGTCCCAGGTATCACAAGCCCCGACTCGTACGCCACGATCACCAGCTGTGCCCGGTCCCTCGCCCCCAACTTGCCCATGATCCGGCTGACATGGGTCTTCGCGGTCAGCGGGCTGAGTCCCAACGCGTCGGCGAGCTCGGAGTTGTTGAGACCGCGCGCGACCAGCGCGAGCACCTGCCGTTCCCGTTCGGACAGCCCGCTCGGCCCGCCCACCGCGGATGTCGTCGCGGTGTTCGGCGCGCGCAGAAAGCGGGCGATCAGCCGCGAGGTGGGACCGGGCGAGAGGAGGGACTCCCCCGCGGCCACCGTCCGGATGGCGTCGAGGAGTTCGGCCGGCCTGATGTCCTTCACGAGGAAGCCGGACGCCCCGGCCCGCAGTGCCTCGACGATGTGCTCGTCGGTCTCGTACGTCGTCAGGACGAGCACCTTCACCCCCGCGAGATCCTCGTCGGCGGCGATGAGCCGGGTCGCCTCGATCCCGTCGAGGTCGGGCATGCGGATGTCCATCACGATGAGATCCGCCCGCGCCGACCGGGCCAGCGCCACGGCCTCCCGCCCGGTGCCCGCCTCGGCGACGACCTCCATGTCCCCGGCCGACGAAACGAGCATCGCGAAGGAGGCCCGTACGAGGTTCTGGTCGTCGGCCAGCAGTACGCGGATGGTCATCGAACCTCGCCCTCCCGGGACAGCGGCAGTGTGGCGGTCACCTCGAAGCCCTCGGCGGGCCCCGGACCGGCGTCCAGTGTGCCGCCCACGCTACGGGCCCGCTC
Source organism: Streptomyces sp. NPDC111656 (assembly GCF_055656965.1). Classification (NCBI taxonomy): domain Bacteria; kingdom Bacillati; phylum Actinomycetota; class Actinomycetes; order Kitasatosporales; family Streptomycetaceae; genus Streptomyces; species Streptomyces sp. NPDC111656. The sequence continues at coordinate 8,447 of NZ_JBVKCA010000046.1, forward strand.
CCGCATTCCGGCGAGCCCGAACCCCGGCGGGCCGTCGGACGGGCCCACCCCGTCGCCCGAGCCAGCGTCCCCGCCCGTCCCGTCGTCCCTGACACTCACCCGCAGTGCGCCGTCCGCGGTCCAAAGACCCACTCGCACGGTGAGGTCCTCGCGGCCACCGTGACGTACGGCGTTGGTGAGCGCCTCCTGCACGATCCGGTACGCGGCGGCGCCCACGGAGGGCGGGATGCCGTCCGCGCGGACGGACAGTTCGACCCTGACCCCGGCCACCCGGCCGGTCTCCGCGAGACCGGCCAGTCCGTCGATCCCGGGCAGCGGCGCCCGCATGTCCTCGGCCCCGGAAACAGAACCCAACACGGAACCGGCCCCCGCTCCCGGATCCGCGCCCACTCCCACGACCGTGTCATGCGCCCGCAGCACCTCCAGCGTCGTACGCAGTTCCCCCCGGGCGGTCCGGCAGGTCCCCGCGATGTCGTCCAGTGCCTGGGCGACGGCCTTGCGGTCGAGGCGCTCGGGGTCGGCGGTGAGGACGTGGGCCGCCACGGACGTCTGCACGCCGATGAGCGTGATGCTGTGGGCGAGCAGATCGTGCAGGTCACGGGCGATCCGCAGCCGTTCCTCGGCAACGCGGCGCCCGGCCTCCTCCTCGCGGGTGCGTTCGGCCCGTTCGGCCCGCTCGACGATGGAGGCGACGTACCAGCGGTAGTAGCGGACGTCGATACCGATGAACAGGACCGCGATGATCCAGCCGGAGATCTCCAGGGACACCAGCGCCCCGTCGGTGAGGCCGTTGATGATCACTATCGGGCCGAGGATGGCGGCACCGGTGAGCAGCGTGCGGCGTACGGCGCCGGTCGCCGCGACGGTGTAGAGCGCCAGGACGGTCGCGGGGATGGGCAGGGCGGGGTTGTAGTCGAGGGCCTGGTACGGAGCCACGCAGGCCACCACCCCGAGCAGGGCCACCACCGGACGGCGGCGCCGCCATACGAGGGGCACATGCCCGGCGAGCAGCAGCGTCCAGCCGAGATGGTCGGGCCGGATCCCTTCGCCGCCCATCAAGGTCATGGCCACGGCGAGCACGGCGACGCCCAGCGCGAGGACCGCGTCGTTGCGGGTGCGGTGCGGTGCGGTCAGCGGTTCGCGGTTGATGGCAGACATGATGCGCTCGACGCGACGGGACCGCCCGCCGCCACCGGCCGCCGTCTCCGCCGCCGACCGGTCGCGTACCTCTGTGGTCGTTCCCCGTTCTTCCACGGCTCCATCTTCCGGTACTCGTGCGGGAACCCGGGCGCCCCTGCGGAAGGAGAGGCACCCGGGCGGGCCCGGCGGATCAAGGTGCTCGATCAGCGTGCTCAGGGTGCGCCGACGGTTTCCGGCTGCCGCGGCGGCTCGGTCGGTCCGGCCGGTCCGGTCCGTTCGGCCGGGTCGGGCTCCCGTGAGAGCACGCCCGGCCACCACACCTTCCGGCGCAGGGCGACGCTGGCGCTGGTCACCAGGTACGTCCGTACGAGGAAGGTGTCGAGCAGGACGCCGACGGCGATCACGAAGCCGAGCTGGACCAGCTGCACCAGGCCCATGTTCGTCAGCACGGCGAAGGTCGCGGCGAGGACCAGTCCGGCGGAGGCGATGACGCCGCCGGTGGTGCGCAGTGCGGTGAGTGCCGCCGCGGTCGGTTCCGCTCCCGCCAGGGACTCCTCCCTCATCCGGTGCATGAGGAAGATGCCGTAGTCGACGCCGAGGGCGACCAGGAACACGAAGGACAGCAGTCCGAGCCCCGGATCGGTGCCCTTGAGGCCGAGGAGCGGTTCGAAGACCAGTCCGCCGATCCCGAGGGAGGCGCCCCACACTGCGACGACCGCGACCACCAGGAGCAGCGGTGCGACCAGACTCCGCAGCAGCCCGATCAGGATGAGCATCACGGAGACGAGGACGAGCGGTACGACGATCTTCGTGTCCCGGGCGTTGGTGACCTCCAGATCGATCTGCTGGGCGCTGTCCCCGCCGACGTAGGAGCCCTTCAGTTCGTCCCGCAGGGACTTGATGGTGGCGGTCTCCCCCGCCGACTGGGGTGCGCTCTTCGCGAAGACGGAGATCTCGGTCCAGCCGTCTCCCGTACGCCCCTTCTCCGCGCTGCCGACGCCCGGTGTGCCGCGGACGGTCGCGAGGGTCTCGTCGGCGCGCCCCTGCGGGGTGATCACGTCGATGGGCTGGCTGCCCTGCCCGGGATAGGACTTGGCCAGGGTCTCCATCGCGACGACGGCCTCCGGCTTGTTGACGAAGGAGTCCTCCTGCTTGAGCGGTCCGGGCAGGTTGAGTGAGCCGAGGGCGAGGGCGCCGAGCAGTACGGCACCGCTCGCGAGTACGGTCAGCGGCCTGCGTCCGGCAGAGCTGCCCATCGCCGAGAACAGGCTCCGCCGCTGCTTGGGCGTGCTCCCGAAGACGGGCACGAGCGGCCAGAACACACGCCGTCCGACCACTACGAGGATGGCGGGGAGCAGGGTCATCATCGCGATCAGCGCGCACAGCACGCCGACGGTGCCGAGCGGGCCCATGCCCCGGCTGCTGTTGAGGTCGGCGGCGAGCAGGCACAGCAGTCCGGCGGCGACGGTGCCGGAGGAGGCGAGCACGGCGGGCCCGCAGCCGCGCAGGGCGGCGACCATGGCCTCGTACGGTCGCTCGAAGCGCCGCAGCTCCTCCCGGTAGCGCGAGACGAGCAGCAGCGCGTAGTCCGTGCCCGCGCCGAACACGAGGATCGTCATCACACCCGAGCTCTGCCCCGAGACGGTGGTGCCGAAGGCCTGGTTGAGGCCGTAGGCGACACCCATCGACATGTAGTCGGCGATCCCCGCGACGACGAGGGGCACGAGCCACAGCACGGGGCTGCGGTAGATCAGGATCAGCAGTATGGCGACGACGGCGACGGTGGTGTAGAGCAGCGGTCCGCCGAGCGAGTCGTAGACCGCGCCGGCGTCGGTGGCCAGCGCGCCGGTGCCGCCCACGTCGACGCTCAATCCGCTTTCGCCCTGGGCGACTTCGCGGACGTCGTTGACGAGCTTGTCCCGCTGCTCCTCGTTCGCCCCGGGCTCGTTGCTGGCGACCGGGTACATCAGGGTCGTGCCGTCCTTGGACGGAATCCCTTTGGGAGCACCGCCGATCAGCTCGTGCTGCCGGGTGATCTCCGCGACCTGCCCGGCCGCGGTCTTCCGGTCGGCGGCGCTGAGCCCGCCGTCCCGGTGGTAGACGAGCACCATCTCGGTGGTCTCGCCCCCGGGCAACTTGTCCTCGATCTTCGCCGCTTGCGTCGAGTCCGCGCTCGCCGGCAGGTAGTCGGTGACCTTGTCGTGCTGCACGTCGGCGAGCTTCGCCGCGAACGGCCCGACGAGCGCGAGCACGGCAATCCACAGCCCGAGCACCGCCCATGGAACGGCTCGCCTGCGTCCCGTCCTCGTCGTGGTTGTCTCTGCGGCCCTCATTGACCGATCTCCCTCCGGGTGACGTCTGCTTCGGTCCCCAGACTTCCGGTGAGAACCATGGCTTTCGTCGGGCGGGAGGGCGAGGTGACGCGTACTGCCGGGGGCGACGGCGGGTGCGGATTACTCCCTGGGGAGTAGTCGGCGGACGGCGCGCCGGCCCGGAAGGGGCGCGGGGAACCGCGCGACCAGCCCTCACCGACACGCAGCAGAAATCAATCCCCCGCCGGGAGGGCGCGAGGGGCCCGGGCCCACCCGGGGCTCACGACGGCGTCCGCGCCGCCGTGAGCAATCGCGTCACATCATCCGCACAGATCGTCAGCGCAGCGCCCACCGTAGCGAGGGTCTCCCGTTTGGCAGGCGTGTACGGCCCGTCGGCGAGAGCGAAACGGGCGCCCTGGAGGAGGATGGCCTCCCGGCCGGCGGGTGCCAGGTGGGGCGCCAGCGGGTCCAGGGCCTCGTGGAGCTCTATGGCCAGCCCGGGCCCGCAGGGTTCGCCGAAGATCCGGCGCCATGCGGTGGGGGTGGAGGCGACCGGACCGTATACCTCGCGCTGGTCGCGCAGGAGGGCCAAGTCGGCCATTGCCTCGCCGCCGTCGGCGAGCATCACCGCCAGGTCGACCGCTACCCGGCCGGGATCGTGGCCGGTGCCGCGCATTGGCGAAGGAGCCGGTCAGACCGGTGGCGTCGGCGAGATCGGCCAGCAGGCGTGATCCCGCGTGGCTGACCACTCCGTGACCGTCGGCCGAGACGACGAGCTTGGGACGCGACCCGGTAGTGTGCACGCAGAAAGTGCCTTCCTGCTGTGGTGACAGAAGCCCTAGACAAGCCTCATCGTCCCAGCTCAGAAGGCACTTTCGTGTTTCCGCTCAAGATCCGGACACGGCAGCAAGTGAAACGCGCAGGCTAATCTGACGTGCGGGTTCACGGCTCGACGCGGCCCAGTCAGGGCATCGTCTTCCCACTTCAGCGTCGTGGCAGAACCACACTCGCAGCTGCCGTAAGACCGGAGGCTGCGATCGCTGAGGCCGTTGCAGAGACAGCCGGCTCCGTCGGGAGAAGGACTGTCATGACAACGGCTGCGGTGAGAGCGGTTACCGCGAGCACGAGAGCGACGACCACTGGTATCCAGTGGGACTTTCCGCGAACGCTTGGTTCCGCATCGGAGGAAGTATCGGACATTGCTTTCCCTTCGGCTCAGAGGTGTGCACTTATCGCTGTGGATCAAAGGCAGAGTGGTAGCAGCCACCCGTATTACCTTTGCCGGTTCTGCCCTTTACGACTGACCTGGAAACCAAGGTTGCCAACTCGCGCTCAACCCCGAAGTGGAGGTCTGGCTTAGGTGAGTTGGCGGGTTCACTCGGATATCTTTCACCACTCGTCATCACTCGTGGAGACTCCAGGCGGGTATAGCATCACCATCCCCAGAAGGGACAGGTAAGTAATCGCTACTACTTCCCGCCATCTTTGAGGAGTCCGGCGAAAAGTGGTTGTGAGACGCTTCCGGGCGGAGATAACTCGATAGAAGTTGGTCACCAACTTGAGCGGCATGGTCGAGACGGCGCCCGCTTCTTCGGGTCTTCGAGCAGCTCATCCAGTGGCAGTACGGCGCGACGGGAATCTTCGCCTTCGCCGTGTTCACCATCGGAGGTGTCCTCTCGTGTTGAGGTACGAGGGGAAGGCTCCGGCGGGGCAAGCGGTGCCGGGGTTCGCCGCAGAACCGAGTGCAACGGGTCTTTCTGTGCTGCTCGCTTGTTGCGCTATCAAGCAACTCCGCGGCATCCACTGCCTCAGGAGAATTCTGGGGTAACTCTCGAAGCGCTCAGCCCGCGGTGGAAGAGTCCAGATCGAAACACTACAACTCTGGTTTCTCACCTGACCCAGGTGACCGATGATTGCTTCGTTCTCCTGGGGCACGGCCAAACACAACTACTTCGCTGAATCTTTGGGGAGTTGCCTGCAGGTTGTTTATGAGTAGGGGCCAAGGGGGGACAACAACAGTGAAGTTGGCTACCAACTTGGCTGGTATGGCGGAATATTTGCTTCAGGACGACCCCAGGCTCAGAGGTGTGCCGTGCCCGGCTCCGTAGCAGCGGATTCGAGCAGCTCGTCCAGTGGCAGTACGGCGCGACGGGAATCGTCTCCCTCGCCATGTTCACCATCGGGGTCTTCCCCTCGCGCCGAGGTGCGGGGGGGAAGACCCCGATGGAGGCAAGCGCTGCCTGGCCAGCAGTTTCTTCGAGCAGGCGGTAGATCAGCCGAGCCAGACGATGTCCAGAACCGACAGGTGGCGCAGCGCCCGGTTGACGAAGTAGATGACGGACAGCTGGCCGACGGACGCGATACGGACGTCTTCGCCCTCGGGGTCACCGGCGTCCCACTGGCCAAAGCCCCACGGGCCGGCCGCAGCCGTGTCCAGGACATCCCACACGATCTCTTCCGCGTGCTCGGGCAGTTCGGCGAGCACCTTCACGGCCGCCGACGACAGCCGGACCGCGTACGGCTGACCGGTCACCTGCGCCTGCTCCGGATCTCCTCCAGATCGACGAACTCGGTGTCGTCCTTGCCGGAGGCGAGAAACGCGTCGACCACCGGGGCGGAGGCGACCCGGGCCTGCCAGACCTGGACGACCTCATACAGCGTGGTGAGGGAGAACGTCCGGCGGGACTCCTCAAGTGCGGCCGCCCACTCCTGCTCGAAAGCCGGCACCCAGCGGTCGGCACGGCGGCCGGCACGCAGCTGCACGAGCAGTTCGGCCGGAGCGCCTGGGGCGGGGGCGTACGACGGAACGGGCGTGTGCTCGGGCTGGGCGCTCACGGGCTCCTCCTGGTGGGTCTCCCTGTCACCGTAGCCGCCGTCACCGGAACTGATGCGGCTTCGGCCGTCATTCGCTGTCCCGCTGGAAGCGGGCTGGGCCGCGGTGCAGCGGGCGCATATCGTCCGGCCATCAGAGGGCGTCGTTCATGGCCTGTCCGGACTTGGCGTCGTACAGCTCGTGACACGCGACGACCTCGGCGGCTGGCACTTGTCTACGCAGCACCTGTAGCGGCCTTCGGCGGTGGCCACGCTTTTCCTCTATTCAGTAATCCAGGTCGAGGTAGTCAATGTCGTTGAGGGTGACGTCCGAGAGTCCCATAGCGCGGCTTCCGCCGTCCTGAAAATAGACGTCTTTAAGACCCTCGGCGATAATTTCGCGCATCTGCTGGTCGCTTGCACCCGTGTCGCGGGCGTCGAACAGGCGCTGCGCGTACGCCGGGGGGAGGTGCACGGTGAGTCGCCGGAAGCGGCCGTCGTCGGTCGTGCCGACCGGTGCGGTGTAGCCGAAGCGGGCGCGGGTCTCCACGGTGATTCCGCCGGTGGCGGCGGCCTGCTTGCGCCGGCGTTTGCGGACCAGGGGCTGCCAGCGGGACCGCACCGCCGCGTCGATCTTGTCGGCAATGTGCTTGGGCGGGTGCTTGCGCTCGCCCTTGCGGTAGCGCTCCACCGACCGCTGGCTCACCCCGATCTCCTGGGCGACGGCACGGGTCGACTTGAGCTGCTTCATCAGGTAGCCGATCTGGCCCTTGAGGGTCTTGGGCGGCTCGTGGGTGAACGACTCCCGGTCGGCGCGCTCGATGGCGTCCTCAATCTCCCCCACCGGTCACTCCCCTTCGTCCAGGACGGCGTCGCCGCCCTTGATGTGCCGGGCCGGGTTGAGGCCCTTGTCCATCAGGTCCACTGCCCACGCCATCTCCTGAACGCCCTCCAGCTTCGCCAGGCCCGGGGTGGGCCCGAGGCGGAAGCCGCCGGGCTGCGGCTTGCCGGACGCCGCGTACGGGAGGAAGTCCAGCGGGCTGTTGCCGGGGCTCGGGTAGACGACGCAGTCGGACAGCACGGCCAGCGGGAACAGGCCCGTCATCCGCGACATGTTCAGCAGCTTGCGGTGCATGTTGACCCGGGCCTTGCTGATGACCGCGGCACGAATGTCCGGGCGCCAGGTCGGACGCTCCAGGGCCGGCCACCGGTCGCCGTCGCGGTAATGCTTGCCCTGAGGGCGCTCTCGGAGCTTGCCCACGCCGCCCTTGACGGTCGCCTTGACCGCGGCGAGGACGGCCGCCAGGGCCGGGTCGACCTCCTTGTGCCGCTCCATCGCCGCCAGGAACTCGGCGTCGGTGAGGTCCTTGGTGACACCCAGGTCGGCGGGGGTGTCGACGTAGGCGGTCTTGAGGCGGTCGTGCCACGGGTCCAGGTACGCGCCGGTCTCCCGGCGCAGGTACGCCTCGAGGGGCTGGACGTTGTAGCCGAGCTCCTGGGCGTAGGCGACGGTGTGCGTCTGGTACCAGGCAGGTCCCGTCGGACGGGCGCCCGACGGCGTGAACGGCGAGGGCAGGCGCGGGTCCAGCTCAACGTGGGACAGGTCCACCAGCCAGGAGCCGGGGATCTTCGGGTTGAACGTCAGCCGGGTCGGGGTCTTCATGGCCTTGTCGATGCCGGCCTGGCTGACCGGCTTGGCGGAGGAACCGGCGGCGGAGCCGCCGTCGCCGCCGCAGGCGGACAGGGTGGCGGCCAGCGACAGCGCGCCCGTGGCGGCGAGGAAGCCCCGGCGGCTCAGGGGCGACGGGCTGGAGGACGGGCTGGAGAAGGGTCCGGACATGGTGAACTCCCGCGGAAGGGTGTTGGGGACCGGCACACCGGGCGACGGCGTGCTGAAGCTGGATTCGGGTGGTGTCAGGCGCGGTGTGGTGTGACGGGCAGGGCCGGGAGGGCGGGCCTGTCAGAGGTCGCGCCGGGGAGGGCGCGCGAGAAAACGGCGGCCGGTGCGGGGCCTGATCGAGGCCCGGGGAGCGGCGGTGGGTACTGCTGGGGAACCGGCTTGGGCTGGGCTGGGCTGAGTTGGGCTGGCTTGGGGCAACGGCGGGAGCGGTGGAAGCGGTGGATGGCTCTGGTGGGGCGGACCTCCGTCGGTGAGGGGGCCTGCGGTGGCCCAGGGGCTAGCGGGGCGGCGGGGGTGCCGACGAGGCGCGGACGACGAGTTCGACCGGTGGGTCGGTCATCGGCAGCGGGTCGGCCTCAGGGTTCTCGATGGCGTGCACGAGGAGCTTCAGGCCGTCCTGCGCCATGGCGTCGAACGGCTGACGCACCGTGGTCAGCGGCGGGGTCACATAGGCGGCGACCGGGATGTCGTCGAAGCCGACCACGCTGACGTCCTCCGGCACGCGCCGCCCGGCTTCCGTCAGCGCGCGGATCAGGCCGATGGCCATGTCGTCGTTGGCGGCGAACACCGCGGTCACACCGGGGTCGGCGAGAAGTTCACGGCCGGCCGCGTAGCCGGAGGCGGCCGACCAGTCGCCCTCGGCGACCGGCGGCTCGGCCCGGCCGTGCGCGGCGAGCGCCTCGCGCCATCCGTCGAGACGGTCCCGGGCGGAGTACCAGCGCTGCGGGCCCGCCAGGTGGTGGACGGTGGTGTGGCCCAGCTCCAGCAGGTGCTCGGTGGCCGCCCGCGCCATCTGGCCGGAGACGATGCCGGCCGTCACCGCACGGGGGGCGGCGAAGGGCGGGGGTGCGCCGAGGACGAGGACCGGCACGTCGACCCGTGCGGAAAGATCCGCGCCGTCCGCCTCGTCGATCGGCTCGGAGATGACGATGCCGTCCACGCCCTGGTCCAGGAGCGAGTCCACGGCCCCGGCGATGCCCGCCCTCTCGCCTTCCATGGTGTTGACCACACGCAGTGCGTAGCCGGTGTCCCGCACGGCACGCTCGACACCCATGAGCAGCGAGGCCGGACCGTACAGGGCGGTGCCGAGCGTCACCACGCCGATGGACCGGGTGCGTCCGGAGGCCAGGGCGCGGGCCGCGTTGTTCGAGCGGTAGCCGAGTTCCTCGGCCGCCGCCAGGACGCGGCGGCGCACGTCCGCCGAGACGTACGGCTCGTCGTTCATGACCCGGGACACCGTCTTCTGCGACACACCCGCCAGGCGTGCCACGTCCACACTGCGCGGCGCGGCTCCCGCGCCGCGTCCTGCCACTGGTGTCATGGTGTCTCCCGATCTTCGGCAGCCGAATCCTAGTCGCGGTCCGCTGTATGACTGCGCTGTCATGACTGCGCAGTCATACCTACGCAACGGGGCGGGGCGCGTCAAGACTTCGCGCAACATCTCTGCCGTCCACAGGGGGCGGGGCGCGGGCGGTACCCGGCACAGCGGTGCGGGGTACGCGGCTCTCACCGCGTACCCCGCACCGCCCGGACGGCGTTCTTCGGCCCGGCCCTAGCGGCTGCTATTCATTATTGTTGTTGCCGTTGTTTCCAGCGATTTTGATGAACTTGACATTCTTGGTCGTCGTGACGACCTTCTTGGTCACGACACCCTTGGAATTCTTGGTTATTTTGGTCGTCTTGGTGATCTTGGTGATCTTGAGGCCGTTGATGGTCAGTTCCTTCTTGACCGTCGTCTTGGTGGTGGTGGTCGTACTGTTCTTGACCAGCCCCGTGATCTCGGCGGCCTGGTGGCCCTGGTGGCTTGCCGTGACCGCGGCCACGGGCCCGGTGTGCGGCGTCGCCGGGGCGGCGAAGGCGCTGGAGGGTACCAGCGCGCCTCCCGCCGCCAGGGCGGTCGAGGCGGCAAGCATCACAAGGCGCTGAGTACGGGAAGTGCGGGTCATGGGAATTCTCCTCCGTGAGAAATAATCAGGGGTTTCCGAACAGTCCTGGAAATTCGCGGCCATTCGGTGAGGGCCAGCTGCTGTTGAACGGGCCCGCATCTCCATTAGGCACCGGCGGACGAAAGGAGTCATGCCCCTGGAATGCGTGGCAGGAGAACTCGGGACTTGACGGACGACGGCAGCTCTGCTGCGGGCGCGCGGCACGTCAGGGGGCCCGGAGCCGGGGCGGGACGGGTGCGGGCTAGCCTGGCAGTTCCGGGCCGGATCATCACCGGCACCTGCCCGCCCGATGCCGGCGGAGCACCCCGCCGCTGTCCGCCCGGGACGGACGAGAACGGAGCAGCCGACGTGAGCGACGCCCAAGCCAGCACCCAGGAAAGAGCCGCGGCACCGGCGGCCGCGGCCGATCTGCCCGAGCGGATACGCCGGCACCGGCGCCACACGCTGGAGCTGCTCACCGTCTGCGCCCTCGGTCTTGTCCCCTGGACGGTCCTGCTGGCGATGACGCTGCCGTCCGTGTACGAGGTCCGCCAGTGGCGCGTGACATGGGTCGGGTTCGACGCCCTGCTCATGGTCGCGATGGCGGCCACGGCGCTGCTCGGGTGGCTGCGGCACCGCGCTGTGATCGTGTCGGCGACCACGACGGCGGTGCTGTTGATCTGCGACGCGTGGTTCGACGTGTCGCTCGCCTTCGGCACCTCGGGGGTGTGGCTGTCGGCGGTGCTCGCGGCGTGTGTCGAACTGCCGCTGGCCTTCTACCTCATCCGCCGGGTGATGGGGATGCTCTCGCTGGCGCAGTGGCCCACCGCCAAGCCCGCCGCCGCCAGCACCCAGCCGGCCCGCCCGGACGCCTGAACTCGCCCTGCCTTCCTCGCGACGAAGACGACATGACCAGGCACGACATGCTCAGGCAGGCCCTGACGCGTGTCCCGTCAGGGCCTGAGCTCCACGCGGTGACCCGCTAGCCGTAGCAGTCCCGCACCGGGTCGGTCTCGCTGTAGATCGCGGTGTCCTTCATGAATCCCAGCTGTCCGTTGTCGGCGACGGTCATCAGCCAGCGGGTCGGGTGCGGCCCGCCGACCCAGGCCTGGCCGTCCTCCTTGCAGTAGAACCAGCTCGGGTTGGAGTACATGTACCCGACGATCTTGCCGGGGTCGGGGTAGGAGTGGTTGTTGCCGATGATGCCGTAGACGGGCGCGCCCGACACGTTGTTGCAGTACCACCTGATGCCGCCGTCGTTGGTCCAGCAGCCCGCGGCGGCATCGGCGGACGGAGCCGCCACCGCGCCGAACCCGACGGCCAGCGCCGCTGTCGCTAGCGCCGCGCCGATCTTCCTGTGAGCACGCATGCATTCCCCCGCGTTGTCGTGTCACCCAGCGGTGACCGGATCAAGGTGCGTCGAGGCACGGTGTGCTGCGGCCACTATGCCGAGCACGGGCCGCCCAGGCCGATCACTTCGATCCTGATGGAATCGTGATCCCCGTGCGGGGCGCGGCCTTGGCCGTCTTCGGGGGCTAACAACTGCTGCGGAATTTATCAGCAAATCTCTGTGTTTCTCATCTGTTATCTTGATCGTGTGAAGCTTTCCGAGTGGGCGGCACGCAATGGCGTGCATTACCAGACCGCGTGG
>NZ_JBVKCA010000047.1:0-19149 GCF_055656965.1 Streptomyces sp. NPDC111656
CTACCCGCCGAAAATCGCCCTGTCCAAACTCGTCAACTCCCTCAAGGGCGTCAGCTCCCGCTACCTGCGCGCGGAGTACACCGGCCGGATCAACCGGACCGGCACCGGGTCCGTGTTCTGGTCCCCCTCCTACTTCGTAGGCTCCTGCGGCGGCGCAGCACTGAGCATCGTCAAGGACTACATCGACAACCAGAAGCGACCAGCCTGACCGTCACCCCGCAGACGCAGTGATCTCCGGCGCTTCGCGCCTCCGGGCCGAGGATCGCATTCCCGCCCGGCCTGAAGGCCGGGATTCCCTGCGAAGAATCAGAGGATGGCGTCCAGTCCAGTCCGAGCCCGTCGCGCGTGCCCGGCGGGGCGCCGTGGTCGGCAGGCACTTCGACCGTGCGCTGGAGCGATGACGACGGCAGCCTGCGCAGCTCATCTTTGACTGATCCCGTCCGGCGTCTTGTGCCGCCGCCCGATCCGACGGCTACTGCTGAATACCTGTTTCCGGACACTCTCCCTGGGAGGCCAGTTGGCCCGGCATGGAAGGGTGACCGTCGTCCGCGTGGGCGGCACTATCCGGTTCGGATTCGGTTGCCGTCGAGTTACTCAGTCAAGGACCGCGAGGTGGTCGGCGGCGCCGCCGTGCCACTCGATCATGAAGAGGGTGGCGTCGTCGCTGGTGTGTCCGCCCCGTTCCCTCTTCAGGGTGTGGGAGAGCCGGCGCAGATCCGCCCGTACCCCCTGTGACGGCTCTTCTCCCAGGCGGTTGACGCAGTGGATGAGGCGTTCCTCGCCGAACGGCTCGCCGCCGGTGACGTGTTCCTCGATGATGCCGTCGGTGTAGCACAGCACCCGGTCACCCGGCTGGAGCAGGTGCTCTCGGATCCGGGGCAACTCGCCGCCGAAGCCGACGGGCAGCGTCGTCGCGCTCTCCAACTGCCGCTCGACCCGGCCTTCGCGGATCAGCAGCGGCGCGGGGTGGCCCGCGTTGACCAGCTCCAGCTCACCGGTGGCGATGTTGATGTGCATCAGCTGGGCGGTGACGAAGTGGTCGGGACCGAACTGCCGGGAGATGGCGTCGTCCATGAACGCATACTTCTCGGCCAGGCTGACGAACACACGCCGGGCATGCCGGTAGGCGCCGATGGCCACGGTCGCCATCACGGCGGCGTCCAGGCCGTGGCCCATCGCATCGATCACGGCCATGTGCAGGATGTTGCCGTTGAGTGCGTAGTCGAAGCTGTCGCCGGCGACCCGGTAGGCGGGCTCCAGAACGCCGGCCACCGCGACCTGCGGCAGGGTCATCGTCAGCGGCGGCAGCAGGTTCCACTGGATCTCCGCGGACACGCTCATCGGCTCCCGGCGCCGGGCCAGGAAGAACTGGTCGGTGTAGGCGTTCTTGGTGACCAGCATGTCGGCGACCAGGCCGGCGAGCCTGCGCAGCAGGCGCCGGTCGTCGTCGCCGACGGCGTCCAGGGTCAGGGCCATCACCCCCACCTGGTCGCTGCCGTCCAGCAGCGGCAGATACATCCGCACGCTGCCGTGGGCCTGCGGCACCTCGACGACGTTCTCGCTCAGGAAGGCCCGGCCGGCGGGGGAATCGGCCATCGGTTCGGGCTGGCCGACGTGCAGCTTCCTGCCCGCAAGCGGCACCAGCACCTCCTGCGCGTAGTCCTGCAGCAGGATGGAGACGTCCCGACCACCGATCCCGGCCACCTCCTCCGCGATCAACGGGGCGATCAGCTGCGGCGGCATCAGCCGCGCCCGATCCAGCAGCAGACCGAGCAGCCGCTCACCGGAACCCTCCGACCGGTCCACGCTCTCCTCGCCCATGACCCGCCTCGCCACCTCCTCCCTGCCACCAATACCGGTCACCGCCTCCGCACAACCTGAACCTGGGAAAGCCGCAGGAGCGGCTCATTAGGCCATGCGCAGCATGTCGGCCCGCGCTGTCCGCGCGGAGTGATCAGGCGACCTGGGCCAGCGAGGCCGCCGTCCCGGCTGGCGGTGAGGGTCGGCCACGGGCCAGTCGCCTGGTCGCTAGAGATCCAGAAGGAGGGCTGAGAAACGGGCGATCAGCCGGATGCGCATCCGGCTGATCGCCCAGGTCGACGCGGACGGTGCCCGGCGGGACACCGCGGTGGCGTACGGCCAGTGCGAAGGGTGTGGGACAACAGGCCTGGAAGTCCTGGCGGTTGGAGCAGCACGGGTCTCGCCTCCGCGGCGAGGTCGCAGGGGTCAGGAGACGCGCAGGAGTGTGGTGGCGGGGCGGATCGCGCCGGGCCCGAACTTGGCGCGGATGCGGTCGCTGACCTCTTCGGCGGCCAGCCGGGCCTCGCGCGCACCGTCGAAGCTGATCTGCTCGGCGACCTGGTCGGCGGCGATCAGGTCCTCGCCCTTCAGCGTGATCCCGGTGAGGCGGCCGCGCTGGAGTCCTGCCGCGTCGATCAGCCGGTAGGCCAGTGTGCGCAGGTCGTCGTCGTGTGCGGAGGCCTCTGGCAGCCGGCGGGTCTTCTCCCACGTGGTGCCTCCGGCGAAGCGCAGGGTCAGGGTCAGGCCGCGGGCCGCCTGGCCCCGGCCGCGGAGCTGGAGGGCGAGGGTGATGACCAGGTCGAGCAGGGCCGCTCTGACGGCGGCGCCGTCCAGGGTGTGCCGGGGGAAGGTGCGGCTCACGCTCGCGGAGGCGGGCAGGGCGCGCGGGGTGACGGGGCGGGGGTCGATGCCGCGGGCCCGGTCGGCCGCCTGGCGTCCGGCCCGGCCGCCCAGGAGGCGCTGCACGGTGGCGGGCGGGATCGCGGCGAGCAGGCCGACGCAGTGGACGCCGTAGTCGCGCAGGGTCTGGGCCTGGCGGGGGCCGATGCCGTGGAGGGCTTCGACGGGCAGCGGTCCGAGCCAGTCGGCCGCCTGGCCGGGGTCGACGGCGAGGACGCCGCCCGGCTCGGTGATCTGGCCGGAGGCGGTGGCCGCGACGGTGACGGTCGGGCCGATCCCGACCCGCACGTCGACACCCAGCCGGGAGATGGTCCGCACCCGCAGCACCTCCCCCAGCCGACGCCCGTCCACGCCGTGGTAGCGCAGCGCGCCCTTCAGCTCCACCAGGGCCGCCGTCGGGGGCAGCGCCTGGACGACCGGGGACAGCTCCGCGAGCTGCTCGAGGACCTGCCGGTAGACGTCCTCCGGCAGCCCGTCCGGGCAGCGCACATGCATCACGCTCGACACCCGCCGTGCCTCCGTCCCTGCCTCCACAGCACCCACCTCCTCCACCCCACATTATCGAACTAGAATTCGAACACGCGAGAGGGCGAGCCCGGCCGCCTGTGGATCTAGAATCGGAAACATGTTCGACGACCTGCCGCCTGACCTGGCACGACTGCTCACCCTGCGGGTGTGGCACGCCATGTGGCTGCAACGCATCGACACCAAGATCGCCGACCTCCAGAAGCGGGAAGCCGAACAGGAACACGGCCGGAACAACCGGCCGCAGGAGCCGGACTGGATCGTCGAACTCAGCATCGGCAACGGACGCCCGCCCATCGAGGTGCACATGGGCGGCTGCTACGCCGCGGGCAAACGACGACGCCCCGTCCCGCGCGACGAAGCGCGCCGGCTCCTCACTTCGGGCGTGCGCGCCTGCACCCACTGCAAGCCCGACGCCCAGCTCCGCATCCTCGACTGACCCGCCACAGACGGCACCGCGCCCTCGGTCATGCGTTTTCCATCCGCGGGACGTGGTTCCTGATGCCGACGATGCACGCATGGCCGGACGGGACCAGAGCCCGATCCGGCCGGACGAGGCCCTTGGCCGTCGGCGTGGTCAGCGAGTATGCCCTCCGCTGACGTATGACGATATGCGAGTCGTTGGGTTTCGGTCTGACCGCCGGTCCCTGATGCGGGCGCCTGCCTCGCACGCTTCTCCAGTTCCGGCATGGATCACGCGCGCGGGCGCCTGAGCAGCCCACCCGTAAGGCAGGAAGGTCGGTTGGGTGTCGGAGTTGCTCGGTAGAGGCGCCGCCCAAGCCCTGACCGTCGCCGTCACCGGTCCCGCCGGGGACAGGCTTCTGGCGGCAGTTCGCGGATCAAAGGCAGCCGCTGGTCAGGCACCGAAATGCCCGTCCACTGTTCAGTGGTTGTCGTCGCCGGCCTGGCGGAGTTGGTCGGCGTGGTGGGTGATGGTGGCGATGCGGGCTGCGAGGTCGGGGTGGTTGGGCTTGAGGTGTGTGTGGGTGTCGGCGAGTGGATCAATGAGGTTGGCGGCGTCGTTGTCGGCGAGGGCGTCGGCGAGCCGGGCCAGAGGTATGCGGGCACGAGTGGGGAGGTCGGTGAGGGCGGAGATCTGGCCGGCGAGTTGGCGTAGTTCGGCGGCGTTGGTCCGGGCCCAGGCGGTGATGGTGCGGTCGGCGGCACGGCGGTTGCGGGTGGCTTGTACGCGTTGTTCGCCGGTGGTGCCGGGTGTGCCGGGGCGTACGCGCAGGTAGCGGCGTTCGGCGGCCTGGCGGCTGGCGACGCCCAGGGGGTGGGCGAGGTCCGCCCAGCTGGAGCCTGCGGCGCGGGCTGCCTCGATCAGTCCAGGTTCCCATCCTGCGAGTTGGTCGCGCAGTTCACGCAGCAGGAGGAGCGCGGCCAGGGCCTGGTCCGCACTGGCTTGTCCGTCCTGCGGGTGCGCTCCGGTCTGGGGGGTCTGGGCGGTGCGGACGGCTTCGTTGATCGTGTTCAGCGCTGCCGCAGCGGCGAAGAACGAGGTGGGGTCACGGGGCGCGGGCGAGGCGTTCACGGAGATCCTCTCAAGACTGTCACCCTTCGGACGACACTTCACTTGTCATCGTTTGGATGACATGTTACAACGGTGTCAGACGAAGCGCATTGGCAGTTCCTGCCAGACTTGTGGAGGTGTTTTCGCGATGTTGATGCGCACCGACCCGTTCCGCGAACTCGACCGGCTCGCCCAGCAGCTGACGGGTGTGACCGGTACCTGGTCCAGGCCCTCGGCGATGCCGATGGACGCCTACCGTGAGGGCGAGGAGTACGTGATCGCCCTCGACCTGCCCGGTGTCGCGAAGGACGCGCTCGACATCGATGTCGAGCGGAACATGCTCACCGTCAAGGCCGAGCGCCGCCCGGTCGTGAAGACCGACGACGTACAGATGGAGCTCTCCGAGCGGCCCCTGGGTGTCTTCTCCCGCCAGCTGGTGCTGGCCGACACCCTGGACACCGAACGCATCACAGCCGACTACGAAGCAGGGGTGCTGACCCTGCGGATCCCGATCGCCGAGCGCGCCAAGCCCCGCAGGATCGCGATCGGCGGGGAGTCCGAGCACAGGCAGATCAGCGGCTGAGGAGCCAGTTCCCCGGCCGCGCCGACGGCGGAGGACGGGCGTCGACATCCACCTCTGCTCCCGTCCTCCGCCCTACGTCCATCACACAACGACGTAAAGGGGCCGTGGTGGCCATGCGATGGGAAGCATTCCTCGACCACGTGCAGGAACGCGGCGAGTACACCACACCCCAGGAAGCCGAACGGGCCGCGCGTACCGTTCTGGCGCTGCTGGGCGCGCATCTGGTGGGTGAGGTCCGGGCCGAGCTGGCCGCCCGGCTCCCGGAGACCTTCGCCCTGGTTCTTCTCAACCCGCTGCAGGCCACCGAGCCGCTCCCGCCGGAGCGGTTCCTGCGGGCCACCGCGGCGTGGATCGAGGGAGCCACCGAACAGACCGCGGTCTGGGACGTCAGCGCCGTGCTGAGCGTGACCGCCGATGCGGCGGGCGAGGAACTCACCCGCCGCATCCTGCTCCAGCTCCCCCCGGGCTACGACCTCCTCTTCGGCCGTCCCGAGCGCGCCTGAGCCCAGGAACGCGTGACCCCCTCATCAATTCAGCAGGGCCGGCCGACACTCACCCCCGCCGGCCCTTCCCCACCGGCGCAAACACCCTTGCACGAGAAAGGCAACCACTCCCGATGCTTCCGCTGCGTGAACCGGCGACTGCCCGACCCGGCATGACGTTTCAGCAGATGCTGGAAAGGATCCGGTACGAAGGCGCGTATCCGACCTGCGAGCGGGCCGAGGACGTCACGCGTGCCGTGCTGGGGGCCCTGGGCCGTCAGCTCACGGGCGACGAACGCGTCGACCTCGCTTCCTGCCTCCCCACCGAGGCCGCCCTCGTGTTCACCAGCCCGATCCCCGACCTTCAACCACTCACCGGCTGGGGCTTCGTCAAGAACCTGGCCACCCGCACGGGTACCACCCCCGCGACCGCGCGCTGGGACACCGGAGCCGTCCTCGCCGTCGTCGGCCGCCTGGCCGGCCCCGGTCTCCTGGACCGCATCCTCGCCCAGCTCCCGTCCGGATACGCGCTCCTGTTCGGCCGCGCCGAACTCATCCAGGCCGCCTAACGGGCAGGACCAGGCCCCGCGCCTAGAGTCACCCAATTCACGTGACCGTCCACACCGGGGCAGCTGCGATGGCTGAGGACGCGGTTGGAGCGTGAAGAGGCTCCGGTGACGTCATCGCCGGAGCCCTGCCATCGGGCTGCTGTTGCCTGCCGGCCAGGGCCGTCATGCGGCTGGCGGCCGTGTGAAGCCCACGGCGAACCCTGCCTCCGCCTTCCCTCCCCCAATGACGCCAGCCAGTACAAGAGCGCAGCTGATCAGGGGGCGCAACGGCCTGCTGTCGAGGCAGCTGAATACCAGACCGGCAGGCGGAGCTGCAGGTCTTGGCCGTCTCAGGGCGCGGCTGTTGGGTTCGCTGATTCGGCAGCGCGGCGGTGTTCGGCGTTGATGCGCTGAGCTTCTTCGAGCTGGTCTTCGAGGATGATGATGCGGCAGGCGGCCTCGATGGGGGTCCCCTGGTCGACGAGTTCTCGGGCGCGGGCGGCGATGCGCAGCTGGTAGCGGGAGTAGCGGCGGTGTCCGCCCGCCGAGCGGAGCGGGGTGATGAGGCGCGCTTCGCCGATGGCGCGGAGAAAGCCTTGCGTGGTGCCGAGCATCTCGGCGGCCCGGCCCATGGTGTAGGCGGGGTAATCGTCGTCATCGAGCCGGCCGTACGAGTCGTCTGCTGTCATTGCACCTCTCTGTGGAACGCCTGGAGGGGCCCCGGTGCCGTATGGCACCAGGGCCCCGAAGGAACTGCTACACCATCTGCCGGCCCTGATACTGCGCCGGCCTACTTGTTCCGCACACCCACCCGGGAGAAGGCGGGGGAATGCGGGGATCGCGGTTGCTTGACCGGAGACCACCTCACTATCGATGTCCTGCGGTACCCGGGTTCAACGCTTCGGCCCGGGCGATCCTGATGGCGCTTGGCTCCTCCGTTCTTCCCTCTGGGATCAACCACTTACTAAGCGGGGACTGCGTACTGCTGGTGATGCGCACTGCTTTGTACTACTGGTGATGCGAACTGCTCAGCGGCCTGCGACAGCGCCACTCTTCGGCAGCCAGCCCCGTCGCCCGTCCTGCGTCTGCTCTGGCTTGGAACCCCACTGCCGAACTTCCCGGTGCGCGCGTCCGCAGCCGACGCCTTCACCGAGGTACTGCTCACTGACTTCACTGCTGGGTACTGCGAACCGCACTTACGGGTACTGCCACTGCGGTACTGCTCACGGCGGCCCCTGATAACTGCGGGCCACCCGGTCCGGCCGTCAGCCCCGTCGCCGTCCTGCAACCACCCTGGCTTCGGAACTCCACCACCGCACCGTCCTGCCAACTGCAACTGCGGTACCGCTGCCCGGCAGTTCGTGTCTGCCCGGCCCTGCTATCTCTCTGGGCTACGAGAGAAACCATAACCAGGCCACCACTCAATGTCTACTCTGGCCAACACAGATTTTCGCGCGCTTGGCAGCGAGATAATCGACCTCGTACAGCGGAAGGGACAGGAGCAAACCGTCACCGCCGGGTTACGGGCCACAAGCGGGGCACAAGCACCCGCCGCAGGCGACCCTCCCCGATCTACTCGACGGAGAGCCTGGCGGACCCCTTCACAACAGGCGCGGTGCCGGGGAGAAGGCCCACCACGGAGCCACAGACGACACCGCGTCTCTGCTCCCCAGTCCTCACGGGACTTCGGCCTAGGCACCCCGCTGCCGCCGGGCCGGCTTCTTCACCGCCGCGGTCTTCTTCACCGCCGCGGTCTTCTTCGCCGCCGCGGTCTTTTTGGCGGGCGCCTTCCCCGCCGTCTTCCCGGCCGTCTTCTTCTTGGCCGTCGGCATCTCGTGGACCTCGGCCTCGCCGGCGTCCTCGCCGCGCGCGGCCTGGGCCTTGCGGACGCTCTCCTGCAGGGCGGCCATCAGGTCGACGACCTTGCCGCCCGGCTCCTCGACCTCGGTGCTCGGCTTGGGCGGCTGCCGGCCCTCGGCCTTCGCCTCGATCACCGCTTCCAGGGCCTCCCGGTATTCGTCCCGGTAGCCGGAGATGCCGTCCGTCGTCATCGAGTCCACCAGCTGCAGCG
Organism: Streptomyces sp. NPDC111656; assembly: GCF_055656965.1. Classification (NCBI taxonomy): domain Bacteria; kingdom Bacillati; phylum Actinomycetota; class Actinomycetes; order Kitasatosporales; family Streptomycetaceae; genus Streptomyces; species Streptomyces sp. NPDC111656. The sequence continues at coordinate 8,423 of NZ_JBVKCA010000047.1, forward strand.
CCTCGTCGATCTCGGAGTCCGTGACCGTGATGTCCTTCGGCCCGAGCTCGGACGGGTCGCGCACCTCGTCGTCCCACTTGAGCACGTGCGCGACCAGTGCCCCGTCCCTCACCCGCAGCAGCACCAGGCGCTCACGCCCGTGCCACGCCAGCTTCGCGACGGCCACCTTCGTGTTGCGGGCCAATGCCCGGGCGATCAGAACGTACGGCTTCGCCGCGACCTGGCCGTCGAACTGCAGGAAGTAGCTGTCGCCGCTCAGCCGCACCGGGTCGATCGACACGGCCGGCACGAACGCGACAATCTCGATCGCCTTCGCGGTCGGCAGCGGCATCTGCTCCAACTCTTCATCCGTGACCGCGACCAGCGTGTCCTTGGAGACCTCGAACCCCTTGCCAATCTCACCCGCGGACACCTCGCGGTCCTCCGCCTCGCAGAACTTGCGCACGCGCACCCGGCCCAGGTCCTCCGTATGGACCTGATGGAAACGGACCGAGCGGTCCTCGGTGGCACTCATCAGCTTCACCGGAATGGTTATCTAGATCCGGCTCTTGGATGGTGGCAGCCGCTGTGTGATCCGGTCGAACAAGTCCGTCAGCGGCTCGCCGACGTCCTGGCCGAACTCGGTCAGCCCGTAGGTGACTTGGGGCGGCGTCGTCGGCTCGACCTCCCGCCAGACCAGGCCGTCCTGGACCAGTGCGCGCAGTGTCTGAGCGAGCATCTTCTCGCTGATGCCCTGGATGCTGTCACGCAGCTCGTAAAACCGAAGGTCGTTGCTCCGCAAGGAGATCAGCACCCAGATGCCCCACCTGCTGGTCACGTGGTCGACCACGTCGCGCGCAGGGCAGTCGGTGTGAAACACCTCATACCGATGGCCCGTCTCGGCCTGCGTCAGCTGCGCGCCTTCCCCCATGCCCGGAGCTTACCTCTGGGTATGTTCTTACGGAAAGTAAGCCCGACTCCTAGCGTCAATTGCCGCAGTGCACAACGGACTAGGAGCTGAACATGATCGTGGTGACCGGGGCTACCGGGAATGTGGGCCGGCCTTTGACGCAGGCCTTGGCCGAGGCGGGCGAGCGGGTGACAGCGGTGTCGCGGCACGCGGCGGCGGTGCCGGACGGGGTCCGGCACGTGCCGGCTGACTTGGCCGAGCCGCAGGGTCTCACTCCCGCGTTGGACGGGGCGAAGGCGCTGTTCCTCCTGCTGTCCGGCGACCTGCACGCCCCCGAAGCCAGGCCGACCGACATCATCGACCTGGCCGCGGCCAGCGGGGTCCGCCGGGTCGTCCTGCTGTCTTCGCAGGGCGTGGCGACCAGGCCGCTCGGCCCGTCGCGGATCGCGATGCGCGCGGTGGAGGACGCGTTGAGAGAGTCCGGCCTGGACTGGGCCGTCCTGCGACCGGGCGGCTTCGCCTCCAACGCCTTGGCCTGGGCGGATTCCGTCCGCACGCAGGGGATGGTCGCCGCACCCTTCGGCGACGTCGGGGTTCCGGTCGTCGACCCGGCGGACATCGCCGAGGTCGCGGCGGCCTGTCTGCTGGACGACCGGCACACCGGCGGAGTCTTCGAGCTGACCGGGCCCGAGGTGATCACGCCGCGTCAGCAGACGGAAGCCGTCGCCGCCGCGCTCGGCTCCCCGGTGCGGTTCCACGAACTCACCCGCGAGGAGGCCAAGGCCGCAATGACCCAGTTCGTGCCGCCGGAGCTCGCCGACGACACCCTGGACATCATCGCCGCCCCGAACCCCGCGGAACTACGGATCAGTTCGGACGTGGAACGAGTCCTCGGCCGCGCCCCGAGCCCCTTCAACGACTGGGTCGCCCGTAGCATCGCCGCTTTTCGCTGAGGCACAACCAGCTGAAGCGACCGGGCAGCTTCGTGCGACTACGGCCGCACGGGGCGCCCCCGTAGCGCCACCTCCCACCACCGGCCAGAAGCCAAGAGCCGGAGCGGCCTGACGGAGTCCTGCTGGTGTCCGGCGCCGGAGATCTGTTGGCAGAAGCGGGCGAGGGAGTCGAGGATCCCCTCGACTGTTTCGGTCCAGGTGAACGGGGTCGAGTTCTCGTTCCACCGGCTTGCCCCAGGCGCAGATCTCAGCTTCCAGGAAGAGGGGCGATGTCCTGAGGACGGCCTTCCGCAGGCCAGCCGCCCACCCCTCGTGGCCGGTCCGGGGATTCGGACGCAAACGTGAGACTGGCCGGCTTGGACACGGCGTGAGACACCGGGTCCAGGCACAGGTCACAGCCTCCGTACAGGCCACGAACCGCGTGCGGATGATCGTCGGATGGCAGCTTTCCACCCACACGCACCGAACTCCCTCTGGATGCCCTGGAGATGGCGCTGTGGCGGCGCGGCATCAAGAAGGGCTCCGGCCTGATTCATCACAGCGGCAGGGCAGTCGACCCGGGGTGCGGGGCTTCGCTGCCCCGGTACACGCGACCGCGGAGACGGCCGGCCCGTCCATGGCCGGCCGGCTCCGCGTCCGGTCACTCCTCGGCGGCGGCGAGGGCAGCCAGTTCGCGGTCGACCGCCAGCTGGTGCGCCTCGGCGTCCTCACGCGCCTTCTTCGGGCTCCAGCGACCTGCCATCACGAAGACGAAGGGCAGGAAGAGCACCTGGCCGCCGACGCAGATCCACCACCAGTTGCGCCACTCGCCGGGCCCGTCCTTCGACGCCTTCTGGACCTCGGGGCCGTACTCCTGCAGCAGCTTCAGCTGCGGCGCCGCCTTCTGCACGACACCCAGGTCCTGCGCGCCGACCTCCTTGACGGCGCGGGCGCCCAGCGCGGGCGGCACCGTGGCCGGGGTGTACTTGTTCAGTTCGGCGAAGAGCTGAGGGTGCGCGTTGACGATGGCCAGCGCGGGCGCAGCCTGCACCGAGGCGGCCTTGACCTCGGCGCCGTGCTCCACGAGCGGGGTCACGGAGGTCACCAGCACCGGGATGAAGGCCGCGGAGACGGCGACCACGATGCGCACCGTCCACCCCCACACCGCCAGGCCCGCCGCAGTCGCCGCCGGGTTGTGCTTCTCCACGGTCTCGGTGAAGCTCGCCATCCAGGGCGCGTAGGCGATGCCGCTGAAGACGCCGATGCCGATGAACAGCCAGGCGAAGGTGTAGTAGTCGGTCGTCAGGTGGGTGGCGCGGGTGGCGAAGACCGCGGTCACCACGACGGAGCCGACCGCGCCGACGATCATGAAGGGCTTGCGCACCTTCAGCCGGTCCGAGAGCAGGCCGACCAGGACCAGGGCGATGGCGTTCGCCCCCCAGTACCAGTTGGCCAGCGCGTTGGTGCGCTGCTCGCTGTAGCCGAAGGTGGTCGCGAAGTAGACGACGAAGTTGCCGACCGCCGCGTAGTACAGCAGCAGGAACACGGCGATGGCGAAGGCCGAGCCCAGCACGTCCAGGCGCATCATCTGCCGCCACTCGCCGCGGCGCACCGCCTCGGTGTCCAGTCCCTTGGCGCGCGCCTCGACCAGTGCCCGGTCCCGCAGCGACACCATGGTCTGGTCGCGCAGCGCCGGGGACAGCTCGCGCAGCGCGAAGATCGCGACGACGAAGACGACGAACCCGGCGATCGCCGAATAACGCAGCTCGTCCTGCCAGGTGGCGCTGTCGAGAGTGTTGCTGGTGACGGTGGTGACCACCAGAGAGCCGATGACCGGGCCCATCGTCCAGTACCCCATCGCGGTGGCCCGGCCGAGCTGCGGGGAGAAGTCCCTGATCAGCGCAGGGGTGGCGACCAGCACGATGCCCTCGACGAAGCTGACGAGCGAGAAGAGCACCAGATAGGTGGTCTTGTTCGCCGCGTTCGGCAGCCCGAAGAAGACCAGCAGCGCGGCGATCAGCAGCCCGTAGACCACCAGATTCGCCCGGCCCCAGCGATCCGCAAGACCGGCCACGAGCGAGGCGAAGGCCCCGATCGCGTTGCCGATGACCGAGACCCAGACGAAGTAGCGGTACGTCATGTCGAAGTGCGTGATGATCGACGTCGCCACCGCGTACTGGATGTACAGCATGTAGTACAGGACGACGGTGGTGATGACCACAATCGCGAGATAGGCCATGCGGCGACCGGTGGGCGGGTAGTCCGCCAGGTCTCGGCGGTACAGCCAGGCCAGCGGGCCGCGGGCGTCCACGGCGGGCCCGTCGGGCGTGGGTCTGCCGGCGTCGAACGCCGTTGGAGTGGCGGACATACGGTTCCTCCTGGGGATACGGAAACCGGGTGTTGGTGTCGGGGCGACGGGGGCGCGCTGCGCCCGGCTCCGAGAGCGTGGCCAGAGGCTAGTACCGACTAGTCGGTATGCCTAGGGGTCTGCGCAAGGTTATTCACCCCGTTCATCACCCGGCCGCCGACGGGCCCCAGCGGAGCCGTCCAGAGCGACGGGCAGATCCGCGGCCGCACCATGACCCTGCTCATCGCCGGCCACGTCGCCACCGCCGGCGCTGGCGACGATGCAGTTCAGGTGGGGGGGCTACCGGCGGCGATCTTCGCTATGTCATCTGGCAGTTCGGGATCTTTCGCTCCCCCTCAAAAAAGGCCCTGGAGTCCTAGCTCAGACACCAGCCGCAAAGTAGGTCGCGGGTAGCCGTACGAGCCCCGTTTCCCCGTCCTGGGCGTCGTCGTTGGTCTGATCGAGTGATCGAGGCCAAAGGGGCGGGGTGCGGCAAGAGTGGTCGCTAGAGGAGCTGTTGGCGAACTGGACGCTGGTAGACGGCGACTGGGACCTCGTGGCGAACAAGAGCGGGAGGACCCGGCTCGGCTTCAGCCTCTTGCTGAAGTTCTTCGAGCTGGAAGGCTGGTTCCCCGATGTGCTGGAAGCGGTTCCGCCAGCTGCGGTGGAGTACGTCGCCGATCTGGTGAAGGTCCCGACTACCGACTTCGCGAAGTACATGCTGGTCGGCCGGACTGCGGAGTACCACCGCAAGCAGATCCGTGAGGCCCTTGGGTTTCGACCGTCGACGGTCGCGGACGAGAAGGCGCTGGCCCGGCTGGCCGTGGAGGTCTGTCCGGTCGAGCTGGTGGAGGACCGGCAGCGCGAGGCCCTGCTGGTGGAGTGCCGGGCCCGGAAGATCGAGCCGCCGGGCCGTACCCGGGTCGAGAAGGTACTCGTCGCGGCGCGAGGTAGGTGGGAGAGGACGTTCTGCGCTCGCACGATCGGCCGCCTCGGCGAGGCGGGCACGGCCCGGCTGCTGTCCATGGTGGCCGAGGACAACGAGGTGGGGACCGCCCTGCTGGCCGCGCTCAAGCGCGACCCGGGCGCGGTCGGCCTGGACTCCCTGCTCACCGAGATCACCAAGCTCAACGACGTGCGCAAACTCGGGCTGCCCCGACGGACTGTTCACGGACTGCTCGGAGAAGCTGGTGGCCGCCTGGCGGGCACGGGCGATCAAGATGTACCCCTCGGACTTCCGCGACACGGCGGAGGACGTACGGATCACCCTGCTCGCAGCGCTGTGCTCGTCCCGGCAAGCGGAGATTACCGACGCCCTGGTCGATCTGCTGGTCGCTCTGGTCCACAAGATCAACGCACGTGCCGAGCGGCGGGTGGAAAAGCAGTTCACCGCCGAGCTGAAGAAGGTCCGCGGCAAGGAGGGGATCCTCTTCAAGCTGGCGACGGCCGCCGTCGAAAAGCCCGACGAGGTCGTACGCCGGGCCCTTTTCCCGGTGGTCGGGGAGAAGACGCTGCGCGAGCTGGTGGCCGAGGCGAAGGCGAACGAGAAGGTCTTCAAGGCCAAGGTCCGCACCACCCTGCGCTCCTCCTACAGCTCGTACTACCGGCAGATGCTGCCTCCGCTGCTGAACACCCTGGGCTTCAAGTGCAACAACACCGCCTACCGGCCGGTGATGGACGCGATGAAGCTGCTGAAGAAGTACGCCGACGTCGACGGCAAGACCCGCTTCTACGACGCCGGCGACGAAGTGCCCCTGGACGGCGTGGTGCGCAAGGACTGGCGCGAGGCGGTCGTCGACGACAAGGGCAAGGTCGAGCGCATCCCGTACGAGCTGTGCGTTCTGGTCGCGCTGCGGGACGCGGTCCGGCGCCGCGAGATCCACGTCGAGGGCGCCGCGCGCTGGCGCAACCCGGAGGACGACCTGCCCGGCGACTTCGAGGCCACCCGCGCCGCGCACTACGCCGCGATCCGGCAGCCGCTGAACCCGCGGGCATTCATCGCGGACCTGAAGGAGCGCATGGCCGCGGGCCTGGACCAGCTGTCCCGCGCGCTCGCGTACGGCTCGGCGGGCGGGGTGAAGGTCACCACCCGCAAGGGCGAGCCGTGGATCACGGTTCCGAAGCTGGAGCCGCTGGCCGAGCCCACCGGCCTGGCGGCCCTCAAGGAAGAGGTCGCACGCCGCTGGGGCGTCCTCGACCTCCTGGACGTGCTGAAAAACGCCGACTTCCTCACCGGCTTCACTGAGGAGTTCTCCTCAGTGGCCGCGTACGAGCGCATCGAGCGGGACGTCCTCCAGCGCCGCCTGCTGCTGGCCCTCTTCGCGCTGGGCACGAACATGGGCATCCGGGCGATCGTGGCGACCGGCGAGCACGGCGAGAGCGAGGCAGCGCTGCGGCACGCGCGCCGGCACTTCATCACCGTCGACAACCTCCGGGCCGCCGTCACCAGGCTGGTGAACGCCACCTTCGCCGCCCGCGACACCGCCTGGTGGGGCCACGGCACCGCGTGCGCGTCGGACTCGAAGAAATTCGGGTCCTGGTCCTCGAACTTCATGACCGAGTACCACGCCCGCTACGGCGGCGACGGCGTGATGATCTACTGGCACGTCGAGCGGAAGAACGTCTGCATCTACTCTCAGCTCAAGAGCTGCTCGTCGTCCGAGGTCGCCGCGATGATCGAGGGCCTGCTGCGCCACTGCACGGACGCCGACATCGAGTCGAACTACGTCGACACCCACGGCGCCTCGGTGGTCGGGTTCGCCTTCACCGAACTGCTCAACTTCCGCCTCCTGCCGCGCCTGAAGAACATCGGCAGTATTCGCCTGTACCGCCCGGACGACACCCCGCCCGGCTGGCCGGCGCTCGGCGCCTCGCTGACGAGGCCGATCCGCTGGGAGCTGATCGAGCAGCAGTACGACCAGATGGTGAAGTACGCGACCGCGCTCCGCCTCGGAACGACGGAGGCGGAGCAGGTGCTGCGGCGCTTCACCCGCGGCGGCCCAAGCACCCCACCTACCAGGCACTCGAAGAACTCGGCTGAGCCGTGCTCACGATCTTTGCCTGCGACTACCTGGCCAGTCCCGGCCTGCGCCGCGAGATCCACGGCGGGCTCCAGGTCGTGGAGAACTGGAACAGCGCGAACACCGTGCTCCACTACGGCAAGGACGGCGCCCTGACCGGCCCCGACAAGGAGCACGCCGAGACGTCGATGCTCGCCCTGCACCTGCTCCAGTCCGCGCTCGTGCACGTCAACACCCTGCTAGTGCAGCAAGTCCTGGCCGAACCGGCGTGGGCATCGAAGCTGAGCGACGAGGACCGGCGCGGCCTGACCGCGCTGTTCTGGTCGAAAGTCAACCCGTACGGCACGTTCCGCCTGGACATGGACAAGCGCCTCGATCTGGGGTCGGCCACCGTGGTGCCCCGCCCTCGCACACCGACGCATCAGGCCGCCCGATCAACCTCGAAATCACGCTGAGGGACTTCCAGGGCCTGGCCGACCACTTGGGGACCATCGGCGAGCCACCCCGGCGTGATCGGAATGTCCGGGCGTGGCCAGGCGGCAGCAGCGTTCCGTTGCATGGCCGGCGGTGTGCCTACTTGTCGGTGATGAACGGTGCGCGGCCGATCTGGGAGGAGTCGGTGAGCTGCTGGAGGTAGTACGCGGCGGCGTTGGCCCGAGAGAGGCGCAGTCCTCCCTTGTCGCCGACCTTGCGGACGTTGATGGAGGCGGTCTTCGGGCCGTCGGAGAGCCAGGGGAAACGGACGATGGTCCACTTCAGTCCGGACTCGCGCACGATGTGGCCGATGGTCACGATGGCGTTGTACGCGTCCGGCGCGAACTTCTTGATGCCGGTGACTGTGAGGCCGACCTTGAACTCCTTGCCGTCGGCCGCGTCGGGGATGCTGGGTGTGCCCATCGCCACCAGCCGCTCGACGCCGTGTTCGTGCATGGCCGCGACGATGTGGCGGTAGCCGGTGACCAGCGGCGGGGCGTCGACCTTCTTGGTGGTCGGGCCGAGCGTGCTGAGGACGGCGTCGCTTCCGCGTACCGCCTCGGCGATGGCTGCGGCGTCGTCGAGCTGTCCCTGGACGGCGGTGAGTCGCTCGTGCGTGGGCAGTTTCGAGGGGGTGCGGGCGTAGGCGGTGACCTCGTGGCCCGCGGCCAGGGCCTGGTTGATCAGGAGCAGGCCGGTGGGGCCGGTGCCGCCGAAGACGGTGACGCGCATGGGGTTCATTCCTTCACAGCATGGAGAGGTTGGTTCGGAGAGATCGGTGGTGTTGACCGCGTGACGCGCGGCGCGAGTCAGGCGGCCTGCTGGCCGATGTCCTTGGCCAGTCGGCGGGCCTGGTCGTGTGCCGTGGCCAGGGATGCCTCGTGCAGCGGGATGAGGCCGGCCATCGCCGGGACGTCGGGGGCCATGGTCAGCTCGGGGGTCACCGAGGTCACGTCGAGTCCGAGCGTGTGGGACCAGCCCAGGATGGTCTCCAGCGTGGGGACCAGGTGGTCCCTGCCCTCGTTGGGGGCGCCGGGGCCGTATCCGCCACCGCGCGCGGAGACCACCACGGCCGGGCGGCCCGCAGTGGGGGCGCCGTTGGCGAAGTCGAGCGTGCGGCCGTCGACCATGATCTGGTCCAGCCACGCCTTGAACACCGACGGCATCGAGAGGTTGTACATCGGCACGGTGAACAGGTAGGCGCCGGCGCCCAGGAACTCGTCGATGAGTTCGTCCTGGAGCCTGGCGGCTTCGGCCTGTTCCGGGGTGTGGCGGGCGGGGTCGGTGATCCGGGCGAAGATGCCCGCCGCGGAGAGGTGGGGTACAGGCGAGGCGGCGAGGTCGCGGTGGACGACCGGGCCCTGCCATTCGGCGCGGAAGGACTGGGCGACCTTCCGGGAGACCGATGCCTCGCTGAGCGAGGAGGCGTCAATGTGCAGCAGGTGCGACATGGGGGACCTTTCAAGGGTGAGCCGAAGCCGGTGGGCGGCGGGGCGGTGAGATGGGTGAGCGGCGGCGGAGGTCAGGCGAGCTCGGGGACGGCACAGCCGTCGGGGCCACAGACCGGGGCGTCGCCGGCTGCGGGCGTGACCGGCTGGGTGTCGGTCCAGGCCGTGCGCAGTACGTCGAGCAGGGTGTCGCTGTCCTGAGCGCCGGGGACGCCGTAGCGGCCGTCGACGACGATGAACGGGGCCCCGCTCGCGCCCAGGCGCTGTGCCTGGCGGGCATCGTCCTGCACCTGCTGCCGGTAGTGGCGCCGGTCGAGGACCTGGCGGGTCTGCTCGTGGTCCAGGCCGAGTTCGTCCACGAGCTTGAGCAGGTCCTCCAGGGAGAAGACGGGCTGGGCCTGGCCGAAGTAGGTGCGGAAGATCGCGGTCCATGCCTCGCGGTTCTTGCCCTGGGCAGACGCGTGGGCGAGGAATTCGTGGGCCAGGTCGGTGTTGCCGACCTGGTTGTCCAGCACCCGGTACGGGCTCAGGCCCTCGCTGTGCGCAAGCGCCTCGATCTGCCGGGCCGCCGCCTCGGCCTGGCAGACGTCCATGCCGTGCTTGCGCAGAGCAGCGTCACGAACGGAGAAGGTGCTCCCCACGGGGAAGCCGCTGCTGAGCGGGAAGGAGTGGTGGACCACCTCTACCTCGTCGGCATGCTCGAACCGTGCCACGGCTCGCTCCACACGGTGGCTGCCCAGACCGCACCACGGGCAGGTCACCTCAGACCAAATGTCCACCTTCACCATGGACCTCCAATTCCTACGACTTGTGCGTAACGCCATGATGGACCAGTATGGAAGCCGCTACAAAAGGCACATCCGTGTGCGTGCCGGAGAGGAATGTGTGTCATGGGGACGACCAGCGAGGCCGACATCGTGGGGGCTGCGGCGATCGGGCCGTGCGCGGCCATCCCCGCAGACCAGATGGCATTCATCCGGCAGATCCTGGACCGCATCGGCGACAAATGGAGCCTGCTGCTGATCGCCGTCCTGGAGTCCGGCCCGCTGCGCTACACCGACCTGCAACGTCAGGTCCCCGGCATTTCCCAGCGCATGCTCAGCCTCACCCTGCGCCAGCTCCAGCAGGACGGCCTGATCACCCGCACCGCCTACGCCGAAGTGCCCCCGCGTGTCGAGTACACCCTCGCCCCGCTGGGTCGTGGCCTGCACGAGATCGTCACGTCCTTGATCGGCTGGGCCGCCGACCACCACGACGAAATCCGCGCCAACCGCGACCGCGCCGCAACCCTCGGATCCTGACGGGCATGACACCCGGGGGCGGGGCATGTTTCATAGGTGGTCGCTCATTGTCCTGTCTCTGTGATGTCCGGGCAGTCTCGGAGATCTCCGGGCATCTGAGTTGACGTCTCACCGATTCGCGGGACCAGCCGCGTCTGGCTCACGAAGACTGTGAAGTCGTCTGCGGCGGAGATCGAGTATCGGCTCGGCAACCACGAACGCGTCCCCACACTCATCGCCAACTGGGCCAGCGCAGTCGCGACGGAACTATGCGCACAGAGCTCAGCGTCCATCCCTGACATACAAGATCACGGATGACGACGGAGACCCGGGACAT
>NZ_JBVKCA010000048.1:0-18975 GCF_055656965.1 Streptomyces sp. NPDC111656
ACGACACCGGCTTCCTGAAGAAGGGCACCCGCTCGGCAGGGGTTCAACGGCAGTACTCCGGCACCGCGGGCCGCGCCGAGAATTCCCAGATCGGCGTCTTCCTTGCTTATGCCGCTGGCCGCGGACGCACACTGATCGACCGACGGCTCTATCTGCCCACCTCATGGACGGACGACCGTGAACGGTGCCGTCGGGCCGGTATCGGCGACGAGGTCGCTTTCGAGACGAAGGTGGCCATGGCCAAGGCGATGGTCCGCCGGGCGATCAGAGACAAGATCCCCTTCACCTGGGTGACCGCGGATGCCGCCTACGGCTTCAGCAAGGGCTGGCGATACGAACTGGAACAGGCCGACGTCTTCCACGTCATGGCCACCACCCGGCACGACACCGTCGTCACCCGCTGGGCACTCGACCACCCCGTCCACGACCTGTTCCCCGCCCTGCCACGGCAGAAGTGGAGACGCCGCTCCTGCGGCGCCGGGGCTCACGGCCCACGGGTCTACGACTGGGCCCGCATCGAGGTCAGGCCCTGGCACCGGCCCGACCGCCGGCACTGGGTGATCGCCCGCCGCAGCATCAGCCGACCCGAAGCGATCTCCTACTACATCGCCCACTGCCCGGCCGACACCACCCTGGACGAGCTGATCCGCATCGCGGGCAGCCGCTGGGCTGTTGAGGAATGCTTCCAGAGTGCGAAGCAGGAGTGCGGCCTGGACGACTACCAAGTCCGCCGCTACCCCGGCTGGCACCGCCACATGACCCTCGCCATGGCCGCCCACGCCTGCCTCACCGTCCTGCGCGCCCGCCACCTGGACACGGAGAAAGCAGAAACGGATCCTCCCAGCTCATCCACCTCAGCCTCGCCGAGATCCGACGCCTGATCACCCGCCTCACCGACCGCCGCCCCACCCCGACCGACCACATCCTGCACTGGTCACACTGGCGCCGACGACGCCAGCACCAAGCCCGCATCAGCCACTACAAACGACGCGGACACAACCCCTGACAACTGCCCAGCCATCAGAACAAGCACCGCTGCAGTACTAGGCTCCACCGCCCGTGGTGGCGGGCTGGGGCTCGTAGAAGGTCCCGTCGCGGAGCATCGCGAAGAGGACGTCGGCCCGGCGCCTGGCGAGGCAGAGCAGGCCCGCGATGCCGGGTCACCTGGGGGTTACCGGGACTGGCAGTCAGCCGCGGTCACGGAGGCTGGCTTCTTCGAGGTCGAGTTCGTGCTGGAGCCGGCGTCGGGTGGCGTTGCTGATCTTGTTCGCTTCGTAGAGGCGCTGGAGCTCGGCCGCCTCGATGGCAATGAGTGTCCGGCGTATCTCGCGGTAGGCGTCGGCAGGACGGGCGTCCGGGTCGCTGTAGTGGGCGTCTTCAACCTGGTGGATGCGCGCTTCCAGATGACGACGGGCCTGTTTCAAGGCGGCCTCGGCGGCGGCACCCAGATCAGCGAGCTGATCCAGATCGCCAAGCTGTTTGAGCTCTTCGAGAGCGGCGTTTGCAATGTGTCGGCGGGTCCGGGCCTCCTCACGGGCGGTGCTCTCCGGTTCCAGAGCGATGCCGGAGCGGCGGACGACGGGGACCAGGGTGAAACCCTGGAAGATCAGAGTGAGCGCGATGGTCCCGGTGGTGAGCGTGAGAATGAGCGCCCGGTGCGGCAGCGGCGCCCCTGTGTGGGTGACCAGGGGGATGGAGAGCGCGGCTGCCAGCGGCATGACGCCTCGGGTGCCCGCCCAGGACAGGACAGCCGGGACGCGCCAGGAGAGGCGGTTGTCGCCCTCCCTGTGCCGGTGATGGATCAGAGCGGACAGCGGGAAGATCCACAGCAGGCGAATCGCCAGCAGAGTGAAGGCGATCACCGGCACCCACAGCGGCCAGCCGTGCTCGTCGCGCGCGAGATGACGGACGGCCGAGGGGAGCTCGAGGCCGATCAGGGCGAAGACGACGCTCTCCAGCAGGAAGGTCACGGTGTCGTAGACGGCGTGGACCTGGAGGCGAACGGGGGCGTTGCTGAGCTTGTGGCCGGTGCTGCCGAGGACGACCCCGGACACGATGACGGCGGTCACGCCCGAGGTGTGCGATTGCTCCGCGATGACGTAAGAGGCGTACGGCGTGACCAATGCGATGACGGTCTCCAGCATGGGGTCCTCGGTCCGTCTGCGGATCAGGGCCACCACTGCGGCGACTGCCGCGCCGATGAGGCCTCCTCCGCCTGCAAGGATCAGGAACTGCTCAACGGTCCCGGGCACACTGATGGCGCTGCCGGACACCGCGGTGGCCACGGCGACCTTGTACAGGACCAGTGAGGTGGCATCGTTGAACAGGCTTTCCGCCTGCACCATGGCCAACACGCGCGGTGGGAGAGACAGGCGCCGGCCAAGCGCGGTCACGGCCACGGGGTCGGTGCTGGCCAGGACAGAGCCGAGGATGAACGCGGTCGCGGCCGTGAGCGGGGTGATCGCGTGGGCCACGTACCCGACGGCGATGGCCGAGGCGAGGACCAGGCCGAAGACCAAGCCGGTCACAGGCCGCCACACGGTGCGCAGGTCGCGGACGGAGATTTCCCCAGCCGCGGCGTAGAGCAGCGGTGGCAGCACCAGCACGTTGATCACGTGAGGCGGCAGGCTCACCTCTGGAACCCAGGGCATCAGCCCCACGACCAGACCGGCAACTACGAGGAGCGAGGGGGCGGGCAAGCTCCAGCGTCGGGCACCGGTCGCCACGGCGGTGGCCAGAACCACGAGCAGCAGGATGACGGTCAGGCCGGTCATGGAGTGTCCCGGGTGGGTTACGGTTTGTTACCCCCCTCTGACCAGGTGCTTTATAAACGTAACCGACCTCGGGCGGTGATGCAGCTGACTTGGCGCCGCGACCATCCAGGGTTGCGGCAGTCGTTGCGGCGGCGCACCTGCCCATGGTTCAGGCCCTGCCGGCGGTGAGCGCTCCGGGCTCGCACATGCGATCGACGATCGCCTCGCGGTCGGGGTGACTGGCGAACTCGTGGAGAGGCGGTATTCCGGAAGCGTGCTATCCGGTGCCCGTCAACTTGTCAGCCGGTCAACTTTTCAGCGAACCCAGGAATTCCAGCAGCGTCGCATTGACCTGGTCGGAGTACTCCTCGGCGATGCAGTGGCCGCAGCCGGGCAGGATGTGTGCCGGTCCGATGCCCGGGTGAAGCGTGGGCAGGGCGGGGATCAGTTGGTCCATACCCGGGAACCCGTAGACCAGGTCACGGTCGCCGGTGACGTAGCGGCCGGGCATCCGCTAATGCGCGCCCTCCCACGGGGCGGTCAGCTGCCAGTTGCGGTACCAGTTGAGAGCGCTGGTGAACCCAGCTTTGGTGAACTCGGTCGCGAGCGTGTCGATGTCGGCTTCGGCGAGCCAGGAGGGAAGTTCCGCAGGGTCCTCAAAGAGGTCCAGGAATCGGTTGCCCGGTGGGACGAACGGCTCGACCGGCGGTCGCCGTCCGGATTGTCGCCGGAGAGCCCGTACATCACGCGGCGGAAGGTGCGGTGCGGGTCCTTCGCGAGCTCGGCGTCCGCGACGCCGGGTGCCTGGAAGTAATTCCAGAGAACTGACCGCCGAAGCGCTCGCGCATCGCCTGCAGCGGAGGAACCGGCCCACGCTGCGTCGGGACACCGAAGTCCACAACCCCCGGACGACGTCAGGCCGCATCAGCGCGGTGGACTGGATGTGTGCTGCCTGCGACTCTCGCCCGGGGTTTTCATCTGCACGGGCCCATGGGCGGCATCACGGTCTGTCGTGCTGCTGTGCCTGGCCTTCCTCGCCGCGGCCAGTGCTCTGGCGCCCCTGCGCCTGCTGCCGATGAGCGGTCGCGATAAAGGCATTGAGATCCTTGCGCTGCGGCACCTGCTGCTCGTTCTGCAGTGCCAGGTCGGCCGGCCTGTGTTCGCCGGCACCGACCGCGCGGTCCTTGCCGGCCTGTTCCACCACTTCCCGGCAGCGAGACTGCAAGCGCCTCCTGCTGCTGGTACGCCCCAGACACCATCCTGCGGTGGCACCGCGACCTGCTCAACCGTCGCCACGCTGCGACCTGTGTGCCGAAACGACGCGGACGCCCGCCCACCGTCCGCTCGGTCCGCGTCCTGGTCCTATGCCTTGGGCGAGAGAATTCCTCCTGGGGCTACCGCAGGATCCACGGCGAGCTTGCAGCGTTCGGCATCAAGACCGCCGACTCCACCGTCGGGGAGATCCTCCGCGAGCACTCCCGCCCGCGCCCGAACGGCAGAGCGCCACCTGGGCCGACTTCTTTCGCGGCCAGGCCGAGGCCCTGCTCGCCTGCGACCTCTTCGAAGTCCGTACTGACCGGGGCACGCTTACGTCTGCGCCGTCATCGGGCACGCCACCCGCAGACTGCGGATCCTGGGCGCCGGCGTGCACCCGACCGAGGACTGGATCGCGCAGCTCGGGCGGATTCTCCTCATGGACCTCCAGGAGGCCGGCAGCGGAGCCGGGTTCCTGATCCGCGACCGTGATTCCAAGTTCACCGCTGCCTTCGACGCCCTGATGTCCGACGCCGCACTGAAGGTCGTCACCACCGGCATCCGGATACCGCGGATGATCTCCCTCATCGAGCGCTGGATACAAACCTGCCGGCGCGAGCTCCTGGACAGAACCCTGATCTGGAACCAGAGCCACCTCCTCCACGCGCTCCGCGAGTTCGAGGACCTCTACAAGGGGCACCGCCCACACACCGAACGCTCAAACAGGCCGCTCCTTCAACCCGCTACCCGAACCGATTCATGTGCCGGCACAGGTCCGGCACCTGGATATCCACCGACGAGACCGACTCAGCGGAACCCTGCACGAGTACCAACATGCGGCCTGACCAAGTCGGATGACTATTCGGCACCTGCACAGTTCTGTAGATCTGCCAGCAGGCCCTCGATGTCAGCGCGTTCGGGTAAGGATTCTTCGATGGTGTGAGGGAGCGCGGCCTCCCAGAGTGACCGGACGGCCACGAAGTCGCCTGCGGCAGCGTGCGCGTCCCAGGACCACGCGCAGACGAGTGACCGTTGGACCGTGGCCCGCGGCCACGCGGCGGGCCAGCCAGGTAGCACCGAATTCGATTGCGTGGTCGAGTCGGTTTGCGGCGAGGTACGTCTCGACGATCGCCGTTTCTGCGAGATCCTCCGGTGCGAAGCCGGGTGTACCCAGGTCTAGCAGATCTTGAAGCGGCTCGATCCAGTTCAGTGCCTCGGCCACACGCCCGGCTGCGAACGCAGAGGAGAGCCAGGGCGGAGAGAGCGTCGTAGAGGTTGTTCTGGCTGCCGACAAGCTCGGCGGCGGTCCTGCCTTCGGACAGCAGTTCCTCCGCCGTGGCCAATTCACCCATGGCCAGATGCGTCATGCCTGCTTCGAGCTTGGCGACCGCGGCTGTCTGAGGGTTGCCGTTCCCAGCGGCGATGGCCAGGACTTCCCGGGCGTGCCACTGGGAGGCCACGTAGTCGCCCTGTATCCGGAAGATCTCGGCGAGATGGGCATGATGCACAGCACGACTCGGAGAATCCGTGTGGAATGTCAGGGCCGTGGAGGCGTGATGGAGCGCTTCAGCGACCCGGCCGGCTCTGGTGCAAACCTCCGCAGAGTCGTTCCAGGCGGCTGCCAGTCCCCGGGTGTAGCCGATCCGATCGAACTGGATCTTCGCGGAGTTGAACTCTTCCAGTGCGCTTGGCTGGCGGCGAGCGCGCCCCCGTCCGAGCGTTGGGCATAGAAGTGTGCGCGCAGCGCGTGGGCCAGGTGCCAGGCGAAGGGGGAGGGCTCGTGCTCCGAGACGTGGATGTCTGCTGTGATGAGATTCGAGTGTTCGGCGGCGAGCCAGGCCTGGGAGTCGTGCGGGCCGGAGAATGTCTGAGGCTCACCGGTCAGGGGGAACTCGTCAGGGAACAGTACCCAGCCGCTCGGCATGCTGATCCTGTTGGCGGCGTCCACACTGAGCAGGTACCAGGACAGCAGCCGGTGCAGTGCGGACGCGCGCGTCTCCTGCGGCTCGGTGCCCGCAAGTTGCTTTGCATACAGTGCCAGCAGGTCGTGGCTGCGGTAGCGCCCCGGGATTGGCTCGGACAGTAAGTGCGCTGCCAGCAACTCGTCGAGCTCCGGCACCGGCGCCGACAACTCGCGGCCGAGCAGGACGGCTGCCGCCTCGCGGCTCGCTTCCGGGCCCGGGATCACTCCGAGGAGGCGGAACAGGCGTTGCCAGCCAGCAGGAGAGGTGTCCCTCGCCCTTGCCGATCCGATCCTCGTCCAGCCGCTGCCAGGCGAGCAGCAGATGGACGCCGAGCCCGACCCACTGCGTTGGCGTCGCGAGCAAGGCGAGGCGCAGGTCGTCCGGCCAGTGCAGGACCGCGAGCTGTCCGGTGATCGCGCGGGCCAGGTCCAGCCCGCCGGGTTCGTCTCCGGCGAACTCCACGGCGGTGGACCGGCGCAGGGGCATGTGTCTGACGTTCTGGTATGCGTTGAGGAAGCGGCGCAGGGAGATCGCGCAAAGCGGTTCGAGGTCCTAGACCGCCTTGGTCTGCGGCGGCACGAACCCCAGGGCGGCGCGCCGGGCACCGAGCCCGATTCGGACGGCGGCGAAGTCGTCGTGGCTGGGCCTGTGCTCCCAGGTCCGCGGACCGGCCGCCAGGTGCCACAGGTCTTGCGTGGGGGTGAACGAAGTGTGCGGCCGCCCGCGGGGCCGCCGCGGTCTGCTGCGGGCTCACTCGATACCGGCAAACAGGGCTCGGGCGGGCCCCGCTCAGTGTCCGTTCATGCCGACGCCGCCGGGCCGCCGGCTCCCTGGCTTCAGTCCGGGCCGGGGCCGAGCATACGGCGGGAGAGTTCGGCGAACTGGTTCAGCTCGGGCATGGTCCGGTGCTGGGTGTAGGCCAGGGCGACCATGCGAGGGGCGACGCCTTCCAGCGTCAGGTAGGCGACGTCGTCACGGCGGTAGAAGTCGGCCATGCCGGCCGGCATGACGTAACATCCGGCTCCGGAGGCAACGCCCTCCAGGCATTCCTCGATGGTCACCGGGAACCGTCCAGTGTCCGGTTGCGGCAGGACCGGACGGCTCGGCACGCGCCCGCGCCATTCCGGGACGTCCCGCGGGTCCTGCAGCAAGGTCATGTCACGCAGGTCCTCGACATGCACCGCCTTCAGCTCCGCGAACTGATGCTCACTGGACAGCGCCACCACACGGGGCTCCGGGAAGAGCGGGACCACCTCGAACATGCCTTCCGGCAGGGGCAGACGGACGTAGCAGACGTCGACCCGACCGTCGATCAGGAAGTCGACCTGGTCGGTGATCGTGGTGTGTACGACATCGATATCGAGTTGCGGCGCCATCCGGGCAAACTCCCGCACGATGGGGGTGACGACGATGCCTGGCATGAAGCCGATGGCGAAGCGGCTCACCTCCCGGTTCGCCATCCGCACCCGCTGTTGCACCGCCTGCGACATCGCCAGCATCGGCCGGGCGTCCTCCAGCAACTGGTGGCCCGCCCGCGTGAGAATGGTCCCTTGTCGGTCCCGTTGGAAGAGGACCAGGCCCAGATCCTCCTCCAGCGCCCGGATCTGACGGCTGAGCGCCGGCTGGGTCATGTAAAGGCGACTAGCCGCTCGCACGAAGCTGCACTCCTCGGCCACGGCCACGAAGTAGCGCACCCGGCGCATGTCGAGGTCCATGAAGCTCATCGTAGCCGCGGCCACGACGGCATATGCCGAAAGGCTTCAGAATCGAACAGGCAGGCATTGGCGTGGTCGCCCCCTGAACGATCCACCATGGTCAGACCGGTATCCGTCGGAACGGCCCCAGCAGCCAAAGGAATTGCGCGCTGAACGCGCAAGGGCAGCAGGGTGCGCGCCAGGAAACGGGAGACGTCCATTTTGGGATATCTGTCGTACATTCATCGTCAAGGAGCTCACTGCCGCCCGGTCGGAGGGCAATCCATCTGAACAACGCTGCACAGTACGGCCGTACGGCAGCGAACCGGTCCGCTCGACGACACTGCGCCGTGCGTCGCCGGCTTTTGCATGGCATGTCCGTACCGTATGTGCGCGCGACGTGGCGCGCGCCCTGGTACACGTCGATCCCGAGGCTGCCGCCGAAGTCTGCGTCAACTGGTCGCCGTCGCATCGCGGTCCATTCGGCGTGGACACGTCCGGACCAAGGACTTCCTGCCCAGCTGCTCATGGCGAACCCTGCCGAACGCGCCGACGCGGTGACCCGCCGGGTCTTCGGCCCGCTGACGGGCGACGACAACGCCGAAATGACGACGACTGGCCCCGTAAAAATGGGTCCAGCTCAGTGGCCTTCCTGCAGGGCCGGATGCCCGACGGTCATGGTGACCTCCAGGCAGCTGTTCCGGGGTGGTCAGGCTGTGCTCGCGGTCGTGTTGAGGACGACGGTGGGTCCACGTACGGGCAGACGGAAGCACCTTCGGTGCGCGCCGAGGGATTTACCATGCCCCGGCGTGCACCGAAGGCGCGCCGCGCTGCTGACCTGCACTTTGTCTCGCGACGGGGACGGGGAGCATTCATTGATGCGTTAGACCGTCCCGGTGTCGGCGGGACCTTTCAGAGGATCAGGTAGAGGGCGAGCAGAGTGGCGCCCGTGACCCCGACATAGACCTCGAAGGCGCCGCGGAGGGCCGGCGGAGCGTTGCGCAACTCCATGAAGTGCAGGCCGACCAGGCGTACCTTGATCAGCGCGATCGCCACGACCGCGCAGCCGATCGCGGTCGACGTGCTGCCTTCGATGCCCAGCAGCCAGCTCGACAGCGTGGCCAGGACGAGTGCCGGAAAGACCCACATGTGTCACGCCACCAGGTAGAAGAGCGGGAAGAGGACGAGCCAGAGCAGATCCACCATGTGCCAGTACGCCGCCGCCCCCTCGGCGACCAGCAGGTGGCCCCGGTTCAGGGCCCGCCGACGGGACAGGACGACGAGGACCGTCAGCGCTCCTATCCCGATCGTCAGGTGGGCCAGGTGGATGCCGGTGAACACGAAGTAGTACATGAAGAATTCGTTGCTGGTCGGTGTATGTCCGCCGTGAATCACCAGCGCGTATTCGAAGCCCTTGACGGCGGCGAATCCGAGCGCGCACAGAAGCGCCCACGGCAGTGTCCGTGCGGGTCTGCCGGATCGCAGCTGCCGCAGCCCGCGAGCCACCAGCGCCGAGGCGGTCAGCAGGAGCAGTGTGTTCAGCAGTCCCAGGTCTGGATGGAGGGCCTGCTGAGAAGCCCGGAACATTCTCGGGTGCCGGCCGTGCAGTACCGCGATGAACCCGAAGAACACCGAGAACATGATCATGTCGCCGAAGAGGAAGACCCAGAGACCGGGCTCGCCGGGGACATGGCGCTGTTGCTGGGGCGCCGGCTGCTCGGTCCGGGCCGCGGTGACGGTCATGCCACGGATTCCAGGACGGCCGGGGCTCGGTCGTCGTCCACCCGGCTCGCGGCCCGCACCGTCAGGTACGTCATGACGAGGAACCAGGCGCCGAAGGCGCCGGCCGCGACCCAGAACGAGAGGATGCCGTTCCAGGCGAAGGGACCGTTCTTGAAGAACGTCAGCAGGATGCTCGGCAGGAAGAGGAAGGCCATCCAGAAGCTCAGGTACGCGGACCAGCGGGGCAGGAGCGGCGTGGGGCGCTTGTCGGCCAGGATCGCCACTCCGACCACGGTGGCCTGCCCGATGGCCGGAAAGGCGTTCATGACCAAGGTGATCCAGGCCAGGTCGTTGAGCGCCATCGTGATGTCCGGCGAGCGGTCCGGCCGGTAGGCCGTCGCGGTGAAGATCAGGACCGGTACGAAGATCGCGGCCACGTTCGCGGCGCCGCAGACGAGTTGGATGGCAGCCAGCGGCTCCAGCCGTGAGTCGATACGCCGGATCAGGCTCGACAGCGCTGCGACGAAAGGTGCGGTCACCACTGCGCCGACGAGCATGACCACGAGGCCGGCACGGATCGAGTTGGCGTGGTCCGTATAGAAGGCCGCGACCCGCTCCGCCGACCAGCTCGGCGCCATCGGCGGTATCCAGTGGGCGATCAACAGGGCGGCGAAGAACAGTGCGATGAACAGGTAACCGAAGCTCGCGCAGACGGTCAGGATTCGGCGGGACATGGTGGAATCTCCTGGTTCAGGAAGGGACGGGTACGGAGCGGGCTTCGCTGCTCGGACCTGAGGACGTGGTGGGGCAGCCGGCCCGGCGATCGACCTGGGGAGGGCCGCCGGGCCGGGGTGTTGGAGTGCGCCGAACATGGGAAACGCGAGGTGAGTTCCCGTTCCGTGTGGCGAGCTTCGGGCTTGGCGTCTGGCCGAAGTCTTGGTGGTGTCAGGCCGGTGCGCTCACATACGGGAACTCGGCGCGCAGCGTCCCGGTGGCGTGGCCGGCGTCCAGGCCCATGGTGACGGGAGCGTTGAGCACGATCTCGAACGTCGCTTCAGGAGCGGACTCGGTGAGTCCTCTGCCGTTGCGGGCCTTCGCACCGAAGCCGGCTTCGGTGCCCACCTGGTAGCGCAGGACGTCCGGGAAGGTGGTGTCCCGCGTCGCGGCGCCGTAGCCCTGCGGGTCGGAGTGCGTGTCGTTGGCGGACACGAGACCCGCGACCTTCCGGCGTACGAGGTCTCCGTAGTTGTCGAGGTCATCAGATGGATCGGTGGCGTTGTAGTCGTCGAAGCCGGCCTCGGTGACATCGAACAACGTGCTGACGAGCGGTGTCGCGCACCGGTTGATCTGCAGCCAGCCACCGTGGTGGTCGTCCAGCGCGGTGGTGGCCCAGAGGCCGATCGTCTCCGATCCGAGGAGCTCGTCCGGTACTTCGAGGACGATCGCGGTGACGTTGGTGCCGGCGAACAGGTTCGAGGCTTGCTGCGGGTCGAACGCGGAGAGGTCCACCGCTTCGCCGTTTCGGAGCGCGGTCAGGACCGCCGTGACGACGGTGCCGTCGAGGTAGAACGGGTCTCCCGCCCGGCCGACGAAGGCCCTGACGCCGTCCGGCGCGGTGACGATCTCCTCCGTACTGCCGACTGCCACGAGAGCTCCTGAGGCGTTACGGTCGAGGGCTTCGTCACCGGTGAGCCTCTCGAGCACCCAAGCCTGCCGGCCGTCCGGTTCGGCGGTGAGGAACCTGAACCGAAACGTCAGGTCCTGCACCGCGTCGTCGTCGGTGTCGATGCGGAACTCGTAGAGCGCCTCGGGGTGGAAGCCCTTGTCGGCCGACACCGGGTTGGTGTTCATGACGAAGACCGTGCCGTTCCGTCCCTTGAACAGGTAGACATCGCTGATGTCCAGGCGAGGGTCCTGTTTTGCGGCGGCTGAATCCTGGTGGTGGGACATCGATCGGCCTTCCGTGAGGGATGAGCAGGACAAGGCATGGCGATGCGTTGCCGACTGGCAGTTGTTGTGTGGACAGCAATCGAGACGTTCGGTCCTACGGACCCGAGTGACCTGCCGCGGCACGGGCCACCTCGATCGGTCGAGCGCGGCTCGTAGCGCGGTGCCCGTTCAGGGGCCCGCGCCGAGCTGGGTGCGGCTTGATGCAGTCACAGTTGACGCGCGTTGCGCACGAGCACTCCGGCCCTACGATTGCCGCGCTCAGGTGCTCAAGGTCGTCGGCAAGCAGTGCGTTACCGCTGCCGCGCCGGGCACCCCGAGGTCGAAGTGGGTCACGTCGAACATCCTGGCCCGGGCCGATCATGCGCCGCCAATGCCTATCCGGTGGTTCCGCATGCCGGTCCGGCATCAGCCCTCTTGCGGGCACGTGGTGCGACTGTCGAGGCTCGCGATCTCGGGAGGGATCACACGGGACCGTGCAGCCATGCCCCGATCACCTTTGTGGAGCGGCAATCGGATGGCGTTTTACGGACAGGATGTCAGGGTGTGGCGCCTCGGTTGCGCCAGCTGACTGAATAGGCTGCTTGGCGAGCACGCATCAACTCTCCTAGAGGCCGATGCTCCGTTGCCGCGATCCATGGGTTGAAGCTGCTCTTCTCGACGGTCTCGGCCAATGCCTCGTCCGGTGCTTGCCGAGGCAGGCGCAGTCGCCCCACGGTGAGCCACGGCGCGTCCCAGCGGACCGACGAATCTTCGATCGGCGTACGACTCTCGTCCTCGAAGAACTGGGCTTGGAAAAGGAACTCCAGGTCGTCGTCCGCGAGTCGTGTATAGATGTCGGCGACCAGATCCTTGCGGGCCGCCTTATTGATCTTCGTTGAGGCGGCGGACAGCTTCAACCGGGCCGCGTAGTCGCCGAACGTGATGGGCATGATGCTGAAGAAGTCATGCGTGGCGAATCCGCTGAACGGTTTCACCATGTCCCGGAAGTTCGCGACAGCACTGCCTGTGAGCCGCGGCTTGGTCGCGGCCTTGCGAAGCGCGGCGCCGGGCGTACTCGTGGAGAGATCGACGATTCCGACGATGTCCGCGCTGCCGCTGACCTTCAGGGTCTCCTGACTGACCAGGGTGAAGTTCTGCTCGACATCGACGGACGACGGCGTCGAGGCCCCCAGCACCTTGATCGCGAACCCGCGGATATCAGGAGCCCGGTCGACGGCGAAGTTTCCGTTGGACAGCCGTACATGTGCCTCAAAGACCGCGGGAGCGGCAAAAATTCCTTGCCTCGCGTATTCAGGAAGATCTTCTTCCACCGCGAGGACGGCCTTCAGGGCGGCCACTTGATTGCGGTGCAGCGCCCTCCCATGACCTTGTCTTTTCAGGCGCTTACGTTGCAGTTCGCTGAAAACGTGCGACTGTTCCGCATGCTGGGTGCTCTCGTCGGGCAGAAAAACTTCGTGCCATTGAGTGCTCGGCATAAAGTAGAACCTTCTCGATGTTCGGGCCCTCTGTCAGACAGAAGACGGTCTACAGCCTGGCGTCGGTGTCGGCGCCCATGGACTTCAGCCCTGCCGTGCGGGCGTTCGGGGTTGTTGTGTGTTCGCACGGATGACACCCGTACGAGGAAAACCGCGGGGCAGCCTGCACGTGAGTGCATAGATCACTGCTCCGACGAGCGTTTCATCCACCATGCGCCACAAGAACTTCACCATTACCATGCCTTCGTATTCAGGGGCCGCTGCGCGGCCTTTCTCCGGACATCCAGCCGGTGCTCAGGGCCGTTTCCCATCACGTCGGATGGTGTCGGCAGCCCGTTCGGCGACGGCCAGGACAGTCGCGTTGACTCCGGTATTGGGGATGGACGGCATCACCGAGGCGTCCGCGACACGCAGACCGTCGACGCCGTGCACGTTCAGGTCCGGGTCGACGACAGCGAGGTCGTCCATCCCGATCCGACAGGTGCCGACGGGGTTGGAGAAAGTCGCCGCGTTCCTGCGGATGTAGGTGACGAGGTCGTCTCCCTTTCCCGGCGCGGTCTCCCGAGCACCCAACTGACGCCAGGCGGGCATGCGGCCGATCTCTCGCGCGATGCCGAGGGCCGCGAGCATGGCGGACACGTCACCGCTGTCGGCGAGGTAGTTCGGGTCGATCAACGGCAGCCGGTCCGGGTTCGAGCTCCTGAGCCGAACCGTTCCCCGGCTTGCGGGCGCCGTGTGAGCGAAGGAGACCGTGTGCCCGAACTCGGGCGTCCCGACGTCCGCGATGTCCGCCGGAGCGTTGAGCAGCATCACCTGGACGTCCGGAACGGCTGTCGCGCCACTGTGCACCAGGGCACTGACCGTACTGAAACCATGGCTGGTCGTCAGTTGCCGCCCTGCCTCGTAGACCACGGGGCACTGCAGGTGATCGTGCAGATTGGCGCCGACACCGGGGAGATCGGCCAGCACCGGAATTCCCACGTCACGCGGATGAGCGGCGGGACCGATACCGGAGAGCAGCAGCAGACGGGCGGAGCCCACCGTCCCGGCCGCCACTATCACCTCGGCGCGCGCCTCGGCACGTTCCACTGTGCCGAAGGACGTGTATTCCACGCCGGTGCAGCGTCCGCGCTCGATCAGGAGGCGGCTGACGCCCGCCTCGGTGGCCAGGTGCAGGTTGGGCCGGTCGAGCACCGGGACCAGATAGGCGTCCGCGGCGCTCTGCCTACGACCACCCGTCCCCGCCAGGTCACACCAGAAGGCGCCGTGCTGCCGTTCACCGTTGATGTCGTTGGTGAGATCGTGACCGGCCTCGGTGAGCGCGCCGAGGAAGGTCAGCGACGCGTCGTCGAGCCGGGTCGTCGGCGCCGCCCACACCGGCCCGATGACGCCGCGCAGGGCGGGGTTGCGGCCTATCGCCGTCTCCGTCCGACGAAAGTACGGCAGCAGCTCGGGGTGGCTCCAGCCCTTCGCACCGCTGTCCGCCCATCCGTCGTACACGGCGCGGTGCCCGCGGACGTGCATCATTGCGTTGATCGAACTCGATCCTCCGAGGACCCGTCCGCTGGGCCAGTGGTGACTGCGCGACAGCGTCCCCGGCTGCGACGTCGTCCAACGTGACCAGATGATCTCCTTGGCCGGGACGAGCGGGAACCCGACCGGAAGGTGCATGGCCGGCGGCCCGATCGCCGAGCCTGTCTCCACGAGAAGCACCTCCGCCGCCGGGTCCTTCGACAGGCGCGCCGCGACGACACAGCCGGCCGTCCCGCCACCGACGACCACATAGTCATAGGCAGTCATCCCTCCCCCGCCTGCCGGTGCCTGGCAGCGGAACCCGGCAGCGTAGGGCCCGGGACGGTGACTGTCCGCGAGAACGCGGCGGTACCTGTGGGTTCGGCCTCCGTCCACCGGCTGGTCGGTCCGAGGGAGCTCTAGCTCTGTCACGTTGTAGTGAAAGAGAGAGGTGCATGGACACCTGCTCCGGCATCATGCACGAGCGAGCCGCGACGACACATTGTCAAAGCCTTTTCCGTCCAGCCGAGTTCCGTCTTCCACTGAGCATTGCGGCCCACGACTCGTCACGCCAATGCCGATCACCCGAACCGTCATGCCGATCAGGCATGACGGCAGTACAGTGCAGTTCCGCTCGCCCTCGCGCCGCCGCCGTGGGGCCGATGATGGCCGGTACATCCGTGTGTGCGAGCCGCGCGCAGCCCAGCCCGCTGACAGGCTTTTCAAGCGCCCTCTGTCGCGCAGGCGACGGCCTTGACGCCCCTCGATTCGCGAACCCATGGCGACCGCCGGGATGCTCCAGGTCGTGGATCCTGATGGGAGCACTTTCATGAGGAGGACGCCGTGCCGCGCTCGGGTTCCCTTTCGCCGAAGCCGTAGCCTGCCTCCTCGTCACGCGCACGGCACCGACTCTGGGCCGACCTCGCCACGCTCTGCGCAGGAGGCGCCGACGACCTGCCTAAGAGAGCATCGCGACGACTCGCTCCTCCGGTACCCCATCGCCACGTCCGAGTTGGAGGTGGCGCAATCCCGACGAAGACGCGGTTCTTCTGCAGCAGGTGTGCTCGACTACTGGCCATCGGTGCTTCTATGCCGAGCCGAGCGCCGCAGTCACGATCTTGGCGAACTGGTCGATGAACGGCATCTTCCGATTCTTGGTGTCCGCCAGCGCCACCATGCGCGGGCAACCCCGGTGAGCTGGACGCAGCGGATGTCGGGGCGACGGTAGAAATCGGCGAGACCGGCCGGGACGACGACGAACCCGGTGCCGGACGCGACGGCTTCCAGGCTCTCCTCGATCGAGGTGGGCCGTTCGGCTTCCGGACGGTTGCGCGCCGCCGCCGCGTCGAAGTCGGTGCCGCGCCACTCCGGTACGTCAGCGGAGTCCTGCAGCAAGCGGTACGGCGCCAACTCCGCGATGCCGACGATCTGCGCCTGCGCCAGCGGATGTTCGCCGGAGAGAGCCGCAACGCGCGGCTCGGGGAACAGAGGAACGATCTCGAAGGTGTCGACCGGCAGCGGCAGCCGGACGAAGCAGACATCGACACGTCCGTCGAGCAGATAGTCGACCTGGTCGGTGGGCGTCGTGTGCAGCACCTGCACATTGACCTCCGGCGCGAGCGCCCGGAACTGCCTGACGATCGGCGTGACTATGACCCCTGGCATGAAGCCGATGGTGAAGTGGTGCCCCTCACGGCTGGCGAGGCGGACTCGCCGCTGCAAGGCCAGCGATGCCGCGAGCAGCGGCCGTGCGTCCTCCAGTAACTGGCCTCCGGCCGGCGTAAGGGCCGTGCCCAGCGGGCCGCGGTGGAGCAGCGACACTCCAAGATCGTCCTCAAGGGCACGGATCTGTCGGCTCAGTGCAGACTGCGTCATGTTCAGTCGCTCGGCGGCACGCACAAAGCTGAGCTCTTCGGCAACCGTCACAAAATAGCGGAGACGCCGGAGGTCGATATCCATGGCGCCATGTTAACCACGCCGCTTTTTCTGTCGAACTGCGAGCCGGGAAAGCCCTCTTGGGCTTTAGTGATGCCCAACCGGCATGACTTCTTCGCAAATCGGCATTGGCGCCACCCGGCATCCATGATCATGATTGACTGGCATAAAGCGACTCCGATCGACGCAGGTTGCTCTGGCCATGCCTCACGACGATGTGGCCACATATGGAGTTGCCATCAAAGTGTGCTGCTGAATGAGGAGCCGAAGCAGACTCACCCCGATGATCGAACCGGGCCGGCTCGGGAGAGCGCCTCTCTACGGTCGCTGCCTTCCATCGGGATTGTCCGCCTCGACGGGCGAGACAGTGAGCACGGCACAGCGACTCGTTCCAGTCCACCGCCAGCAGGTCAGACCCGAGTCGAAGCCCAGCTACTTGGACAGGTCTCCCGCTGGATGCCGGTGTGCAGCACGTACGAGATCCCGCACGCTACCTCCCGGTCCGGCAGCGGCTTGCGGCCCGGGTACCGACAACGCCGCTCACTCTGCAGCAGCAACGGCTCCAAGCGGCCCCACAGGTCATCCGACACGATCAACAGTGATGCCCCCACAGCGACGCGAGCGCTCAACTCCTGCCCTGAAAAAGGCAGCCAGCAGCGATACACCCCGTCGTGTTAGCCGTTGCAAGTGTCAGAAAATCAGCGCTGGATAAATCGGCACCACATGTCTCGCTGAACGCTAGCACAGGTGCTGCACCCGTGAAGACGAATGGAGCGTCCGCTAACTCATAACACATCGGCATGAATAGAAGCATGATCGGCATTGGCGAACCGCAGATGCAGCCGTCATAGTCGATTTCGCGAAGCACTGCGGACCGCAGCAGATAGGGATTTCGTACCCATGCGGACCACGCCGCTTCCCCACATCGCTTCGACTGAAATAACTCCGAGAGGAATAACGCCATATGAATTCCACCGCTCGAATCAAAGCGCTGGCGGCTGCCGGGCTGGTGAGTGCCGCGGTCGTGGCTTCGCTGACCGTGACGAACGCGAGCGCCGTCACGAGCAAGACGAGCGATCACGCCGTCGCCTCGCAGACGGGGCACCGCGCGAAGCCGACGGTGGTCCTGGTCCATGGGGCGTTCGCCGACTCCTCCAGCTGGAACAGCGAGATCGGCTACCTGCGACGGCACGGCTACTCGGTCTACGCGATCGACACCCCGCTGCGCGGCCTGGCCTTCGACAGCGCCTACGTCAAGGCGCAACTGAAGACCGTCAAGGGCCCCGTGGTGCTGGTCGGCCACTCCTACGCGGGAGAGGTCGTCAGCCAGGTCGCCGCAAAGACGTCGAAGGTCAAGGCCCTCGTGTACGTGGCGGCTCTCATCCCGAAGGTGGGAGAAACCGCCGGCTCCCTGATCGGACAGTTCCCCGGGTCGCAGCTCATTTCGGAGAACTTCCGCACCGTTCCCCTGCCCGGCGGTGACACCGACGTGTACCTCAAGGCCGACAAGTACGGGACCGTGTACGGCAACGGGCTGTCGAAGTCGGCCATCGGTGTCGCCTCGGTGACTCAGGAGCCGGTCGCCCTTTCGGCCTTCACCGACAAGGCCACGGTGAATCCGCCGGCGAAGACTCCGAAGTGGGCGGTCATCGCGACCGAGGACCACGCTGTGCCGACGGCCGCCCAGAAGTTCGAGGCCAACCGAGTGGGCGCCCACACCATCTACACCCGCTCGGGCCATGACGTTCCCTCGATCAGCCCCGGAGCGGTCGACCGAGCCATCGCCGCCGCCGCCAACTCCGTGCACTGATTGATCCTGCGGCGGGGCGCCCGCTTCGGGGCGCCCCGCCCCCGACATCGCATATTCGCTCCCGCCGGGCGATGAAGGACTGGCGTCCGGCACCTCGGCCGACGCGAACGTAGGGGTGACACGGTCCAAGCCCTCGCCGGTCTGCTCTCACACCAGCAGACCGCCGTCCTGCGCGGTGAGGAACTGCCGCAGCGGTCCATGAGGGGACCAAACTTTCGATCAGTACTCCGCAGGATGTCGAGAAAGTCCGAGGGACTGGGGATGCTGCGGCGAAGGGAAAAGCGAGGGTGCCGACGACGACCGGACCTTGGCCGATTCGTCCCTCGACGTACCGTTCGGTGATCGTGAGAAGTATGCGGGCGAGCTGCTGAAGCGCCGGGCTGGGATCGATGTTCTGTTGCGCCTCAGCAGTCCGGAGAGCGCCAACCACCCTGACCGCGTGCAGTCCGTGACCATGCTGCTGAGGAAGCTCGGGCGCAGGGCGAACATGTTGTCCCGCCGAGCCCGCGAGGCATCGGGTCAGATCTCAGGCGAGGGATTCGGACCAACAGTGAAAACTGTTGACCAACGCTGGCGGCGGCGCTGTCACGTTGGCTGACGGGGTGGGATGGTCTTCTGGTTGATCACGCTGTGAGGAGTCGTCCGTGGGGAGCGCGTTGCCGTCGTACAGGGGGCACCGGTACCCGGTCGGGGTGATCTCGTGCTGTGTGTGGCTGTACTTCCGGTTCCCGCTCAGCTTCCGCGAGGTCGAGGAGCTGATGCTCGAGCGCGGCGTGTTCGTCTCCTACGAGACAGCGCGCCGTTGGTGTGCCAAGTTCGGCCAGGCCTACGCGAACGGACTGCGCCGCCGCCGTCCCCGGCCTGGCGACAAGTGGCACCTGGACGAGGTGTTCGTCAGGATCAGCG
>NZ_JBVKCA010000049.1:0-18700 GCF_055656965.1 Streptomyces sp. NPDC111656
ATGACCGCCCCCGACCACCGAGCCGAAATGACCATCCGCTTCGCCATCCGGGACCAGATCACCGGCGCCGCCAGCCGGCCCACCACGACCTGACCCCAGGCCGGCACCCGGGCCCCACCACGCCCCGACACACCATCAGGCACCCACGCACCCAACAACGTGACAGCACCGTGGCGCGGCCTGGCCATGCGAACGGACAAGCTCGCCATCGCCTACCAGGCCGCACTCCACCTCGCCGCCATCTTCATCTGGGCACGGCGATGACGATGAAGCGACGACCCTTCAGTCGTAGAAGAAGAGCTCAAGGTCCTCCACGGATCCCGGCCCGGTGAGGAAGCCCTCAGCCTTCGCGATCTCGTCTTCTGGTGGCAGCTCGCCCTTCAGAAGCCGCCGCATCCAGATTTCTCCCTGCTCGCCGACCGCGTAGATGCCAGACAGCAGCTCAGCCATGCCCGCAGGGTGCGGCGGGCGGCGCCCGGCGACTGGCTGGAGCACCCATCCGCCTGACCGGGCCGCGAGTCGCAGCACCCCGGCCCAGTTCGCGATCCTCCCGATTCGAACGTGCCACGAGTCCTCGGTGAAAGGGGCCATCCGGCCGCCACATAGAGGGTTTGTGGCGGCGCCGATGTCCTCGATGACCTGCCGTTCCACGGCGTCACGGACCCAACGCCCTTCCTGCGCTTCTTCGATGGCGGCGTCCCACCACTTCCACCCGCCGTCGAATCGGTCCGCGAATGTGTCCATGCGGACAGGCTTCCATGCACGATGCCGCAAGCATTCAAGCGGGTGCCAATCAGAGGACCGACTCATCAAAGAGACAGGCTCTAGCTCCGTCCGACCGGCCGGAGGTGGCTCTCGGCGAAGCTGCGCAGTTCGTCGCGGGTTCGTGCGGGGTCGGTCGCGGCTTCGGTGGCACGGCCTCTGGGGAGGTAGCGGACGCCGTCGATCTCGCAGATCAGCGGCCCCACGCCGGTGTTGAGCACCAGGGCCGCGCCGACCGGAGCGGGACCGCCGACGGTGCGGCGCTCACTGCCGCGGGATCGGGAGATCGGCTGGAGGAACAGCGGCGCTGTCACCTCGGCGCCCTCCGGTCGGAACAGGACCAGCGCCATCTCGCCGGGATCCCGGCACAGACGGACGTAGCGCATGGGCTGCCAGGTGCCCTTCCCGGCGTCCGAACGCGCGGCACGCAGTACCGGACCGCACAGGGCGGAGCGGTCGGTCGCGACCCAGCCGATCCGGGCGAGGGACGCGATGCCGACCGTGCCGAACACGAGGAAGCGCCAGTGCCCCAGGTGGAAGTGGTCATCGAGGATGGCGGCGGAGGAGAACCCCAGAGAGTACCAGGCGTTGGTGCCGAGGGCGGTGGTCAGCACCCAGCTGCGCGGCGATATGGACGTCCGGCCGAAGCCGCGGCGCGGCGGGGTCACCCGGGGGCCCGGGCGATGGCGATCGCCGTGCCGGGCCGCGGCGGCGAGGCTCGCGTAGCTCAGGTCGTCATCGAGGGCGGGCCACCTGTCCTCGCCCGCCTCGCCGACCGCGGCCGCCCGCGGGGGGATCGCCGGCCGGGCCCGGCGCGCCAGCCGGACGCGCCGGGCGCAGGCCAGCGGGTTGACCACCAGTGCACCGCCGAGGCCGAGCAGGCCGAGGCCGCCTCCGAGCACGGCGACCACACTCAGCGTGGTCCGCGTGTCCACGCCCTCACCCAGGAAGGGCCAGGGTAGGGCGATGATCGGGATTCGGTCGCCGGAGCGGACGTCTGTCGTGTCGCAGTCCACGGTCGCCCGCTGTGCGCCGCCGTCCCAGCCGACGGTGCAGCTGTCGTCGTCCCGGTTCACACGGACGACCTCGGCGGCGGTGTGCTTCCCGAGCAGTGCGACGTCCGCGGTGGCCAGGCCCACGAACAGGGACGCCGCGAGGGCAAGTACCGCCCATGGCGGTGCGGCCGGCAGAAGCAGCCGTCGGGCGGGCGCGAGGGCCGGGCGGTTCTGTTCGCCCAGCCAGGCGCCGAGGGTCCGCGCATCATGTGTGGCCAAGCGCAGCCGCAGCACCTGGCCTTCGGGTGTCCGGTAGCGCAGGTTGACCTTCTCGAAGGGGGGCCGGCCGTTGGTGGAGACTGTCGCGTCCAGGGCCTCGCCACCGCGTGGCAAGGCGGTGACGTTCCCGGAACGGTCCAGAAAGACGGGCCCGTCGAGGCGTGCGTCGACCAGCAGTCGGCCCTTGTGGCCGTCGAGTCGGCAGCGGAAGTGCACGGCCCGGCCCGCTGCAAGGCCGCGCCGCCTCCTAGCCGCTGCCCACCGGGTCAGCCCGGCTATGACCATGGGGATCACCACGAGCCCCACAAAGCTGGCGATCATCGGTTCCGTCGTCTCCTCCGCTGTGAGTGATCGGAGAAGCGTACGAGGGCTGCCAGGAGCCCTGGCCCCGGGGTGCCCTCGGGCCTGCCTGGATGATTCGGCACCGCAGTGGACGGACGCGCCGTGCGTCGCGGGGCCCGCAGTTCCGTTGGAGAGGATCTAGTCACTCTGAGCGACCCCAACGACGATCAACGAAAAGCTCGAAAGTCGAGCTCCCGTACGGCCTTGTGCACATACGTGCCGGCGCTGGCCGCGGGGCGGGACTCTCTCATCGATGGTTCGGTGCCGGCGCTCCCCGCTCCTCGCACCTGATACCGCGAAGCCTCCGCCGAGGCGGGCAAGCGCCGGGTCCTGGAGCATCGGCCACCGACGCTGACGCGTAGGTGCGAGATGTAGCGGGGACGACCGATGTGGCGGGGGAGGGAAGGCCATGGATGCCTCGTGGGCTGCAGTACTGGGTGGACTTGTCGGCGCGGTTGTTGCTGCGATGGGCGCTTATCTGGCCCCCGTGCGGGTGCAGAGGCGCCAATGGGCTGCGGACCAGGCAACCGCGACGCGCGATTGGCAACGGGACGCGCACACGGCAATCGGTGAATTCGAGCTGGACGAGTTCTATGGGAAGGTCGCGGAGACGTTGCGCCACGTACATGACGACGTCCGCCGCGCGGTTGTCACTGGAGACGATCAACTGGCGATCGACCTCCTCCGGTCAGCCGTTTTCGAACGAGTCGTATATCTGAGGACTCGGGCCCAATCAGATTGGCTCGGGTGGGTGGGGCAGAGGTGTGGCCTCCCAACTGCGTTGTTTTCACAGTAGAGATGGCGCATCCACCTAGCGCCTGTCCATGTGTGAGTGGGGCTGCCGCATGGACAGGCGTGACCGTGGGCCTCAAGCCGCTTCGAGGAAGGGGTAGTCGGTGTAGCCCTCGGCGCCCGGCCCGTAGAACAGTTCCGGCCGCGGCTCGTTCTCCGGGTGGCCACCCTGCCAGCGCTCGACCAGGTCGGGGTTGGCGATGAGGGCCCGGCCCACGACCACGGCGTCGGCGTGGTCGGCCTCGATCTGCTGGAGCGCCTGCTCGCGGGTGGTCTGCCCCCCGAAGGGGCCGCTGTTGACGATCAGCTTGCCGTCGAAGCGCCGCAGCTCCTGTACAAGGTCGCCGCCCGGTTCGGTGTGCAGTACGGAGAGGTAGGCCAGGCCCAGTGGGCGCAGTTGGTCGAGCAGGGTGCTGTAGGTGGCCAGGACGTCGTCCCGGTCGGTCTCGAAGACGTCCCCGAGGTCGACCTCGGGCGAGATCCGCAGTCCGACCCGCTCGGCACCGACGGCCTGGGCGACCGCCGTGACGATCTCGACGACGAAGCGGGCGCGGTTCTGCGGCGAGCCGCCATATCCATCGGTGCGCTGGTTGGCCGCCGGGGAGAGGAACTCCTGGAGCAGGTAGCCGTTGGCGCCGTGGATTTCCACGCCATCCGCTCCCGCCTCGATGGCCCGGCGGGCCGCGGCGACGAAGTCCTCCAGGGCTGCACGGATCTCTGTGGTGGTCATCGCTTCCGGTACGGGGTAAGTCTGCTCGCCCTTCTCTGTGAACGTCTTACTGGCGATGGCGATCCGGAGGGTTCCCGCGGAATCGCAGGCCGGGCTGGGGCCGGGATGCGGGGCCGGAAGCACGCGTCGATCAGGTCGGCATAGTGCCGGTGGAAGGTGGCGTGCGGGATGTCCAGGAACCGCTCGACCGCGGTCACGGTGGGGCGCCGTCCGCGGGCGGCGGCCTCGGCAAGGACGGTGTCGATGGCGGCTTTGAACTCCCGTACCAACGGGGTCACTTCGCGTGGCAGTGCCAGTTCCCGGCGAGTGAAGTGCACCCGCCACCCTGCAATCGACATGGCGCCGGACTCTATCCCGTGGACAGTTCAACAGCGCATGACCGAAGGCTGGGCCCTCGCCTGGTATGCGTCAGAGCTCACCGGTTCAGGCGGTGGTTCGGGGCCCGGCGGCGCGGCGGAGCCGGTTGGCGATCGCGAGGCCCAGCCCCTCCTCGACCGGCAGCGACGCGACGATGAGGTCGCACCCCCGCTGGTCCAGCTCGCGCAGGAACCCGTACAACTCGCGCGCGTAGCCGGCCATGGAGGCGCGGACCGGCACCACGGCGTGCGCCTTCACGGGGGTGTCGGCGAGGGACGGGGGAAGAAGGACGCCGACCTGGTGGCCCTGCTCCTGTGCGAGCTGCGCCTCGTCGGCGACCTTGTCCGGCTCGACGAGGACGACCCGTGCAGACGGCGCGTAGTGCGACGGATGCTGACCCGGCACCCTGACGTGGCTCGTGGAGCGGGCCTCGATCGGGTACCCCAGCACCGCTTCGAGGTCCTCGCGGGTCACTCCGCTGGGCCGGAGGATGGCCGGTGTCTCGCCTGTGACGTCGACGATGGTCGACTCGACGCCGACGCCGCAGGCCGCCGTCCAGGACGAAGTCGACGGCGTCACCGAGTTCGGCTCGGACGTGGTCGGCCGTGGTGGGGCTGACCGAGCCGAAGCGGTTGGCGGACGGGGCGGTGATACCGCCGTCGAAGGCAGACAGCAGCGCGAGGGCGACGGGGTGGTCGGGCACGCGCACGGCGACCGTCTCCAGTCCACCGGTCGCTTCGAGAGGTACCCGGTGACCACGCTGCAGGACCAGCGTGAGCGGCCCCGGCCAGAAGTGTTCGGCCAGCAGACGCCCGGTTGCGGGCACGTCCTCGACCCAGTCGTCCAGGTGCTCCGCGCCGCCGATGTGGACGATCAGCGGGTGGGAGGCTGGGCGTCCCTTGACCTGGAAGATGCGCGTAACGGCGGCGGGATCTTCGGCGTTGGCGCCCAG
Source organism: Streptomyces sp. NPDC111656 (assembly GCF_055656965.1). Taxonomy (NCBI): domain Bacteria; kingdom Bacillati; phylum Actinomycetota; class Actinomycetes; order Kitasatosporales; family Streptomycetaceae; genus Streptomyces; species Streptomyces sp. NPDC111656. The sequence goes on from NZ_JBVKCA010000049.1 coordinate 5,210, forward strand.
ACCGTAGACGGTTTCGGTGGGGAGGGCCACCAGCCCGCCGACGCGCAGCAGCTCGACAGCCTTCTCGATGTCACTGGTTGTTGCCATCACCCGCTCAATCCTCCCACCGCGCCGTCAGCGTCGCGCTGCCCACCGGCCGTCGGCCTGACCGGGCTGTCCCGGCAGCCCCTTCACCAGCCGGAGGGCTACGGGCATGGCTGGTTTGCGACGTCCCTTGGCCTGTTACCGGGCAGGTGAAGGCCAAGGGACGTCTGCCATGGCCCCGGCGCAACAGCGGGAAGCAAGCCGGGGCCTCGGACGCCGGTGCACGCGCCCTGCCCAGCCCAACGCTCACCGGGCCGATCTGGTCACCGCGGCGTCAACCTGCCGCTACCCGTTCGGGCCGGCGCCGGGGACCGCACGGTTCAGCGGCTCCAGGTCTCCGTACAGGGCGGCGTGGAAGGCGGCGGCGAGCTCGCGGGCCCGCTCCTCGCTCGGCACGCCGTGCAGCATGAAGTAGACGGGTCCCGTATAGGTGTCCGAGCCGGCCTCCCGCTCATCGACCAGGCGGACGATAGCGGCCCGCAGGGCGCCGTTGACGGCCTCGTCGACGGTGTGGTCCGGGCCGGCGGTCAGGGCGTCCGCCTTCACCGTCCACCGCTCGCCCTCGATGGGGACGCGCCTCGGCCGACCGGCTGCTCGCCGAGACCGCCCGGCGGCTGGGCCGCCCGTGCACCCGCGTCGAGCGCACCGGCTGCGTCGAGCGGGAAGTCGTCGCCGCCTCCCAGGGCGCCGACCTGCTGGTCCTGGCTCGCGACGGCGACCGCAGCCCCCTCGGGCCGCGCAGCCTCGGGCCGGCCAGCCGCTTCATCGTCGACCACGCCCCTTGCCCGGCCCTGCTGGTGTGGCCTGAGTCCGCGCCCGGCATCGCCACTATCCCACCCCACCACCGCTCGATGGGGACGCCAGGCGTGGGCAGTGCGGCGGTGAGGGCGGCTTCCATGACGAATTGCACCGACACCGAGGAGCTAAGCGGATCTGGTGAAGTCGGCTGCGGGTTGGGTGAGCGTCCCGTGGGAGGGACGCTCACCCTGCACGCTTCTCATTGGGGGTCGGCCGGTTCCCACAGCAGGACCGTGCGGTCGCGGCCGCCGGTGGCGAGCAAGGTACGCCCGTCGACGTCCGGTACGACGCACAGTGCGCTCAGCCAGCTGTCGCTGTGGCCGCTGAGGGGCTCGCCGATCGGCTCGAGGGTGGTCGGGTTCCACAGGCGCAGCAGTCCGTCATGGCCGGTGGTGACCAGTTGGGCTCCGTCGGTGCCGGGCAGCAGACACATGCCCGTCACCCAGTTGTGGGCGTGAAGTGGCTCGGTGACGGGTTCGCAGGTGGTGGGGTCCCACAGCCACACGAGCCCGTCGCGGCCGCCGCTGGCGAGGAGAGTGCGGCCGTCGGCGCCGGGCACGGCACACAACGCCTCGACCCAGTTGCGGTCGAAATCGCTGGCGGGCTCCATGTCCGTCCCGACCTGCCGGCGCGTCCGCGGGTCGTACAGCTGCACGGTCGCTTTGGCGGAGACCACGGCGACGAGCGTGCGGCCGTCGACGGTGGGCACTGGGCACACGGCGGGACGCTCGGTCGCTGCGGCGCTCGCGAACGGTTCGCCCAGGGGTTGCCCGGTGGCCGGGTCCCACAGTTGCAGCAGCGTGCGGTAGCTGGAGGTGGCGAGCAAGGTGCGGCCGTCCACGTCGGGCACGACGCACATCACGGTCGCCCTGTGCCAGCGGTTCGCGGTGGCGGTGCCGATCTCGTCGCCGGTGGCCGGGTCCCACCGCCGTAGGTGGTCGTCCTCGTGCACGCTGAACAGCACGGTGCGGTCGTCGACGTCCTCGAGCGCGCACACGCCCATGGTCCAGTTGCTCTCGCGAAAATTGGTGTCGTCGCGACGTCTGTCTGCGCGGGGAATGTCGAGCCAGGCGCGCACGAGGTCGCCGGATGCCGGGTCCCACAACCGGATCGAGGCGTCATGGGCGCCGCTGGCGATCAAGGTTGTGCCGTCGGCCGCGGGCACCGCGCACAGGGTCCTGATCCAGCCGCTGTGCCCGTCGGACCCCGTGCCGGGCCCGACCTCGTCCGTCAGGTCCCACAGCCGTACCGATCCGTGGTCGCTGCGGCCGCCGTGCTCGACGCTCGCGAGCCGGGCTCCGCCGTCGCCGGAGGGGATGGCGCACAAGGACGTCAGGTCGCCGAGGTGTCCCGTCAGCGGCGGCCCGACGGGTGCGCCGGCCGCCGGATCCCACACCTGGATCGTCCCGTTGCGGCCGCCCGCGGCGAGCAACGCGCGGCCGTCGGCGCCGGGCACCTCGCACATCGCGGTCACCTCGTCGGCCTCCCCGCTCAGTGGTGGGCCGACCGGTTGTCCGGAAACCGGGTCGCGCAACACGATCGGACCCTCTCGGCCACCACTGGTGGCGAGCAGCGTGCGGCCGTCCACCTGGGAAATCACGCACATCGTTTCGACGTAGTCGGTTGGCAACGTGCCGGCCGGCTGTCCGGTGGCGGGATCCAGCAGCTGGATCCGGCCGGACCTGACAGTAGCCAAGAGGGTGTTGTCGCCGACTCCGGGCACCGCGCACATGGTCTTGTACAGCACGTCGTTGTGCGGCCATTCGCGGATCTTGCTCCAGGTGTCCGGATCCCACAGTCGCACCCGTTCCTTGTCCCTGGTCGCCAGTACGGTGCGACCGTCGACGTCGGGGATCGCGCACACGGAGGTGACGGCCTCACCGGGGCTCGCCAGGTCCGCGACCTGTTCGCCGGTGACCGGGTCCCACACCGGCACCGAGCCGTCCTCGCGGCCGGCGACGAGCAGCGTGCGGCCGTCGGCGACGCGCAGCGCGCACAGGGCGTTGACCCAGCGCGAGGCGCTCTGCCACGGCGGGAGGTGGGCGTTGGCCGCGTCGTTCCTGCCGGTGAGGACGGCGAGCAGGTCACCGGAGTCCGGGTCCCACAGCGACACCGACCCGTCGATGCGACCGGTCCCGAGCAGGGTTCGACCACCGATCGGCACGGCGCACGCGTAGTGCGGGTAGTCCGTGGTGACGACGCGGTGCGGGACGCCGGACCACCACGCGGCGCGCAGCCGCCACGGCCATGGCTGTCCGGCGGTGCATGCCTCGGCCAGCTCGGCGCTGCGGTTACGGCGGGCGTGGACGTGCAGCCACCACCGCCGGCGTTCCTCGCTCGGTTCCTGTCGCCAGTCGTGCAGCGCCAGCTCGTATGCGCCCAGCGCCCGGCGGCCGGTCGCGGTGGTGAGGTCCCGGCGGTGGCGCAGCAGTGCCGGTGGCACGACCGTCAGCAGGAACCCTGGTATGCCGACGAGTTCGTCCAGCCGCCCGCACGCGGCCGCGTGCCGCGGAAGCCAGAGCCTGCCGTAGTTGCCGACGCTCGACCAGTCGTCCTCGATGGCCATCTGCGTGTCGACAAGGCGGCCGTGTGCTCTCTTGAGCGCCTCGTTCAGCTCCTGGCGCAGGCCCGCGTCGAGTTCGTCGTCGGACCCGGTCTCGAAAAGATCCCGCAGGCTCTGGTGACGAATCGAGTACCGGCCGCCTTCCCGGCTCAGGAAGGGCCGGAACGCCCGATCCAGCCAGCGGCGCGCGGGCCGCTGGTCGACTCCGGCAATGTCGGCGAGGACGTCCGGATCGGCCGGTCCCTGGGCGGCGGCCAGGGTCGCGAGCACCGGCTCGCCGACGCCGTCCCAGTCGGCGGTCTCCCGCCACCGGCCGATCTGTTCCTCGTAGTACCCGGCGAGCCCGTCGGGCAGCCGGCCGACCTGGTCGGGCGACCGGGTGCCCTGGGCGATCTCGTCGAGCACGTACCGGGCGTAGATCCATACTCCGCCGCAGCGTTCGGCCAGCGAGTCCACGAACCGGTCGAGTGGCATCCGGTGGACGCGGAGGGCGTCGTGCAGGCTGGTGCCGGACTCACCGACCCGCATCCGGAGGTACGTCAGCAGGTCGCCACGGTTCTCCGGGCCGTCCACGTGGATCTCGAGGACGTCGGTCTGCGCCCGGAGGTTCGACAGGTTCACTCCGAATCTGCTGGTCGCCACGATGTGCACCCCGTGCGGCAGATGCTGGGGTCTCGGCAGCCCGAGCGGGATGCCCGTGTCGCTGCCTCGCGTCGGCGGTTCGGCCTCGTCGAGGCCGTCGACCAGCAGCACCAGCGGCGTTGCCGGCGCCACGCGGTCCCGCTCGGCCGCAGCCGCCTGCAGCACCTTCACCAACCAGTCCGGGCGCTCCGCTCCGTCGGGCAGCAGCCCGCCGGGGCACAGCCTGTCCTCGAGCTTCCACCGGCGCACGAGCTGTGCGGCGAGGCTCTTGCGGGCGGTCTCCGGGTGACCTCCGCCGGCGAAGGCGCTGAAGTGGTGAGACCAGCGCCTGGTCCGCACCAGGTGGCCGCTGAGGCTGGTCTTGCCGATCCCCGCCTCGGACAGGACGAGCACATATCCCCTGTCCCGCTGCGAGATCGCGTCATCGATCCGCTCGATGAGCCAGCCGCGACCGGTGAAGTGGTCCAGATCGAGGTCGTTCAGCAACGGCGTCGGGTCGACGATCGCGTCCGTCACCCGCTCGAACGCGCCCACCCCGATCGACACCGTCACCGGTGCGTTGATGTCCCGCCCCGCGGTCACCGCCCCCGCGCCCGCCGCCGTGTCAGGGGGCAACCCGATGACCTGAGTCGACACCCTGCCCTTGATGTCCCGGCCCGCGCCGACCGCGCCGGGGCCGAGCTCACCCCTCACCGATCCCGGTCCTCGGCCGGCGGAGCGAAGTCCACCCTGGTGGAGATCTCACCGTCGATGTCCCGGCCCGCCTCGACCGCGCCCGCTCCGCCGGCGATGTCGGCGTCCGCCGGCAGGCCGGTAACCTTCGTGGACACCGCGTTCTTGATGTCACGCTGAGCCCGCACGCCGCCCGCACCGAGCACCTCCGGCTGCTGACGCAACGCCAGCCACCCGGCCACAGCCGCCGACAGGATCACGGCCAGCCCAAACGCGACCCACCAGCCCCAACCGGCATCCAGCTGCTCCATCAGCAGCGCGACCACCACGCCAAGCACCACCGTTGCCGCGGCGCCTGCGGCGGCGATCGTCCGCCTTCTCGTCATTCGGCCTCCCCATGCCGGCACACCCTGCACGACGAGGATATCGACCGCCTGGTGTGCAGCGATCTCGGCAACGCGATTCGGTCCAGTGAAACGACAACTCGGCGGCCCGCCGGTCGGAGGCGTCGAGTCCTCCGCGTTGGGAACCCGGTGGACATCGCCCGGCTTCGCGGCCCCCTCGCGGATATCCGGCAGGAACCGGCCGAAGTAGCGCACCGTGCAACACCTGCTAGCCACGCGGCTGGGGCAGTTGCGCGAGCTGACCGGTGGCCGCGCGGATGCGGCCGCCAGCGCGGCCGCGCCATGGGCCGAACGCCTGGCTCCGCTGGCCGACCGGCCGGTCCGCGAGGAGATCAGGGTGGTGCCTGCTACCTGACCGAGGTGCCCGCACAGCAGCGCCGGGCAGTTCCTGGCGTTCGCGAAAGCCCGGCCGTCGAGCGTGCAGCACCGATGTTTGGATGGCCGGTTCCAACCGCGCTGGTGAGCCTCCTCCTTCCAAGCGCGCCTTGCCTGCACCGGGAAGCTGCTCGGTGCAGGAGCCGAACGGCACCTTCGCCTTCCTCGGCGCGATCTTCGAGACGCGGCTGTCGACCTCCATGCCGTGTTCGGCCTCGGTGAAATCGCGCACCCGCAGGTAGGCGATTTCGTGCTCGCGGCCGGCGACGGCGAAGTGAGTGAGGCCGATGGAGCGGTCGCGGATGCCGAGGAGGTTCGCGGGGGCGGGCAGCACCGCAGCGCGCAGGTCCTCGGCGAGCAGAGCGGGCGCGGGTCCGCGGCTGCGGACTTCGTCAGGCTGGAGGGTAACCTCGCTCCGCAAGCATCGGCGCCACCAACTTTCTGCCCGAACAGCATCGCCAGGCACAGTGTTTGGGCGACCATGGAGCGGACTGGAAAGGACGGCCTTTCCGGCGGGCTCGATAGCGTTCGACGTCTGCGAGGGGGGCCATGGGGGCAGCCGAGGGGCCACGGTCCCGTCCGGTGTCCGACATCGTCGGTGCGCCCGGTTGCTGCCTGTGGTGGGCGGTGCTCGCAGTCCTGACCGCCATGGCCTGCGCGGTGTTGCCGGTCCTCGGACAGAGGGAGCCCGGGGACTTCGGGGGAGGGCAGCAGAAGGCCTACGTCGAGGAGATCGACCAGGCGCGCCAGCAGCTCTTTAAGGGCCAGCTTGTCCACACGGACGCGAGATACATGGGACTTGTAGCGGGTGCGGAGCCAAGCCCGTTCCGAGTCGAGGTCCTGGGCAGTTGGCGCCAGGCCAGGCCAGGTGAAGCGCAAGCTCCGGTGAGCGCGGGCGCGCAGATCGGGGTGAAGCTGCGCTGCTCGGGCGCCGGAGTCCGGTGCATTCCGTTGTCGTCTGAGCGCCAGAACGTCCTGTCAAAGGGCGACGGAGCCACCTGGATGTGGGACGTGAGCGCACAACATGCTGGGAAGATCAGCATCGCTCTCACCGTGACCGCCTACTTCCGCGACAGCGACACGGTGCTCGTCGAGAAACCGCCCGTGACCATACACGTCGACGTGGCCGCGCCGCCCAGCGACAACGGCTGGCTCTCCTGGGCCAAGGAACTGTGGCAGTGGGTGACTGGCGCGGTCACCAGTCTGGGCGGGCTCGCCGTGTCCGTGAGCACCATCGTTGCCCTGGTCGTCATGGTGGTCCGACGAAAGCCTCCGGGCGCCGGCGCGGACGATACGGCAACCACCGAGGGCGACGGCGACGGTCCGCGGCTGCGAGCACCGCCGGTGCGGGAGAGCCGTGCGCGTCTCTCCGGCGGCCGGCCGCGCACGCGGTCCACTGCGGGAAGGAGCACTCGGTCCGGCCGCGGGAGAGACGCGCACCGCGGGCCTAGCGAATGACAGTCTGTGCGTCCCCGAACCAGCGTGGTTGAGGGCAACTACGCCTCCGGGCTGCCCGGCGCTTCGGCAGACCGCTGCCGGATGACCTCCGGCAGTCGGCGCGGCAACGGGTGCCGCAACCCAGGCCTGCTGGTGGAGTTCTCCGACGTGGAAGAGATCGAAATCGAGTTGGAGCGCTAAGCCTGCGCCCCAGAAGTCACCGAGGCTTCAGCCCGTACGCGTTGATCGTGTTGGACGTCCGACCGGTGTTCGCCATGAACTGCACTCACGGGCGGGCCAGTTGGTGCAACTCGCAGATGTCCGGTGGCAGAAGGGTCACGGCAGGCTACCCGCATCCACGCAGGCCATTATGCTCGGCACCGCGACGGCGGCATACGTACACAGCGCGTTGAAGGGGCGGGATGCGGGTCAGCATCGAGGTTGGCGGGCAGGGCGGCGACGATGAGCCAGACGAGATCGCGGGGGAGGTGCTGTCGCTCTGCCAATGGCTGGCCCGCGACCCGGATGTGGCCGGTGCCGATGGGCTGTCCCTGGTCTCTCGCGGCTCGGCCGACACGGCGGCCGATGAGGCCGGCCGCATGGGACCGGGGCTGGAGGCGATCGAGGCCGTGTTCAACGGGGCGGTCCAGCTCGCCCAGTTGGCCCTCGCGGTGGCCACGTGGCGTCTCACCCGCCCGCACCGGCCACAGGTCCGTTTCGAGCGCGATGGGATGACCGTCACGCTGGACAGCACCGACCCCGAGGTGATCCGTCGGGTTGTGAGGGCGTTCGGCGGAACGGACCCCGACCCGGGTCTTGATCCAGACGGCGCCGATGACCGGACGACGCCGGCGATGCCGGAGTAGCAGCCTTGCCGAGACCCTCTGATCCTGCAGCTTCCCGCGCCGTCCTGATCGGCACGCACGCCTACCAGAGCCTGGAGGACCTCCCGGCGGTCGAGAACAATGTCAGGCGGCTTGGCGAGCTGATACGGGATCCCGAGCTGTGGGGGGTCACGAAAGGCCGGTGCAGGGAACTCCTCCAGCCCACGCGCGATGCTGTCTTCGACGCCGTGCACGATGCCGCGGCAGGTGCCACCGACACGCTCGTGCTGTATTTCGCGGGCCATGGCCTGACCGATCCGTACACCGGCGAGCTGTATCTGGCCCTGCACGATTCGAGCGAGGAACGCCTGGACAAGGCCCTGCGTTACGAGGACGTGCGGCGCGTGCTGCTGCGTGCCGGCGTGGCCAGTGCGACGCGGGCCCGCCGCAAGGTCGTCATACTCGACTGTTGCTGGAGTGGTCTCGCGCTGGGCGGAACCCTGGCCGCGGCGGGGGGAGACATCGGGGCACGGGCCGACATCGAAGGTACGTTCGTCCTGACCGCCACCGCGGAGACGCGGCAGGCCTTGGCCCCACCGGGGGAGCCCTACACCGCGTTCACCGGCGAGCTGATCGAGGCCGTCGCCTGCGGCATTCCCGACGCGCCCGAGTTCTTCAGCATGTCGACCCTGTACGACCACCTCGCCGTATCACTGGCAGCCAAGTCGCTCCCCCGGCCCCAGCAGCGCAACCGCAACACCGCCAGCCATATCAGCCTCTTCCGCAACCGGGCCTACCACCCTCCCGAGCCGCCCTCGCCTCAGTCCGCGGCGTCGAGCGCGGGCGCCACAGAGGAAGACGGCGGCGCGCGGAGGCCGGACGGCGCGGCAGCGTCCTCTCGCTGGATGCTCGCGGCGGCCCTCTCGCTGCTCATCGCAGTGGTGGCGAGTGCCGTAGCCATCCGGCTGTGGACCACTCCTTCCCACGGCGACGACTGCGCCAGGGGGAAACTCACTCTCACCGGGGCCACGGCATTCGCAGCCGTCCTGGAGAAGGCCACCGCCCGCTACGAAAAGGACTGCCCGGGAGCCTCTCTCCCCCTGCAGCTCAACGGCAGCGACTCAGGGTTGCGCGAACTGGAGAAGGAAGCGCAGAAGAAGAGCCCGGGAAGTGTCGAGATGCTGGCGTTCACGGATGGCGATGCGAGCGTGATCTATCCCATGCTGACGCGGCGCCCCGTCGCCTACTCCCTGTTCACGTTCGTCGTCAACAAGGATGCGGGTGTCGGGAACCTCTCCCTGAACCAGATCAGACAGCTCTACACGGGTAAAATCACCAACTGGAAGAAAGTGGGTGGGAGCGACCTGCCCGTCCGTCTTATCGGTCGGCCCTCCACCTCCGGCAGCCGAAGGACCCTCGAGCGTCAGATCCTCGACGGACGGGGGGAGCCCATGCCGACCTCCAACGACTGCCTGACGCGGGTTACCGGCGTCACGTCCGGCGTCATACGCTGCGAACGGGACACCACCTCCGACGTGCTGAGTACAGTGCCGAAGATCCCCGGTGCCCTCGGCTACAGCGAACTCGGGGCCGTCTACCAGAGTCCCTTGCACCTCGTCCAAATCGACGGTTATTCGGCCACCAGGCAGGCAGCCAGCTACCACAACTACCCCTTCTGGGGGCCGACGTACGCCTACGCTTACGGGGAACCCTCGGCCGACTCCCTGACCGACAGTTTTCTGCGCTACCTGAGGAGCGACGTCGGACACGACCTGGTGCGCTCCATGGAGCAGGGGATCTGCTCCGGCGACGATGCCTCGAGCTGCCGTCCCATGCCGTGATCGCAAAGGCACGATCCCCGGGCGTGTGTTGCCTCAAGGCGGAGCGGGCGCGTCTGACGCCTGTGCGGCCGCCAGCACCAGCGTTGGGTGTAGGGCGGCATGGGGTTCGATAGGGGACCTGGACGGGGCTGTGGTGGGACTGCGCAGCCCCGTCACCGGGGGCCCAGCGGCAGTGCGCACAGGCCCCCGGCTGGTACGCAAGGTCAGCGGCGCCAGCGACGCGGAAGGAACCGGCGCCAGTTCCACCGCCGCCGCGTCACAGCGTGGCGCGCAGGAGCCGAGGGCGCCGGGGTCTCGGGCTTTGAAGTCGGCGGCACCGGGCTGTGGACTGTATGGATAGGCCAACAGCATCATCGCCCGCCGGTAGCGCACCGAGCTGGTGCTGCCCCGCCGCACGATCTGCTGCAGACGCCGCCCCTCCTGATCGGTCAGTCTGCGGACTTTGACCGGCTCTGCCACCACGCCTCCATGCACCAGATCGGATGTGTCCCCACATCCAACCGGCCCACGCCACCTCACCGCCAAGCACAACCCGGTGAACCATCCCGGTCAGAGCACTTGGGACGGCCCGTGCAAAGGTGCGACAGCAGCTCGAGGAGCTGACTGCGGCCCTCACCGAGGCCGAGGGCCGACTCGTCGAGCTGGCCACCACCCGGAAGAACGTCGAGAGCCTGATCCGCGCCCAAGGTGCACCGCCGACCCAGCCGACCGCGGACATCTACCAGCGGATCCTGACAGTGTTCAACACAGCGGGGGCCGCCACCCAGGGGGATCTATCCGCACGTGCAAGACCTTGCCGCCGCGCAGGGTGAAGCCGCGGGGCTGGTTCATCCAGCGGCCTGGTTCACCCTTGCGTCTGCTTGAACAGGCGAAACGTGCCCTACGACGCCGCCCACCTCGCCCTCACCGGGCCTGGCCACCTATTCATGGTCCAGAGGCCGAACTGCGCGCCTCCGCACGGGTGATCGCGGGGACGGTACGGCCGCGGGGACGGCTCCCGATGCCACGGGCGGACGACCCGGCCCGCGAGCTCTACGCGCTCGGCCACGGACTGACACAACCCGGGCGGTCTCGTGCGTCAACCCGTGGGTTGACGCCAGGTATCAAACCAGGAGTCAACCCGCGGGCCGAGGCCGTGCGGCGCCGCGGGCGGCAAGCTCTTCCCCATGACGACGACTGACTACCTCATCTCCGCCGCCCTGATCCTTCTGGTGATTCCGCAGATGCGCGGCGGCCGTCTGACGCCCCGCACGCTCCTGCTGCCGCTGGTGTCCGTCAGCGCCGCGGCCGCGCACTACCTTCATTCCTTCCCGACCGAGGGCCACGACGTCCAGCTGGACCTCTTCGGCGTCACGATGGGCATAGTGCTCGGACTGGCCAGTGGACTGGCCACCCGCGTCAGCCTGACCGAGGACGGCGCCGCGTACTCCAAAGCCGGGTGGCTGGCCGCCCTTCTGTGGGTGCTGGGCATGGGCGCGCGCTCGGCCTTCGTGTACTGGGCCGAGCACAGCGGCGCTCACACCATTGCGCAGTTCAGCCGCGACAACCTGATCACCGGCACCGCCGCCTGGACCGCCGCGATGCTGCTGATGGCCGTCACTCAGGTGGTGTGCCGCCTGGTGGTGGTGCGCGTCCGGGCCTCCCGGCTTACCTCCCCCCTTGCCGCCCCCGCCGTGGCCTGAAGCGTGGCACCCGGCAGACCGCCGCTCGCAACACACTCCGCCCCTGGCCCGGTTCCGCGTTCGCGGGCCCGGGCCGGGCTTTGCGATCAGCGGCGCAGCGTGCATCTATTCTTCAGAAGTGACGGACACACTTCAGCCGACGGGCCAGGTCAGTCCACGGCTGGCCGTGGCTCTTGCCAGTGCCCGGGAGCGACGCGAAGTCAGGGGCCGGCGTATGCAGCCCGTGTTGTGGGGGGTCATGGCCGCCATCGCCGTCCAGTCCCTGCACGCTTCCCCCGCCCCCGGCGTCAGAGGCAGGCACCTGGCAGTCACCCTGGTGCTCGTCGGCTGTCTGCTGCCCATGGCCGCGGTCGCGTCGAACCTGTGGCCCCTCACCGGTCGCCCCGCCCGCTGCCTGGTGTTCTGCGTGCTGGTGGACGGCTTCGGGTTTGCTCTGGGCATCCTGCAGCCCGGCTCGATGTCCACCCTGCCACCGTCCGTCGTGGTCCTGATGGCCTTCCTCATCCTGGAGCGACGGGCGGCCACCGTGCTCGCGGTCGTCGTCATGGGCTGTCTGACCGGCGCGGCGGCCGCCGGGTTGGACGGCGGTACCGACAACTTCCTGCATCAGGTCCTGTTCGGCGTCCTCCTGGCCGTCGTGGGCATCGTGGTGCGGCAGTCGATCATCAACGAGGTGGCCGTCACCGTGCTGCTGGCCCAGCTCGAGGACGCCCGGGAGGCGGAGACCGAGGCGGCGACGCTGGCCGAACGCACCCGTATCGCCCAGGATCTGCACGACGTGCTCGCCCATACCCTGTCCGGACTGGCCGTGCAGATACAGGCCGCCCGGCGGATGGCCCGGCGCGACCAGGCGAGCGGGGATCTGCGGGGGCTGCTGGACCGGGCCGGTGAGCTGGTCAAGGAGGGTGTGGCCGATGCGCGCCGGGCTGTGCGGGCGCTGCGCGGCGCGCGCGAGCCCTCTCTTGAGCGGCTGCCCGAACTGGTCAAACGCTATCGGGTGGACCTGGAGCTCGACGTGACACTGTCCGTGATCGGGCCGCACCGGGAGCTGCAGCCCGACGTTGGTGAAGCCCTGTACCGCGGTGTGCAGGAGGCGTTGACCAATACGGTCCGCTACGCACGCGACGCGCAGGCCACGGTGACGCTCGTCTATGAGCCCAGTGCCACAATCCTGACCGTCGAAGACCGCCGGACCGGGCCGGAACCGGTCCGGGCGGCACTGGTCGAAGGCTCCGGCCTGGGGCTGACCGGCATGCGCGAACGCGTGACCGGGGTCGGTGGCACCATGCACGCGGGGCCGACAGCGCACGGATGGGAAGTACGGATGGAGATACCCGCGTGACGGAGCCCGGCGAAACGGCATCTGACGGCGAGAAGATCAAAGTACTGGTCGCGGACGATCAGCAGATCGTACGCAAGGGCCTGGTCCTGCTGATCGACATGCTGGACGGCATCGAGGTGGTCGGCGCAGCCCGTGACGGTGCGGAAGCGGTGCTGCTCGCCGGACAACAGGCCCCGGACGTAGTACTGATGGACCTGAACATGCCGGTCCTCAACGGTGTCGCGGCCACTGCGACACTGCGTGAGCAGGTACCCGGCTGCAAGGTACTCGTGCTGACCACCTACGCCGACGACGACTCCGTCTTCCCGGCACTGCAGGCGGGAGCGCGGGGCTATCTCACCAAGGACGCCGACGACGACGCGATCGAGGACGCCATCCGCAGCGTCCACGAAGGCCGTATCTGGCTTGATCCTGAGGTACAGGCCCGCCTGGTCGCGGCCGTGCAGACCAGTGAGGTCGCACCGCCCGCCGCGCAGCGAAAACAGGCCCACACGCCGCAAACTCCCGCACCTTCCGACGTTCTGACCCCGCGCGAGACCCAGGTACTCACCCTCATCGCCCGGGGCCTGTCCAACGCGGAGATCTGTGCCCGGCTCGTCGTCAGCCCGGCCACGGTGAAGACGCACATCAACCGTATCTTCACCAAGATCGGCGTAGCCGGCCGTGCCCAGGCCGTCGGCTACGCCTATCGCAACAACTTGGCCGAGCCCTGGGACTAGTGTTCTGAGTCGGGAATTCTGTTCAGATGTATAGGCTTGCTCTATGGCACGGACGGGGCGGCCGAAGGCCGAGTTGACACTGTCGGACGAGGAACGAGCCGCACTCGA
>NZ_JBVKCA010000050.1:0-16810 GCF_055656965.1 Streptomyces sp. NPDC111656
GACCCGATAAGTCAGACGCACTCGCAGCCACCCGAACCACCCCCGGGACCCACAACCAACCAGCCTACGCCCACGGCAAAAGCAACGGCATTGGGCTTAGAGGTTGTCTCACGTGACTTGATGTTCGTGCGGCATGATGCCGGTCGTGGGTGCTGATCTATCGAAACGTCTGGTTCCTGATGAACTCTGGGAGCTGGCCGCCCCGTTGCTGCCGTCGTTCGCTGCTCGTCCGCAAGGTGGTGGGACCGCTCCGTGTGACGAGCGGGCCGTGTTCACGGCACTGGTTACGCGCTGACCAGCGGCTGGACGAACTCGGGACCCGGGGCGAGGTGGACTGGACCTCGGGGATCGTCGACGCGGCCTCCGTTCGCGCCAAGAGGGGGGATCGCTGACCGGGCCGAACCCGGCCGATCACGGCAAGAAGGGCAGCAAGTTGCACGTGCCGTCCGATGCCCAGGGCATCCTGCTCGCCGTCGCCGTGTCCGGCGCGAACATGCACGACAGCCACGTGGACGTCACCGCCATTCCCCACCTCTGCACCGGCGGTGAACTCCAGCGAGCGGCTTCGTTCCGCGAGGCTGGAGACAGTGGGGAACAGGATTGACCATCGCCGGATTCGACCTGGCGCGGTCGCGGACTCTGGCCCAGGCCCTGCTGTGGCGGATGAGGCAGGAACGCCTGCGCAACTTCGCCACCGTCTTCATGCCGTTCGTACTGACCGTCACGGTCGCCGTCGTGCTGCCTCTGGTCTCGGACGACAGCAGCATGAACGGCGCGGCGGACAGCGCGCGGCTCGGCATGGAGTACGGCGCGAACGCCGACGCGGTCGCCACCGGGCTGCTGCTGGTGCTGATCCCGGGCGTGATCGCCGTACACGGCACCGTCGGCGCGAGCCTGGCGGGACGCAATGTGGTGGGCGCGGAGGCCGGGGTGGGCGCACTCGAGACGATGCTGGGGGCGCCGTACACCCCGGCGTGCATCGCCGCGGGGCTGCTCGGTTACGCCCTGGTCGTCACGACCGGCCAGTGGGCGGTGATGAGCGGGCTCGGCGCCCTGGCCCTGCTGGTCTCCAGCCGACTCCACCACGACGGACTCTCCGTGGATGGCAGCTATGTGGTGCTGTCGCTGCTGCTGCCGCTGCTTTCGGCGTGGGCGGGCGCGGCGCTGGCACTGCTGCTCAGCCTGCTCTTCCCCCGCCTGTCGCTGCCCGGCCAGGGTGGCCTGGCGGGCAACGGCGGCGCGGTGGTCAGCATCGTGACGATCCTCCCCGGTTTCGGCGCCCTGCTGACGCTGGCGCTCGGCCTGGGGAACGTGACACCGCTGCGGCTGCTGCTCGGCGCGGGTGGCGTCACCGCGGCCGTCATCGTCGGGAGCCTGCTGAGAATCGCCCGCGGATTCCGTCCGGAATCGGTGCTCGGCTCGGCCTGAGCGCCGAGCGGGCCGCACGGAGACGGAAAACAGAATTGCAACGACAAGGAATGAGTGATGGCACGACTGAGCATCGAGATTCGCCCCTCATGGATAGCCCGACCTTTCCACCTGGCTTTCACCCGCCCGTTCATGGACGTCGATGGGACCGAATCGGCGGCGCAGTGGGGGACGACGGAAATCCCCGTCACCACGGGTCCGCACGAAATAGCCGTGTACTTCCGCTACCGCGGACAGAAAACCGCCCGCCTGGGTATCGGGAGGGCCGAGTTCACGGTGGAGGGTTCGGCGGACCCCCTGGTGGTGAGGGCAGTCCTGGGCGTCCGTAACGGAAGCCCCTTCAAGGTGGAGGTCGGTTGACCGCATGGGGCGGGGCGGCCGGTGAGATGCGCTGGACTGCCCTCGGCGGGCGGTAGACGGCTTGACGTCGGTGAGTATGCGCGTGGTGTCGCTCAACTCGTTTGTTTCCGGTAGCGGCGGTAGGCGAGGACCGCCAGTGCCACCAAGCAGCCGGTCAACACGGCCATGCACGTGAACAGGAGTGGATTGACCCAGCCGCTCACGAGTTCCTTCTGCTGACCGTCGTCCCAGTAGCAGGTGGCCTGCAGCGGGAAGACGCTGTTCTCGTAGCGGTCGAAGTGGACGACGGGGCGCATGTAGTCGAAGTCGGGACATGCGTGCGACGGGAAGGCGAAGAAGACCTGAGACCAGCCGAGCAGGTAGCACAGGGTTCCCGTGGTGGTGGAGGCCTTGATCAGGCCTAGAAGACGTCGGCCCTTCTGGAGACGCACGGAGGCTAGCCCGAGGCTCACAAAGAGCACCGCCAGGATCCAGGAACCCATCAGGCCGTACCGGCCGCGAACAGCCTGGTGTGGTTGAACTGCATCAGCGCTCCCTCAGTTTGTCCTCCGAGAGCGGGTGGGAAAGGACCACGGCGACCCCTCTCGTTGACTGTTCGAGGACGATACGCCCGAGGTTGATGAGCGGAACATTGATCGACGTGAGCACGTAGTACGCACCGTCCTCTGAGGCGGCCTGCGAGGTGATGCGGTCCGTGCACCGCCACCAGGCGTGCCGTGCACCTGATCGGCGCCGTCACCCATGGCGAACGCGCCGCGTTGAGCCCCAGCGCCAAGTCCCCGACAGGAAAGGCGAGATCACCGCATACGTGCCGCTCCTGGCCCCGCTGGACCCGGCCGGGTGGACGGCCACCTTCGACGCGCTGCACACCCAGTACGCCCACGCCCGCTTCCTCGTCGAGGCCAAGAACGCGCACTGCATCGCGATCGTCAAGGACAACCACCCGAAGCTTCACGCCTTCCTCGCGCATCTGCCGTGGGCCGAGATCCCGCGTGGCCACCACTCCCGCGAACGAGCTCATGGCCGTGACGAGATCCGCCGCCGAAAGGCCACCGCGGTGCCCCGCCGGCTGCGTTTCCCGCACGCAGACCTTCTCACCCGACTCGACGACGCACCGCTGATCGTGTCAGTTACCGAACAGTTTCCTGACGACCGCCGCGTGGGCGGTCATCACGGCATCCTTCGCGGCCACGCGAACGGCACCGACCCGACGATCTTCATCCGAGACCCATCGGCCTGGGGCCAGACGCACGATCGCATCCCCCTCAGCCGCTTGTCCCCTTCCTCGTCGTAGCAGTCGGCGGAGATCTCGCCGAGCAACTGGCTCTCTCGGCACGCGCGGCAGGGGTTCCGGACATTGCGAGGGCAGGGCGACAACGCCACCGCTGCTGCCTACCTCGAATGTCAACTCTGGCGGAGATCGCCCAAGCGCTCACCGGCAGGCCCTCACGGGCCTGTGAGCCGGCTCCGACCCTAGGGTTCTTCTTCCAGGTCAGGCCGGCCTCCAGCGACAGGGCCGCCCAGCCGCGCGAACCCGGGAAGATCCCGACCAACTGGGCAGGCTTCTCCCGGACGAGGATGACCGGACAGCCATCCGTCGGTGCCGTCGGCATTCAGGGCGTGAACAGTGAGCGACTCATCGGGGGGCAGTTGTGTGCTGTCGGCGACGTCAGGTTCATGCTGAGCCACCCCGACATCCCGGCTGATCCGGCTCTGTTGGAACGAGCCGTCGCCGCCCGCAGCGCGGCGAAGAGCCGCTGCCGGCGATCCCGACAGACCGGTGCCCTCTCGGAGATGGCACAAAGTGCCCGCCTGGAGGGCGACTTCAGCTGTTCACGCTCTGGCGGACTGGGTTGAAGCGGCGTCACTGGGCGACCGCAGCAGCGAGGCGGCGCCGACCGCTGCGGCGAAGTCGCCCAACTCGGCCCGACGGACAGGCATCTGCGGTGATGAACGGTAGGTCACGACGTTCGCCCGCACCTCGTTCTCCAGCGGTTTCATCAGGGGCGGTCCGAGAGTGACGAGCTCGCCGCCCACCACGACCATGCTCGGCCCGAGCGCCTTGGCCAGCCCGGCCAGAACCCTGCCCGCGTGGATCGCGGCCCGCCGTACCACCGCGTGCGCGGCTTCCTCTCCTGCGCTCAGTGCGGCCGCCAGCTGTGGCAGATCCGCCGCGACCCGGAAGGCTTCGAGCACCGCCGTGGTCGACGCCACCGTCTGCAGGCAGCCCCGGCCACCGCAGGAGCAGGGCGCGCCCGCGGGCTCGGCGAGGATGTGCCCGAACGCGCCCGACCGGCCGTGAGCGCTGCGGTGCAGCACGCCACCGGTCACCAGGCCCCCGCCGACCCGCTCCGACAACTCCAGGTACAGGACGTCCGTCAAGCCCTTGGCCGCGCCCCACACCGTCTCGGCCAGCGCCGCCAACCGCGGACCGTCGCCGAGCCGCACTCGGGCGCCGAGGCCACGGCCGAGCATGTCGGCCAACGCCCGCTCATCGTGGCCGGCGAAGGGGACGGTGGCAGGGACTGCCACCGAGACTCCCACATCGCCGAGGAGGCCGAGGCGAGGGACGGCACCGGCCAGTCGTGCGGCCAGCAGCCGTGCGACGGCGATGCGCTCGGACCACGGAGCGGCGGGGGAGTGCGTCCCGCCGACCGTGCTGATCTCGTCGCCTGCCACAGTGATCGCGGCCAGCCGCACGTGGCATCGGCCGAAGTCGATGCCCAGGAGGCGGCCCGCCGCCGGATTGAGGGCGAGCTTCTCCGCGGGGCGTCCCGGCCGCCGTGGTTCGGCGTCCGAGACCGTGGCGATCACCAGCCCACTGTCCACGAGCCTGCCGGCGACCTTGTACAGCGTCGTACGCGACAGGCCGCACCGCGCGCCGAGCTCACCTCGTGTCATAGGTCCCGACTCGCGTAGCAACCGCAGTACCTGATCCGCGTGTTGCCCGCTTTCAGGGGCAGGTGCGGCTGCAGGGACGAGGGCCTGCTGTATGTCGTGCATCTGTTCGTACGTTCGTGTCGTTACCGTCAAGATGTCAGCGCTGGGTCGGCGGATGTGCCACTTGGTGAGCACCGGGCCGTCAGGTGGCGAGCAGGCCGCCGTCCATGTGCAGGTCGTGGGCGTTGATACCGGTGTTGCGGAGCAGGAAGTCGGTGGCGTCGGCGATCTCGGCCATGGTCACCAGCCGTCCGATCGGCGTCTGGGCGGAGTGCGGTGGGTTGGGGACGTCGCGCCACTTGGGGCTGTCGCCGATCAGACCGGGGTGCAGGGCGTTGACGCGATGCGGTGCGATCTCCACCGCGAGTGTCCTGACCAGGCCGGTGATCCCGGCGTTGAAGGTGCTGATGATCGTCGAGCCGGGGTACGGGCGCTCCTTGGCCAGCCCCCCGAAGAGCACGACCGACGCCTGCGGGGTGAACCGGTCGCGCAGCACGCGGACGGTCTCCGCGTAGCCGACGAGCTTCATGGTCACGGCGGAGACCGCGTCCGGGATGTTGAACTTTGCGAGTGTGTTGGCCGCTTGGCCCACAGCGGTGATCACCAGGTGGTCGACCTGGGTCACGTCCGCGAGCGAGGCCTCGATGGTCTCGGGCCGGCCGAGGTCGAGCGCCAGCCCGCGGGTGCCGCCGCCGATGCGCGCCGCTACGGCCTCGGCCCGCGCCTTGTCCCGGCCGGTGACGATGACGTCGTCGCCGCGGCCGACGAAGTGCTCGGCGATGACGCTGCCCAGTCCGCCGCTGCCGCCGACGATGAGTGTGCTGGTCATGCTGTGAAGGTCCTTCCGGATTCGGCGGCCTGGAGGCTGCTGAGGGTGGCTTTGGCCTGCTCGTGCATGGCCGGGACGAGGTGCAGGGCGGCTTCCGGCAGGTTGGCGGTGACGATCGCGAGTTCGCCGGGCGTGCCGACCTGCTGGAAGAAGCCGATGTTGAGGTGGGCACCCACGGGCGGGGCCGAGGCGATGACCGCGCGGGAGAACTCCGCCCAGGCCTCGTCGGACATGTGTGTGGTCAGTGCCGGGAACAGCACCGGCTCCTCGTGCTCCAGGTGGGTGTGCACCAGGTCGCGTACCGCCACCGCCGCGTCGACGAGCGCCGTCCGCTCGTCGGCATCCCGCACGGGAGCGGCCGTCAGCGCGTCCAGTGCCGCGTCCAGCGCGTCGTGTTCGGCCGCCAGGTCCGCCAGCCCGGCGGCCGCCTCGGGGTCCGCGGCGGTCAGTTGCGGCCAGAGCACGTCGTCCTCGCTCTCGTGGTGGTGCCGCAGCGCCGCCACGAGGAAGTCACGCAACTCCGCCAGGGCAGTGGCGGGAGCGGTGTCCCGCTGCGCCGCCTCCGCCAGCAAGGACGTCGCGGCCCTGTGCATCTTGTGCAGCAGGCGGGTCTCGGCGACCGCCGCGCCGCCTTCGGGTGTCTCAGCACTCACTACGAGATCCATCTCCCTAGTTAATATCCAAGTGGATACTAACGTAGCAGTCGCGGCGGACAATGTGTCGCGCCGCCGTAGAGTGATCACATGAAGGAGGTGTCGTGAACGACATAGAGCCGGTCGCCGAGCAGTCGCGCAGGCGTCGGAGGGATCCCGAGGGACACCGGGCGGCCATCATCGAGGCGGCCCGCCAAGCCTTCGCCGAGCGCGGATACGCCCGTACGACCCTCCGTGAGATCGCCGGCCGGGCGGGCGTCACGCACGGCCTGATCACGCGTCACTTCGCCTCCAAGGAAAGGCTGTTCCTCGCCGCCGTGCCGGGCAACCGCGACCTGGAGGACGTCGCGGCCGGTGACCCGGCCACGCTGCCCGACCGGATCGCCCGTGCCTTCGTACGGCGACTGGAGACCGACGCCGTCAACGATCCGCTGATCGCCCTGCTGCGCAGCGCCGCATCTGACCAACGTGCCGCGTCGGACCTCCTGGTCGCGATGCAGGAGCACAGCACCGCCGTCTACCGGTCCGTCCTGGCACCCGGTGGGACCGCCGCCCCCGGTGACGACCTGGACACCCGCGTGGCGCTCGTGGGGGCGCAGATGATCGGGGTGGCGTTCAGCCGGTACATCGCGCGGACCGAACCTCTTGCTTCGATGCCGTCCGACGAACTCACCGAACACCTCACGCGGATACTGCGGGGCGTCCTCTTCAGCTGACCTCCTGGATCAACCGCTGGAGTCGGTTCAAACGGTCCGTGGTCGGCGTGCCCGGCACGGGTTGCAGCAGGAGCAGCCGCTGCCGGGACAGGGGGCTGGCGAGGACGACACAGTCCAGGTCAAGGCGTCCCACCTGGCGGTCGAAGACGGACTTCGTCGAGCAGCGCAGCGTCGACACCCGATGCCGGTCCCACATCTCGGCGAACTCCGCACTGGCCGAGCGCAGATCGGCCACCAGTGTCGCGGCGGCGGGGTCGTGGCCGCGCTGGGCGAGGGTGGCCCTGAGGTCGGCCACGTACGACAGACTGGTCGCCTCCTCCTCCTGCGGCGATGCCGAGCGCAGCACGGAACGCCAGTGCGCGGAGGTGAACCAGTGCCAGGTCAGGTTCTTCTCGTGACCGGAGCGGTCGGTGAACGTGCCGAACAGGGCGATGTTCAGAGGGTTCTGCGCCACGACGTTGGAGAGGTCGTCGCAGATGAGCGCGGGTGTCGTGGCGGCGAGCGCGTCCAGTCTGTACGAAAGGCCCGGGTCGACGTAGTCCGGGGCCTCGGCGGGCGTCGGCGGCGCCTGCCCGGCCAGCAGGTACACATGGTGCCGTTCGTCGGGGGTCAGGCGCAGGGCGGTCACGAGGCTCGCGAGTATCGAGGCCGACGGCTGCGGGCCACGGCCTGTTCGAGGCTCTCGTAGTACGCCGTGGACATGTTGGCCAGCGCCGCCACCTCGTCCCGGCGCGGCCCGGGAGTCCGACGCCGGGCGCCGGGGGAGGCCGAGGTCCTCGGGGCGCAGGGCCTCACGGCGACGGCGGAGGAAGTCCCCCAACTGGATCCGGTCCGTCACCTGGGCGCCCGGGGTGGGCCGCCAGTCGGGCTCCGTACTGCCGATCAGGTCGTGGGCCGTGTCGAGCGGGTGCTTCATGCGACGCATCGTCGCACCGGAGCCCCCCGGCGGCATGAGGAGCGCCCGTTCTACGATTTCAACGGGTTCTCGAAGACGTCCATGCTGTCCCCGGACCGAATAGAAGCCCGACGAAGTCCGCCGCGATGGTGTGGGGGCTGAACTGCGGGAGGTGTGCGAGTGCCGCCAGGTCGTGCCGGATGAGGGGGAGTGAGGTGGCCGGGGCGCAGCGGCCCAGGTCATGCGGGTCCAGCAGCCTTTCCGCAGCCTCCCGGCATTCCTGCGTGGCGGAGACCAACTCGGCCCGCAGGCAGGCGCGTTCCTGCGCGGGGAGGAACACGGAGCTCGCGGGAGCCCGGAGCAGCCGGGCATCGAGAGCGTCCGCTACGCGCAGGACGCGCCCTGTCGCCGAGTCGAGGAGCCGACAGGCGGCGGCCGCCTCCATGGCACGCCGGACGCCCCGTGCGGCTCCGAGTAGCGGGGCGAGCATGACGACGGCGATACCGAGCTGTGCCGTCGCGCCGGCGGGGGAGTCGGGGGCCCGGACCGCCGCGGAGGCGGAGGACAGCACGTGCGCCGGGGGTACCACCACGTCCTGGGCCACGAGCGTGTGACTGTCCGTTCCCGCCATGCGGGTGATGTGCCGGGGGTGTTCGACCGTGAGGTCCCTGGTGGAGACCAACGCCGGGCAGTGCGAGATGGGTTGACCCTCTGTGAGTACGGGCACCGCAAGGACCGTCCACGCCGAGTCCTCGCAGCCGGTGAGGGCCTGCCACCGCCCTGAGATGCTGAAGCCGTAACCGGTCGGCTCGCCGTGGGCCCTGAGCGGTGTGGCGGAACCACAGACGACCGCGTCGCGGTCGGCGAACAGAACCTCTCGGGCAGCCTCGGGGAACACCGAAGTGCACACGGTCTTCAACGCCGCGGACAGTGCGGTGGTCCATGCCGTCGACGGACACCGCTGCCCCAGTTCGGTGATCACCCGTACCTGGGTCCGCAGAGTGGCTCCGGCACCACCGGAGGCACGCGGGACGGTCATCGCGAACAGCCCGGCCCGCCGTACCGCCGCAAGGGAGTCCGTCGCCGGACGCAGACCATGCTCCCTCCGCGCGGTGCTCGTCTCCAGCGTCCGTGCCGCGATACGGGCCCGCTCCACCAGTTCCTCGCCGCAGGCGGCCGTGGACGCGATCCGCAATTCAGTGCTCATGCCAGGTCCTTCGCAAGGGAACGCCACGTCGCTCGTCACCGGTCGCGAGTCGCCCAGGACTGCCGTGACGCGTCGTCCGATACGCGACGGCGTGCGCCGCACGAGGCGGTCGGCGTTCCGCGAGAATTGACCAGGGCAGAAGAGCGGATGCCGCATCGAGAATGCAGGGACACCGGGAAAAGTTGCAAGGAGTCTACCGCCGGAATTAATTGTCCTTGGCGCGGATTAATTCGACCGGGAGGAGCAGTAGGGAGCGGATATCACCCGCGCGGAATTACCCTGACACGCCGCCCGACGGACCTGGATCCGGGCGAGCCGGAAGCGCCTCGGGCGTGCCGGTGAGCCAGTCGCGGGGCAGCAGCGGCAGGGTGTGCGCCACGTCCTGGACGCGCGTGGCCGGCAGGCTGACCTCGAAGCGGGTGCCGGGCCGCCCGTCGGGGCGGCCCGACACGGTGATCCGGCCTTGGTGCAGGGCGACCTGCTGGGCGACAAGAGTCAGGCCGAGGCCGGAGCCCGGGCTGTCCGGGCCCCTGCGGAAGCGCTCGAAGACCTCCTCGCGGCGCTCCGCAGCAATGCCGGGGCCGTGGTCGTCCACGGCGAGTACGGCAGCCGCCTGGTGCCCGGCACTCTGCGCACGCAGGGTCACCTCGATGCGGGCGACGCCGTCGGCGGCGCGGCCGTGGGTCCAGGCGTTGGCCAGCAGGTTGTCCACCGCCGAGCGCAGCCCCTGCTCCCAGCCGTGGACGCGTACCCCGGCGGTGGCGCGTACGGACACTTCGGCGTCGGGGCGGGTGCGCCGCAGGTCGGCGACCGACGCCTCCACGAGCTCCGCGAGGTCCAGCGACGTGAACGCGTCCGCCTCGATCAGGTCGCCCTGTGCGAGCGCCTTCAGCATCACCAGCAGACCCACCAGCCGGGCGTGTTCGCGCCCCAGTTCCCCGAGGACCTCCGTTCGGTCCTCGGGGTCGAGTCCGGGGTGGTCGGTGAGGATGTCGAGGTTGGTCCGCATGCTCATCAACGGGGTGCGCAGTTCGTGAGAGGCGGTCGCGGCGAACGCACGGGCGGTGGTCAGCGCCTCCCCGGTGCGCGCCGCCTGCTCGTCGTAGCGGGCCAGCACGGTCTGCACCGTGTGCGCGAGGTCATCCACCTCGGCGATCCGGGTCGGCGAGTGTTCCAGACGTACGCTGCTGGCCCGGGGGTCCAGACCGCTGGTTCGCCGCTGCAGCCGTCGTAGGGGAAGAACCGCTCTGGCGGCGATGGCCCAGGCGGCGGCTCCGGCGAGCGCCGCGGCCAGCAGCGCTCCCGTCAGCAACCGTCCGCGCACCAGGGTCAGTTCGTCCTCGGCGGTGTCCGGCGACAGCAGCCACAGGTTCGGCGTGGTGCCCTCTTTCGCCGCACCGACGCGCAGGGACAGGACGAGCCAGTCCTTGCCGCCGGAGGTCACGCTGACGGGGTCCGGGGCGTTGCGGGGCAGCGCGGGGTAGGGATCGGGCTGCGGGCCTGCCGAGATCGTGCCCCGTGGCCCGGTCAGCCGGATGCCCACGTCCCGCGCGGAGTTGACCAGCCGGCCTCGGCGGACCCGCTCCAGGAGCGGGTGGTCGGTGTCGGCCACGTCCAGGTACGCCTTGGCGTTCTTGGCCACGACCGTCGCGCGGGCGCGCAGTTGGTCGTCCTCGTGTGTACGCAGGTCGTTGCCGACCAGGTGCAGCAGCAACCAGCCGGAGGCGAGGACCAGCACGGGCACGCTCACGCCGACCGCGAGCGCGATGCGGGTGGACAGTTTCACGGCGTGCCCTCGCTGTGCGACGGCCGGCGGTCCGCGCGCAGGACGAAGCCGACCCCGCGCACGGTGTGCAGGATTCTGGGCCGGTCGCCCGCCTCCAGTTTGCGCCGCAGATAGCTCACGAAGGTGTCGACGGCGTCGCTGCGGACCTGGAAGTCGTACCCCCATACGAGGTCCAGCAGTTGCTCGCGGGTGAGGACGATGTCGGCGTTGCGGGCCAGGACCTCCAGCAGCGCGAACTCGCGCCGGGTCAGCTGCAGCGGCCGGTCGTCCAGAACGGCCTGGTGAGAGGCGGGGGCGAGCAGGAGGCCGCCGACGCGGACGGTGGCGGCGGCGGCCGGGGGGCGGCGCCGCAGCAGAGCGTGCAGCCGCAGGACCAACTCCTGGAGCGCGAACGGCTTGACGAGATAGTCGTCCCCGCCCACCTGCAGACCCGCCACCCGGTCGGCCGTCTCGTCCAGTGCGGAGAGCATCAGCACGGGTACGTCGTCGCCGTCGTCGCGCAGGGCCCGGCACACGTCGATGCCGTTGAGGTCGGGCATGGAGATGTCCAGGACGATGATGTCGGGGCGGCCGGCGCGGGCGTCCGCGAGACCGGTACGACCGCCGTCCGCGACGTCCACGGTGAATCCGCTCAGCCGCAGACCCCGTGCGAGCGACCGTCGTATCGCCGCGTCGTCGTCGATCACCAGTACCCGTCCGGTCCCGCCTGCCATGCACACCTCGGTTTCACCGCGTCGAACGAGTCTGCCGGAAGAAGACCGATCAAATCACATGATGCGGCAGCCCCGGACGGAATGGTGCACACATCGCCGGGAAACGAGAACGCATCTCCTCCTGTCCTGTCCGTGAGTTGCCGCCTTCGCGGATTAATTGACTTCGAGGCGGATTAATTGACCTCGGTTCGGAATAATTCGACGAGAGGCGAACAAATATTGACTGGACCGGAATCGCGCTGAAACGCTCCAAGCATGATCCGTACTCGTCAATTACTGGCACTGACAGTCGGGTTGGTGGCGATGGCTTTCTCCGTCCAGAGCGGAGTGAGCGGGGCGGCGACAGCCGCCACCACCCGACCCGTCACGCAACCGGCCGCATCCGTATCCGCCGCGGCCAAACCGAACATCGTCTTCGTACTCACCGACGACATGTCCTCGAATCTGCTGCCGTACATGCCCCAGGTGCAGAAGCTCCAGTCGCAGGGCACGTCGTTCAGCGATTTCGTGGTCAGCAACTCGCTCTGCTGCCCGTCCCGTTCGTCCATCTTCACCGGCGAGTACCCGCACAACACCGGCGTGCTCAGCAACGAGGGACCCAACGGCGGCTTCAACGCCTTCCACGACAACGGGCTGGAGAAGGACACCTTTGCCGCGGCGCTGAAGGCCGAGGGCTACCGCACCGCGATGATGGGCAAGTACCTCAACGGCTATGACCCCAGGTCCACCGTCGACGGCCAGCAGCCGTACGTACCGCAGGGCTGGAGCCAGTGGGACGTCGTCGGCAACGGCTACCCGGAGTACAACTACAAGCTCGCCCACAACCACACGATCGAACCGCACGGGAACAGGAACAAGGACTATCTGACCGACGTCCTCAGCAAGAAGGGGCAGTCGTTCATCAAGAAGTCCGCGGCGGCGCACAAGCCGTTCATGCTGGAGGTCGCCCTCTTTACGCCGCACGGCCCGTCCAGGCCGGCCCGCAGGGACAAGAAGGACTTCCCCGGACTGAAGGCGCCGCAGGGTCCCGCCTTCGACAAGCTCCCCACCAACGCGCCACCGTGGCTGGCCCGGCAGCATCCGCTGACCCGGAGCGAGAAGAACACGATCGACAAGAAGTTCCGCAAGCGCGCACAGGCGCTCCAGGCCGTCGACGAGATGCTCGGCAAGCTCCGCCAGACCCTGACCAGGGCGCACGTCGCCGACAACACCTATGTCGTCTTCAGTTCCGACAACGGCTTCCACCTGGGTGAGTACCGCCTCAAGGCCGGGAAGCAGACGGCCTTCGACACCGACGTGCGCGTGCCGCTGGTGATCGCCGGCCCCGGTGTCGCGGTCGGCCGGACGAGCCGCGCCCAGGTGTCGAACATCGACTTCGCGCCCACCTTCGAGAAGATCGGCGGCGCAGCCGTGTCGTCCCGGGTGGACGGGCACAGCATGCTCCCGCTCCTGGACGGCGGATCGGATGCGGGCTGGCGCACGGCCAACCTGATCGAGCACCGCCACGCCCAGCAGGCTCCCGACGACCCCGACAACCACGGCACCGAGAGCATCAGCCCGCCCAATTACCACGCCATGCGCACGAACTCCTACACCTACGTCGAATACGACAGCGGCGCCAAGGAGTACTACAACCTGCGCACCGACCCCGACGAGCTGCACAACATCGCCGGACGGCTGAGCCGGGCCCGCCTCGCGAAGCTGCACACCGCGCTGACCCGGCTGAAGAACTGCCGGGGCGACGGCTGCTGGAGCGCCGGACACCCGTAGCCCGCAAGCCAACAGGCGTGGCACGCAGGCCTGTTCACCCCCTCCGACCCGTTTTCCGTCATGCACAGCACCGGAAAGAGGTTCTTCCGCATGTTCTCGTCCGATGCCCAACCGCCCAGCCGCCGACAGGCGCTGGCCTCGATGGCAGGGGCCGCCGTCGTCGGATCCGCGCTCCTGTCAGGCGCCCCGCGCGCCTTCGCCGACTCCGACAGCGCCGACCCGGCCGCTGAGGCAGCGCGCGGCGGGCTGCCGCTCACGGTCGTCAACAGCAGCGGCAAGTTCGCCAACCACGCGATTCACCTGTACATCGTGGGCAGCAAGGGAGACCGGCAGGTGCGGGTCACCCGGCGCGGCACCCTGGTCCCCGTCAAACTCTCCGACAACCACGCGGGCGGCTTCACCGACTACGCCATCCCGCTGGCCGCCCGCGGCGCGACCACGCTGCGACTGCCGCGCATGTCCGGACGCATCTACGTGGCCCTGGGCCACAAGCTGAAGTTCAAGGCCGTCAGGGGCGCCGACGGCAGGATCGGCCTGCAGCAGCCGGCCGGCTGGGTGGCGTCCGACCCCAACTACCCGGTACTGCACGACTTCGTGGAGTTCACCCACGACGCGGCCGGCATGCACTGCAACACCACGATGGTGGACATGTTCAGCGTTCCGATGATGATCGGGCTGGACGGAGCGAAGAACCACAGCACAGGCCGGATGCGCGCCGGCGGCCGCGCACAGGTCTTCCACGCCCTGCGGAACCACCCGGACTTCTCGCGGCTCGTCATCGGGAACCGGCGCGTCATCGCCCCGAGCCACGGCCTCGACGCCGGCCTGTTCCCCCAGCACTACTTCGATCACTACATCGACAAGGTCTGGCACACCTACCGCGACAAGAACCTCCTCGTCAGGACGAACGCGGGCACCTTCACCGGCCGGGTCAGGGACCACCGGCTCACCTTCTCCGGTCCGGCGCAGGTGTCCTTCGCCAAGCCCTCCACCCGTGACGTGCTCTTCTGCGACGGGGCGCTCGCCGCCCCCAACGACGGGACCACCGGCCCCGTCGCCGCCGCCCTGGGCGCCGGGTTCAACCGCTCGACGCTGCTGAGCCACCACAAGCAGCCCACCACCCACGCCTCGGCCTTCTACGGCACCGCCGTCACCAACCACTACGCCAAGGCCATCCACGCCGCGACCACCAACGGCAAGGCCTACGGCTTCGCCTTCGACGACGTCGCCGACTGGGCCTCCTACATCGAGGACCCGAGGCCCCAGCACATGCGCCTGACGCTGACCCCGTTCTGAACCGACCACCACCGCAAGGAGTTTCCGCATGCGCAAACCACGCACTGTCCAGACCGTTCTCACGGCCGTACTGATCACGAGTTCCGCGATCGGGCTCAGCGTCGACACGGCGTCCGCCGCAGAACAGCGGGGCGGATTCGTCGTCAGCAAGGCGCAGTACAACAAGATGTTCCCGCACCACAAGAAGCTCTACACCTACAAGGGCCTGGTCAAGGCGATGAAGGCGTTCCCGGCCTTCGCGCACACCGGTGACGCCAAGACCAGGAAGCGTGAGGCCGCCGCGTTCCTCGCGAACGTCAGCCACGAGACCGGCGGGCTGATCTACATCAACGAGCAGAACAAGGCCAACTGGCCGACGTACTGCGCCGACGAGCCGTACGGCTGCCCCGCCGGCCAGTCCGCGTACCACGGCCGGGGCCCGCTCCAGATCAGCTGGAACTACAACTACAAGGCCGCCGGTGACAAGTTCCACGTCGACCTGCTGCACCACCCGGACCTCGCGGCGAAGAACTCCGTCGTGACCTGGAAGCTCGCGCTCTGGTACTGGATGACCCAGTCCGGCCCCGGCACCATGACGCCCCACCACGCGATGGCCGGGAGCGGCGGCTTCGGCGAGACCATCCGCAGCATCAACGGCGGTCTCGAATGCAACGGCAGCAACACGGCCGAGATGCGGGACCGGATCGCGAAGTACAAGAGGTTCACCAAGATGCTCCACGTCGGCACCGGCCGGCACCTCAGCTGCTGACGACGGGGGGACGTCATGCCGAAAGTACGCCTCCTCGCCCTGCCGTTACTGCTCTCGGCCGTGCTCGTGGCCGGCAGCCAGGGAGCAACGCCCACCGTGTTCGCGGCGGGAAGCCATTCCGCTGCCGCCGCCTCCGCGGCGAAGAAGAAGGGCATCAGCGCCTGGAAGTTCAACGGCGTCACCAAGGCGCTCGCGAACTCGAACGTCGGGTGGTTCTACACCTGGTCCTCGAGCAAGGGTGGAATCAAGCCGCCGCGAGGTGTCGAGTTCGTGCCCATGATCCATGACAAGGGCTCGGTGACCAAGAAGGAGCTCGACCAGGCGAAGAAGCAGGGCAGCACCCTGCTCGGCTTCAACGAACCCGACAGGCCGGACCAGGCGAACATGACCGTCGACCAGGCGCTTGACCTGTGGCCCCGGCTGCAGTCGACCGGTCTGCGCCTCGGCGCTCCCGCCGTGGCCACCGGCGGCGATGTCGCCGGCGGCTGGCTGGACCGTTTCATGAAGGGCGCTGCCGCCCGCCACTACCGGGTCGACTTCATTCCCCTGCACTGGTACGGCGCCGACTTCAACTCCCAGCGAGCGACAGGGCAGTTGCGCAGCTACATCGAGGCCGTGCACAGGCGCTACAAGAAGCCGATCTGGCTCACCGAATACGCCCTGACCGACTTCTCGTCCGGCACCCCGCGCTATCCGACCGAGGCGCAACAGGCCGCATTCGTGAAGAAGTCGACAGCCATGCTCCAGCATCTGTCGTACGTCCGGCGCTACGCGTGGTTCACCCTCTCCACGAACCGCGGCGACGGCACCGGCCTGTACCACGGTGCGAAGGCCAACCGGGTGGGCGCCGCCTATCGGGCGGCGGCCTGAAAAGGCCCTCTGCCGCCCTTTCGATATTCCGATCTCGATCCAACGACAAGAGAAGAGAAACGAGGCTCACGACATGAGCAAGCGGATCCTGCACGCTTTCCTCGCGGCCGGAACAGCCGCACTGACCGTCGTCGTCGCCCTCGCTCCGGCGAGTTCCGCCGCGACCGACTCCGCACAGGCTCACAAGCCGAAGTGCTGGGCGACGCACTACGGCCCGATACCCGCCGGCAGCACCACGGCGAACGGCGACATCTTCGACAACAGCAAGAACACAGCGGCGACCTCGCTGACCCGCAAGCACCAGCTGCCCTTCGGCACCAGAGTGAAGGTCACCAACGTGGCGAACGGCAAGTCCCTGGTCGTACGCATCAACGACCGTGGCACGTTCAAGCGCACGAAGCAGGAACCCAAGTGCCTGGACCTGACCGACGGCGCCTTCCGCAGGCTCGGCGGGAGCCTCGACCCCGACGCCGGTCACATCGTCGTCCGGCAGAAGGTCCTGCACTAGGCCCTGTCGTCACATTCCCGTCTGCCCCGCGACGCCATGCACGCGCCCCCAAGTTCTCGGCTTCGCTCGAACAGGGAGGGACCCCCTTCGC
>NZ_JBVKCA010000051.1:0-16073 GCF_055656965.1 Streptomyces sp. NPDC111656
GACCAGGTACGACAAGCTCGCCGTCCGCTACGAGTCGACCGTCCAGCTCACCCTCATACGGCAGGCGCTGTGACCACATCTCAAACACGTCCTAGTCCACCCCGAACCGGCGGCGGATCACCTCCGCGATCCGCGCCGGCGCCCAGCACTGATCCTCGCTTCAGTCATGCGCGCCCGGGCCGGAATCCAACTCGCGCTCCAGCCGGACCGGTTGGTCATCAGCCGGACTGCAGCGGGCGCGCCGGCGTGATCCTGTTCGGACCGACGCCCGGACGCCTCCTCGGCCGGAGAGGCCGGGTTCACCCGATCTTGCGAGCCACGCCTCCGTAGAAGCCGATCTCGCCGGATCGTGCCGGCGGCGGGGTGTCCGGGCGCCAGAACGGGACCTGGGCCAGGCCGGGCTCGACCAGTTCGAAGCCGTCGAAGAACCGCTCCACCTCGGCGTGGGTCCGCAGGTTCATCGTGGCGGTGGCGTTGTTGTAGACGGCCTGCGCCTCGCTGCGGTCGGCGAAGTCGCCCGTGGCGTGCGAGAGCACGAGGAAGCTGCCGACCGGCAGCGCGTCGCGAAGGGCGGCCACGGCCTGACCGGGCTTCTCCGCCTCGGTGATGAAGTGGAGGATGGCGACGAGGAGCAGGGCGACCGGCTCGTCGAAGTCGATGACTCGGCGGACGTCGGGGTGCTCGATGATGGCCCCTGGGTCGCGCAGGTCGGCGAGCACGATACTGGTCGCGCTGGAGCGGCTGAGCAGCGCGTCGCCGTGTGCCTTCACGATCGGATCGTTGTCGACGTACGCGACGCGCACGTCCGGGGCCGCCTCCTGGGCGGTCTCGTGCACGTTCGGGGCGGTGGGCAGCCCGGTGCCGACGTCGAGGATCTGACGGACGCCGCTGCTGACGACGTAACGGACGGCGCGTTGCAGGAAGGCGCGGTTGGCCCGCACACCGATCCGCACCTCGGGTGCCGCGGAGGCGAGTCGGTCGCCGGCCTGTTGGTCGACCTCGTAGTTGTCCGTGCCGCCCAGCAGGTAGTTGTAGATCCGCGCAGGGTGCGGCCTGCTGGTGTCGATCTCCTCGGTGCGGAAGCCGTCCTGCCTCACGTGCGCTCCTCTCGACGACTGCCCCGGCCACCTTGCCCGCGAGGTGGCTGACGACAGCTTCGCATATCAACTGTCGTTCCCGTGGCCGCAGTTACTGGCGTGGGCGGTACCGTCACGGAAGAGTTCGTGTCAGTGAAGGGAGCGACATCCTCCATGCTGGTCCGTGCGTCCTCGTTCACGGTCGACCTCGGCGAGAACGGTTACCTGATCGGCTTCACCGACGACTACGAGTACCCGCGGGAGATGCCCTTCGGCTGGCGCTGCGGTCCGGCCACCGACGCCGGTGCCGTCGTCCTCACCACCACCGACACCGGCCCCCTCCAGCTGACCGTCCAGGTCCACAGCGCCCCGCCGGCACCCGAAACCGGCGCCGAGTGGGAGCCCGCCGAGGAGATCAGCCTGTGGGCCGATCTCCCCGCTCTCTGCCTCGCGACCCTCGAACAGGGCGACATCCTCGACGCATGGCCGGAGGAGGAACCTCCCGTCCGCCTCCGGCCTTCGCCGGACGGCACCGACTGGGTGCGGATGCGCCTGTACTGTCACACCGACGACCCCGAACCCGGCATCGGGGATCACGGGGAGCGCCACCTGGTCCAACTGTGGCGCGCACCCCGGACGCCCCCTGTGCACCCCGAAATCACCGAGGCGGACCACCGGGCCCGCGTCGACTACGCCGCGGACATGGCCCCCGGCATGGCAGAGTCATGCCATGCCTCTTTCGATATCAGGCCGGGCCGGCAGCCCGACGATGACGGGTCTGGCCCTGGTCGCCGTCCTGTGTCTCGGCGGCTGCGGTGAGCAGCGCGCCACGGACTCGACGGCCGGAGCTCCTACGGGCACATCCCGGAGCGCCGCTTCCGGCGCGCCGGGAGCCTCTCCGTACGTGGAGCCGGGGGCAGGCGACGGCGCTCCCCACTACAACGAGAACAACGGCTCCCGCCGCCCGGGAGCCATGTCGCCCGCCAGTGCGACGGACGTGGCCAGGGAAGCCGATCGCATCAGGCCGGTCCTGAAGCGGCTGTGGGGGCAGAAGAAGTGGGACCCCGCGACGGTGCGCGCGGCACTGCTCCACCTCGGTTACGAGGAAGAGCGGACCGGGTCGAACGGGAAGCCGCACGGCGGGACGCTGACTGTTCGGGCCATGAACTCGCGCTTCACGGACGGTCGCGAGGTCACGCCCGAGGGAGCGTTGGTCGGCCTTCGCGTCCACGACGACGCCTGCGTCACGGCGTTCGTCCAGAAGTCCAACTACGAAGTGATGACCAACGGCCCGTACCCGGAGACGGGGTGCTTCGAGCCACCGTTCGCCCACTGAACAGTCCACGGGGTCCGACGTCGTCACCCTGAGTGGAGCGCGACGTGTGGCGTTCCGGCGGGAGCGCGGGAGAATCGGAGTGTGGGGTTCCGTGACAGCCGGGCAATCTCCTGGCGAGGGCGGACCGTATATATGGATATGTCGAGATTTCGGTTCCCCGTGGGCCGTCTCCCGGACGAAGCTCTGCTGTCCGGGCTGGCCACCGGCGACCCGGAGCTGGCCGTCACCTTCGTACGGAGGTTCCAGCACACGGTCTTCGGTGTCGCCGTCGCCGTCACCGGGGACACACAACTCGCCGAGGACATCGCCCAGCAGACCTTCGAACGTGCCTGGCGACATGCCCAGATCTACGACTCACGGCGTGGCTCGGTGAAGACCTGGCTGACGACCATCGCGCACAACCTCGCCATCGACGCCGTCCGTGCGCGGCGGCCGGAACCGGTGGCGCCCGAGGATCTCGACGTGATCCTGGGAGTCGTCAGTGACACCCCCGAACAGCACGTCCTGGCCGACGAGGCGTCCTCCCGGCTGCGGGCGGCGGTGGCGGAACTGCCCCGGGAACAGGGCCGCGCGCTGGTGATGGCAAGCATCTACGGCATGACGGCCCAGCAAGTTGCCGACTGGGAGAACATCCCCCTGGGCACCGCGAAGACGCGCATCAGGACCGCGATGGGGAAGCTGCGCACCACGCTCTCGTCCCCGAAGCGAGGCGACCATGTCCAATGACATGACCTGCGAGAAGCTGCGGGAGATCGGCGCCGAGCTCGCCCTCGGCATAC
Organism: Streptomyces sp. NPDC111656; assembly: GCF_055656965.1. NCBI lineage: Bacteria > Bacillati > Actinomycetota > Actinomycetes > Kitasatosporales > Streptomycetaceae > Streptomyces > Streptomyces sp. NPDC111656. The sequence continues at coordinate 3,192 of NZ_JBVKCA010000051.1, forward strand.
TGCCGGGACGCGAGCGGGCCGCAGCGGTCGCCCACCTCGACCGCTGCGCGGACTGCCGCGAGTACGTCGAGCAGCTGACCCTCGTCGGCGACGGGCTGATCGGACTGCTGCCGGGCTGCGAGCCACCGGTCGGCTTCGAGACCCGGGTGGCGCAGGCGCTGACCCGGGGGATGCCGGCCCGGGACGGCCGGGCGCGCGCCCACGGTCCGGGCGCCCGGCGCAGGGGCTTCGGTGGCCGCTTCCGGCTCCGGCTCGTCTCCATGGTGGCCGCACTCGTCCTCGCCGTCGGCTTCGGTGGCTGGGCGGCCGGAACGGCGATCGAGAACGTGGTGGCCGGCTCCTCCCGGTCCGTCGGCGACGAGGCCGACCTGCTGCAGGGCGATCTGACCTCGGCCGCGGTTCCCGGACAGTCGGCCGGCGAGGTGTACGCCCACACCGGCTCCCCGGGCTGGATCTACATGACCGTCGACCTCACCGGCACGCCCACCCGGTACAGCGGCACGGTCTCCTGCCTGCTGGAGCGGCGCGACGGCGGCACGGTCCGGATGGGCACCTTCACGCTGTACCAGGGACGCGGGTCCTGGGGCGGCCCGACCACCGTCGACCCCGCGGCCCTGTCCGGCGCCCGCCTGACGTCGCCCGACGGCGACGTGCTCGCCACCACCCACTTCACGTCGGGCGGGGAAACGTAGCGACGTCCCCGGCTCCCGGGCTTCCGGTGGAGGGCGTACGAGGGCCGTAGGCCGGGAGGATCGCGCCGAGCGACGCGGGGCCAGAAACGGCGGAACACCTCGCGTGGTGGCGCCGGTGGCACCGGTGGCGCGGTCGTCACGAGGGCGGACTCCTCGCCCATCAACAACAGCCATTCCAGAACATGGCTCGGGACACGCTTCATCGCTTTTGTTCTATTGGGCCTTCTGCGTCAGTCCGTCGGTCGCGGCGTTGGCGTAGCGGCGGGCCAAGTGCGCGAAGGCGTCCTTGAGTTCGGTCGGCCCGACGACCTCGATGTCGGCGTCGAACCTGCCGAGGGCGGCCGCCAGGCCGGGCCATGACCACGAGCCCAGGACGAGGCGGCAGCGGTCCGGGCCGAGTTCCTCGACGATCCCCTCGCGGGTGTGGCGCAGGACGACGGCGGCGGGGAGGTCGAGGATCACCTCACCTCGGCAGGGCCAGCCGTCGGAGCCGTCCGAGCCCTGGAACCTGCTGGTCACGAAGGCGGCCACGTTCCCGCCGGGCAGTTCACGCGGAGTGAAACGGGGGCCCGTGGGGGTGCGCGGGCTGATCCGGTCGGCACGGAAGGTACGCCAGTCGTCGCGGTCGAGGTCCCACGCGACGAGGTACCAGCGTCCGCCCCAGGTGACGAGGTGGTGGGGCTGTACCCGGCGCGGCGGAGCCTCGGCGGGGCGGCCGTCGCCGGTTCCCGCCGGGGGCGCGGGGGTGTAGTCGAAGCGCAGCACTTCGCGGGCGTGGACGGCGTCGCCGAGCGTCATGAGCACGCTGCTGTCGACCTGTGGGTGGGGCCGCGCCACGGGCCGCTCGACGGCGGTGACCTGGAGGGTTTCGACGCGGCGGCGCAGCCGCGCGGGCATGACCTGCCGGACGGTGTTCAGCGCGCGCGCCGCGGCCTCCTCGATGCCGGCACCGGTGGTGGTGGCGATCTGGAGCGCGACGGCGAGGGCGACGGCCTGGTCGTCGTCGAAGAGCAACGGGGGCAGCTGTGTGCCCGCGTCGAGCCGGTAGCCCCCGTCGGGGCCCTTGGCGGCCACGATGGGGTAGCCGAGCTCGCGCAGGCGGTCGACGTCGCGTCGCACGGTGCGCGGGCTGACGTCCAACCGGTCGGCCAGCAGCGCCCCCGGCCAGTCCCGGCGCGCCTGGAGCAACGAGAGTAGCGACAGCAGTCGCGCTGAGGTCTTCTGCATGACTTCCATGGTGCCCCGAGAAGCGGACACAACCTGACCGCTTCTCCTGCGACTGTTCTTCCGTGCCGGACAACAGCAACGAACAGCCAGCCAACAGCAACGAAGAGAAGGACCCGATCACCGTGACCGCCACCACCACACCCTCTACGCCGACCACGCCCTCCACACCCCCCGCGCTCGACGACGAGCGGGCCGACCTGCTCGCCCAGCTCGCGACCGCGCGAGCCGCCCTGACCAACACGACGCGCGGGCTCAGCGACGAACAGGCCGGCGAGCACCCGACGGTCAGCGCGCTGTGCCTGGGCGGGCTGATCAAGCACGTCGCGTCCATCGAGGAGGGATGGATGCGCTTCGCGGTCGACGGCCCGTCGGCGATGCGCTACGACCTGCTCGACGGTGTCACCTGGGCCGACCTCACGGCCGGTACCGCACGCGAGTTCCCGCAGTGGGCGATCGACCACCAGAACGACTTCCGGATGCTGCCCGGCGAGACGCTGGCCGGGATCGTCGAGCGCTACGAGCAGGTCGCCGCCCGGAGCGAGAAGGTCATCGCCTCCCTGCCCGACCTGTCCACGACGCACCCGCTGCCGGAGGCGCCCTGGCACGAGCCCGGAGCGGTGCGCAGCGTGCGCCGGGTGCTGATGCACGTCATCGCCGAGACCGCCCAGCACGCAGGGCACGCGGACATCCTGCGCGAGACGCTCGACGGGCAGACGTCGACCTGACCGGCGGCGGACCTCGACCGGGCGGCGGCTGCCCGCCGGCCGCCGCCCGGTCCCGACCGCGTGACCCGCGCGGAATCGATCAAGACCTGCACGGAACCGAAGGGAACGGCGTCACCGTGAAGATGTGCGAACCGGGGCGGACCGGCATCGGCGTGACCCGATGACCGTTCTCGACACCCGGGCCCTCAACCGGGCGACACTCGCCCGACAACTGCTGCTCGATCACTCCGACCTGCCGGTCCTCGACGCCGTCGCGCACCTGTGCGGTCTCCAGGCACAGGAACCGCAGGAACCGTACGTCGGACTCTGGTCCCGGCTGCGGGCGTTCGACCCGGCGGGGCTCTCGGACCTGCTGACCGGGCGGAGCGTGGTGCGGACCCATCTCATGCGCCGTACCGTCCACCTCCTCACCGCCGACGACGCCCTGGCCTGGCGCTCCCGCCACGACGCCATGCTGCGCCAACGGGTGCTCGGCACCTACCGCCGTGAGCTGGACGGGATCGACCTGGACGAACTCGCTGCGGCGGGCCGGGCGGTGATGTCCGACGACGAGCCCCGCTCGATGACCGAGCTCGCGCGGGCGCTCGCCGAGCGCTGGCCGACACCGGGACCGCGGGCCCTGGGGGAGATGCTGATCGCCGCCCTCGTCCCGATGGCACAGCTGCCGCCGCGCGGGCTGTGGCGCACGAAGGCGGGAGTGCGCAACGTACCGCTCTCGTCCTGGCTGGGCCAGGAGATCGACCCGCCGACCGAGGACCGCTCCGATCCCGTGGGCCAGGCGCTGGTACGGCGCTATCTGGCCGCGTTCGGCCCCGCCGCCTCGGCCGACCTGCGCGCCTGGTGCGGCCTCGCCGGACTGCCGGCCGCGGTGTCCGCGATACGCGAGGAACTGGTCACCTTCCGCGACGAGCGAGGCCGGGAACTGCTGGACCTCCCCGGCATGCCGCGCCCCGACCCCGACACGCCGGCCCCGGTCCGGTACCTGCCGGCGTTCGACAACGCGCTCCTCGGCTACCACGACCGCGGCCGGATCGTCGACGACACCCACCGCGGGCTGTCGGTCGCGGGCGCCCGCGTCGTCCTCGTCGACGGCCGGGTCGCCGCGACCTGGAACGTCGAAGCAGGCACCGTGAACGTCACGCCACTGCGCCGCTTCTCTTCGGCCGAGCGCACCGCCGTCGCCGAACAGGGAGAGGAACTGGCGTCGTTCCTCTCCGACAGCGAGAGCCGTCGCGTACGGGTTGCGACGGCTCCTGGCTGAGGGGCACACCCGGTCACCGCACGGCATCGAGCGCGGCGGCCAGCCGGGACACGGCCTCCAGCTCCGGCATGCCGCGCAACGAAGCGACGACCTGCCGGCTCGCGAACTCGCGCTGCGCGGCGGTCACGGTCTGATCGACGGAGCACTCGGCCTGTACGTAGACGAAGTTCAGGGCCGTGGCGAAAAGCATCGAGAACGATTGAGGACCCGTGATGGTGGCGCGGCCTCCGGCCCTCCGATAGGCCCGCGCCAGCCGCCGGGCGGAATCGATGTCTACGTGGTTGCCGCCCGACCATACGTAGACGGCGCGTGCGAACTCGCGTTCCGCCGAGGTGACCCCGGCGTTGTCCCAGTCGAGGAGGACCGGCCCGTCCCGGCCGACCAGAACGTTCTGGGGCTGCAGGTCGAGATGCGATGTCACCAGATCGCCAGGGTCGGCCGGTGTCACCCAGTGCGCCAACTCCGCCGCGGACGTGTCGATGAACCGTCCCAACGCCTCCGCCCACGGCAGGCCGGCCTGACGAACCTGCTTGTGCAGGGCCTTCCACTCGACGTCCTGAGGGGACCGCTCGTACCAGGAATCCGGCGTTTCGCTCGCCTCCCCTCCCGCCGTGTGGAGCAGTGCCATGGTCCGGCCGAACCAGTCCAGGGTGCCCGGATCGGACGCGTCCGCCTTGGCGCCGTCGATCCAGTCGTACAGCTTCACGTAGGACCCGCCCGAAGAACCTGAAGAACCTGAAGAACCCGAGGAACCCGAGGAAGTGGTGGCGTGTGAGACGTACTCACCGTGGCGATTGGGAAAGAGCCGCGGTGACGCGATGCCCAGGTCCTGCGCGGACTGCCGTAACGCGGCCTCCCGGCGGACCTGTTCCTCGTCGCAGCCGAAGAGGAGCTCCTTCACCGCCCATGAGGAGCCGTTCCCGGAGAACCTCCAGATCTGGCCCAACGCGCCACGGGTGACGGGCGCCAATGTCCATGGCCCGGCGCCGAGTTGGTAGGTCTCCGCTATGAAGTCGGCTGTGAAGTGCATTCAGGAACCTCTCCGGACGTTGATGAGCAGGCTTGGTGGTCGGGCCGGTTGAGTCGACCTCGGCACAGCCCGAACGAGCTCAATCCCACAACAACTCTTGAGTGAGCCACGAGCACGCGACTGTACAAAGAGCGGGCCGTTGCAGGACGACACTCGAGAAAGGAAATCCCGTGGCCACCGAGCAAGTACTGACCGGCTCCGCGCCGGCCGACGAGAGCGGCCGAGCCGCCGAGCCCGAGCGCCCCCGCGTCTCCCGGTTGCCCTCCCTCACCGGCCTGCGGTTCCCCGCCGCGCTGGCCGTCTTCGCCCACCACGCCTTCCTCCCGATACCCCCGCTGCGACTGCTGTCCGACGACCGTACCGAGTACCGCCTGGCCGACTGGACCTCGCAGGCCGGCGGGCTCGGCGTGTCGTTCTTCTTCGTGCTCAGCGGTTTCGTCCTGACCTGGTCGGCGCGGCGCGGCGACACCACGACGGGGTTCTGGCGGCGCAGGTTCGTCAAGATCTACCCGAACTACGTGGTCGCCTGGGCGCTCGCCATGCTGCTGTTCGCCAGTTCCTACACCTCCACGCATGTCTCCCTCGCCAACCTGTTCATGGTCCAGGTGTGGGTGCCCAGCTACTTCACCAACTTCAGTGTGGACTCGCCGAGTTGGTCGCTGGCCGTGGAAGCCGTCTTCTACCTGAGCTTCCCCCTCCTGCTGAGTGTCTTCAGGCGTATCGACGCCCGTCACCTCAAGTACTGGATCACCGGAGCGATCGCCGCGGTGTGGGCCACCCCCGCGCTGGCGTACGCCCTGTTCCCGAAGACCCCGCGGGTGCCCAGCGGCCAGGACCTCTCGGTCTCGCAGTACTGGTTCAGCTATGTGCTGCCTCCGGTCCGTATGGTCGACTTCGCCCTCGGCATCCTGGTGGCGCTCGCGGTGAAGCACGGGCGCTGGCGGAACATCGGCATGTTCTGGTCGAGCCTGCTGCTGGTCGGCGGGTACGTGCTGACCTTCCACGTGCCCTATCTCTACGGTCAGCGCGCCGCGATGATCCTGCCGATCGCGCTGCTGATCGCGGCCGCGGCCACCGCGGACATCGAGGGCCGCTTCACCTTGTTCCGGAACCGCACGATGGTCTGGCTGGGCGAGATCTCCTTCGCCTTCTACCTCCTGCACTACACAGCGCTGTCCACGCTCCGAAAGGCCCTCGGCACCCACCAGATGTACTCCACCGCGACAGGCGTGGCGATGCTGGTCGGCACGGCCGCCGTCACGGTCCTGCTGTCCTGGGCGCTCTACGCCCTGGTCGAGGCCCCGCTCGTACGCCGATTCGGTCGGGCACGCCGCGCCTGAGTGAGCCCCGGCATCGGTTCGTCCGGCGGATGTCAGATCGGGTAGTGGGCGTGGCAGGAGGTCTGGGCGGTGATCCAGCGGGTGTCGGTGAAGGCCTCGGTGCCCGCCTGTCCGCCGAAGCGGCCGTAGCCGGAGCTCTTCACGCCGCCGAACGGGGCCTGTGGCTCGTCCGCGATCGACTGGTCGTTGATGTGAACGATGCCGGTACGCAGGCGGCGGGCGACCTCCAGACCGGTCGCCAGGTTCTCGGTGATCACGCCGGCGGTCAGGCCGTACGGTGTGTCGTTGGCCAGCGTCACGGCCTCGTCGACGCTGTCGACCACGTGGATCACGGTCGCCGGGCCGAAGATCTCGTCGTAGTAGATCCTCATCTCCTTGGTGACACCGGTGAGTACGACCGGACGGATGAGCGTGCCGGGCTCTTCGACCTGTCCGGTGCCCGCGGCCAGCCGTGCTCCCCGGGCCACGGCGTCCGCGACGAGGGCGGCGACCCGTAGGGCCGCACCGGCGTTGACCACGGGGCCGACCGCCGTGCCCGGGTCGGCCGGATCCCCGCACGGCAGGGCCCGGACCCGGGCGGTGAACCCGGCCGTGAACTCCTCGGCGACCGCGCGGTGCACGATGACCCGGTCCACGCACATGCAGATCTGCCCGGCGTTCATGAAGGAGCCGAAGACGGCTGCGTCCACCGCGTAGTCGACGTCCGCGTCCTCCAGGACGAGCAGGGCGTTCTTGCCGCCGAGTTCGAGGACGGCGGGCTTGAGGTGCTGCGCGGCCTGGACGCCGATGGCCCGTCCGACCTCCGTGGAACCGGTGAAGTTGACCATCCGTACCCGGTCGTCGGCGATCAGCGCGGACACCACCTCGGCGGCATCGGCACGGTCGTTGGTGACTACGTTGAGCACGCCGGCAGGCAGCCCGGCCTCGTGCAGGACGTCCGAGATCAGCAGACCGCAGGCGATCGGTGCGTCCTCGCTCGGCTTCATCACCACGGTGTTGCCCATCGCGATCGGCATCGCGACCGCGCGCACGCCGAGGATGACGGGCGCGTTCCACGGCGAGATCGCGGCGATCACGCCCTTGGGGACCCGTACCTGCGCCGAGTGGACCCCCTCGGAGTTCGTGGCGAGCGTCTGCCCGGTGGGTCCGCTCACGGCGGCCGCCGCCTCCAGGAGGATGTCGGCGGCCAGCTTGGCGTTGAAACCGGCCCAGGGCGCTACGAGACGGGTTGACACTCCGGAGACAGGAACGGGGCACCCACGTCACCGCGTCCGTACGCGCTCACGTCCTCGCCGGTACCGGCCGCCGCAGCAGGTACACGGCCGCGGTCGAGACCAGGACGGCCATGCACACGATGAACACCAGCCCCGCGCCCTCCAGACCGATGTGAACCGCCAGGAGCCCCACACCGATCACCGGCACCGAGATACCCGCGTAGGCCACCACGAACAGCATCGAGATCACCGCCGCGCGCCGGTCCGCGGGAGACGCCTCGGCCACCGCGGACAGCGCCGCGCGAAACGCCAGCCCCTGCCCGCCCCCGCCGACGAGCGCGCTCAGCACCACCAGCACCAGCAGGTCCCACCGCAGCGCGCCCGCGAGCAGCGCAAGGCCGGCGAGGAGCGCCGCGCATCCCAGGGGCAGCGATCGCCCCATCCCGACCCGGCCGACGGCGAGCTGCCCGGCGGTCGAGGCGAAGAAGGCCAGCGCGACGACCAGCCCGCTGACGGCGTGGTTGCGCACGTTCAGCGACTGCGCGAGGAACGCCGGGCTGACCGACGTGAACACCCCGAACAGCGCGAACCCCACGAACGAGGCGATCGCCGCGGGCCCGAACACCGCCCGCACCTGCGCGGGCAGGCCGGGCCGTTGCGGCCGTACGGTGCTCAGCGACCGCCGCTCCCGCACGGTCTCCGGAAGCCGCAGCAGGACGACGGCCGAGCAGGCCACCAGGGCGAGATGCACGGCGAACGGGAGGCACAGCGGCCAGGCGGCGTACTGCGCGAGCACTCCGGAGAGCAGCGGGCCGCAGCCGAGGCCGCCCATGTTCGCGGCCGTCGCCACGAACGTGGCCCGGGAGGCGCCGCCGTACGGCGCCAACTCCATGACGTACGCCGTGGCAGCCCCGGTGAACAGACCGGCGGACAGCCCCGACAGCAGCCGCCCCGCGTACAGCCAGCCCAGCCCCGTGGCGCACAGGAAACAGACGGCGCTCGCCGCGGAGAATCCCAGGCCCCACAGCAGTACCGGACGTCTGCCCACGGCGTCCGAGGCGTTCCCCGTCAGCAGCAGCACGCCGATGACCCCGAAGGCGTACACGGCGTACACGACGGTGACCGTCAGCTCGGAGAACCCGAACTTCTCCTGATAGAGGCCGTAGAGGGGAGTCGGCAGCGTGGTGCCGGCCATGCACACGACGAACACCGCCCCGCTGAGCAAACACTGGCGCCACCCTCGGCGATCACCGTCCATGCCGCCGACGGTAACCCCGCCCACGGCCCCGGCCCGGTCGGGCCGTGGCCGCGGCGCGTCCGAAACACCCACCTGCGGCGATTCGGAGGCGAGAGGTGGTGAGGGGCGGTGCGGGGCTCAGGGCTTCAGCGGAGTGCACAGCAGGGCGGCGGGACCCGCGGTGCTGCCCACGCGGGTGGTGAAGGCGATACCGGCGGCGTACTCGTCGGCGGAACACTGGCCCTTGTACGCGCCGTAGGCGAAGTCGCCGCCCGCCAGGTCGGCGGGCCGGGCGTCGGATCGGTCGAACCAGACCGTCCGTCCGGTGGCCCCCAGCGGGGTGCGGCCGGGCGCACACAGGGCCGCCGACACGCGGTCACCGCGGCGGCTGTAGCCGATGAGGAACTGCCCGGCGGGGCACTGGAGTTTGGTGTAGCCACCGGCCCAGTCGCCGCCCGTGGGAACGTAGCGTTCGTCGGTGACGACCGTCTGGGCGTTGCCTGCGGCCCGCAGGTCGCCGGCGGTGGTGTCGGTGCACAGGCCACGCCCGGAGGTGTGGCTGAGGCCGATCAGCCGCAGGCCGTCGGGGCAGGCGGCCTTGTAGGCCCCCGAATCCCAGTCGCCGCCGGCTCGTACGCGCAGGGACTGCACTTGGTCGCCGTGGTCGGTGGTGAGCATGCGCCAGACAGGGACCGGCGTGATGGTTCCGGTACGTGTGGGAGCGGTCATGAGGTGACTCCAGGCGGTGGCGCGCCAGTCGCCCTGGTCGAGGATGCCGTACCGCCGTCCCGCGGTGTCGTAGCGCAGCAGGGCCCAGTCGTCGTGGCCCTCCCAGCCGACCAGGGGCCAGTAGGCGAAGTCGGCGTCATGGTCGGCGAAGTAGTCGGTGATGTTGCCGAACCAGGTGCGGGGTGCGGTGCCCGTCTCATTGGCGCCGATGCCGAATTCGCTGATCCACACCGGCGCGGTGTAGTGCTGCCCCTCTGTCGTGACGTAGAAGGCCTGGTCGGCGAGGACCTGGTACAGCTGGTCGCGGGTCAGGTCCTGGTAGCGGGCGTCGTGGGTCTCGCCGATTCCGGTGGCGCCGCTGTGCCGGGGGCCGGTGTAGCCGTAGAAGTGGGCGGAGTAGACCAGCTTGTGGGCGTCCACGAGGGTGTGCGAGAGCGTGCGCACGGGGGTGAGGGTGGGGCGGTCGTGCGGCAGTCCGTCGACGGGAACGCCGGTCCAGTTGATGCCCTCGATGACGATGAGGAGGTTGGGGTTGGCCTCGGTGAGGATGCGGTCCGCGGCTTGTTGGGCGGCGGCGTACCAGTCGTGCCCGTCGCCCGTGCCCCAGTTGGGGTCGTCCAGTACGTCGCGGCGTACCTCGTTGTAGAGGTCGGCGCCCACGACACGGGAGTCGGTGGCGTACCGGCGGGCCATGAAGACCCAGTCGTCCGTCCACTGCTGGGTGGACTGGCTGCTGTTCCACCGTTCGTTGCCGTCGATGCCGCAGCACCAACGGGAGCTGTTCGTATGGTTGTTGAGGATGACCGCGAACCCGTCCTGGGTGAGGGCGGCCACGACGGCGTCGTAGATCTGCAGGGGTGTCCTGCCGCGCAGTTGCGGATTGGCGGCGACGGCCACGTCCGGCACGGGCGCTGTCGGGTGGATCATCTCGTTGGAGAACGGCAGCCGGATGCTGTTGATGCCGAGTGCGTGGAAGTCGGCGAGCAGTGCGGGCAGCGGGGCACGGTCGAGGCCGAGGGGGATGCCGTAGGAGTCCTGGCCGGCGTGGTGGTTGGCGGGGTCGGTGCTGCTGCCGCTTCCGGTCCATGAGCCCTGAGCGCCGTCCCAGTTGGCCGACTTCAGTCGGAACCGGTTTCCCTGGGCGTCGACAATGTACCGGCCCTGGGTCGACAGCGGCGGCTGCCAGGTGTCGGCCGCCGCGGCGTTGGCCTGGGGGAGGGCCTTGGTGGCGACGGGCTCCGGGACGGTGGCCATTGCCGTCGGCGCCGTGGTCAGCAGCGCGAGAGCGGCCGTCCCCGATGTCAGGTACTTGACAAGTCTACGTATGGTCGGCATCCGGTCCTCTGTGGGGGCGCTGGGGTGAGGCTGGCGAGTCGGTGTCGCGAGGGATGAGCGCCGGTGAGTGGCGCCCTTCCGGAGTGACATCAAGGCCGGCCCTGGTCACCGGTCTTGGTGGCGGCCGCCAGCCTACAAGTGGCAGTGGCCGCCGGCCTATGGGCGGACGGCAGCCGGGGCGACCTCGGTTGGTGCGGCCGTCCTTTTCTGAGTCGACGTCGCCCCCCATCGGTCTGATCCGTCTGGTCCATCTGATCCGCTTGATTCATCTGATGCGTCGGATCCGTCCGATCCGTTCGGTGCGGCCCGGAGAAAAAGCAGGTGCGTGCGGTCTGGGTCCGTGCCAGGCTCCGCCGGTGAACCGTGAACAGATCTCCAGGCTTGCCCATGCGGACCATCCGATTGCGGCCCCGCTCGACGACGACTCGGTGCGCCGACTGCTGGAACGCGGCATTCCGCGAGGTGGCGCGCGAGTGCTCGACCTCGGCTGCGGTGGCGGGGAGTGGCTCCTGCGCGCCCTGGCCACGCATCCGCACCTGCGGGCCGAGGGCGTCGACATCTCCGAGAGCGCGCTGGCGCACGCCCGGAAGGCCGCGCGCACCCTCGGCCTGCAAGAGCGACTCGTCCTCCACCAGGAGAGTGCCGCGGACTTCGCTGCCCCGCACATGTTCGACCTGGTGATCAGCGTCGGCGCCACGCATGCCTTCGGCGGCCTGCTCGCCACCCTCGAGGCGGCACGCAAGCACCTGGCTCCCGGCGGTCGCGTCCTGGTCGGTGACGGATTCTGGTCACAGGAGCCTTCCCCCGACGCCGTGGAGATGCTCGGCGACCTCGCCGACCTGCCGACCACCGTGGACCGCGTCATCTCCGACGGATGGACACCCGTCGACGGGCACATCAGCACGAGCCGGGAGCTCGACGACTACGAATGGGCCTGGACGGGGTCACTGGCCTCATGGGCCTTGGACCACCCCGACGATCCGGACAGTTCGCAGGCGCTGGCGGCGGCCACCACCCACCGCACCGAATGGCTGAGCGTCTACCGGGACGTCTTCGGCTTCGTCTGCCTGATCCTGCGCCCGACGTCCGACTGAAGCGGCCCGCGCCAGTCCGGCGAACCCCTGTCTGCCTGCGGCAGCGTCCATGCCGGACATCGCTCGGCCAACTCTTCGCCGCACAATGTCGTCATGATCACCGTGCGCCTCCGCCCCAGCGCCGGTGCCTCCGAGCAGAGTGATCCAGCAGGTCGGTCCGCGTGCGGACCGACCTGCACGCCGGAGAGCTGACGCAACCTCAAGAAGGGGTGTTCATGACAGGGTTGACCCGCCGCAGACTCCTGGGTTCGGCCGCCGGTGTACTGGGCGGCGCAGCGGCACTCTCCCTCCTCCCGCCGAGCGTCCAGAAGGCCGTCGCGGCCGGGCCGCCGCAGCACGGCTCGCTCCGCGACATCGAGCACGTCGTCATGCTGATGCAGGAGAACCGGTCCTTCGACCACTACTTCGGCACCCTGTCCGGCGTCCGCGGCTTCGCCGACCCGTACGCGCTGAAGCTCGACACCGGGCGGTCGGTGTTCTACCAGCCCGACGCCGTGAACCCGAAGGGCTATCTGCTCCCCTTCCACCTCGACACCCACGCCTCCAGCGCCCAGGCGATCCCCTCCACCAGCCATGCCTGGTCGGTGCAGCACGACGCGTGGAACGGCGGGAAGATGGACCGCTGGCTGCCGGCGCACCGCAAGGCGGACGGCGTCAACGGCCCGTACGTGATGGGCTACTACACCCGCGAGGACATCCCCTTCCACTTCGCCCTCGCCGAGACCTTCACGATCTGCGACCACTACTTCTGCTCGGTGTTCGGACCGACCTGGCCCAACCGGCTGTACTGGATGACCGGCACGATCGACCCCGGCGGCACACGGGGCGGCCCGATCATCGGGAACACGGCCCCGACGCCGTACCGGTGGACAACGTACGCGGAACGGCTGCAGGCGGCCGGGATCAGCTGGAAGGTGTACCAGCAGGACGACGACTACGGCTGCAACATGCTGGAGCAGTTCGCGAGCTTCCGCGCGGCGGCGCCGGGGTCCGACCTG
>NZ_JBVKCA010000052.1:0-12485 GCF_055656965.1 Streptomyces sp. NPDC111656
GCAGGAACCTCACGAGCCATCCGATCCGGCGTCCTACGGAGACGCTACGAGCGGCCAACCCGACCGCGCTCCGCTACCGCCATACAAGTCGGAACCTCAGGCCGGGCCTCGGGGGCCGGGGCGTCCTCGCCGCCGTCCGGGTCGAAGTCGGTGCCTGTCCGGGCGTCGCGGGCCGGCGGGGGCCGGATGTCGCCGGTGGGGAAGTTCAACGGCCACACGAACGTGTCGGGGTCCTTCAGGTGGTTGACCATGTGGGCGAGCGATGTGTAGCCAGCCAGGAGCGGGTGGATCAGCACTGTGCCCTTGTCCCGCAGCTGGCCGATCACGCAGGAGACGACGGACTGGTTCAGACCGAGGCGTTCGGCGATGTCCTGCTGCCGGAGGCAGCGCAGCAATGAGGGCAAGCCAGCCGTTCACGCCGAAGGTGTGCAGCCACCACACCGGTGGTCGGACTCACCAGCGCAGTTACCTGCGCGCCCAGGCGCCTCCGCGAGGCATTCGCCGCCCCCCCCCGCCACCCGGGAACCCTCCGTCGCGCACGCGACTACGGCCAAATCGACCGTAGTGCAGGCGGCTCCGAAGCGCCCGGAGGTCCACAGGCCCCTGCACGTGGCGACGAATCCCCAGCTCACCCGTGCAGGCGACTTCGGACATTGACATTAAAGATCACGTTCCGCAGACGACCGTTTCCGAACAGTGCGCCGAGCCGAAGTGTCACCTCATGTGACACCAAACTGCGTACTCTGGCTGATTCATGCTTGATCGCCAGATTGCTGGCTATCGGCGGGGGTTGGCGGTGTTAGCGGACTCGCCCGGTGAGACGAGTCCTGTCTCGTAGGCGAGGACGACGGCCTGGGCCCGGTCGCGCAGGGTCAGCTTGGCGAAAATCCGGGCCACATGGGTCTTCACTGTCGCCTCACTGAGCGTCAGTTCCCGCGCCAGTTCGGAATTGGAAAGACCCCGCCCCATGAGCGTCAGCACCTCGCGCTCGCGCGGCGTCAGCGCGGCCAGGTCTCGGTGGACGGCCGGCGTTGCGAGACCCGAACCGGTTCTGGGGGCGCTGGGGGCGAAGCGCTCCACCAGGCGGCGGGTGATCGAGGGTGCGAGCAGGGCGTCACCGGTGTCGACCAGGCGTACGGCGGCGGCCAGATGCGCGGGGGTGACGTCCTTGAGCAGGAATCCGCTGGCTCCGGCGGCGAGGGCGGCGTAGACGTAGTGGTCGAGGTCGAAGGTGGTCAGCATGATCACCCGGCAGTCCGGGGACTGCGTGAGTATGCGGCGGGCGGCTTCCAGGCCGTCCATGGTGGGCATGCGGATGTCCATCAGGACGACGTCGGGCCGCAGCCTCCGCACGGCGGCCACGGCCTCGGCTCCGTCGCCGGCTTCGCCCACCACGTCGATGCCGCGGGCGGTCAGGATCAGGCGGAAGCCGGTGCGGACCAGTTCCTGGTCGTCGGCGATCACGACACGAGGGGCGGATTCGGTGTGCGTCGTCATGGCCGGTCCAGCGGGATCCGGGCGCGGACGCGGTAGCCGCCGCCGAGGCGGCGGCGGGCGTCCAGGTCGCCACCGTAGAGGGCGACCCGCTCCCGCAGGCCGAGCAGCCCGCGTCCCGTTCCGTCCGCCTGGCCCGGGACCGGCTCTCTCCGCGCGGGCTGGCTGCCCGACAGGATGCTCGGTCCGCTGTTCAGCACCTCGACTCGCAGGGAGTGGTCCGCGTATCGCACCGTCACCTCGGCTTTCGCTCCGTCCCCGTGTTTGAGGGCATTGGTCAGGGCCTCCTGGATGATCCGGTAGGCGGTGACGTCGATCCCGGTCGGCAGTGGGCGCGGCTCGCCCGAGATCCGCATCTCCACGGGCAGGCCGGCAAAGGCGATCCGGTCGATCAGCGGGCTGAGTCGGCTCAAGCTCGGCTGTGGTGACAAGTCCATACCGTAGGGCTCGTCGTCGCCGTTCTGCGCGGGTGCGAGCAGGCCGAGCAGGTGCCGCAGCTCGGTCATCGTGTTCCGCCCGGCGGTCTCGACGGCGCTCAGGGCGGCCGCGGCCTCGTCCGGCATCGTGGCCAGCACCTCGCGGGCAGCCCCGGCCTGGACCACCATGAGGCTCACGTTGTGGCTGACGATGTCGTGGAGCTCGGTGGCGATCCTGGCCCGCTCGGCGTCAACCGCGGTCCGCGTCGCGCTCTCGCGCTCCCGCTTCAGCAGCCAGCCGCGCTCCTCGATGGCCGCCTGGTGCAGCCGCCGCGCCCGGACCACCGCCACGCACAGACACCCGGCGGCGCCAACTGCCGCCGCCAGGGCAATGACCAACCAGATCGTCCCAGAGGCCCACACCGGATCATCTTCGCAGCTGCTCGACGCGCCCCACATCAGCCCCCGGATGCAGCTCCGTACATCCCCAGGATGAGCTGCCCGGACGGATACATCCGGGAGGCGACGCCTCGTCCGCGGACTCCGTCCTAAGTTCGAGCCATGACAACTGATCACGACAGTGCTCGGCAAGTGGTGGTGCGGCTGGACGGCGTGCACAAGGAGTACGGCGACGCGAAGGCCCTGGATGGCCTGTCGCTGGAGATCACGGCGGGGGACGCGGTCGCCGTGATGGGCCCCTCCGGCTGCGGCAAGTCCACCTTGCTCAACATGGTGGCCGGCCTGGACCGGCCGACCTCGGGCACAGTCGAGGTGCGTGGTCATGACCTCGGGAAACTGAACGAGACCGGCTTGGCGCTGTTCCGGCGGCGGAACGTCGGCATGATCTTCCAGTTCTTCAACCTCATCGACGATCTGCCGGTCCTGGACAATATGGCGCTGGCCGCGCAGCTGACCGGCGCCCCGGCCCGGCAGGCGCGACGCCGTGCCCTGGAGCTCCTGGACGAACTCGGTGTCTCCGAGCGCCGGAACAATTATCCGGCGACGCTCAGCGGCGGCGAGCGCCAACGTGTCGCCGTCGCACGGGCCTTGATGAACCGCCCGGCCCTGCTGCTTGCCGACGAGCCGACCGGCGCCCTCGACAGCCGGTCGGGCGAACAGGTGATGGATCTGCTGATCGACCTCAACCAGATCGGCCAGACCCTGTTGATCGTCACCCACGACCCGCATCTGGCCACCCGCTGCGCCAGCCGGCTGATCGAAGTCGCCGACGGCCGGGTCGCCCGCGAGAGCACGCTGGAGGCGACCGCGTGAGCGCCGTATGGAGAGCCTCGCGCGCGGCCGTGAAGCGCCGCCGGCTCCAGACCTTCGTCATCGGGCTCGTCGTGCTCTGCTCCACCACGACCGTCCTGCTCGCGCTGGTGCTGCTGAGCGCCGCCTCGGGCCCCTTCGACAAGGCTTACGCCGCGCAGCGCGGTGCCCATACGGTGGCGACCTTCGACACCACGAAGGTCTCGCAGGAGCAGTTGGCGCGGACCGCCCGGCAGCCCGGGGTGGAGACTGCAGCCGGACCGTTCGGGCAAGCCGTCGTCGACATCCCCAAGGACTGGCTCTGGATGGCGGGGGGCACGCTCACCGTGGTGGGCCGGGCCGATCCAGCAGGCCCCGTAGACCGGATCGAACTCCTTGAGGGCCACTGGGCCACCGCACCCGGCGAGATCGTCGTCAACTGGTCCGCCCAGGGTTCCCCCGGCACCGCGCTCCTCGGCACCAAGCTGGAGGCCTCCGGCGGAACGACGCTGACCGTCGTCGGATTCGCCACCAGCATGAGCAAGTCGGCGAGTGCCTGGGTCTCGCCCGAGCAGATGGCCGCACTGCACCCGACCTCCGCCCAGATGCTGTACCGCTTCACGGACTCCTCGACGGAGGCCCGGCTGAGCGCCTCGCTGGCACGGGCCACCACGGGACTGCCCAAGGAGTCGCTGACCGGCGCACAGACCTACCTCACCCTCAAGCGGGCCTTCTCCGCGCTGGCCGACTCCTACCTCCCGTTCATGACGCTCTTCGGCATCCTCGGCCTGCTCGTCTCCACCCTGATCGTCGGCAACGTGGTCAGCGGGGCGGTCGTCTCGGGGTACCGGCACATCGGGGTGCTCAAGGCCCTGGGCTTCACCCCGAACCAGGTCGTCGCCGTCTACCTGACGATGCTCTCCGTACCGGCGGTGGTGGGCTGCTTGCTGGGAACGCTGGCCGGCAACGCGCTGGCCCGGCCGATCCTGAAGGTCGCGTTCACCGGCATCGACGTGGGCCGGGCCTCGGTCGGCGACATCAGCCCGTGGGTGTCCGTGGCCTGCCTCGTGGGCATGCCCGCCCTCGTCCTGCTGGCCGCGCTGGTCCCCGCCCTGCGCGCCCACCGGCTGCCCGCCGCACGGGCGATCAGCGCGGGCGGCGCGCCGCGGACCGGGCGCGGGCTGCGCGTCCAGCGGATGCTCGGCGGCACCCGGCTGCCGCGCCCGGTCAGTCTGGGCCTCGGCCAGCCGTTCGCCCGCCCCAGCCGCACCCTGCTGACCATGGCGGCCATCGTCCTCGGGGTCACCACGGTGACCCTGTCGACCGGACTGACCAGCACCATGGTGGCGTACGGCAATGTCGGGCGGGAAGACGGAGGCGCCAGGATCCACGTGACGACCGGGGGGTCGGGCAACGACCGGACCCCATCCCGGCTCAGTGACCTGCAGATCGAGAAACGGCTGCGGTCCCTGCCGGGTGCGGAGGGGGTGCGGGCCCGCGCGCTGTCCCAGGTGAACATGACCGGGCAGACCCAGCCCGTCTTCGCCGACTTCTACCGCGGCGACGATTCCTTGTACGACCACACCATCGTCAAGGGCCGGGCGCCGTCTGCGGCGGGCGAGATCGTGGCCGGGCCGGCCTTCCTGACACAGCGCGGCCTGAAGCTCGGTGACCGGGTCACGCTGGAGCTGAACGGCAGGAAGATCACAGCGACCGTCGTGGGCCAGCTCATCGAGGGCAACGCCCGGGCCCTGGAGGCCACCTGGCGGACCCTCGCCCAACTCGCACCGGACGCCCACGCAACCGAGTACACGGTACGGCTCGCCTCCGGCGCTGACGCGCGTGCCTATGCCGAGGCGGTTGCGGCGCTCGACCCGGGCCTGCACGCGTCGGTGATGGACTCCGGCAACGCCGGCACCACCACCGTCGTCACCTTCTCGACGGTGTTCACGGTGCTGCTGACGCTCGTCGCGTCGCTCGGTGTCTTCAACACCGTCCTCCTGAACACCCGTGAGCGGCGCCGGGACCTGGGCATGCTCAAGTCGATCGGGATGACCCCCCGACAGGTGGTGGTGATGACGGTGACCTCGGTCGCCGGGCTGGGCGCGGTCGGCGGGCTGCTCGGCATCCCGCTCGGGATCGTGGCGCACCGCCTCGTCGTAGACAACGTCGGGGTGGTCGACTTCCCCGCGTCTATGAAGGATGTGTGGCACGCGCCGCAGCTGGCCGCGATGCTCATGGCGGGTGTGGCGATCGCAGTCCTCGGCGCCCTGGTCCCGGCCCGGTCGGCGGCCCGGATGACCATCGCCTCGGTGCTGCACACCGAGTAGATCACCCGTCAGCACCAGCATCTGGAACCGGCCCAAGGCAGCCGACGGCACCGCCGAGGGCCAGCTGCTGGGCGGCACGGTCTCCTTCATGTCCGCGCGGAACCACACCGCCCCCGTCTTCGGTAACCCCGCCCACTGGGCCGCCGGCCTCCCGGAGAAGGGGCAGGCGGCCCGGCGCAGCCCGGAGCGGATCAGCGCCGCGACCGAGGAGGCATTCCACCTGCAGTTCCTCGCCCAGTCTGCGGTGCCGGACGCACAGATGACAGAAGTCGGGGAGGTGGTGCACCTGGTCGACGTCGTCACCGGCTCCGCCGCCACCCTCACCCCGTACGGCGGCGGATGGGAGTTGCGCCAAGGCGGCCCGCTCAAGCTGTGGGACCGCATCGAGACGATCCTGAGCGCCTACGACACCGCCGGCCGACCGGAGACGTTCTGGCTGCATGCTCGGGCCGGCTCACCCCCGCCTGCGCGGGGAGGACGTAATCGCAAAGCGTTCCTAATGCTGCAGGTCACGAAGTGTCCTCTCTGCGCAGGCGGGGGTGAGCCGTCGGAGCAATGCCGATGCCTGGCGGGGCGTGCTGTCCTCCCCGCGTAGGCGGGGGTGAGCCGATGGATGCCGGCCTGCTTCAGGCCGCCTCTCCGATGGTCATGGGACGGTCGTCCAACACGATGGTGGTGACCCCCGCGTTGTCAGGCCGGGCGTGCGCGGTGTCTTTGACGGCCAGCTGGGTGCGCATGTAGACCGCGGCGGCCAGTGCCCACGTCGCCATGTGCTCATCGCCCGCGAGATGGTCGTCACGGACCTTCCGCATGGTGACCTGGACGGCCAGCACCGAGCGGCCGGACAGGAACGTCTCGATCTTCCCGTCGTCCAGGTCGTTGATGCGTTCGGGAAGGCGGAAATGGGGGTGCTGGGAGGTCTGCTCAATCAGGAACGACCAGGTGTCCCGGTGACAGATCACCCGGGCGGAGGCAATGGCCGCCGCCGACAGCACGCTCTCTATGTGCTGACGGTGGTCCTCCTTCCGCCGCTGTTCGTCCTCCTCCGAGGACGCGATCGCAGTATCCGGAGGCGGCTCTGCCGCGGCGGGTCCGGGCGGAGCTGAGGCCGATGCGCCGGGCGCCGGCTCCGCAGCGGCTTCAGGAGCCTCGCCCGAGATCGGTTGCCCGTCGCGCTGTTCTTCTCGTTCGTCGTCACCCTCGTCGGCCGGGCCTGTGACCTCGTGCACCGCTTCTCCCCTCCACCCGTTGCTGCTGTCGACGTCGGCAGCCTCCAGCGGTTGCGGCTCGTGCTGCTGCAGCAGTTCGAACGCTGACGCGCTGTCATCGGCGGCCCACGGCACGGGCACGCCGACTATGTGCGTGAAGGCCTGCGCGAGCTCGCGCCGCAGCGCCTCGACTCCGCTACGGGTGTCGGCCAGGTCGGTGAGCATCTTCTCCTGGCGGCGCCGCAGCTCCCGGTTCTCCTCACGCAGACCGGTGGTGCCCTGCAGGACGGTCTCCAGCACCTTGCGGCGCAGGTCTTCCTGGTCGTTGTGCAACGCCGCGAGTCCGATGGCGCGGTCGTCCACCGTCCTTCGTATCTCGCCCAGTTCGCTCAGGATCTTCTCGAAGTCTCGCCGTGCCACACAGCCCCCTCGCCGTCGACCGGTCAGCCACCCATCCCTCCCCAGACGGGAATCGGCTGACGCGGCAGTTTCCAGCCCTTCGCCGGGCTCGTGCGCACAGACCAGTGCGCACCGCCCGGGCCTGCGATGCCAGCACCCCGATGCGCTGGATGGTCCGTGGCTGGTTCCTTTGGGGCTGGTGCGTCTGCTCCCTGTCTGTTGTCAGTGCCGCGTCCTACCTTGGATCTGACGGCATTTCTCGAAGAAACGGTGGTAGTGGGTGGCCAACATCGTCTGGCACACAAAGCTGCGCATTCATCTGGATCTGACCCTGGATGATCTCGGACACGAGGAACACGAGGGTCTGTGGGACATGGTCTACGGCATGGACCGGATGTACTCCGCTCGAGCCGTTTCTGTGGCTGAGCGAGATCTGCAGTGCGGAGGGGTGTGCCGGGAAGCCGGTGTTGTCGCGCCGATGTACCTGCGCATGCGCAACGGGCGCCGCGAAGCAGTCCATGAACGGCGGGAGGACGAAGACCGGCACATCGTCCCTGTCAGCGACGAGCACAAGGCCTACCAGGCGCGCATCCTGCGTGCTGCGGAGGAAGGCGGCTTCCACGGCGACAGCGAGGTTCGCACCCGGGGGGGCCGCAGCTGGATCCAGACCGACACCCTCATCGAAGGAGCCGACGGACTCCGCGTCGGCTGGGAGGTCCAGCTCTCCTCGGCCGGCACCGACGGACCCCGCAGCGCCCGCTCCCGCGCAGCCAAGGCAGAGAAGAACGGCATCACCCCGGCCTGGCACACCGACCGAGCCGACTACGCCCAACGCCACGACACGCACTGGACCCGCAGCAATAACCTCCCCGCCCATGTCATCGCCAAGACCGGCGACCTGCGCATCATCTCAGGCTTCCGCAAGTTCGACTTCTGGCGCTGCGACCTCCACGCCGATTACCCCTGCCCCCACGGCGTGCGCCGCTGCGGCAAGCACCACGCCACGCCCGTCCCCAAGGACGTGCTTTTCGACGACCTGGTCCGCAGGACCGCAGCCGGCGCCATCGTGCCGATCCAGTTCCGTACCGTCACCAAGCTGCACCGCTTCTGGGTCACCCGCACAGACCAGAACCGCTACAACGACCTGCTGAGCGACGACACCCAGCTCCCCGACGTCCCGGAAGACGTACAGATTCCGTCCAGGGCCAGCTATAACCGTCCTACCTGCCGTCCCGACCTTGCGATCGCATCTTCCACCACCTCCGCACCATCGGGGGCTCAGCCTCCCGCTGCATTGCCGAACCTGCTGCCCGCCCAGCCCACTGAGCCAGCCATCGAAGCGGCCACCCACGGTCAGTCGCGACAATCGAACAGCCCTGACCAGAGCACGGGGGAGAGGGCGCGAATCCCTGAAGATCTCATCGCGCTTCAGAGGGCTTCAGACCGTGAGCAGCAGGCACTTCAGCAGCTGAGCGATCACGAAGAGCGCGGCCAGCAGCGGCGCATCTGGTTCGAAGCAGCGCAGGCAGCCCAGGGCGCGGTAACTCGGCACGCGCGTTCCCAAGGCCTCAACCGGTTCGAAGTCGAGCGCGCCGTGCGAGCCGCCGCGAGAAGCACAGGAAGTCAACCGCCGCTCACGTGACCAGCCTTCCCATCCCGCGGACCCGTGCTTGATGCCGCACGGATCTGCCGTCGCGCACGAGGCGGCTCACACAGGCGCAGTGGCAGGGGTACGTCCCGGAACTACACAAGGCGACCCGATGACCACATGATGTGACCATCGGGTAGTCTTTGTTCGGTTGCGGCAACCTCAAAATCGGACAGACCATCTTGTCCGCGGGTGAATTAAGCGAACTGCCCGAAAGGGGAGGCAGCACCGCAGCCGGCCCCTGCTTCCGGGCCGAGAACCAGGCCCAGGTAGACCCGAGGGCGAAGGGCCACGACACGTAGGCAGCTGATGAAGCCCTCGGCCTGCAAGGCCCCACCCCACTGCGGGTCTTGCCGCCTCGCGAACCAGATCGCGGCAAGGCCGAGCCCGTCCCGCGCTGGAAACGGCGATCAGGCAGCGGACCCGCGGCTGGGTGCTCGGGGCCTGCCTCTCGTGCGAACCGGTTCGTGTGGAGTGGCCCCCAGGGCCCGGGGCGGCCGATCCCGTTGGAGGAGACGCCAGTCCTGCCCTCTGGCCCTTTGTGTGTCGGCGTGAACGGCAGGAGAAGCGCAGCGCGGCCGATGCATACCCCCGTGAGGCATCGGCCGCGCGTGGTCTGGCGGAGCGGAGCTCGTCGCTCGCCTCGCCGATGTCGCTCTGCATCAGCGAGCCGATGCTCGAAGCGGTGATTCCGGCCCGTCACCGCCGCGCCGTCTGCGTGGGCAGCGGGGCTCACCCGGGTTTTGAGGACGCGGTGACCGGGTCAGTGCACGTAGATGGTCCTGGCCAGGCTGGCCGCGTACTGGTCAGCGGCCGCGTTGAACGAATGGGCGCGTGAGCTGGCGGGCATCCCCACATCATCGCCCCCTGCCCCGCTGACCGGCCGCACCGGTGATCGTTTCCGGTCACAGTACTGTCGGCCTGGCTCCGATGCGGTCGTCTGTGGAGACAACAAAGGCCGGCCTCAAATGAGGCCTGGCCTTTGTGCGTTCCGTCTTTGTCCTAGCCTCGATCTTGCATGACGGTCCACCGACGGAGTCGGTGGACCGTTTCGTTTGTTGTGGCTGATGGTGGGCATCGTGGTGGCCCGAGTGTCGCGTCGGGTGGGCGCCGGGTTCCACTGCTCCGGGTGGGGTGGTGCTGGTCGTCGGGACGGCTGGACGGCTGGTCAGTCTGGGGCGCGGAGTTGGGCGAGCCGGTCGAGTGCTGCGGTGATCTCGTGGGTCCAGGGCCAGTGAGCCGCGAGGCGGAGGATCCGCCGGCGTCCGGTGGTGACGAGCTGCCCGGCCGCGGTGAACAGGCGGAGCCGCAGGCGGCGGGGTTCCCAGAGCCGGGCCTTTCCTGTCAGCGCGAGCATGGGCATCCAGGCCAGCAGGTTCAACGCGATCTGCACGATCTCGAGCCAGATACGGTTCGGGGCGGTGCCGTGCAGGGGCAGGTTGCGCAGGCCGGTGGCCCGGGCGGCCCGGATACGGTCCTCGGCCCAGGCCCGCAGGCGGTGACGGAGTTCGAGTACGGCGATCGGCAGGTCGATGGTGTTCGTCGCGAAGCACGTCAGGCGCATGCCGTCCGCATCGGTGAGCCTCAACTGGGCCCCAGGATGCGGTCTTTCCTTGCGGACGACAAGCCGCATACCTTTCGGCCAGCCGGCCAGGACATCACCGGTGAGCTCGGCGACCCAGGCGCCGTCCCGGATCTCACCGTCCGCCTCGACGGCCGGGGTCCAGGCAGATGCGGGGACCTTTCAGCACCTGTTGGTGGATCGCGTCGGTGATCACCATGCCGACCGAGTACGACAGCCAGCGTCCGCGCTGCGCGAGCCAGGCGACGAAGTCGTGGGTGCCGCCCGCGGAGTCGGTGCGGATCAGGGTCTGTCGCCCGCGCCGGTACTTCTTGGGCAGCTGGGCCAGGGCCAGGCGGGTGGTGGTGATGTGGTCGGACGCGGTGTTCGAGCCCGCATTGCCGGGTCTGAGCAGGGCCGCGACGGGTTCCCCGGTGCCGCCCGGGCCGTGGTCGACAAAGGCCATGAGCGGGTGATGGCCGTAGGTCCGCTTCCAGGTCGGGACAGCATCCTGCTTGTCGGAGTGCGCGATCACCAGCACCCCGTCGAGGTCCACGGTCACCTGCCCGCCGGCATCCGGCGCCGCGGCTCCGGCCAACTTCCAGACAGGTTCACGTACCTGTGCCCGCCCGGTCCTGATCGCCGTCAGGGCCTTCGGACCGGCCGCGGCCAGCGTGTCGATCAGTCGGGAGACCGTCGGATCGGAGGCCGCCGGCCCGAACACGGCCGGCTCGGCCCGCAGCATCCCGGCGTCGGCCAGGCAGTCACCGCCCAGCGCGACCGCGAGCGCCACATCCAGCAGCATCTTCCCCGGATCGTGCACCGCCCTCGGCTTCCGCCACGGTGCCAGCGCCGCCGATATCGCCTGGTCCAGGCCGGTCTTGCGGATCGTCTTGACCAGCAGCACACCACCGGCCTGGGAGACCACCCCGCGACCACCGCCCTCGGCACGGGCACGCGGGCAGGACCCGATACGCTTCTTCACCTGGAGAGTGTTTCTTTCCTGTGACGACCTGGACCCTAGACAAGTCCCATCGTTGCAGGTCAGGAGCACTCTTCGCGTTTCTGATCACCCACCGGACACAATATGGGGCGCGAACTCTGCCGCCCCCGAGCGTCACACCAGCAAGGGAGGATTCCCGCGATGACAGACGAACACGAACCTGACGGCGATCTCTACGTGCTGTGGCACGCGCGCCATCTCGCGGTGGAGCAGGACGAACGGGTCATCCATCTCGATGCGGACGGCACCGTCCACCTGGACGAGGAGGAGTGGAGGATCATCGGCATCTACCCGGACCAGGCAGTCGCGGAGAGGCAGCGGGAGATCTCCAGGAAGCTTCCAGGGTTCCGGGACGAACCTGATTGTTTCGAGATCGCACCCGTGACGGTGGACGAGGATTTGTGGAACCAGGGGTTCGTCACGGTGTACCCCGAAGGGCTTAGGCGAGACTGATGGACCGGACGCTCTACCTCCTGGTGCACAGGCATCACTTCGCGGACGAGCCGGGTGCTCCCACCACCGTCGACTTCATGGAAGACGGCGAACCGCTCTTCTGGGACGACAGCGAGGACAGCTTCACGTTCCTCGGCCTGTACTCGAGCCGGCAACGGGCGGAACAACGCATTGAGCAGGCGCGCACCCTACCCGGATTCAGGGACCATCCCAACGGCTTCCACGTGCACGAGTACACCATGGGTCAAACCCACTGGGCCGAAGGATTCCTCGTCGGCGAACCAACCGACGGCTGAGCAGGCACCACTGCCTCCAGTCGCGATTCTTCTCGACGGTCCGCCGACTCCGTAGCAGGACCGAACCGGCCTGCGAGGCCATCTGGCGGCCGTCTCCCTGGACACGGACGCGCGGGTACTACCCGGTAGGCTCTGTCACCTGGAAAGTGCTCTTTCCCTTGCAGTCGAGAGGACCCTCAGCAAGTCCCATCGTTACAGGTCAAGCGCACTTTCCGTTTTCTGATCAGCCCTCGGACAGCCTGCTTCGTGAAAGCGCGAAGCTAGTCAGCTGGCGGCGCAGTCCGCAGGGGGCTGGTTGCTCTGCAGCGGCACGGTGACCGGCGTGACGCCTCGGCGGGGGGTGCCTCTATGTCTTTCGTCAAGCGAGGCGTGGGGTTCTGGGTTCATAGAAGGTGCCGTCGCGGAGCATCGCGAACAGCACGCTGATGC
>NZ_JBVKCA010000053.1:0-11695 GCF_055656965.1 Streptomyces sp. NPDC111656
CCATCAATACCCTCGCCGGCTACTACGGCGACCGCGTCACCGACCAGTAAGAACAGGTACGAGCACCGGGCTTACACAAAGAAAAAGACACTCCCGCTACTGGAGCAGCCTCGTGATCGTCACGTGGTCGATCAGCTCGCCGGGACGCTACGCGACGTGGCGGCGGGCCCTGAGAGCCGCGGGGCGGAGCCGGACGGAGTAGTCAGTCCTTGACGATTGCGCTCTCGGTAACGGGAAACCCCTTGTTCCACCAGTGTCCGTAGCACCGGGAGACGGCTGGATCGCGGTCGGCGAGCAGGGGTTGACAGCCTCTCCGCCTCCCCGGTCAGACCTTGCCACGCAACCTTGCCGAGCTTGTGGAAGACCGTCAGTTCCAGTCAGCCGTCGGCTGCGCGCCGCACTCCGACGACCTGCCCGTCGACGAGCAGGCAGGGCAGCATGTCGCCGTTGTGCCGGGCGACCAGTGGCCGGTACCCCTCGGGCACGACCCAGCCGGCGCCGGTGTGGGCCATAGGGGCGCCGTCCCACATCGGCAGCAGACTCTCCGGCGCCGTGGTGTCCTCGGCGGGCACGGTCGCGTCCCCCACGTCGAATAGGGCGGCGCGGCCCAGGCCTGTCACCCGTAGCACCTGGTCGCCGAGCTCGTGCAGTGCCTGGGTGATCGCGGGGCGCTTCAGCATGGTGAACCGGGTGAAGTCCTGGGCCGACGCGGGCCCGAACGCCTGCAGGTAGGCGAGCAGCAGCCGCACCCCGGCGTCCGCTTCCTGCGCCGCGGATCCGGGGGCCGCCGGTCGGCACATGATGTATTGGCGCGTACGACCCGGCACCGCCACCACTATGGGCGTTCTCACCGCACCTGCGGCAGTCTCACCCAACCTGCAGGACCGCAGGTCAAACAGCCCACACAGAGTCCAGAACCCGTCGCAATCCATCTGCGGCGCCGCAGGTCAACGGCATGCAGTCACCGCAACAGCAGTGAGACCCCACACCCGGGCAGGCACCGCCCCCCGTCGCGGGCGTCAGAGCGCGCTGAAGCCGCTCTCCCCCGGTCGGCGGCAGTCAGTGATGGCCGCCAGGGGGATTCCCCCGATGAAATCCATTTCCTGGGTGGGGCCGACGGGACCGATGACGGCCGCGGTCGCGGTCTCCAGGGACGTGCTGTTGGCGTAGACCGTCGGCTTGGTCAGGATCTTGCTCCGCGCGGGCGGCGCGGCGAATTTGTGCCAGCCGCTGACCTGGATCCGGTAGAGGTGCCGGTCGTTGCTGGCGTACCCGCCGCAGTCCTCGTCCAGCGCCGTGGAGACCAAGGTCGGCTTGGGGCTGCTGACATGGGCCCGGGCGTAGGCGATCGGGTCCTCAAGGAACATGGCGAGTTCGGTCGCGACGGACGTGTTGTTGCGGGACCTCATCCCGTTCGCCTGCCGGATGCCCTCGGGGGAGCGCCCATCGGCTCGGAAGAAGACCAGGCTGGCCGATCCGGCGAGCGTGTACCCGTGCGCGGGGGTGTCGGACTGCGCCTGCGCGGGCTCCGCGGCGGCCGACGTATGCCCGGCCGAGTTGGTCTGGTCGGCGCTGGAGGTCTGCGCGGCCCCGCCGAGCCTCAGCTTGTCGGGCTTGTTCGGTACGGGCGGCGGCTTCCCTTTCCCATCGGTGGGCGCGGTCTGTACGGCGACCGGGCCGCCACGACCCTCGTGGGCGGCGGCGGGGGCGGTCCGTGGCTCCACGGCGCGTTGCACATCGAGCGGTGCCTGCATGACGCGCTGCGCGTTGACCTCCGCGGCGCGTTCGAACTTGTCGGAAGCGTCGGAGACGCGGAGTCCGTTGCCCATGTCCGTACCGGCCACAGGGCCCTGACGCTGCTGGATTACATGGGTCAGTTCATGGGCGAGGGTGTGCTTGTCCCCACCGTCGGCGCCGATGACGACATGGCTGCCGGACGTGTAGGCGCGGGCGCCGACCTCGGTGGCCGACGCACGGGCGGCGTTGTCGTCGTGGACGCGCACGTCGGAGAAGTCCGCGCCGAGCCGCGCCTCCATTTCCTGGCGCACTGGCTCATCGAGGGGCTTTCCGGCGCTGCGGAGCACGTCGTGGACGGCGGAGCGCTGCACCGGTGCGGGCGAGGTCGCGATCTCCTGGTGGCCGCAGCCGGCGCCGTGCTCGTGCTGTTCCCGGGCCCAGGGATGGTCGGCGCCGCGGAGCATCTGGACCACCGCGGCG
Organism: Streptomyces sp. NPDC111656; assembly: GCF_055656965.1. NCBI lineage: Bacteria > Bacillati > Actinomycetota > Actinomycetes > Kitasatosporales > Streptomycetaceae > Streptomyces > Streptomyces sp. NPDC111656. Next base: position 2,218 of record NZ_JBVKCA010000053.1, read on the forward strand.
TTGCCCGCAGCGGCTTGTAGGCCGAGCAGGCCATGCTGCGCGGGCGGGGCGGATGCGGGCCGACGGGCAGGGATACGGCTGTTGCCCGTCCCGGTGTGGGAACCGGCCTTCTCGTGATCGTGCACGGGAGCCCCTCTTCTGGCGTGAGATCGTCAACTTCCTTGGCTACGTGGCGGGGAGCCGCTGGCGCAAGGTACGGGCGGGCAGCAAGCAATTTACCGGACGGGCACATCCAATGCCGCGATGATCCGCGTGTGGGCCGACCTGTTCTCGCCAGGGGCGAGAACGGCCCCCGGGGTCCAGGGTGCAGCTGCTCGTAGACGTCATCCGGCACATTGATGCGCAGTTCGTGTCGGGCCGCGCCCGAATCCTGAGCGTTCATGACGTCTCTCCTCCTGGTTCGGGGAGCTGGCAGGGCAGGTGCGGCGGCGGAGCAGTAGAGGTCTTGGCCGCCCGCGCAGAAGTTCCTTCTGGAGTCGGTCAGGGTCGATCCGGATGAGGGTGGGGCCGGTGGTGCGGCGCAGGCGGACCGGTGGGCGACCAATCTCGCTGCCGCGCAGCAGTTCCATGCTCGCGAGGGGCATCTGCGTCCGGCGCGTAAGCACGTCGAAACGATCCTGGTGGGTGCGGACGGGGAAGGCAACGGCGGCCAGGAGGTGGCGGTGAAGCTGGGTGCCTGGTTGGACAACAGCCGCCGAAGGGCCGCCAGGCTCAGCCCCGAACGGCGTGCGGCGTTGGATGCGTTGGGCATGCGCTGGTAGGGCGGCCGGGCCGGCAGGCGGTCGCCCCGGTGAGGGAATGACAAGGCGACCGCCCTGGCCTGCCACGGTGACCACAGCAGCAGGAAGCCACCTCCCCCAAGCGTCCACGGAGAGGAAGGTGGATCGCCCATTGTGCATTACCGATCGACAGAACGTGAGCGACGTTGGGTAGTACCTGCGGGAACAGGCTGACGCCGAACCAATGTCACCCGAACGGCTTACACGCCCTCGCCTCGGGCATGCGGCCCTCACCCATTCAGCCCACACTCAGACTGAACCTTCTACCGCCGCACCGTTCCCGTGATCACCGTTTCGTCGGGAGGCATCGTGGTCGTGCTGGCTCTGCTCGTGCCGGTATTGCTCCTGCTCCTGCTGCTGGCGCTGGACCTCTTCGAAGTCCTCCTGTTCCCCTCACCACCACCGCCCCCTCCAGATGACAAGCCCCCCGAGCAGGTCGACAGCCACGATCACGGACAGTGAGACACCTGGCGATCAACGCTCCCGGGTTCCTGTTGTCCCGTCTCATTGATCTTGCCGTCGAGCGGTGGCCCTGACCTGCGGCGAGACAAAGCCGAGTCTGGCGAACGGCTCCCTTGCGTTCCTGGTCGCAAGAACCGTCCAGGGGGATCCTGGAGTTGTGGCAAGGAAGAGCGTCCGGAGTTGCAGCCAGTGCGGCAGCCCGCTGCCCCAGGGCTGCCGGAAGTCACGCCGGTACTGCTCAGCGGCCTGCCGCACGAAAGCGTGGAGATGGAAGCGTGAGCGGGAGGAGTGGTGGCGGAGCAACGTGGAGTTCGCCGCCGCCTTGCGCGAGGGCCGTCCCTACCGCCGGCCGAAGAAGCGGTGCCCGGTCTGCAAGGGCTGGTGGTTCGTCGGCGAGGTCACGGGCGGCAACCACAAAAGGGTGGATGCCCTGTACTGCTCACCGAGGTGCCGCACCCGGGCCTATCGCCAGAGGCAATCGCGTTCAGAAGGCGTCGCACCGTGACGCCTTCATGTAACGCTATAGGGCTCAGAAACCGGCACTGACCGTGCTGCGTAGGGGTGGCCGTGGGGGGCAGGTTGGTGGTGGGGCGGCCCGGCGCTGCCCCTCCCCCGTTGTGGTCCGGGCCCCGGAGCACGCAGTCAAAGTCAGGGCGGCCGCCGACCGCACCGTCCCCACGGTCGGCAGCATAGGCATCAGCGGCCGATCGGCTCCGGGTAGCGGTCCCTGCGGCGGGCCGGGTACCGGCACAGCCTGGCAGCAGCTCGCGCGCTACGAAGGCCCCGCCCATCCATGCGTGGCCGGGGTGCCTTCAAGAGGCAGGCGTTCGCGGTAGTACTCCGAGTCCAACCACTCCTCGATCACGAAGAGCGGGCGCGACAAGCGCACATCCACAATCTGCTGGGCCCGCAGAAGCAACCCGAGATCGGTCAGGGAAAGGGAGTCATCGGGGGTGTACAACAGGCAGTTGCCGTGCTCAGCGGCGTAGTCAAGGAGGTACTGGTGCGCCTGCTCGGGATCGCGGCCCGCCAGTGCGAAGCCTGCAAGATAGACCTGCGGACCGGTGACCGCATCCAACGCCACGCACGCCAGTTTGCCCGCGTCGTAAAACGCCGCCACCCCGTCGGCGAAGTCTTCCCGTCGGTACAGGCCACCCGCACGTTCCTGGGGCCCTGAGACCTGGAGCGCGTCGGCGACCTCAGCCGAACTCATCCCAAACCGCAGCGGTCCCAGGCCAACGTTGGGCAGCGACTCCCAACGCTCCCGTTCCTCGCCAGCCCTCACTGTCCCCACCCTTCATCTGGCCGGCTCACAGCCGTATCTTCGCTCCTGGCCGGGCATGCGCACGCGCCCAGCGGCCAAAGTGCCAACTGGCACCTACATACAGGTACTCCGAGGCGAACCCGAGCTACTCGGCAAGGCCTGAGCCGAGTTCCGTCCGTGTGTGTGGTGAACCGGGCTCGGGGATCGGGCCCAGTTCACCGTGCGGATGTCTAGTGGAACAGATCCAAGGACTCCCCCGAGGCCACACCGCACCACGGGACGCCGCCGTCCTTGGTGGCGGCCACGATGTAGTGGTCTCCGACCTGGAACGTCAGAGTCTCCGAGACGCTCGGGTCGCCGTTCTGGAGCTGCACCGTCTCTGTGTCACCGCCGCGGAACCAGCGGTCGACGTGGAAGGTGACCGAGGACCCCTTGACGGAGGTCACCGTCCCCTCGAAGAGCGTCGGATAGATGCTCAGCAACTCGGGGGTCGGTGGCATGCACTTGCCGCTGGCCCCGTTGCTCTCGCTGGTCAGAGCCAGCGGAGCGGACGCGGACGAGTGACCCTTGTCGTCGTTCAGCATGATCCCTCCGGCGATGCCGCCTCCGAGGAGAAGCAGCGCGGCGGCGGCCGCGAGGGTGAGGAGACGGCGACGTCCCCGTCCCACGACGGTCTTCACAGGGCGGGTCGTGCTGTCGTCGACGGTCTTCTCGGACCGGGGTGCGGTGTCGGTGTTCAAGACAGCCTCCACAAGGCGGTTGATGTCGTGCGGCGGAGCGCTCGGGGTCAGTGCCGGGTCCGCAGCCCTGAGTCGGGCCAGCAGTTCGTCGTCGTTCACTGACTGCTCCTTCCTTCATCCGGCTTGTGTCCGGCCCGGTCGGCGTTCTGTCGTGCCGGCCCCAGCTGGGTGGCGAGTTTCTTCTTCACCCGGTGCAGCCGCAGGCTGACGGCGTTGGGGGTGAGCCCGGTCGCCTCCGCGATCTGACGCGGCGCCAGCTCCTCCCAGGCCCACAGTCGCACCACCTCGCGGTCCAGTTCCCCGAGGCGGTCGAGCGCGGCATGCAGGTCGGAGTGGTCGGCGGCCGTCGCCGGAGGGTGCTGCTGGGTCCGGATCAGCCGCTCCAACAGGCGGAGCCTGCGTCCGTCGGCGCGGTGGGCGTTCGCCAGACAGCCCCGCGCCACTCCGTAGCACCACGGCAGCACCTCGTCGGGATCGGGGGCGGGAGCGGTCCCGAGACCTGGAACGTCGTCGAGGCGACGCCACAGCACCAGCATCGTGTCCGACAGGACGTCATCGACCAGGTCGGGGCTGGTCCGTCGTAGCAGATACCGGTGCAGTGGTTCGGCCACCACCTGCGCCAGTCCTTCGAAGCGCGCCTTTCGACCGCGGCGCATCTCCTGTTCCGTCATGGATTCCACAACCCGTCCTGTCCGGCACCGGCCGGTTCCTTTCACCACAGCCTGAGAGGGTGCGGTCGAGGAGCTCGGTTCGGCAGGACCGCGCCCATCGCTCCATGACCGGGCTGGTGCCGTCCCACGCGACCAGCAGCAGCCCGAACGCATGCGGCCCTGCTGTGCTGACCGATGGTCATGCCCCGGACAGGCGCCGGAACAGCAGCTCGAACGGGGCAGCCTCCAGCCAACGACGCATCTTGGTCAGCGCCGTCGACGACGGCGGGCGCCACCCCACGGCCTCAAGCCGGTTCCGGCACCCAGCCACCAGCGTGGCGATCACGCTCCCGTAGCTCAGGTCGCTGAACAGGCACAACCCGAACACGAAGTAGACGCCCAACCGCGAGGGCAGTGCCCGGAACCGGCGCGCGAGCGGCCGGTGGCCTCCAGCACCTCATCGACCAGGCCCGGCGGGACCTGCTGGGCCAGCACTCCACCACCGACACCGGTCAACAACCGTCCCACGCTGGAAGACCAGCCCGTACCCATGGCTCCATGACCCGACAAGGAAGCTCCTCGCCCACCTGGTTGATCTCGACAATCACCAGTCGTAGACGAGGAGCTTCCGTGCGTCCGGTGGAGCGCACGACTGGCACCCAAACCGTGACCAACACGGCCAGTGACCTTCTTAAGTTCCTGGCATTGGCCGTCACACCCCTGGGGCACCCTGCGCACTGGGAGAGCAGGGGCAGGCCCGGATACGGGGGGAACCGAGCCTGCCCCAGCACGTCGGCGCCTCCGTGCCCTCCCCTCGGAGGAGGGGCGCCATGACCCCGCCCGGGGTCACTTCCGACAGCGCACCGCACGTCAGGAGTGTCACGGGGGAACGCAGATGATCGCGAGACCGACACCCGTATGAAGGGATGCACTGACCTCCTTCATGACTTGGTCACGAATTGCGCAAACACCGGCCGCTGGAGACTGCGGCGGCACTCGAATCACACCCCTCCATTCAGTCCGGAAAAGTGCCCTGTCGCATGAACATGTGGGTAAGTGCCCCTATAGGCAGCCATATTTGGTACATCGCAGACGGCGGTGTAACGCCGTGGTGCATACGGAACGCAGAAGCAGAGAGAAGCGGGGTGCCGACCGGCTAAATTCCGGCGCCCTGGCGCGAGCGCGCATACTCAGCACTACGTCAGATCGGATTTCCCAGTGAGCAACATCGACCCGGTTCCCGGATACCAGGCATACAACGAGCCCTCAGGCCCGGACCGCGCTGTACGCCGCCAGGCCACCACACGGCGTACGGCCCTCACCATCTGCACGATCGCCGACACCGCAGCGGCTCTGCTGGGACTGTGGATCCTGTTGTTCCTGCTCGACGCGAACCGCGCGAATGTGTTCGTCGGATTCGTGCGAGGCACGGCGGACTGGCTGTCCTGGTGGTCACAGGACATTTTCACGATGGACACAGAGAGTCTACGCATTGCCCTTAATTACGGCCTCCCGGCCGTCATCTATTTGTCGATCGGCCACGGGATCGCCGCCCGGCTCAACCGAGCCTGACGGTGGACCGGCCTCAGATTGATCGCCACGAAATGGGCCGACCATGACACACAGCTCAACCGAAAACAATCAGCTGCCGATCTATGAGGACCTGATACGCGAGCGCGGTGACGTCGTCGCCGAAGCCCAACTCGCCGCGGAATACACGCATCACCAGGCGGCGAAATTGCTGACCGGACGGAATACGGGTCAGCAAGTAGGTCGCTGGAATGACAACACCAGAGCCGTTGCGGCTGGTCAGCCGGAGTGGCGCGGGTCGCCGCCGTAGGCGGCCTCGGCGCGGGTACGTCCGCGTGTCCCGTCCTCAGCCACGGATCAAGCCGCGGCCCAGGTGGGCCGACGGCACGTCGAACCAGGAAGACCGGAAAAACCGCAGATGGATTATTGCTCCTCATGCCGTCGGCACGGTGCTGTCACGTTGGCCGCCCGTGGGATGATCTTGGGGGTGGTCATGCTGGAGGAGGGTGTCCGTGCAGGACGCGTCGCCGTCGGACAAGGGGCACCGGTACCCGGCCGGGATCATCTCCCACTGCGTATGGCTGTACTTCCGCTTCCCGCTGTCGATGTCGGAATCACCAGGGTGTGTCCTGGCGCGAGCGGGTTCAGCGGAGCGAAGGCGCAGGCCATGGGCCCGCGAGCGACCCAGCGTCCGGTGTCTTCACGGATGAGCCGACAGAAGGTGCACCCCATGAGGTCAGACCATGCCACATGCTGGACGGGACCCCCACAGAGTTTGGGCCCCGGCCATGGATCTCGGTCACGGCCTGCGAGTTTCACAGAACTTGAGCCAGAGCCCGAGTTCGACGTCACTGGGGTACTTGCTCGGGCTGCAGCGGGGTGCTCCTGCTGGAAGGGCCCTGGCGAATGCTGAGATACACGTGATGGTGTGCGCCCTCGGCGGGCTACGGCACCGACTCCGACGGCCTCGGCGGCACGTATCAGGTGGTCGAGGTAATTGCCCGGGTGACGGCCGTGATCGCCGGGGTTGGGCAGCCGGGGAGGCGCGCCACGAGTACCCGGCGGATCTCGGGAGGTGCGCCTTCGACGTGCAGCAGGCTCACTCCGGGCGGCAGCACCGGCGAGAGCCGGGAAGGCACCGTTGTCACCCCGAAGCCACCGGCGACCAGCTGAAGCTTCGTCAGCCAGTCGCGCGCGCAGTGGACGAGGTGCGGCCGTCCGGGCAGGCCGGGCCAGACGCCGAGCAGTGGCTCGGAGTTCGACGCCGGGGTGGCGATCCACGGGGCGTCGACCAGTTCGTCGACGTGCACCGCGGTGCGGCCGGCGAACTCTCCGGCCGAAGGCGCCGCCACGACCAGTTCGGTGTCTGCAACGGTCTCGACGTGCAGGCGCGGCGACTCGCCGTCCAAGGGCCGGTGGGGCGGGCGGGACGTCAGCACGGCGAGGTCGATCGAACCCGCGCGCAGTGCCCGGATCAGGGTGGGTGTGGTGCCCTCGGTGGTCGTGACCGTGATCTGCGGGTCGGTTGCCGCGAGGCGGGCGAGCGAGGGAGGCAGGAGGGCCGCGCCCGCGCTCAGGAACAGTCCGAGCCGCACCAGTTCGGTTCGCGGGACGGTGCCGGTGAGGTCGCGCTCGGCCGCGGTCAGGCAGTCCAGGATCGTGCGAGCGTGGCGCAGCAGGGTCAGACCCGCGGGGGTGAGCCGCACTCCGTCGGGGCGGCGTTCGAACAGGTCGGTGCCCGCGCTTCGTTCGAGGGAGGCGGCCTGGCGTGAGACCGCCGACTGGGTGTAGCCGAGCCGGGTGGCTGCTGCGGTGAAGCTGCCGGACTCGGCGATCTGCCGCAGGACTCGCAAGCCTGTGCTGGAGATGTCCATGCGACATACGCATACCACAGATGCTTGATCGTCGCTTCCCGCATGTCCGCCGGGCTCCTAGTGTCGATCGCGACGAACACGGACGAACACGGAGGTCATCACGTGCGAGCAGCAGTTCTGACGCAGTTCGGTGCCCCGCTCATGGTGCGGGAGGTGCCCGACCCCGAGGCCGGCGGCGGCGAGGTGGTGGTCGAGGTCCTCGCCACCTGCGTGGCCCCGTACGCGGCCGAGGTCTTCAGCGGCGAGCGGAACTACCCCCTGGTCCCGCCCGTCGTGCCCGGGATCGGCGGCGTGGGACGGGTCGTCCATGTGGGCCCGGACGCCACCCGGCTGTGCCCTGGCGACCTGGTGTGGTGCGACTCCACGGTGCGCTCGCGGGACGACGCCCTGACGCCCGACATCACGCTCCAGGGCTGGAGCTCCCGCGGCGAGGGCGGCGCGCGGCTCGCCCGGTACCTGCACGACGGATCGTTCGCCGAGCTCATGCGGGTCCCGACGGAGAACGTCTTCCCGTTGCCCGCCAGCGCGGGGGACGACCCGGCCCGCTGGGCCGCGCTCGGCGTGCACGTCATCCCTTACGGCGGGCTGCTGGCCGGCGGGCTCGCAGCCGGTGAGACGCTGCTCGTCAGCGGGGCCACCGGCAACCTCGGCAGCAGCGCGGTCGCGGTCGCGCTCGCAATGGGGGCGGGCCGCGTGGTCGCCCCGGGCCGCAACCGGGCCGCGCTCGACCTCCTCGCCGACCGGTTCGGTCCGCGTGTGCGCCCGGTCCCGCTCACCGGGGACGAGGCCGGCGACCGCGCGGCGATGTCCGCGGCGGGCGACGGCCCGATCGACATGGTGATCGACCTGCTACCGCCGAGCGCACCCAGCTCGGCGGCGCGCATGGCAGCCATGACCGTGCGCGAGTACGGCCGCGTCGTTCTCATGGGCGGCGTCGGCATGCTCGGTGGCGACGACCTCGCGCTCCCGTACCCATGGATCATGCGCAACTCGATCACCGTGCGCGGCCAGTGGATGTACCCGCGTACAGCGAACGTCGGCATCATCCGGCTCCTAGCCTCGGGCACCCTGGACCTCGCCCCCGAACGGGTCCGGTCGTTCGCCCTCAATGCCGTCAACGACGCCGTCACGTACGCCGCCTCACATGGTGGCCCGTTCGACCGCACCGCCCTCACCCCACCGGCTCGCTGACAAGACCGACTGATCTCCGCATGTCAGCGCCACGGCCCACCGCCCTCACGAGCGCAGGCCGCCGTACTGCTGCTGCTATCCATCGCCGCTGTGCCCCCAGTACCCGCTGCCACAGAACAGTGACTCCTCCCCCGGCTGGAGCCGGGGGCTTCTCGCTATGCCGGGTTGGCGCCGCGACGGACCAGCCCGGCCCGTAGAACATTGGTGGCTCCCACTGTGTCGGCGTGCGCGTGGTAACCACAGGCGACGCAGTGGAACTTCTCCTGTGTGGGCCGGTTCTCCTTCGCCATGTGCCCGCATGCGGGGCAGGTGCGGGAGGTGTTGCGGGGGTCCACAGCGATCACTTCCCGTCCGGCACTTTCAGCCTTGGCGTGCAGGATCGTCAGGAACACCCCCAACCGGCATCACTGATCGACGTGTTGAGCCCGGCCTTCGCGGCGGCCCCGTTGGACAGGAACGCACCCGGCCGGCCAGGATCGGGCCTCGGCGCGGGGGCCCTGCTCATGTTGCGGATCCTGAGGCCTTCATGCGCGATGAAGTCATGTGCGCGAACCAGACCCAGCGCGGTCTTGTGCGCGTGGTCGAGCCGCTGACGACGCACCGTACCGTGGAGCCGGGCGACCTTCTCCACCGCGCGCCGGTGGCTGGCGGTGCGCTCCTTCGCCGTGCGGCGCGGGAACCGGGACAGTGCCTGCTGCGCCGCCTGAAGCTTCCCGGCTGCCCGTCGGCCGTGGCGCGGGTTGGGCACGAACCCGCCGTTCGAGTCGGCGAGGAAGTTCGCGATGCCCAGGTCGACCCCGACCACGGAGCCGGTCGCGGACAGCGGCTCCGGCTGGTCCTGCTCGGCACTCAGCACGACGAACCACTTACGGCCCTCGCGCTTGACCGACACGGTCTTGACCCGGCCGGCCACGGCGCGGTGCTGGTTGACCCTGACATGACCGACACCCTGGAAGCGGACACGGGTAACAGGGTCGTGCGGGGTGGA
>NZ_JBVKCA010000054.1:0-10426 GCF_055656965.1 Streptomyces sp. NPDC111656
CACGGCGGCCGTTCCCCCCTGCGCATGCACCAGTCAACAACCTGACGGGCCAACACATTCCAAGGCCATCAAGGCCATTCTGTTAGGAGTTCTTATACGGGGATAGCGGAGCGCGGTCGAGTTGGCCGCTCGTAGTGTCTCCGTAGGGCGTCAGATCGGATGGCTCGTGAAGCTTCTGCCGCCTCCCGGGGCTGGCTCTCAAGGGGTGTGCCACCGGCCCGGCGTCCGCCCACGGTCTGACTCAACAGAGGCGTGTACCTGCTCAAGGTGGTTGCGAAAGTCGCAGTGTCGACCGTGGACGTCCTCGCTGTCACGCACCTGTTGGGGGAGCACTCTGCCGTGGTTCTACTCGGAGTCGATCCACACAAGTCCACCCACACCGCCGTTGCCGTGACCACCGACGATCAGCAGCAGCTGTCCTCAGTGACAGTCCGGTCGAGCCTGCCGGAGTACCGGCGCCTGCTGCGCTGGGCTCGGCAGTGGGCGCAGCGTTCCTGGGCGGTGGAGAACGCCGGCGGACTGGGCCGGCACCTGGTCCAGTGACTCATCGCCCGCGGCGAGCACGTCATCGATGTCCCGGCTACAGCAACCAGCCGAGTCCGCGAACTGTCCCGTGGAGGCGGCCGGAAGAACGACCTGATCGGTGCTGCCGCCGCCGCGACCGTGGCCCACCTGCACGGCGGCGGCCGGGAAGTCAGGGCCGAAGACCACTGAGCCCTTCTCGGTAACGTGTCGTGACGGTTCGTGACCTTCGTCAGCTGGTGCGGCCGTGCTCCATCTGGAGCAGAACGAGGGCGGCGCGGGTGATCTGGGTGATCGCCTTAGGGTCGAGGCTGACCCTGCGCAGAGCCTTGAAGGTCACCTTGAGCAGGGCGTTGGCGCGTTCGGCCACACCGTGGACGCCGCGCATGACGGAGTTGAAGGCCTTCGCGTCGTCGGTAAGTTCGCCGCCCTTGGGTTTTTTGACCGGGTGGCGGAGGCCGGCCCCGGCGTCCTGGTAGCCGAGGTCGGTCAGGGTGGGGATGTCCAGGGTGTCGGCGAGCCGAGTCAGGGCGGCGATCAGGCCGTGGGTACAGGCGCAGGTGGTGTCGTGCTCGCGGCCGGGCCGGACCGGCGAGACCCAGAGCGGCCAGCCGTCGGGTGCGGAAATGACCTGGACGTTGCCGCCGTGGTGCTTGTGCTTGCCCGACCACCACAGGTCGGCCTTGTTCGGGCCGGGGGCGGCGACGCGATCGGTACGGATGACGGTGCCGTCGAGGTTGAGGTGTGTAAAGCCGGCCGCGGCCGCGCGCTCCAGTGCGGTGGACAGGTCCGGGGCGTGGTCGGCGAGCACGGTCAGCCCTTCGTGGAGGTAGCGGTAGGCCGTAGGGACGGAGATCCGGTTGTCGCGGGCAAGTTGAGTCAGCCGGGTACCGTCCAGGAACCAGCGCAGGATCAACACGCTCTGTTTGAACGGCCCCAGGGCGCGGGTGCCCTTGCGGGTCCCGAGACGCTCACGGTGTTCGAGCAGCAGCTTCGCGAGGGCCTCAGCAGTGGCCCGGCTGACATCGAGCACGCCGGTGTAGGTGACACTGGTCAACGCGTGAAGCCTCTCGGTACCCGGAACCTGTTCTTCGCAGACCTGCTCCTACCAGGGGCTTCTCGCGTATCTGATGCCTGGTCAAGCCCGTCTGATGTCCCTAGTCAGGAAGATCTCGGATCTGTCGGACGGGCGGCATACTCTGAGCCCTGTCCGCACTATCTGGGAGAGTCATGACAAGTAGGTTCACCGAGTTGACCGTTGACTGCCACGATCCGGAGATGCTCGCGGCCTTTTGGTGCGAGGTCCTGGACTTCAAAGTGATCGACCGGAGCGAGGGCAAGGTCGAGATCGGCTCCTGGGTGCCGACCATCGAGGATGTTCGGGCCCGCCAGATGCCGCCCACCCTGCAGTTCATCCTGGTGCCCGAGGGCAAGACCGTGAAGAACCGGCTTCACCTCGACGTCAGCCCGATCGACGGCAGCACCGAGGACGAGGTGACCAGATTGCTCGGCCTCGGCGCCACCACGACGGATGTAGGCCAGGGCTCAGACCGAAACTGGGTGGTCATGGCAGACCCCGAGGGCAACGAGTTCGACGTCCTGCGCACCCTGGCACCGCAGAACTAGGCCGCGAGCGGGCACCCGCCCCGTCACACACCGCAACCATCGCGTTGCCGGGAAGACCTCAGTGCTCACCTGGGTTCCCCGCGCATCCACCCGGATGAGAGCTCATCTGAGAACGGGAGAGGGCGCCGCGCATGGCACGGCACCCTCTTAGTTCGTGCGGGTCAGAGTTGCCCGCTTGCGTGATAGGAGTAGTTCCTCCTGCTTCTTAGTTGCTGTCGTGGCAGTGGAGTTGGGCGTCGATCTGTGCGGCGGTTCTGGAACCGTCGCGGGTCCAGTACTGCCCCGGTTTCAACTTCGCTGCGGATACCGTGTGGAGCGTGAAGACACCGTCCAGTCCTTCACCCGAGGGGTCCAAATACCCCACCACGAGATCGCGGGGTATGGAGGACGGGGCGGATTGTGGGGCATGGCGCTCAAATCCGTCGCCGGACCAGAGCTTGACGACGCCGCTCTTGGCTGATCGCGTCGTGGGGTTCGAGCCCCACCACAGCACGTGCGGGTTCGCGCTCTTGTCGTCGTGGAAGTCCGTGACCTCCACGCGATGGATCACGTCGGTGGGGCAGACGGGAAACTTGACGACGATCGTCTTGCCTTCGACGCGAGCGCCGAGCGCCGGGGGAACAGGATCGGACATGCTGTAGATGCCGTACACCCAGGTACCGACGGCCACGAGGACGGCCAGGCCGAGCGCCGACCCCGCCAGCACGAATGGCCATATGGGTCGTTTCCTGGGCTGGCTCAACGACATGGATAGTTCCCGTCCTTGTATCCAGCGCGGCGCTCCCACTTGTTGTGACATGGGTTTATTCCCGCTCTGAGATACATGTAGCCGAAGTGCCATCCGTACCGCATCCACTGCCGCTTGTGTTTGCGTTCGTGGCGCATCCTGGCCGGAGTGACGAAGTTGTTGTTCGAGGTGAAGTAGGTGGTGCCGAGCGTGGTTCCGCCGCGGGCGTGGAGACCGCGGCCTCCGGTGCAGACCCGCATACCGTAGCGGTAGCGGCATCGGTAGCCGAGGTATCGGTGCCCGATGTACGCCATGCCGAGTCCGACGATGCGTGCCTGCTGCCGGTTTTGCCACCTGCGGTAGCCGCCGTAGGCGCGACTTCCGTAGTGCCAGGCGAGCTTCGCACCGGCGCTGAGGTGGAAGCCCCAGAACCTGCCGTCGAGGTCGTAGCGGTTGATGGGGTCGCCGCCGCAGCACTCGTAGGCGTTGGCCGAGCCGCCGGGCACGGGGTCGATGGACAGGAAGCGTCCGGTGGCCGGGTCGTAGAGGCGCACGCCCATGAGGGTGGCGCCGGTGACCGTTTCGCCGGAGCGCTGCTTTCCGCCGAGCCAGCCGTAGCGGGTGGCGGTGGTGTCGCCCTGCGGGTTGCCGTACTCGTCGTAGGCGAGTGCGGTCAGGGCCTGGCGGGTGTCCAGGGGGAGCTCCACAGTGCATCGCCGTGAATGTCGGTGAGCTGCAGGACGGTGTTGCCCGTGGCGGTGGTAACGGCGCCGAGGTCCCCGCCGATGTCCTGGACATTGCGGCTGATCGTCGAGCTGGTCTCCTGAATCCAGTCGGGGCTGTCGCCGTCTGAGCCGTAGTGGTCGGTCTTGGACCCGGTCTGGGTCCACGTGCCGCTGCTGTTGGTTTCGGTGGTCCAGGAGGCGAGGCGGCCGGCCGCGTCCAGGGTCCAGGTCTGCCGGCTGGCGCCGGAGGTCTGCTGGCGGACGAGGTCGTTGGCGTAGTAGCCGATGGTCGCGCCGGACGCCTGGGTAGTGGTGCGCCCGAGAGCGTCGTAGACCGTGCCGGTGGTCTCCAGTCGGTCGGCGCTGTCGTACGAGTACGAGTACGACGTCGTCGTCGCGCCCGTGCTGGTGCAGGCCGCGCCGACGTCGCTGGTCGAGGTGGCCAGGGCCACCGCGGTGACCGCCACCCAACTCCGCGAGGTGATCACCCGGCTGGTGCACGCCGGGCGGTGGCGGCCGGGCGACGCAGACATCCTCGTCGTCATGGACACCGGCTACGACGTCACCCGCCTCGCCTACGTCCTGGCCGACCTGCCCGTCGAACTGGTCGCACGGCTGCGCTCGGACCGGGTCATGCTCCGGGATGCCGGACCGCGTCGCTCCACCCCGCGCGGCGGGCAGCCCCGCAAGCACGGTGGCGTCCTCACCTTCTCGAAGCCGGAGTCCTGGCACACCCCTGACCAGGCCACAACGTGCGACACCACCCGCTACGGCACGGCCGAAGCCCTCGCCTGGGACCGGATGCACCCACGATTGCAGGCCCGTGGCCCCTGGCTCGACCAATGCGGCGAACTCCCTTTGATCCACGGCCCGTTGATCCGGATGAAGGTCGAGCACCTGCCCGGCGACCGCGACCCCAAGCCGGTGTGGCTGTGGTCCTCGCGCACCGGAATGACCGGCGCAGACGTCGACCTGCGCTGGCAGGCGTTCCTCCGCCGATTCGATCTTGAACACACCTTCAGAACGATGAAGCAGACCCCCGGCTGGACCCGTCCGAAACTCCGCACACCCCAGGCCGCGCACCGATGGACCTGGCTGGTCGTCCCCGCCCACACCCAACTCCGCCTCACCCGACCCCTGGTCGCCGACCTCCGACGTCCCTGGGAAAGCCCCGGCGAACCCGGCCGGCTCACCCCCGCCCGAGTCCGCCGGGGGTTCAGGAACCTCCGCCCGAACGTGCCGAGGCTGTCGCACGGCTCCTGCCCAGTGAAGGTCAAGAGCGATTCGTTGTTCGGTTCCGAGGATCAAGGAGGCGTCGGAATCTTGGTTGGTGGGGCGGAACTTCTTGTTGTGCGACCGTGAACGTGATCTAGAGATGCCGCGGGATGTGCGGGAGTGGCTGCCGCCCGAGCACCTGTGCTGGAAGGTGCTCGACATCGTCGAGCTGCTTGACCTATCGGCGTTCGAGAACAGCTACCGTGACGACGAGCCCAAAATCGGGCAGCACATGCGACCGCCAATGCGGAGACATTCTTCGCTCTCCGATGACGCGCCCCGCGCATCAGGCAGCCCGGCACCCCATGAGTCTCGGCGTGGGGCCTTGAGCGACACGCCGTTCCGGGGCCATTCGGGTATGACGCTCACTCTGTCGCTGGTCTGCGGTGGCTGTGGCGTGTCCGTGGCCGGACGCTGACCCTGGGCGCGGCACCTTATGTGACACCCGGTCACCTCACCGCCCCGCAGATCTCACCAGGAGAAGCGTCATGCGCAACATCAACCGTCTGGGCCTGAGCGTGGCCACAGGCTTGGCCGCCGGCCTCTGCTGCGCCTCCCTTGCCTCGGCCGCCGCACCCGCCACCGGCCCCCAGCCGGCCGGAGGCAAGGAAGAGGTCCTTCACCTGACGACGGTGGTCACGCAGGCCAACTCCATCGATTTCCCTCCTCCTGGCCCCAGCCAGGGAGACGAACTCATCGCTGTGGGAGACGTCCTGCGCAACAGCACCACGGTGGGCACGTTTGACGAGGTCTGCACAACGACCCGTACCGGCACCGCGGATTCGAGCACCGTGCAGTGCGTGGTCACCCTCACGCTTCCCAAGGGGAAGATCACCGTGCAGGGAGTCTTCCCCATCACCAGCAGCGGCCCCGGCGACATCACCCTGGCCATCACCGGAGGCACGGGCGACTACCGCACCGCACAAGGCTACGTCCACGCCGTGAACACGAGCTCCACCGAGAGTGAGGTCACCCTCCACCTCATTCGCTGACCCACCAGCGCCGATCCCGTGTCGAACTGAAATGGTCGAGCCCGCCAGAAGCCGCACGGACGGGGGTGAGCCCCCGCTCGGCTCCGCACCACCACGGCAGCCGCCCATGAGTGCTGTCCAGCGAGCAGTGCAACCGGGTTGGTCTCTTGGGCCCGATGCGGCTGCTGGTGAGACAGCTGTCAAAGGCGATATCGACGACCTGCAAAGCCCACTTCCACCGACTGCACCAGCGTGTGCGGCTGATCCCGCTCCCGTCGAGGGACATGACCACGAGGCAGCGGACTTCGCTCACCGGACGCGAAACCCGGCACTGACCGGGCGTAGACATGAAAGAACCCTGGGGGGCACTCCCCAGGGTCCCCACCAGCTCTCCCCTCACCGCAGAATGCGTTCGCAGGTCATGGGGGCGCTTGATAGCGATAAGAACACCAGCATCCTCCTTCTCGAACCAGCAGGGCAGTCGACACGACGGGCCACTCCGACGAACACCTCCGCACGAGCGGATCACGCGGCAGCCCTGGCCAGGCACCAAGTTCCCACCTGTTGTCAAACGATCGAATGACGACAGGTGCGGCGGGTGTCCAAATGAACCCGGTTCCGGAGCTCGACGGCGTCGCCGATCCAATCGGATCCGATGGCGGATGATGACAGGGTTTGCTGACAGTGACGGCTAGGGCCGAATCCGACCAGCACAAGGGGAAGCGGCGTGGCCAACCTGGTCTACAAGCGGGTGTCGACCGACCAGCAGTCGACCGACCGTCAGAACCTCGTCCTGGACGAGGCCGGGATCGAGGACCCTGTCGTCTTCGAGGAACAGGCCGGCACCTCCAGCCGCCTCCACCCGCTGGAGCGCCCGAAGTTCGGTGAACTGCTCACGTACGCGCGGCAGGGCGACACCGTGCACACCTCCGAGATGTTCCGCCTCGTGCGCGGCATTGGGCACATTCTCGACGTGCTCGACGTCCTGCACCGTGACCGCCTCGCCATGCGCATCTACGACGGCGCGTTCTCCGCGATAGACCTCACCGCCCGCCATCCGCGCACCGGTGAACTGCTGTCCACGGTGAAGTTCATGGTGCAGACCCTCGCCGCTGCCGGCGAACTCCAGCGCGACCTCCAGCGCGAGCTGACCTACGACGGGCTGCGGGCCACCGAGGCCAAGGGCAACAAGGGCGGGCGCCGCCCCGCCGTCCCTGCCGACAAGACCGACGCCGTGCGCACCGCGTACCTGGAGAGCCGCTCCATCGCCGCCCTGGCCCGCGACCACGGCGTCAGCCGCGGCGCCATCCGCACCGCCGTCGCCGTCGCCGACCTCCTGCCCGAGTACACGGCCGCCGACCCGGGCGCCCCGGCTCCAAAGCTGCCGGTCGTTCTCGACATGCCGGGCAAGGTCGCCGACCTCCTCCGCGCGGCCGAACTGGAGCCCGCCGAGCGCGCCGCGCTCGACCAGCGCGTGACTGTACGACGCGGCCAGGGCTACACCCTGCGCGTCAGCGCCATCCCGGCGGTACACCGCCAACTCCTCGACCGCTGCCGGCCGCTCGACAACGCCGCAGCGATCCCGGCACAGCGCAAGGCCCACCGCGAGTACGCGAACCGCGTCAGCAACCTCAGCCAGTAAGCAAGATCATCTCGTGGCCCCTTTTGGGCTTACCTCGGCGATCCCCCCGATCCCCGTGGGTTCACGGAAACCGAGGGTTCTTCAGGGCGAACCCACGGGTGCACCGGTGTGCGTCAGGCCGATGTATCCGAGGGTTCGGGTGAAACGCGAGGATGCTGAGCGATCCGAGGGGTTCGGCGGTAACGTCGCCCGGACGCTCTGGGGTTATGACGGCCGCCCGCCGAACTGACGACACGGAGGAACTGCTGGCGTTCTACGACTTCCCCGCCGAACACTGGATCCACCTGCGGACCACGAATCCGATCGAGTCGACGTTCTCCACGGTCAAGCTCCGCACCAAGGTCACCCGCGGCGCCGGCAGCCCGGCCGCGGCCCTTACGATGGTGTTCAAGCTCGTCGAGTCAGCCCAGGCCCGCTGGCGCGCGATCACCGGCGCCCACCTCGTTCCCCTGGTCCGCGCGGGTGCCCGGTTCGAAAACGGCGTCCTGGTCGAGCGAGAGGGAGCAACCGCGTGAGTGAGATCCCGAGCCCCGGCAGCTGTCGTAACAGCGTCGAACTGCAGATTGTCCGAGTCATCGTCGTGTCCCTCGAACAGGCCACTGTCAATGTGCGCTGCCTGCGGGGACCGGTCCGCCGCGGTGCCCGCTTCAACCGCCTCAGCGATTCGGCACAAGCACTCGACCTGACACTGACGCAGGCCGTCGTCTACGGGCATCGAGTGGCACAACTGGACACTGGCCTCACCGCCTTCGTGACGCTCCGGGGAGAAGGCGTCCAGCACCTCATGTCGGGCAGCCCGGCCTCCGGATGGCAGGTCGTCCAAGGCGCCAACCCGTTGCCTTAACCCAGCGATCCACAAGGATTGACTATTGCTCCACCGTCCGACGAGGGACTCGGACGCTCCCTGGGCGGCCTCACCTGCAAGATCCGCCTCGCTGGAGAAGGCGGACGCCGCCCGTTGGCCCTGCTGATCACTCCGGGTCAGTGGGGCGACGCCCCGCAGCTCATCCCCGTGATGGAACACATCCGAGTTGCCCGACTCGATGGCGGACATCCGCGCACCCGGCCGGACCATCTCGGCGGCGACAAGGCGTATTCCTCCCGCCGCAACCGTCGCTACCTGCGCCGACGTCAGATCAAGCACACCATCCCTGAGCCGAAGAACCAGCGGACCAATCGCCAGAGCCGTGGCAGCAAGGCCGGCCGGCCCACCGGCTTCGACAAGACGATCTACAAGAGAAGGAACGAGGTGGGGCGGATGATCAACGCCCTCAAGAACTCCCGGGCCGTCGCCACCAGATACGACAAGCGGGCTTACGTCTTCCACGGCACCGTCACCGTCGCCTCGATGCGCCTCTGGCTCCGTTGCTGAACTGCGCGCCCGGATCAAGGCGCTTCAAGACCCCAGTTCGGTCCGCAAGCGATCGGGCCAATTCTCGTGAGCCAACTCGGCAGCGACCAGCAGGTCGCGCCAGTCCGTCAGAGCGAGTCGTATGGCCTCACGTAACCGACTGATGCTCCCCTGGGCGATCAGCACAATCGCAGCTTGCACGCGTTCGCTTGCGAAGTGCTCTACGTCATAGTCCGCGGTTTCCGGGAGTTCGTTCAGCATCCGCATGACCTCTGGCGCGGAGCCGGGTTCGGGGAACTCGCGTCGGATACGTCGTTCAAGTCGTGCGCTGATCGCCACTGCACCAGCCCTCTCGATCAGTGAGGATTCGCCCTCCGTCCACACCATCGTGACCGAACGAAGTACTCAAGGTTCGATGATCCGCCGGGCAGGCCCTAGGTGTATTGATCACGAGCGTTGTTGACACTCGCCGGTGCTTGATCATGGCGAAGACCTCCGGTGTGGTGGAGCTGTCTAGGAACGCACCGCACGGAGGTCTTCGTGTCTCACCGTAATGCCCGGCTGACCGTTCATGGCAGGCGGCTGCTCGTCGAACGTGTCTGCGGTGGCCGCCCGGTTGCCCATGTCGCGGCCGAGATGGGCATCTCCCGCGCCACCGCCCACAAATGGGTCAGGCGCTGGCGGGCCGAGGGCGAGGCGGGTCTTGCCGACCGCTCCAGCCGGCCCCGCATCACACCGCACCGCACCCCGGCGGCCGTGGAGGCCCGGGTCTGCAGGCTGCGCCAGGACCGCAAACTCGGCCCTGCCCGCCTCGGCCCCATCCTGGGCCTGCCCGCCTCGACCGTGCACCGCGTCCTGACCCGCCACGGCCTGAACCGGCTCGCCTTCCTGGACCGGCCCACCGGCCAGGTCATCCGCCGCTACGAACGCGACCGCCCCGGCGAACTCCTCCACGTCGATGTCAAGAAACTCGGCCGGATCCCCGACGGCGGCGGCCACAAGGTGCTGGGCCGGCAGGCCGGCCGCGCCACCCGCAGCAGCATGGGCTTCGACTAGTCCACTCCGCCGTCGACGACCACTCCCGCCTCGCCTACAGCGAGATCCACGGCGACGAGAAGGCCACCACCTGCGCCGCTTTCCTGCGCCGGGCCGCAGCCTTCTTCACCGCCTGCGGCATCGACCACATCGAACGCGTCCTGACCGACAACGCCTGGCCCTACCGCAAGAGCTTCGCCTGGCAGCAGGCCCTGGCCGACCTCGGCGCGGCCGGCAAGCTCACCCGCGCCTACCGGCCCCAGACCAACGGCAAAGTCGAACGCTTCAACCGCACCCTGCTCGACGAATGGGCCTACCTACGGCCCTACACCAGCAACACCGAACGCACCCAGGCCCTGGCAGACTTCCTGCACACCTACAACCACCACCGCTGCCACACCGCACTCGCAGGCCAGCCACCGATCAGCCGTGTGAACAACGCTGCGGGTCAATACACCTAGGGCGTGTCCGACGGGTCGGGTGACGCTGCCGCTGGGAACTCGTTCCGTGGGGCATGGGGCGGGGAGATCTGTCGGATGATGAGTGGGCTCG
>NZ_JBVKCA010000055.1:0-10215 GCF_055656965.1 Streptomyces sp. NPDC111656
CTCGCCCACACACCCACATCAGCAAGGTCCCCACCCATAACCACATCAACGACGAACCTGGCCAGCAGTCACGGTAGGCACCGTTGCAGTACTAGGTCATTTTCGGTATCGCCGGCACGCACAGCCACGCGAGGCCTGCGGCGGCCAGGTAGGCGAGCGCGCCGATGGCCATGCTGGTGCGCAGCCCGGTGTTGTAGTCGGCGGCTGTGGCGAGCAGGCTGCCGCCGAGCGCGACGCCGGTGGCGCTGCCGATCTGGCGGGTGGTGTTGAACAGGGCGGAGGCGGCGCCTGAGTACGCCGAAGGCGCGGCACCCATCACGGTGGCGGTTGAACCGGTGAGGGCGAAGGAGGTACCGAATCCCGCGGCCATCATCGGGGCCAGCAGCAGCGGGTAGGCGGGGTCGGCTCCCGCCGCGGCCCAGCCGGCCAGCCCCAGGGCAGCCAGGAGCATGCCGGAGATCACCAGTGGACGATCGCCGGTGCGGCGGGTCAGCCGCCCGGACAGGACGGAGGCGAACATGGTCATCGCCACCGTCGGGAACAGCGCCAGCCCGGTGCCGAGGGCGCTGAAGCCGCGCTGGTGCTGGAATTCCAGACTGGCGGTGAACAGCATGCCGTAGAAGCCGAAGTTGAACAGCAGGCCGATGACGGCTCCACCGCTCATCGCACGAGAGCACAGCAGGCTCGGCGGAAGGACAGGAGAGCGGGCCAGCCGCTCGCGCACCGCGAACGCCGCGGCGGCCAGCACGGCCAGGCCCACCCCAGCGAGAACAGCCGGATCGGACCAGCCCCGCCGCCCGGCCTCGTTGAGCGCCGCGGTCAGCAGCGCCACCGCTGCCACCACCGCGCACTGCGCCGGCCAGTCCAGGGCCCGGGCGGCGCGCCGGGGTGAGCGTGCCACATGCCGCAGCGTCAGCACCAGGCAGGCCACACCGACGGGCAGGTTGATCAAGAACACCCAGCGCCAACCCAGCGTGGAGACGAGCAGCCCACCCAGCAGCGGACCAGCAGCGGCCGCGATGCCCGCCATCGAACCCCACAGTCCGAAGGCCCGCGAGCGTACGGCCGGCGCCGGGTAGGCCTGCTGGAGCAGGGCCAGGGAACCGGGCACGATCAGAGCCGCACCGAGCCCCTCCACCAACCGGGCCGCAACCAGGGACGGGGCGCTCGGCGCGAGCGCACACGCGGCCGAGGACAGAGTGAACACCGCCACGCCCGTGCAGAAGACCCGACGGTTGCCCAGCCGGTCACCGAGCGCGCCACCGGTCAGCAGGAACCCGGCGAAGACCAGGGTGTACCCATCGGTGATCCACTGGATGCCGGTGAGCGAGGCCGACAGTTCGCGGCCGATCACCGGCACGGCGACGTTGATGGCCGTCACATCCAGGATCACCATGAAATACCCGGCGCACACCGCCAGCAGCGGCGCCCAGGACCGTCGCTCGGACTCCGGGGCCGGCTCGGGAGAGGGCATCGACTCACCACCGCCGGCCGACTCCGCGAACGCCACGGCCCAACTCCGTCCCATCGGCCAAGACACGACACCAAAAGCCACAATAAGGGACATATGCGGGACTGCGAGATCGCCCGGTGGCAGCTCAACCTCTCGAACCCGCGTAGCGCGTGGAGCAGGTGGTGTTGATTCCAAATCAGGGTGCGGTCCAACAGCTCGCGCCGGCAGGTCGACACCCACCGTTCCATGATCGAGTTCATGCGAGGCATCCGTACTCCCCTGAGTACTGCCTCGATCCCCGCATCGTTGAGGACGGCGTCGAACAGGCCGGGAAACTTCCCGTCCCGGTCCCGGATCAACAACCTGGCCCGGCAGCCGGCGTCTTCGAGGTCCATGACAAGGTTCTTCGCGGCTTGCGTCACCCACCTGGCGGTGGGGTGCGCGGTGGCGCCGAGGATCCGGATCCGGTGGCTGGCGTGCTCGATCACCGCGAACACATACATGCGTGCCCCGGGCAAGGTGACCGTTTCCAGGAAGTCACACGCCAGCAGGGCGTCGGCCTGGGAACGCCGGAAGTCCGCCCACGTGCTCGTAGCACGCTCGGGTGCCGGATCGATCCCGGCTTCCTGGAGGATCTCCCGGCCGCAGCGTCTTCCGTGGGCCGTGCCGCAGGCCCGAGGCCTCCTCGCGGGGACTTCAACTACCACGATGTGACCCACGACGAGTGCTTCACACACGGCAACAGCGCCGGCAAGCCCGAGTGGGTCAAGTACCACTTCGCCCTGTGCGGCCGAGGCACCGTCCAGGTCGTCGGCGTCGACGTGGAGACCGGCACTCCCGTCGGCACCCTCACCTACGTCGAGACAATCATCGGGTACGCCTTCCAGGGCGAGCGGTCCGTCCTGTTCGAGCAGTACATCGAGAAGATCAACACCACCGGCACCATCAAAGACACGACTACGTTCCTGATCAACCGGTGGAACCAGTCGAGTGCCACAGGCGCCGTTCTGCACAAGGGACAGAAACACGGGGGCGTCACGCAGGTCTCGGGTGGCTTCCGCGGCGAAGTCGGCGCGGCGCAGCAGGACGCCAGCATGAAGGGTTGGAGGAGGGAGAGCAGGGAGCTGCTGACCTTCGACGAAGACGCGGCCTCCGGTACCGGCCGCGACAAGGTCCACACGTACGACTTCGTCCCGGCCACCTTCTTCATAGCCAAAGGCAACAAGAACGTCCAGCTGGCCGAACCCAAGATCAGGGTGCGGTTCGACAGCGCCCCCTACCTGACTTACAAGAAGGGCAGCATCTTCACCAACGTCCGCTCGACCATGAACTATGACCGCAATGATCCCGTGGTCAACGAGACAGCTCAGCACATCTGGGACGCCCAGAATCATCCGGGAACCACGATCCCCGCCAAGACGGGCAAGAAGATCCCCGGCGCCCCCACCACGACGCCATTGCACCGGATCTACTACGACGCCACGCTGCGCAGGCAAAACCGTGACACCGCGCGGGCGGCGTGCCAGGCCAAGTGGCCGAACTACTCCGCCAGCGGCAAAGACTGCGACGAATTACCCGTTCAGCACCACGAAGGAAGGGGCCAAGAACGCGAACGGCAACTACTCGGCCCGGGCCCTGGACAGCACGGACAACCAGAAGGCGGGATCACGGCTCGCCACCTGGTACAACGACGACCGCATCCTCGACGGTGACGCCTTCTACGTGAAGGTGAAGTAGCCCCCGCACGAGCGGAGCGGGCCGCCCGCAGCCCGCCCCGCTCAGCGCCTCACGGCGACAGCTGGATCACAAAGCGTTCGAAGAACCGGTAGGCCTCCAATTCCTCCTGCGCGTCCTCTTCCTGTGAGGCCGCCCAGACACACACCCGATAGGGTCCGGGCGAGGCGAGGGCGTACTCGTCCCCGGCCGGTTCCCGCATCAGGTTGACCAGCTGGATCCGCCCGGACTCGAAAGACACGGAGGCCACTTCCCCGATCGCCCGGAATCCCTCCCCGACCGGCCCGTCGGGCGCCGAGTCCCAGATCTCCACCCGGACCCTGGCCAGTTGGTCTTCGAGATCCGACGCGACCACCACAGAGTCTTCATGGACCAAGAACGCGGAGTTGCCAGGTATCCGGGCGAACGGCTCCTCGTTCCCCGGATCGTTGTCGATCAGAGCGAACAGGTGCCGCTCCACCAGCACCACCGCCTCAAAAGAGTCAACCAGCCCCACCGCATGCCCTCCACCCGCTGTACGGAGCGCCAGTATCCCAAGCAGCGCACGCCACCAGGATCTACCAAGGCGGGACGCTACCCGCGCGTCACGTGCGGGCCCACCCTCAACAACTGGACCCGCCCGGCAGTTCAGCGGCGCGAATTCCCTTGGGCCAGGCCCGGAGCGCGTCGGCGAGGGTGAGGTTGCCTCCGCGACTCACAGTCTGCAGAAGCATGGCGTACTCGGTCCATTCGGCGGCGAGGCCGGCCGGGCTGCCCAGGACGGGCAAGGCGGCGCAGACACGGGCGGCGACATTCGGCAACAGCAGCGAGTAGACGTAGAGCGTGGCCGCGCGCGGAGCGCCGTGCGGAGACACTCGCCCACCTCGCCGCATGCGTCCCCGTCCACCACATGGCTGTTCCGCTCAGTGTGGAAACGGGGCCGGACGAGGGTGGGAACAGAAGGGCGGCCAGGCGGTGTGCGAACGGCAGGTTCCAGTTTTCGGGAAAGGACACCCCCGTCATCGTCAGGGGATAGCGGGCCACCTGGCGTGAACCTCGCTGCGCCAGCAGTTTGTCGCTGCCACAGCTGTACGGGCCTGCTTCTGTGAGGTTCGGCTCACGGGCCTTGGCCGGGGGGCACTTTCCAGCCCTACGTCTCCAACTTCAACATCAATATCGACTAGCGCCGGAGAGCGGGGCGGAGCTCGACGCCTGGGCCTCAGTGCTCAGGCGCCGAGCGGAAGACTCCTGCGGTCAGCTGTCCTTCGCGGTCGTCGTTCCGTTCTTGTCGGTGGGGTTCCTGGGGCGTTTGTTGGGGCGGTAGCTGGGGCCGTTCATGATGACCTGATGGCTGCTGTTAATTCAGCCGGTCCAGGAGCGATTCGGCGACGACGAGGTTGGGGAACAGGGGATACCAGTCGCTGGGTGCCCGGTTGCTGGTGATGATCAGGGATCGTCCCTGCCGATCGCTGACCAGCTCGTAGAGGTCGTCGGCCTGGGCGGCGTCATCTGGCGCATGGCGAAGTCGTCGAGGATCAGGACGTCGGGGGGGCAGCTCGCGCATGCGCTTGTCCCAGGTGCGGTCCGCGTGGCCGCCGGCGAGCTCGGCCACGATCCGGCTGGTCTTGGAGAAGCGGACGTTCGCGCCCTGACGAACGGCGAGGTGCCCCAGGGCCTGGGCGATATGGGTCTTGCCGACACCGAGCACTATCGAGGGTTCGGTTCGAGATTCGGCATGTTGCCGCTGGGCGGGACCTTCATGAGATCGATGTGACGTGGCTGCGTTGTCAGTGCAGCCTCGTATGTTGGCCCGATGATTCAGAAGGTGGTCGACGAGCGGGCCGTCGAAGCGGCGGTGAACGATGCTGAACAGGCGATAGCCGAGTTCGACGGGGCCTGCCGGTGGCTGGCTGCTGCCCGGCAGGGACCGATGGAGCCTCTTGCAGCCGAGGTCTGGGTGTTCGACAAGGATCTTGCCCGGGTGGTGTTGGTGAAGCACCGTTGGCGGGGTTGGGTTCCTCCGGGCGGGAAGGTCGAGGCTGGCGAGACACCGCGCGAGGGTGCGACCCGGGAGCTTTTCGAGGAGACGGGCCTTCGGGTGGAACTGCTGGCTGAGCCGGCAGCGGTTGCGGTTCGCTCTTATCACCCGGATTGGCCGGTCACGCTCGGGCTGTCGTATGCCGCCGTCGTTGATGCAGCGGCCTCGTTTGTCCCGGAGGCCGGACAGCCGGTGGCTTGGAGAAGGTTGGACGAGGGCTGGGAGAGCTATTTTCTCGATGATCTATCCCGAATCCGTCAGCATGCCGCATGGTTGGCTGATCGGGCGGGCCGTCACTGAGGGGCTGCTGCGACTCCTCCGCGGCGGGCAAGTTCGCGTCGGAGGTCGAGGTTCTCGCCGTGGGCTTGTTCGAGCGCGTCTCGCGGGGCCTGTACTTCTTCTCGGTGCTGCTTCTTCAGGCGGGTGATCTGACTGGTCAGCGCGAGGACGAGGGTGCTCTGCTCGTCAGCCGCAGGCGTTGGCGCGGGAACGGGCCGGGCCGGGGACCGTAGCCGCTCGATGCGTCCTCGCAGGTCGGGGTGGTTATAGAGGAACGCGTGGGAGACGCTGGCCTCGCGCTGGACGGCCTGGAAGGTGATCGGCTCACCGCGTTTGACCAGAGTGTGGATCGCCTTCTCTGCCGCAGCGGTCTTGGCCTGGGACTTGGCCTTCGCGGCGGTGGCGAGTGTCTGGGTGTGCTTGGCGCGAGCGTCGTCGGTCATGGGCGGGTCCTTCGGTGACGGTCGAGGTCGAGGGTGAGCGGGACGGGGCCGGTGGGGGCGGCGCCGCAGCCGGCGCCCTGGACGGCCCGGCCGGGCTTGGAGCGGAGGGTGTCCAGCAGCTTCGTGAGGGCCGCGTGTTCAGCCCGCCGTTGCAGCAGCCAGACGTTGTCCTCGGGCATCGGGCGTCCGTGCCGCTCCTGAAACGCGGTGGTGCTGCGGTTGATCAGGGCCTCGGTCTCGGCCAACTGCCGTGCCAGAGCACTTTGATGAGAGGCGTCAGTGACGAAGACCGAGCAGGTCAGGCAGGCGTTTCCCTTGTCGCAGGTCTGCAGGTGTCGGCGTACAAGTGAACGTGGCTCTGGCAAGATTTTCGTAGCCGGAGATCACCTCGGTGACACGATGGGCCGGTCCGCATCGTGGCGGCGGAAGTGGGCGATCAGGACGATATCGCGGTCAGAGCCCTCGGACCAGCTGCGGCAAGAGCATCGACGAGCCGGGAGACGGTCGGGTCGGAGGCCACCGGGCCCGAACACGGCAGGCTCGGCCCGCAGCATGCCGACGTCGGCCAGGCAATCTCCGCCCAGCGCGACCGCGAGTGCCACATCCAGCAGGATCTTGCCCGGACCGTGCACCGCCCGAGGACGCCGCCACGGCGCGAGCGCCGCCGATATTGCTCCGTCCAGGCCGGCCTTGCCGACCGTCTCGACCAGCAGCACCCCGCCGGCCTGCGAGACCACACCGCGACCGCCACCCGCGGTACGGACACGCGGGTACTACCCGACACGCTTCTTCACCTGAGGAGTGCTTCTTTCCATGTGACGACCTGAACCCAAGACAAGTACCACCGTTGCAGGTCAGGGGCGCTCTTCGCGTTTCTGGTCACCCATCGGACGCCCAGCCATGGGAACGCGCGGGAGCTGTCCGACGGCAGATGCTTTCCTGGGCGCGTAGGGCGGTGAGCAGGAAGAACCAGCCCACACGGCGCACCCCTTTCCCACCTCCTCGCGTGTCGCCAGCCATCGGCCACTGTCCGCCTGATTCCCGCACGACGGGGTGAACGCGGGGAGAGTGTCCGTCGGGAGCCCATGCGCCACCCCCATTACCAGTCCGAACGACTGACTGTTGCGGTCTGTCTGGCCAAGGTTCGCGGCAAATCACCGCAGGTCGGGTTGAGTGACGGCTGTGTGCGGCCAGCCCGGCGCCATCCGTACCAAAGGGCTGTCCGGACGGGATCGAAAGGAGCCGCTCATGGAAGGTGTACCGCCGGACGCCTGGAAATGGGAACTCGACCGTACGTCCGACCCGAGGCGCGAGCCCGGGCCGATCAACCTGCAGCGGTATGCGTTCGTACCGGCTTACGCCGGGATCGCCACGTTCTTCGGGCTGCCGCTGTGCCTCAATCCGGACGACCTGCGTGCCGGCCACGTCGATGTGGCAGTCGTCGGGGCGCCGGTGGACATGTCCACCGGGCACCGGGGGGCGGCCTACGGGCCACGTGCGATCAGGGCCGATGAGCGGATTCTGCCCAACACTCCGCAGATGCTGGTCAATCCCAGCACCCGCATCAAACCGTTCGAGGAGTTGACGGTAGTCGACTACGGCGATGCCGCCGTGGACCCGTTCAGCATCGACAACTCCATGGAACCGATCCGTGCTCTGGTCCGCGAGATCGCCGGAACGGGCGCGATCCCGATCGTACTCGGCGGGGACCACTCGATCCTGTGGCCGGACGCCGCGGCTATGGCCGACGTGTACGGGGCGGGCAAGGTCGGCGTGATCCACTTCGATGCCCATCCGGACTGCTCCCACGACCTGTTCGGCCATCTCACCTCGCACGCCACACCAATCCGCCGGCTGATCGAGGACGAGCATGTCCCCGGGCGCAACTTCATCCAGATCGGCCTGCGCAGCGCGATCGCGCCTGACGACGAACTGTTCGACTGGATGCGCGAGCACGGACTGCGCGCGCACTTCATGGCCGAGATCGACCGACGCGGATTCGACGTGGTCCTCCAACAGGCTATCGACGAGGCGCTGGACGGGCCGGAACATCTTTTCGTGTCGCTGGACATCGACGTGCTGGACCCGGCCTTCGCGCCGGGCACCGGCACCCCGGAGCCTCCCGGCCTGACCAACCGCGAACTGCTGCCGGCCATCCGACGAATCTGTCACGAGACGCCCGTTGTGGGCATGGACATCGTCGAGGTCGCACCCCACCTCGATCCCGGCTACACCACCACCATGAACGCTCGCCGAGCCATCTTCGAGGCGCTGACCGGGATCGCAATGCGCCGCAAAGGTCTGCCCGGTCCCGACTATCTGGACCCGGAGGCCGCCGGACCGCCGCCTGGGCAGCAGACATAGCCGTCGCCCTGAACGGCGAGCAACCCGATACGCTTCCTCACCTGGGGGGTGCGTCTCCCCAACCCTCGTCCAGGGCCCAAGACAAGTTCATCGTCCCAGGTCAGAGACAGCCTCGCCTCTCCGGACCTTCCCCCGAACAACTAGCCTCGTGAAAGCCCAAGGTTAGAGCCTGTCGGTTGGCCAGTTGATTACGCCGAGCATGGGCCGCTGACGGCCTCGGAGTTGTCACACTGGCACACACCACATGATCATTCCGAGGCCGTCGCCGCGCCTGAGGGCAGATCGCAACCGTCACGCGTCTCGCATGACCAGGCACCCCGACACGCTTTCAGAGGAAGACGCGCGCCACCTCCAGCCACTTCTGAGCGTCCTGTCCGGTCGCCGTCATGTTGGTCTCGGACCAGGGGCGACGCCGGGTGACACACAGACAGAAGTCGACAGCGCCGCCCTGTACCCGTTGCGCGGCAGCCTCGGGGCCCCACACCCAGGTCCGTCCGTCAGGCGCTGTCAGCTCGATGCGGAAGGGGTCCGCCGGCTCAGGCAGTCCGACGGCGGCGAAGGACAGCGCCCGTCCCAACACCCCCAGCGACGCCACGTGCTGCAGTCGATCCGTCGGGCGGTGCGCCACGCCCACAGCATCGAAGACGTCCTGCCCGTGTGCCCAGGTTTCCATCAGACGAAGGGGCGCCATCAGGGCCGGGGTCACCTTCGACATGTACCAGGGGAATGCGTGGTCCCATGGCGTGTCGCGCAGTGCCGCCGCCAGTTCCGTTCGACCGGCCCGCCACTCGTCCAGGAGTACCGACCGCGGTTTGGCCGCTCCCGCGGCGGCGGCCTTGTCTGCGTACCCGCTGCCTTCGGCTTCCGCCCGCCTGAGCTCGGCGCCGAACGCGTCCGGAGTGCGTAAGGCGCTGAGTGCGTTCGCGTCCGCCCACGCGAGGTGGGCTATCTGGTGGGCGACCGTCCAGCCCGGTGCCGGTGTCGGTATGGACCAGTCGTCCACTGCCCTGACCAGGACGTCGAGCTCGTCGCCCTCAGCCACCAGCGCGGACAGGACACCGGCGTCATCTACATCGGGGACGGCGAGGTTGTAGTTCAACATGTGTGCCATGGTGCCACTCCTTCCTGACCCACGGCGGAGACGAAGTGTGCGGGCAGACTCCGATGCCGCCGGAGTCTGCCCCCTCGGTGGTGGGGCCGAGGCGCCACGGGACCACCGTGCTTCCTCGACGGCGGCGCAGAGCGTGCCGGGCTGCCTGGTCATGCGAGACGCGTGACGGTTGCGATCTGCTCTCCAGGCACGGCGACGGCCCCGGAATGATCATGTGGTGTGTGTCAGTGTGACAACTCCGAGGCCGTCAGCGGCCGATGCTATCCGTCCAGCCTGACCGATCAGATGTGGGAGGTCATCCGGCCGCTCCTTCCCTTGCGTAACCTGTGGAAAGGCGGCGGGGTGCGTAAGTACGGAGACCGATTGGTGCTCGACTCGATCTTCTACGTACTGCGCTCGGGCTGCCAGTGGCGGATGCTCCCGCGCGCCCTGATGCCTTGGGACGCGGCGCACCGCTGGTTCACCAAGTGGCGCCGGGACGGCAGCTGGGACCGCATCCACGATGAGCTACGCCGCCAGCTCCGGATCGGGGCCGGACGCGACCCTGAGCCGTCGGACGCCGTGATCGACGCCCAGTCGATCAAGACCAGCGAGGGCGGCGAGGCGCGTGGAATCGATGCGGGGAAGCGAACGGCAGGGCGTTAGGTGCTGTCACGTTGTTGGGTGCGTGGGTGCCTGATGGTGTGTCGGGGCGTGGTGGGGCCCGGGTGCCGGCCTGTGGTCAGGTCGTGGTGGGCCGGCTGGCGGCGCCGGTGATCTGGTCCCGGATGGCGAAGCGGATGGTCATTTCGGCTCGGTGGTCGGGGGCGGTCAT
>NZ_JBVKCA010000056.1:0-9227 GCF_055656965.1 Streptomyces sp. NPDC111656
CGCATCAGCGTGCTGTTCGCGATGCTCCGCGACGGCACCTTCTATGAACCCAGAACCCCACGCCTCGCTTGACGAAAGACATAGAGGCACCCCCCGGCGGTTCCCGCGGCGACGCGTTGTCCGAGCGTCGTCAGCCCGCGGACCCGTGCGAGGCACCCGGGTTGGGCAGCAGTCGAGCACTGAGACGGTCCGAGCTCGGCCAACGCACGTCGTGAGCCCAGCGAAGCTTCTCGAACACCCAGATAAGGCGGGCCGCTGGGTCGAACTGGCCCGGTAGCACGCCGTGGCGCGCGCCCGTGGGATCAGCGTGATGTGAGTTGTGCCAGCTCTCACCGAAGGACAGCAGTGCAAGTGGCCAGAAGTTGGTGGCCTTGTCCCGGCTGATGAAGGGGCGCCTGCCCGCGACGTGGCAGATCGAGTTCACCGACCAGGTGACATGGTGCAGCAGCGCCATCCGGATCACGCCGGCCCAGAAGAACCCGGTCAGCGCACCCGTCCAGGTGTCGGTGACGAACCCGCCGACCAACGCCGGGGCCAGGAGCGAGACGGCGGTCAGTGGTCCGAAGAGTTGACCGATGAGCCGCAGATCGGGATCGGCGGCGATGTCGGGAGCGAACCTGGCCCGGTTGCTCAGTTCACGCTTCAGCATCCACCCGACGTGCGCGTGGAGAAGTCCCTTGAGCAGCGCGCGTGTGTCGGTGCCATAGCGCCAGGGCGAGTGCGGGTCACCCTCGCGGTCGGCGAAGGCGTGGTGGCGCCGGTGGTTCGCCACCCACTGGACCGGCGAGCCCTCGACCCCCAGCGAACCCGCGACGGCCAGGGCGATCCGCAGGCCTCGCCGTGCCTTGAACGAGCGGTGCGTGAAGAGACGGTGATAGCCGACCGTGAGGCCGGCCAGGGAAACGAGGTAGGAAACCACGGCCATGCCGAGGTCCAACGCGGACAGGCCCCATCCCCACGCGAACGGCACCACGGCGATCAGGGAGATCGGCGGGGCGACGACGAAGATCCACATCACGACCCCCGCCGCGGCCGTCTGGGGGGCGTCGAGCAGCGGCCTGACCCCGGCATCGGCTTGATGTTCGGCGGCGGTGTGTTCGGTACGGTCGACGTCACTCGTGTTCATCGGTTCCTCACCATCGCTCAGCCCTTTCGGAGCCGGTGCCGGACCGACCTGGATCACGCGCCCCTGTGCTTTCGAGCGCGTTCAGCGGTCCGTGGCTCACGATCGCACTGAGCGGCATCCGCGCAGGTCGTCGCCGATGTCCAGGGCATGAACGTCGCGGAACTGGATCTCCGCGGGCTTCTGGCAGGTGTCTTGGCCTCGTAGGGGGTGGGACAGATGGGGCCGGCGGCGCCAGTGTCGCCCTCTCGTGCAATTCTCAACGCCCTTACGGCCGGTCAGTAAGTCGACCAGCGGCGGCCGGCCTCGGCGATGGCGGCGGCAGTCAGGCGGCCCGCAGGCACGTGCGCCGCTCGCCTGGACCGTTCGCCGGTTGAGACGCCGGCGAGGACCGGGCGCAGCGGGAACGCCTCGGTGGGGATGCGGCCGCAGTTGCTGGTCGGCTGATGGTGCACAGTTTTGCCTTCGCTGGCCCGGTCCAGGAGATCGTCCGCCGCTGGACCGGCATGCCCGCTCACCCGGAGAACCGCCTGGAGATCGCCTGGCCGACAGAGGAAGCGACGCCCCCGGCCCCTCTCGCGGCCACGTGGGAGCCGTCCGCCTGCCGTACAGCAGTGAAGTACAGCAACCCCAGCAACCGACCATGTCCGGCAGTGACTCCCGTGGCCCTCAGCGCGACCTATATGAACTTCACTGACTGATCTCCGTAGATCTACGGATTAGAAGGTGATGGCCTCGGCGTGACACGCCGAGGCCATCACGTCTCTGTGCCCCAGTGCTCAGGCCCTACTCCGCGCCAGTCGATCCACGGCGCCCCTGCCACGTCCGCCGGGTCGATCTCCAGCCCGGCCCGGCGCAGGAACTCCGCGACGTCGACCACGCTGTGGGCCAGGCCGAGGATCTCGCCGTCCACGCGTACACGTCGGCCACCCGTGGGCGACGGTGGATGCACGATCACGCGAATCGGTCCGGACATGCCTTCAGGATCATCCGGGACATGCGGCCCCGCATTCCAGTGCGTCATCGATGCAGCGCTCACTCACGTCCCCGTCCGAGCGTCCCAGAACATGCAGTTCCCGCCACGCCGCAGGGCTCGGGCGCCGTTGCTGCCAGTAGGGATGGAAGAACAGCTGAGCCGACAGCCGGTACAGACGCCGGCGCAACTCGGTACGGCCGGGCCACTCGGCAAGCTGCCGGTAGGTGGCACTCCACTCCTGCTGCGCCTGGGCAAGATCGTCGGGTAACGGTCGCATGACCGAATTCAAGCATGTGTTCGATTTTCCAGGCCAGCAAAGAGGCCGTGCTCGGTGGTGGAGGACAGGCCTGGGCACACCTTGGGCGGTACGGCTCGCCCCAATGCCGAAGCCGAGACCGCGGTTGCGAGTTACCTCTGAGCGCTCACCTGGGCAGGAACAAGCGCCTGGCCGGTCGCCACCGTCTCAGTTTCCGTCTCATTCACCGCCGTTCGCGGACGTTCAGATGAGGCCAGAGGCCCACTCCCGCACACCGACCATCCGCCCATGAACCCAGGTGAACGCACCCGCACGCGCCCCAACACCCCACCAACACAGTGGGAAAGCGTGTTGGGCGGGGGATGAGGGGGGTGGGGTCTGCGGCCTGCAACATAGTCCCGAGGTGGCTCCCGGGGACCTTTGTGCCCACCCCCCTTGACCGCGGACCTCGAAGGTTCTCTGACCGGTCTCACTCCACCGGGCAAGCTAGCACCGGTCACTGACAACGGCCTGGCAGTAGGGAACTGCGGTACAGCAGCGAGGTACAGCAGGCTCAGCAACCGGCAGCGTCCAACGGCGGCCCTCATGGGCCTCCCAGTGACCTCTATGACCTCCGATGAACGATCTCTCTAGAGCTATGGATCAGATGCTGCTCTGCTACAGCCACCAGGACGCGGCATCGGTGAGTGTCCAACTGCGTGACAACCCCAGCGGACGACGGCGGACGGGCGCGGACGCCTGCGGACAATCAGCGCAGGTGAGAGGTGCAGCAGCCCAAGGCAGAGCGTTTGCCCAAGTTGCTTCGGGACGAAGAGATCTTGGGTTCAAATCCCCGGTAGAGAAGTGACGGATCAGAGGGTCCGTGCCGAATCGGTGAGGACCCTCTGGCCTTGCTTCCGTCAACCACGGTCCGTAAGGACGTGGGAGACTCGCCGGTGGGTAACAGGGCCGCCAGCGAGGTCTACCGGGGGATGACCATGTCAACGTCGTTTGCGGGCATGCTTCTGCCCCTGATTGCCATGGGGGGTGCGATCTGGCTTGCTTGTGCTGTTCTCGGCCTCCACGCCCTGCTCCTCGGACGTATGCCAGGCCGATGGCTACAGCGCCATGTTCGGCAGCCGAGACCCTGGGGAGCGGGTGCCCTGTTCGTTGCGTGGAGCGGGTTCGAGCATCCGTCGTTTCTCGTGGTCGGAATCGGCCTCATCGCCTTGGGGCACGTAGTGAAGCCAGCCTCATGATCGACCGTTAGCTCTTAACGTGTCCGTGTCTTGAGCGACGCGGCGGACGATACCGAAGGCCGAAGCGGCTGTCGGCACGTGCCGTAGCCGTGCCACATCGTGCGGTCAATCACGGTCAACGACGGTTCGCTGCAGTCGAGATGCACCGCTGAGCTGGGCCCTCGCCGAACCCAGGGTGACCTGCGCGCCTTCGCTGCCTCGCACAGCCGCCCTTACAAGGCGGATGTCGGCGGTTCGAAACCGTCCGCGCCCACCAGTCTCAGGACACGAGAAGGGCCCAGAT
Source organism: Streptomyces sp. NPDC111656 (assembly GCF_055656965.1). NCBI lineage: Bacteria > Bacillati > Actinomycetota > Actinomycetes > Kitasatosporales > Streptomycetaceae > Streptomyces > Streptomyces sp. NPDC111656. The sequence goes on from NZ_JBVKCA010000056.1 coordinate 3,877, forward strand.
CAGCGGGTGGGTACCCGGGGATCTGGGCCTTGATCTTTGGTGGCGAGCCGGGGCCGCCGTGGCATTTACGTGCCAGAGAGGTCATGCCGGGGCCACTCTGGCCTCTTGAGCCGGCCGTCGGTGATTCGGTGGTCGCGGCCGTTGACGGGGCGCTGATGGATCAGCTCCGCGCGGGTCGCGCGCGATCACTCATGCGATCGCGAGAGACTCGTCAGTTCGGCGATGCGCCGATGCGGGACGCCGCCACTGCTTCGAGGACGAGAGGCCGCGGCAGGGCGTCCAAGCGCTCCAACTCGGCGGCGACGCGTGCGCGTTCCACGCCGGGTTCCAGAAGGATCCGCCGGCGCGGTAGAACTTTCCCTACTTCATCAAGCCCCGGCTGCGCTCCGCTCCGCCGGGCGCGCTTCCCGGCTCCGCTCCGCGCGACGCTCCTGCCTTCGGCCCGCTCCGCGCGGGCTGCGCCGACGCGCGCCCACTGGCGGGTAGGGCCGGTGGCCATGAGTCGATCACTGTACGGGGGCGGTCAGAACAGTGCCTCCGGCGGGGGATCGGCCGGCACCGGGATGGAGGGGGCGCCGTTCCCGACTGCGGGCCCGTTGTGGCGGACGCTGGGGCCTCCCATCCCGACCACCGTCGACCCAGGCAGAGCCGAGCAGACGCGGCCCCTGGCGTCCAGGTCGTTCGTACAGTGGCGCGCTCCACCTGGACGCCAGGAACCACGCACGCTCCACGGTGTGTGGGTCGACGGCGGACGGGATGGGAGCTGGGGTGAGTGGTGGGTGATGAAGGCAGTCACGGTTTCGGCCGACCTCGCCACAGGCCGAACCAGTTGCTGGTTGACGTGCTGCCATCCCTCGTGAGGGAATCACTCGCACGTTCGGATCTTGGAGGGGGCAATACCCGATGCACAGATACGTGGCAGCGCAACTATCTTCACCTGAGACGTACTTCCAGACAGCAGCTTTCTGTCTTGTCGTGGCAGTGACGCTCATTGCGGTTGGTCGTCATCAGCGCCGAACAGGGCGCAGCATCATCAACCCGGACGGGCCTGTACGTGTGGCCAATGCCTTGCTCCCCGAAGCGCCGCCCCGCAAGAGCAAGCGGGTGACGGGCCGGATCTACCTCTTCTTTGGTTGGTTCCTAGTCCTGGGCGTGGTTATCAACCTGATCAACGGCATCAGGGCAGCGCGCAGCTAGCCAGTACTGCGGCTCAGGCTGCGAGCGTGAACCACGTCGAGGGAACTGTTGATGTCTGACATCAACGACTGACACCAACAGCGACGAACGGGGCCGGACCATGGCGGTTCCCAGCGACCATTGCACCGCCCAAGCCAAGGCGTTCTCTAGGGCCACAGTCGTCCAGGGATCGACCTGATGAGGATGAGGCTCCAAGCCCAACAGATGATGTCCTCGTGGATCACCTTCCCGTAGACGTACGCGCAGCACTGCGCTTCTTCGCCTTCTACATCGCGAATGGCACTCTCGACGTGGATCTCTTGGAGGGGATCGACTACCGGCCTCAGCTCATGGCGTTCGGCTCTCCGTTGGAGCAAGTCTTTGCGATCTTCGCCAACGTCCTTCAGGTGGACGAAAACGGGGAAGTCCTGAACGAAGGGGACGCCCAGTACCGTGCCGCGCAATGGGTCCGCTCGTACTGCGATCCGAGCTACCTAGTGGAGCCACCGTTCGAGCGTTGGGAGACCGAGCTGCACGGGCCGTGACGGCAGTACCGCAGCGAAGTACCGCAACCACAGCACCCGATCACGACCGGTCTCGACTTTCCGAGGCGCGGAAGCAACCGTAATGGCCGTAGATGACCGCTCCGCTTTGAGCTACGGATCAGAAGGTTTCCGTGCCCCGTCCGTGCCCGATCGGGCGGGGAACCACGGGGTACCACGGTGCCGAGCAGTCACCTCGCATCACAACGGCCCCCGGCCATTGCAACTCGTCAGGGTCCGTTCACGTGCGCGGTGGGTGTGGGATTTGAACCCACGGTGGCTTTCGCCACGACGGTTTCAAGATCGCGGACCTGTTTGACTCAGTCCACGCCGTCCTCGTGGTCGCCGACAGGCAGCGGCGATCAGTCGAGCCACACGAGCATGTTGTTATCCGCCGCCGCGGCAGCCTCGAAGAACTGCGTCAGGCCGTCGTACCAGTGACGCCCCCACTCAAGCGCTCCAGACTCATCCCATCCGAGGGGATACGCCCCGGCCAGGGGATACACATCAGCCTTGGTCAGGTCGGCCGGATGCACGCCGCCTACGAGCTGGTCATACGTGGTGGCACGCAGCGCCCGCGCTGCAAGACGCACCCGCTCCGAGCGCAGGTATCTCGGTGGCCCGTAACCCCAGTCCTCATCCTCGGCAAACGGCTCCTCACCATGGATGACGTCCACCGGGAAGTCGGCACGCGTCAAGAGGAAGCCCAGCATGTCCCAGGTCTTGGACGTGCTGAAATGACGCGCTTCGGTCGGCGCAGGCTCTGACTCCTCCTCGGTGTCCTGGACCTCTTCGGCGAAATCCAGCGCCCAGTCAGGGTCCTGAATCGCCCGGTCGAGCTCAGCAGCCGTAACGCGCAGGTACTCACCGATCATGCTCATGGCCGGAGACTAGACGAGGCCTCTGACAGCGGTGGGCGAGCAGACCGTCTCAGTTTCCGTCTCATTCAGCCCCGTTCAGCGGGGTTCATCTGAGCCGCCGTGCCGGTTCCAACCTGGTCGCGAGCCGCCCACGAACCCAGGTGAACGCCCCTGCACACACCCACCACCCCACCACCACAGTTGGAAAGCGTGGTGGGATCTCAAGCGGTGCCGGCCGCTTGCCACGCGGGGGATGAGGGGGGTGGGGTCTGCGGCCTGCAACATAGTCCCGAGGTGGCTCCCGGGGACCTTTGTGCCCACCCCCCTTGACCGCGGACCTCGAAGGTTCTCTGACCGGTCTCACTCCACTAGGCAAACTAGCAAGCAGCACTGACAACGACCCGGCAGCAGGAGGGCCGACCTACGAGGTCCCTATCAAGCGGTAGTCCACCTCAGCTCCCCAGGTTCGGCCATCCATCCCTGTTGGAGTAGCTCTCGAAGCAGTACCGGGTCGAGCGGTCCCACTCCTTCCCGGTAGCGAGTTCGTATGCCCGATCCGGCACATACAACAGCCACTCCCCGTCACACTCGGTGGAGGTGAACGGGGCGAACTTGTCGACGTCGAAGAAGACGCCTTCCCATACGGCTTGTCCTGCGGCGACGACAGCGCCACGGGCGTACAGGAACCCGTCGCCAGACTGCGGGAAGGGCCTGCCGTCCCGGCCCGTCAGGTCGGCAACGGGAAGCATCCCGAACCTCTCTTGGTCCAAGCGGTAGAGAGCCTCAACATGGCGTTCCGCGAAGCCGATGATGTCGTGGACGGAACGGCGGCTCAGCTCCTCGGCCAGGCACTGACAACTCGCCTGCGTGGCTCTGCCGTTCAGGGTGGCTATCAGCGCCCAGAAGGCGGCCCATGTCATTCTCACTGGCGCAGGATGCCAGAGCCGTCTGACATCCACGACTGACATCAACGAGGCCGGACGACGGCATACGGCAGCACCCCCGCACGACCGTCGGACCAGCCGCCGACGACCCCAGGGGCGGGTGTGGATCGAACTCCTAAATCGGGTGTCGCAGGTTCGAATCCTGCCGGGGGCACCCAGTAAAAAGGCCCCGGACCGATCACAGTCCGGGGCCTCTGACATCTACCTCTCACACCAAACAGCGCGGACGACACCGTATCGAGGCTGATCTCAGCCACCAGATGAGGCCGCCCCCCAACTCTTTTCTCTGCCGAGCCTACTCAGAAGCGGGCCCCGAAGTTCGTGAGGTTGGCGACACATACTCCAATATTCCCCAGAGGCTTTCAAACCATTCAGAGTAGTGCTCGAAAATCTTACGAATACTTTTCGATCTCGAGCGACGCCCCCAGCCTAATAGATATAAGCCACCACCGGCCGGACGAAACGCATAAGGATCCAACATCCGCAACTGCCCTCCACCATGGAAGACTTCCACGTCATCGATGCCATATAGGCCAAGTAGTGCAATTTCATCGTTGATTACAAAGAGTTTGAACGCCGGGCCCACAGGAGACTCGCGCACCTCACACTGTATTCTCAGCTGCGGATTCGTTTGCTGTGCGCGGTCAATCAACTGCCGCAGCCATCGCACATTCCCCTCTTTTATCCCCCTCGCCCTCTCTCGCACGACTGGAGAATCCTCAAAGCGCTGGGACTGTGCCGGTGAGCCATTCGTGTTTGTTCCCGGGACCAAGCGACTCGGAAGATTCATTGGCGCATCCAAATGAGCCACTGCCACCCGGATCCTAAGAAATCGGTTCTTGGCTCTATTTTCTCCGAGGCTCGTCAGGGCTGGCCGTAGGGCCATTAGAAGCGTTTCCATGGTGAAGCCCGAGAAATCGATTCGCACTTCTTTCGACTCGAAGGCATGCTGTATATAGTCTCGCAATTCCTCCACTTCTGATAGGAGATATACTCCGTCATCGTCAAGGATAGCTCCCGAGTCACTCACGGCATCAAAAATTATGAGGGCAACAAGCGCAACGAAAGAACCCCCAAGGAAATTACTTCGTTTCAGAAAATCTCCTAAAGGGTCTACTATCTCTGCTGCAGCTCCCAAAGCAGCCGCGGCAGCGAGGGAAGATTTCACGAGGGCTGGCTTTACCCTGGTGAGAACACGCCTGAATTCTACGAGCAGTGTTCGATCTCTACCTGAACCTGGCCTGGGCGCAGACATCACCATGGCCCCCGCTATTTCAGCTGATGATTGGCTCCAGTGCGTGCCTTGGCCCTGGCAGTTTCGCAGCATTGGGCACTCCTCGCTAGAGGGCATCGCCCCGACGCCCAGTCGGCGGTGAGTAGGGAGCGCAGGTGTGAGGCACCGAGCGCCGCCCGTGCGCAGAGCGCTGTGGTACCGCAGCGAAGTACAGCAACCACCACGACCCCAGCCGACCGCCGATGGCCCCCAACGGCCAACTGGCCAGCTCACGAGATCTCAATGACCACCCAACCGAGAGTTCGGGACTAAGAGGCCACATGCCACAGCCGTGCCAGATGGGGCGGTCAACCACGGTCAACAGCGGTTCGCCTCAGCGGAGATGTGTCGGTGACCTGCGGACCCTCCAAAGCCGGAGTGACCTGCGCGCCAGGGCCGTCCCTCACACCCGCCCTTACAAAGCCGCGGTGTTCGGTCTGCTCCTGGGGCCAGTGTGGTCAGCCAGTAGCCTGCGGCAATCAGCCCACCGACCTTGGAGGCTCCGTGGTCCATGCTGCTCTCACCGAACCGGATCGGCTGTGGTCGGCGCAGGAGG
>NZ_JBVKCA010000057.1:0-8012 GCF_055656965.1 Streptomyces sp. NPDC111656
CGACGACATCCATGAAGCCTTCCTCAGCCTGGCCTGCAGCATCATCTGCTGGCGCCGACTGAGGAACCTCACACTTTGTTAGGAGTTCTAAGTCGGAAGCTTCACACGGTCAATGCCCCGAGCTTCTGGGCGGCGAGGCGGATACTGCTCCGGTCGTGGCCGGACCAGCGCCCGCGGCGGCGGTGCGGGCCGCGAGGAGGGCGGCGGTGGGGTCGGCCGTGGCGGGGGAGCAGGGCCACCATGCGGCGCCGGCGCCGTGGCCTTCGCGGAGATAGGGGTGCCAGCGGTTGTCGGGGCCGAGGCGGATCTGGACGCCCTCGGCGTCGGCGATGAGGCGGTTGCGCCAGGCACGCAGCCGCGGGGAGCCGCCGCTGTCGTCCGGGTTGTCCGTTTCATTCGTGTTGTCGGGCTCGGTGAGGGCGGTGCGGGCGGCGGCCATGGCGGCGGGGTCGGGGGTGAGGGGGGTGCGGGCGGTGGTGATGCCGGCGGGGCCGCCGTGGCGCAGGGCGCGGACCAGGTGGGCGAAGTCGAGTGGGGGCAGGCCGGTGGCGCGCACGAGCCGGTGGAACCAGTCCTCGCTGATGCCGCTCGCGGCGAGGCGTACGGCGTCGTCGAGCGGGGTGGCAGTGAGTGTGGCGGTGTGCCCGGCGGCGAGGCGGCGGGCCCGCTGAGCGGTGTCGCGGGTGAGCGCGTCGAGGTCGTCGAGGGTGAAGGGGGCGCCGGGCGGGGGCGTGGTGGTGAGGGGGGCGGGGGCCGCGTCGCCTTCGCCGGGCACACTCTCGGCCGTATTGGGGGCTGGCGGAGCGAAAGCCCCGTTCCACGAGGTGAACGCGTCGTGGGCGGGCACGCCCTGGTCGCGTGGCGCGTCGTCGCCGGTGGGCGACGTGGCGTCGGTGTGGGCCTGGCGGCGGGCACGCAGCGCGGCCAGGACCGCGTCCTTGGTGCGGCCGCGGAGGGTGAAGAGCCAGAAGGGGTCGTCGTCGAGATGGGCAGCGGTGGCGTAGCACAGGGCGGCGGCGTGCTTGCAGGGGTAGCCCCAGTCGGGGCAGGAGCACTCGGGATCGAGTTCGGCCGGCTTGGGCAGCAGGGGTACGCCGGCGGCCCGGGCGTCGTCGACGAGGTCGGCGGGCATCTCGCCGTCGAGGAGCGCGGCGGTGCGGCCGGCCCGGGCGGCGATGGCGTCGAGGAGGGTGTCCCACTGGGCGTCGGTGAGGACCCGCAGGTGCACCGTGGCGTTGTACGGCCAGGGGTTGCTGCCCTCGACCTCGGCGCGCAGCACCCCGGGGGCGGCGGTGACCGGGCCGACCATGCCCTTGCGGGCGTAGGTGCGGCCGCGGGAGAGGCGGCCGGCGTCGAGGGTGGAGGCCTCCAGGGCGTCCACCCAGGCCTGCCCCCACCAGGTGGCGGCGAAGGCGCGGCTGCCGGTTCGGGGTGCCTTGCGGGAGGGAGGCCTGCGTGCGGGGGTCATGCCTCGAACTCCTTGGAGAGTGCGACGAGTTCGGCGAGGTCGGCGTCGGAGAGCTCGGTCAGGGCGGCCTCGCCGGAGACGATGACCTGGTCGGCGAGGGCGCGCTTGGCGCCGAGCAGGCGGGCGACTTTGTCCTCGACGGTGCCCTGGGTGGTGAGCCGGTGGACCTGGACGGGCCGGTCCTGGCCGATGCGGTAGGCGCGGTCGGTGGCCTGGTCCTCGACGGCGGGGTTCCACCACCGGTCGTAGTGGATGACATGGGTGGCCCGGGTGAGGTTGAGGCCGGTGCCGGCGGCCTTCAGGGAGAGCAGGAAGACGGGGAACTCGCCCCGCTGGAAAGCGGCGACCATCTCCTCGCGCCGCGGCACGGGCGTGGCGCCGTGCAGGTAGCGGGCGCGGACGCCGCGATCGGCGAAGTGCCGCTCCAGCAGCCGGCCCATCTGCGTGTACTGGGTGAAGACCAGGGCGCCCTCGTCTTCGGCGACCACCGTGTCGAGCAGTTCGTCGAGGAGTTCCAGCTTGCCGGAGCGGCCGGGCAGCGGGCCGGTCTCACGCAGGTAGTGCGCGGGGTGGTTGCAGACCTGTTTGAGCGCGGTGAGGAGTTTGAGGACCAGTCCGCGGCGCGCGATGCCGTCCGCTTTCTCGATGTGGGCCATGGTCTCGCGGACCTGTGCCTGGTAGAGGGCGGCCTGCTCGGGAGTGAGGGCGACCGGGTGGTCGGTCTCGGTCTTGGCTGGCAGTTCGGGGGCGATGCCGGGGTCGGACTTGCGGCGGCGCAGCAGGAACGGGCGGGTGAGACGGGCGAGTTGCCCGGCGGCCTGCCGCGCCCGGTCGGCGGCTTCCTCGTCGCCGTCGGCGACGAGGGCACCGCGCTCGATGGGTTTCGCGAAGCGGTCGCGGAAGACGGACAGCGGTCCGAGCAGGCCGGGGGTGGTCCAGTCGAGCAGCGCCCACAGCTCGGAGAGGTTGTTCTCCACCGGGGTGCCGGTGAGGGCGACGCGGGCACGGGCGGGCAGGGCGCGCAGTTCGCGGGCGGTCGTGCCGTAGGGGTTCTTGACGTGCTGGGCCTCGTCGGCGGCCACCAGCGACCACTTGACGCCGGCGATCCGCTCCCGGTCGCGGCGCAGCACCCCGTAGGTGACCAGGACGAGTTCGTCTCCGGAGAGATGGTCGAGGGTGCGCTCGCCGCCGTGGTAGCGGCGCACCGGTACGGCCGGGGTGAAGCGGGCCGCCTCGCGCTGCCAGTTGCCGAGCAGCGAGGCCGGGCACGCCACGAGGGTGGGTCCCGCGGTGTCGGGCTGTCCCTGGCGGTGCAGGTGGAGGGCGAGCAGGGTGACCGTCTTGCCGAGACCCATGTCGTCGGCGAGGATCCCGCCGAGCGTGAGGCGGGTCATGTCCGCCAGCCAGGCCAGGCCGCGCTGCTGGTAGCCGCGCAGGGTGGCTGTCAGTCCCTCCGGTACGCCTACGGGGGCGCGGCTTTCGGGGTCGCGCAGCCGGGCGACAAGGTCGCCGAAGGCGCCCGCCGCCTCCACCGCGACGCGCTCGCCGTCCTCCGCCCACTCCATCTCGCCGGTCAGCACCGCCTGGAGCGCCTCCAACGGGGCGAGCGCGCCGGTGCGCCGCCGCCTGAGGCGGGCCACCAGCTTCGGGTCGGCGACCACCCACTGCTCGCGCAGCCGGACCAACGGGCGGCGGGACTCGGCGAGCAGCTCGAGTTCGGCCTCGGTGAGCTTCTCGCCGCCGAGCGCGACATGCCAGGAGAAGTCCAGCAGGGCATCGCGGCCCAGCAGGGTGTCCACGGTCGCGCCGGGCGCGGTGGCCGCCCCGACCTCCGCCCGCGCCTGAAGGTCCTTGACCAGCTCCCGCGGCCAGTGCACGCGCACGCCCGCCGTGCGCAGCGCGTCGGTGGCGTCCCCCAGCAGCTCCATGGCCTCCTCGTCGTCGAGCCCCAGCGTGCTCGGTGCGGCCTCGGCAAGCAGCCGGGTCAGCGGCGGCCAGGCGTGGGCGGCGCGGCGCAGCGCGAGCAGCGCCTCGGCCTCGGCGTGCGGGCCGAGCAGGCGCTGCGCGCGAACCGGGTCGGCCCACAACTCGGCCGCGTCCAGGACCAGCGACGGGTCGGCCGCGGTACGCAGCTGCAGCACGGCCCGGAAGTCGCGGCGTCGCCCGGCCGGGGGCTCCACCCTCAGTTCCACGCTTACCTGCGCGGCCCGCTCGGCGGCGGCCTCGGCCGCCCACCGGGCGAGCTTCGGGTGCAGGGCGCTGGCGCGGTCGGCGTACGGGTTGCCGGGCATCGCATGCCCGGCCGCCGGGGTGCGCGGCAGGGTGTCGGCGAGCGCGTCGCAGAACTCCCGCACCAGGGCGGTCGGTTCGACGATGCGCGGTGTCCTGTCACCGCTCGGGGGTGCGGGCAGGTTGTGGGCGTACGGCGGCAGGGCGGCGGCCAGCGCGTCCAGGTCCCGCTTGCCGCGCGCGCCGGGCGGCCCGAACCGCCAGGTGGTGTACGTGTCGGAGGTCAGCGCCGGATACAGGCGCCCCTCGCCGAGCAGTTCCAGCGCGCGACGAGCGACGGCAGCCCACGCGGCGAGCGATGGATGGACGCCGGAGGCGGGGAGATCGAGCAGGAGGGCGAGCGCGCTGCCGGGGCTGAGCCCCCACCCCTCCACGGTGCGGGTGCGCACCCCGCGGCCATGCGGCAGGACCAGCGCGAGCCGGACCCGTTCCACCGCTCCCGGCCCGGCGGCCTGTGCGGGCACGCGGCCGACGGTCGCGGAGGGCCGGTAGAGCACCAGGCGGCCGAGCCGGGCCGGCTGCCCCGGCTCGGCCGGGGCGAACACGGCGGCCCAGCCGCCGTCGGCGAGGTGCTCCCGCGCCCAGGCGGCGCCAGCGGGATCCGCGAGCGGCGCGGCCTCGTCGATGATCTCCCTCACGAGCAGGCTCACTTGGCGCTCCCCGCCTTGAACGCGGCCTTCCGCAGCCGCTTGGCCAGGGCCTTGTCGACCGGCTTGACGGCGTCGGCCAGCGCGCCGAGCACCTCGCCGGCGTGCGGGTGGCCGGCCCGCCACAGGTCGTCGGCCCGCCCCGCCACCTGGCCGAGTGGGCGCGGCCCGTCCTCGGGGCCCGCCAACAACCTTTCACGCAACGCCTGTTCGCCCCGACGGGCGAACGGCAGCGCGCCGTCCACCAGCATCCACTCCAGGCCCCACGCCGCCTCGCCCTCAGCGGGCTCCCCGATCCGGCGCAGCATCGAGGCCGCCGCGTGCGAGCAACCGGTGACCGTGGAGACGGCCGCCTTGCGCAGGACCTGCTTCGCCCGCCCGGCAGTGTCCGTCTTCAGCACGGTGGCCAGCACCCGCGGAGCCTCCAGGCGGCGCAGCGCGTCGGCCGGCTCCGTACCAGCGCAGGCGTCCACCACCTGCACGGCGGCGTCCGCCGCGGAGCGTGCCGCGAGCCAGTCCGCCACCTCCTGAGCCGCGTCCGCCTCGGAGCCGTAGGAGGGGAGCGAGGCCAGCAACTCGCGCGCGTCGGCCTCGGCGAGCGAGCCGATCACGGGCGCCGGGATGCCCCCGCGCACCAGCAGCGTGCGCAGGCCGGAGCGGCCCAGTGGGGTGAGCCGGAAGCGGCCGGCCGGCAGCCGGTCAGGCCCGCCGCCGTCGAGGAGCAGGGTGAGGGCGCTGCCCTCCCCGGTCTCGCCGCCTTCCCGCTCGGCGGCGCCGAACAGCTCCAGTACCCCCGCGGTCTCTTCGTACTGCTCGGCCAAGAGCGCCGACACGAGCACGGGGGCCGGACCCTCGGGCAGCCCCTCCAGACCGTCGGTGACGTAGCCGGCTACGTCCAGCCACTCTCCCTCCGGCAGCCCGTACGCCGTGAACAGCATCAGGAACACCAGCGGCGGCGCCTCGTCGGCCAGTGCCCGCAGCTGCGGCAGCCCACCGAGCGGCCCGGCCGGCAGGGGGAGAGCGACGGAGAGTTCGGCCGCCGCGCCGGCCACGGCGCCCTGCCACGCTGTCAGCAGCGCCGCGTCGTCGTCCTCGTAGGGCAGGTCGGCGCCGGCGTGTGCGCGAGCGCCGTCCACCTCGACGAAGCCGCAGTTCAATGCCCATTCCCAGGGCAGGTCCAACACCTCCATGTCGCCCGCGCTGCGGATCTTCGCCAGCCGCGCGGCCCGCACCTCGGCATCGCCCCACTCCTCGGGGTCGATGCGCCACAGCTCGGCCTCCTCCACGGCCTGCCGGGCGAGCTTCGGCCGCAGCAGCCCCTTCGGGGTCAGCTCTCGCCCGCCCGTCTCCCGCGACCGCCCTTCCGCGGAAGCCGTTCGGGCCCCTCTCCCTCCGCCGCACCAGTGCCCGAGCCGCACCGCCGCGATGAAGGCGGGCACCTCGCGCACCGCGCGGGCCAGCTCCGCCTCGCCGGGCAGCCGGACGGCGGGCAACCGGACGTCCGCGACGCCGAGGAGGTCGGACAGCGCCCCCTCCTCGTGCTCCCGGCCGACCTCGTCCCCCTGGCCGGCGTCGGCGAGCGGACCCGCGCCGCCGGGCAGAGGATGCAGTTCGCCGCACTCGCAGCGGTACATGCCCGCTGGCACGCCGCGCCGGCCGCGCCGCGTGCCCGCTACCCGCCGCAGCCGGACCCCGGCCAGCGCCTGGGTGACCTCGGCGGGGTCGAAGGCGGCCGGGTCGAAGCCCTCCTCGTACAGGCCGGCCAGCACCTCGTCGTGCAGGCCGTCGTACTCGACCCACTCCTCGCCCCCGTCCCGGACGACCACGGGGCGCGGGCGCTCCTCGTCCTCATAACGCTGGAGCAGCTCGGCCAGTCCCCACACGCCGCCGAGGTCCTCGGCGGCGGGCATGGCCCGGCGCCCACCCGTGCACACCGCGCGCTTCCCCTCGCCCTCCTGGGCGGGGCGCACCTCCTCCACCGCGATCCGGTGCAGCCAGTCGTCGCCGAAGTCGTAGGTGTAGTCCATGCGGTCGCCGACGCGCGGCAGGATGTCCGCGAGGGCGGCCCCGGTCTCGTCGAAGGCCGGGACGCCGAAGTCTCCCGGCGGGGCGGACCGGCCGCCCGAACGGTCCTCGAAGGCGTGCAGGTGTGCGTCGTCCCAGCCGAACGCCACCTGGATCACGTCGTGCAGGGAGCCCAGCGCGATGTCCGAGGGCACCACGAGCCGTCGCCACACCGACGGTTTCGTCCCCTCCAGCTGGACCTTGAGCAGGTGGACGGAGGGCGCGCGCCGGGCGGAGCTGTGCTGGGCGGTCATGAGCTGAGGGCTTCCCACATGTCGGATGCGTATGCGGAGGAATGCCCTGAGCGCCCCCGCCGTACGCCGAACGGCTGACCCGACCATTCTTGCAGCGGCACACCGCCGTTCCGGCCGCCTGACGGACACTCACTCGGCCCGGTTGTACGAGTGTCAACTACGCGAGCCCTAAAGGGCCGCGCTTGCAGCTGAACCACCGGAGGTGTCCGCCGCATGGGGCTGGTTGACAGCAGCCCAGACGTGTTCGGCGCGGCCTGCGGTGTTGCGGCCCGCGTGCTCGTCGGCCTGGCGCACCCAGCTCCGCAGCGTCTCGCCGGTCACCTCGACATCCGCCGCGACCGCCGCGTACGTGCGCTTCCCGCCCGCCGCGCGGTACAGCGCGACAGCGTCATTCCTGAACTTCGCCGGATACGGAGACTTACGTCCCACCAGGACACCTTCCCTTGGATCTGCAAGATCCATTGTCAGAGCGTCCGTCACGGGAGTCGCCTAAAGGAGTGGGTGTGTCAACTGACCAGACACTCCGGGATCTTGTTCCGTCGCGGGCTGCTGGCAGCGGGCGTGCGGCGTCGGAAGCGGTCGGATTACAAACGCTGGGAGCGGGATCGGCCGATGCGGTTGCGGCAGATCGACGTTTGAGCACGTGGGTCAGCAGGAGACTGTGGCGGCAGGCGGAATCCATCGGTGGGTGCGGGGCACCGTGTCGGAGATGCCGTAGTCCTTTTTGAGCTGTTCGGGGATGGCGTAGTGCATGACGCGTCCGCGGGTGAGGGAGGACAGTTCGAGGATGGTGGTGAGGTGACCGAGGCGGTCCAGCGCATCGCCGTGGATCGAGGTCCCCGACGACCTGGTTGTCGGGGCGAGGCCGGCGTAGGAGGCCAGGTGGGCGGCGGTGGGAAAGCTGGTGCCGTCGCCGACAGTGACCAGCAAGGTGGCGGCGGTCCTGACCGCGACCCCCGGCATCGAGGTCAGGACCTGGGAAAGAGGGTGAGCCTCCAGTAATTGCCCGATCTGCGCTTCGAGGGCTCGTCGCTGTTCGTGGACGGCCGCGAGCGAGCGGGCCAGAGACGGGATCACGACGTCGAGGGTGCCGGTGCCCGGGACCACGACGGTCTGCTCGTCGAGCGCGTCGAAGACGTCGTCGATCAATCGCTGGGCCATGCGCGGGGCCCTGGGCCGGATCACCTCAACCAGTTTGCGGCGTCCGGCTTTGCGCAGGGCGGCTGGAGATCCGTAGCGTTCCAGCAGCCAGGTCACGGCCTGATGGTCCAGGCGTGGGCCGAGGACGCG
>NZ_JBVKCA010000058.1:0-8003 GCF_055656965.1 Streptomyces sp. NPDC111656
GCACCACCCCGTGTCCACCCTGGCCCCGCCGCCCATGACCGTGATCGGTGCGGGCGACATCGCCGCCGAGACGGACCGTCACCGTCCGGAGCTCATCGAGGTCGTCCGTGCCGCCTACCTCACGCACGACGCCGGTCAGAGCTCGAACCCGCACAGCTCGTTCCTGCGCTTCCCGCACCAGAACCGGTCGCGCATCATCTCCCTGCCGGCCTATCTGGGTGGCGAGTTCGAGGTCGCCGGCAACAAGTGGATCGCCAGTTTTCCGGACAACACGCGGCACGGAATCCCCCGCGCCTCGGCCACACTGATCCTCAACGACTGCGTCACCGGCTACCCGTTCGCCTGCATGGAGTCCTCGATCGTCTCGGCGACGCGGACCGCGGCCTCCGCGGTGCTCGGCGCGCAGACGCTGCTCGGCGCGCGCCGTGCCCGCCGGGTCGGCATCGTGGGCACGGGTCTGATCGCCCAGCACGTATGGCGGTTCCTGCGTGATCTCGACTGGGAGATCGACGGCTTCCGGCTCTTCGACCTCGACCCGGCGGCGGCGGGCCGCTTCGGCGCCGTCATGGCCGAGCACACCGAGGCCGAGATCGTGGTCGCCGACATGGTGGAGGACGCGTTCACCGACTGCGACCTGGTGGTGCTGACCACAGTGGCCGGCGAACCGCACCTGCACGACCCCGGGCTGCTGGCCCACAACCCGGTGGTCCTGCACCTGTCCCTGCGCGACCTCGCCCCCGAGATGATCCTCGCCGCCCAGAACTTCACCGACGACGTCGACCACGCCGTACGCGAGCGCACCTCGCTGCACCTGACCGAACAGCGCACCGGCAACCGGGACTTCGTCGACGGCACCCTCGCCGACCTGCTGCGCGGGCGGCTGAGCCGGGACCACGGACGCCCGGCGATCTTCTCGCCGTTCGGACTCGGCGTGCTCGACCTCGCCGTCGGCAAGTGGGTGCACGACCGGGTCGTCGCCGCGGGCCGGGGCCGCCGCGAGAGCGACTTCTTCACTGGGGTGGGGGTCTGACGCATGAGGGCCTCAGCCGACCCGCGCCCCGCCGGGGACCGGTACGTCGTCGTGGTGAACCACGAGGAGCAGTACTCGGTCTGGTTCGCCGACCGTGAGCTGCCCGCCGGTTGGACCGCCACCGGCGCGCAGGGCACCCGCCAGGAGTGCCTGGACCACATCGAGCAAGTGTGGACCGACCTGACCCCGCGCTCCGTACGAGCCTCACGATGACGGCCGGTGTTTTCGAGGCGGCCTGGCTGCGCGGGCTCGACAGCCGTGAACTCACCGCGCATCGACGCCTGTTCGTCTTCCCGCACGCCGGGGCAGGCGCCTCCGCCTACCGGCTGGCGGCGTACCTGCCGGACACCGTCGAAGTCTGCACGGTCCAGTTGCCCGGCCGGGAGAACCGGCTCGCCGAACCGGCACTGACGTCCCTGGACGACGCCGTGGCCGCGCTCGCGCCGCTCATCGCGGACCACACAGACCTGCCGTACGCCTTCTTCGGGCACAGCATGGGCTCCCTGATCGCCTTCGAGACGGCCCGGCGGCTACGCGCACTCGGCACGCGCATGCCCGACCGCCTGTTCCTGTCGGGCATGCGCGCCCCCGGCCTGCCGGACCGCGACCTGCGGCACACGCTGCCGGACGACAAGCTGCTCGCCACAGCCGAATTCGGCGACGTTGATGCCGAGTTGCAGGAGCTGCTGCTGCCGTTACTGCGCGCGGACCTGACACTGTGCGAGACGTACACGCACCGGGCCGAGGCACCCCTGCCCTGTCCCCTGACCGTTCTGGCCGGCTCGGACGACGACAGCGTCGACGGAACGGAGCTCGCCGGCTGGCGCGAGCACACCTCGGCCGACTTCGAACTGCACCTGTTCCCGGGCGCCCCCCACTTGTATGTGCGCGGCGCGGAACGACAGCTGACAGAGACGATCACGCGCACCTTCCCCGAACGGGGCTGAGAAAGGATCCGTTCATGGCGCCGACCACCCTGGTCGCACTGTGGGAGCAGCAGGCAGCCGCGACACCGGACGCGGTCGCCGTCGTCGCGGGAGCACACCGCGCCACCTACGCCGACGTGGACCGCCGGGCCACGGCACTCGCCGCCGAGCTTCAGGCACGCGGCATCGGACCGGAGAACCTGGTCGGCGTCTGTCTCGGCCGCTCGGTCGAGATGGTCGTGGCCCTGCTCGGCATCCTCAAGTCGGGCGCCGCGTACCTGCCCCTCGACCCGAGCTACCCGGCCGACCGGCTGCGGCACATGACCACCGACTCGGGGGCCGGGCTGTGGCTGTGCGACGCGGAACATCGCGCGCAGGCCCTGGCGTCCGGCGCGGCCGACGTCCTGCTGGTCGAGGACCTCCCCGCGGAACCTGCCGCGCCGGTGGCCCCGGTGGTACACCCGCATCACCTGGCTTACGTCATCTACACCTCCGGTTCGACCGGCCTGCCCAAGGGCGTGGCCGTCGACCACGCGGCGATCGCCTCGTTCCTGCGGAGTGCGGCCGAACGCCCCGGCCTCGGGGCGGACGACCGGGTCCTCGCGCTGACCCCGCTGTCGTTCGACATCTCGGCACTGGAGCTGTTCCTGCCGCTGACCCGGGGAGCGACGGTGGTGATGGCCCCGCGCGCCGCCAACACCGACCCCGAGCTGCTGGCCGCCACCATCGCCGAAGGGGGTGTGAGCGTCGTCCAGGCGACCCCCACCACCTGGCGGATTCTGCTGGCGTCCGGCTGGTCGGACGGGCACGGCCGGGCACTGCTGTCGGGCGGTGAGCCGCTCGATCCGCAGCTGGCCCGCGACCTGCTCGCCACCGGCGGCACCCTGTGGAACCTGTACGGGCCGACCGAGGCGACGGTGTGGGCCACCGCCGCCCGCATCGACGCCGTGGCAGACCGGGTCACGGTCGGAACGGCCCTGTCCAACACCCGGCTGCACGTCGTCGACGAGGGCGGGCGGGAGGCCGGACCAGGAGTCACCGGCGAGCTGTGGATCGGCGGCGCGGGCGTGGCGCGCGGCTACCTCAACCGGCCCGCGCTGACCGCCGACCGGTTCGTGCCCGACCCGTTCGGGGACGCCTCCGGGCGCCTGTACCGGACCGGTGACCTCGCCCGTTGGTCCGCCGACGGCATCCTGGAGGTGCTGGGGCGCAACGACCATCAGGTCAAGGTGCGCGGCGTCCGTATCGAACTCGGCGAGATCGAGGCCTGTGTGCGCAGCCACCCCCTCGTCACGGACGCGGTGGTGGTCGTCGACCGCGAGGCAGCCGGCGGCGACCAGTTGGTGGCGTACCTCGTGCCCGCGCACGAGGTACGGAACGTATCCGAGGATCTGCCCCGCCAGATCCGTGACCACCTCGCGCAGCGGCTGCCCGCCCACATGGTGGCCCAGGGCTACGCAGTGCTCGACACCCTGCCCCGTACCCCCGCGGGCAAGACCGACCGCGGCGCCGTGCAGCGGATCCCGCACAGCCCGGTCCGGGCGAGCGGGCCGATGCCCGACGACGCCCCGCTGCCGCCGCACACCGCGGCGGTGCGCCGCGTGTGGGCCGAGGTGCTCGGGCTCGACGACGTGTCCCCGTACGACGACTTCTTCGGCCTGGGCGGCCAGTCGCTCACCGCGGTACGGGTCGTGGCCCGGCTGCGTGTGGAGCTCGGCGTGCCGGTCGACGCCCAGTCGGTCTTCGCGCATCCGACACCCGCCACGCTCGCCGCCGCCCTGGACGGCGTGGCGCCCTCGGACGACGAGCCGATTCCCGCGGCCGCGACCGCCGAACTCTCCTTCGGCCAGGAACGGATCTGGTTCTTCGAGCAGCTGAACGACGCAGTGCCCGCCTACCACCTGCCGGTCGCCCTGGGCCTGCCCGGCGGGCGCGTCGACCTGACGCTGCTGCAGGACTGCCTGTCCGCGCTGGTGTACCGGCACCCGGCGCTGCGCACGGCGCTCGTCGCCGTCGACGGCCGGGTCCGCCCCGAACTGCGCGAGCCGGGACCGGTGCCGCTGCGCTGCACCGAGGTCGCCGAGGAGGACCTGGACGCGCTGGTGACCGAGCGGATCCGCGCCCCCTTCGCCCTCGACCGCCCACCGCTGCTGCGCGCGGACGTGCTGCGCACCCCGAGCCGTGACATCACGTTGCTGACGATCCATCACATAGCGTGTGACGGCGCATCGGTGGGCCTGATGGTGCGGGAACTGGGCGAGCTCTATGTGGAGTTCACCGCCGGCCGCCGCCCCGCACTGGCACCGCTGCCCGTGACGTACGCCGACTACGCGGCCTGGCAGCGCGAGCGGCTCACGGGCGCTGAGCTGGAGCGGCTGCTCGACCACTGGCGCACCCGGCTGTCCGGCGTGCCCGTCCTGGAGCTGCCGACCAGCCGACCCCGGTCGGCCGTCGCGAGCCACCGCGGTCGCCGCGAACTGCTGCGCATCCCCGCCGACTTGACGCACCGGCTGCGCACGCTGTGCCGGGCCGAGGGTGTCACCCTGTTCATGGGCCTGCTGGCCCCGTTGCAGGTGCTGCTCGGCCGGTACGCCGACGAGAGCGATGTCGCTGTCGGTACCCTGGCAGGCGGCCGGCCGCGCCCGGAACTGGACGATGTGGTCGGCTACTTCGTGAACACCGTCGTCCTGCGCACCGACCTGTCGGGCGACCCGACCTGGCGCGAGCTGCTGGGCCGCGTCCGCGAGGTCGCGCAGCAGGCGTACGCGCACCAGGAGCTGCCCTTCGAGAAGCTGGTGGCGCAGCTGAGCCCGGAGCGCGACCTGAGCCGTAACCCGCTCTTCCAGGTGCTGTTCGCCCTGCACGAGGAGCCGAGGGCCGGTCACGTAACCGAGCTGTACGACCGCAAGGAGCTGGAAGGACGGCTCGGCACTGCCCGCTTCGACCTCGCCTTCGACGTGACGGACCACGCCGCCGGGGCCGGTGACCTCAGCATCTCCATCGAGTACGCCACCGACCTGTTCGAAGCCGACTTCGTCCGGGGCCTCGGCCGGCACTTCCTGCGGGTGATCGAGCAGATGGTGTCCGGCGCCACGGCCCGACTGTCCGAGCTGGAGATCGTCTCGGCCGATGAGCTGCGTGCCCTCTCCATCGGCAACCGGGCCGAGCCGCTGCCCGAGCCGACCACCCTGGTCCGCCTGTGGGACCGCCAGGTGCGGACCACCCCGGACGCGATCTGCGTCGTGGGCGACGGCCGGTCGCTGACATTCGCCGAGACCGACGCGCGGGCCTCGGCCCTGGCCCGGGAGCTGCGGAACGGGGGCGTGCGCCCCGAAAGCCTGGTCGGCGTCTGCCTGGAACGCTCGGTGGAACTGGTGGTCGCCCTGCTGGGCGTGCTGAAGGCGGGCGGTGCCTACGTCCCGCTCGACCCCGGCTACCCGGCTGAGCGGCTGCAGTACCTGCTGGCCGACTCGGGCGTACGCCTGGTCGTCGCGGACCCGGGGCACCCCACCTCGGCCCTGTTCGGCGACGGCGTGCGTCTCGTGGCGGTGGACCAGGAACCCGGGGCGGACCCCGGGCCGACCGAGGAGGCGCAACCGCACCACCTCGCCTACGTGATCTACACGTCCGGCTCGACCGGCAACCCCAAGGGCGTCGCGATCACCCACGCCAACATCACCGGGTTCCTGGAGTGGAACCAGCGGCTGTGCCGGCTCACCGGGCGGGACCGGGCCCTGCTCAACCACTCGGTGGCGTTCGACAACTCGGTCTGGGAGATCTTCCAGTGCCTGGTATCCGGCGCCGAACTGCACCTGGCGAGCCCCACCGCCGCGTACGACCCCGAGGAGTTCCTGCGAGAGGTCGCCGAGCGCGGCATCACCACGCTCAACGCGACGCCCTCGCAGATGCGGATCCTGCTGGAATCCGGTACGGATCCCGCTCCCCGACTCGGCTCCGTACGCCTGGTGTTCACCGGTGCCGAGGCCGTGCCGCACGATGTGGCCCACCGCATCCTGTCCTCCACCGCGCCGGGATGCCAGGTCTTCAACGAGTACGGGCCCACCGAAGCGACCGTCACCTCGGCATTCTGCCCGATCACCGAGGAGCTGCTCGACCTGCACAGCCATCGCCCGAGCGTCCCGTTCGGGCGGGCGACCGACAACGCGCACCTCTACGTGCTGGACCCGCGGCTGCGCCCGGTTGCCCCAGGCTGTCGCGGCGAGCTGTACGTCGGCGGCAGCGCGGTCGGCCGCGGCTATCTCGGCAGGCCGGCCCGCACAGCCGGGGCCTATCTGCCCGACCCGTACGCCGGGGAGCCCGGCGCCCGTATGTACGCCACGGGCGACGTGGTCAGGCTGTTGCCCGACGGAAATCTGGTCTTCCTCGGCCGCAACGACCACCAGGTCAAGGTGCGCGGTTTCCGCATCGAGCTCGGCGAGATCGAGTCCACACTCCAGAGCCACCCGGCCTTCGCCGACTGCGTGGTGGCCGTGCGCCGCACCAGCACCGCTGTGGACCAGCTGGCGGCCTACCTGATCCTCGAGCACCCCGACCGGCCCGCCCCGGACCCGGCGGAACTGCGCGCCTACCTGGCGGAGCAACTGCCGCTGTACATGCTGCCGCAGAGTTACACCGTGATCGACGAGATCCCCCTCACCCCGAACGGCAAGGTCGATCGGGACGCACTGCCCGACCCACGCCCGGTGCCCGCCCCGGCCGCCGCCACCCGCCGGGCCGTCACCAAGCAGCAGCTCCTCGTCGCCGACGTGTGGCGGGAGTGCCTGGGCGTCGAGGAGGACTTCGGGCCACAGGACGACTTCTTCGAGGTCGGCGGCACCTCGTTGACCATCACTACGGTCGCGGGCCGGCTCAGCGAGCGACTTGGGCGCCGGGTCTCGCCGGTCCTGGTCTTCAGGAACCCCACCGTCGAGGGCCTTGCCGAGGCCCTCGGGGAGGACACACAGCGATGAGCAGCACCAACAGCACGAGCGTCGTCCTGGTCGACAGCTGTCCGTCGAGTTAGGCGCTGGCGCAAGCTGTCACCGACCGCGGCTGCGCCGTCGTCCACGTAGAGAGCACCGCGGAGGTGCCGCGGTGCCGCCGCGGCGCGTTCGACACCAGCGCCCTCAGCGACGACATCATCCACACCGGTGGCCCGGCCGATACAGTCGACGCCGTCGCGCGGCACGCGCACGTCGCCGTGATCGCAGTCGGCGGGTACGGTGCCGAACCGGCCGATCGCTCAGCGTGGCCCTCGGTGTGCCCACCGACCGACGTCACCGTCAACGACCTGATCATTTCCCTCATCCGTCAGAACTGGTAAGCGCCAGGCACTCCTCGCCGCACGGAAGGAACCCCAGACCCATGACCGTTCTCGCCTCCCCCATCCCCCGCTTCCACCTCGCCGTCCCGGTCGACGACCTGGACGCCGCCCGCCGCTTCTACGGCGAGACGCTCGGCCTGGAGCAGGGCCGCAGCGCCGACACCTGGGTGGACTGGAACCTGCACGGGCACCAGTTCGTCACGCACCTCGCCCCGGCCCGCGCCGCACAGATACACAACCCGGTCGACGGCCACGACGTCCCCGTACCGCACTTCGGGCTGATCCTGAGCATCGACGTCTTCCACCGGCTCGCCGACCGGCTGCGCGCCGCGGACACCGACTTCGTCATCGAGCCCTACGTGCGCTTCGCGGGCGAAACCGGCGAGCAGTGGACGATGTTCCTGCTCGACCCGGCCGGCAACGCCCTGGAGTTCAAGGCCTTTGCCGACGACTCCCAAGTGTTCGCCGCCTGACATCTTCTGTGGGCGGTAGAGGGCTTTCGAAGGGGCTGCCCGCCTGACCCATCGGGCAGCCCCTCGGCGGTGGGGTTCCTGAAGACCAGGGTCGGCGGGACCGGACGCCCGCGAGTCGCTCGCCGAGCCGGCCCGCGACCGTGGTGATGGTCGACGAGGTGCCGCCGACGTCGAAGAAGTCGTCCTGTGGCCCGAAGTCCTCCTCGACGCCCAGGTATTCCCGCCACACTTCGGCTACGTCGGACACGAGG
>NZ_JBVKCA010000059.1:0-7722 GCF_055656965.1 Streptomyces sp. NPDC111656
CGGCCCACCACGACCTGACCCCAGGCCGGCACCCGGGCCCCACCACGCCCCGACACACCATCAGGCACCCACGCACCCAACAACGTGACAGCACCCAGCGGCGACATCGGATCGCCCCGCTCATCCGGCTCGACCAGCGCCAGCAACGCCGGAACGAGCAGCGGGTCAAGCTCCTCGGAGCTCTTGCGACCGCCGCCATCCCGGCGGACCCGGCCATCGGGCAACGGGTCCTCACCGCCCTCCAACTCGAAGACCCCCTTCCGCACCGTCGTCTCGCTCACCCCCGCGGCACGCGCGACGGCCCGGACCCCGCCATGCCCCAGCAGCCGGGCCTCGGCGGCCAGCGCCAGCCGCTGCTGCCGCTCATTGAGATGGGGGAACAACACCCCGAATCTCAGGGCAAGTTGGCCACGAACCTCGCTCGGTATGCGCATACCACACCAACGACAGAGAGACCGCGAAGCAACGTGTTGATTCTTTACGGGCCCTTAGGTAGGGCTGGAGGGCCACTTTGCCACTCACCTTGACTGGAATGCGGTTGCATCAAGCAGGACCCATATCCCCCATCCCATCCGTGAGACAATCTCCTCATGATTGATCCCGCGAGCGTCGACTTGGCGCAATTTCTCACCAGTTGGTACGGGCCGCCCGACGCCTCGTCAAGCCGCTTGTCGGGCCCGCATGCATGGCTGCCTGAGCCATTGAAGGACTGGCATGAGCTCGCCTCTCAATGGACAAGGCCGCTCACGACTCTAAGAAGAATGAGGGCACCAAAGGAAATCGCAATAGAAGACGGAAAAGCCATCTTCATGACAGACGCTGGCGATGAGGTATGGGCTTTCGATCCAGGCAGCCCCACGGACGTCTACGAGGGACAGCTCTACGAAGAATGGGGAAAGTGCGCAGAGAGCCTTCCCGAATTCTTGATTCACAACGCCCTCAATGAAGCAGCCCACAATGCCACATCCCGAAGGGTGTGCGACGAAGTGAAAGAGGAGCTGCTTTCAGAAATTTTGGCACCCATGACGGAAGTCTCTTTCCGCGGGTGGCGAGTGCCGCGTGCTGGACATCGAGTATTCATGGGTGATTCGCTGATAGCGGATGTCGGCCCAGCGCTTCAGGATCATGCTCCGTGGGGCCTTAAGTCCGGGTATGTGCAGATCCAAATCGGAAGCAAGGAGCCTGCCGCCATGACCTATCTGGACAAGATTTCCAACCTCGACTGGTTGAAATCTGGACGCATCGAGTAGATGCAGCGAAGCGAGGTCATCAGGAGTAACCGGCTCCGACCCCGACAGGAAGACCTGTCGGGGTCGGTCGCTTTTCTACCCTACTCCGGTGAATGGGACAGTCTCTATCGCTCCGTCACTCGTGCGGTAGGTCACTTCGAGAACCGCATCTTTAGGAAGCCATTTCGGGAGCCTGTCGGCGCATGCGCCACAGATATAGTCGCCACTGATGAAGAGGCGCCCAAACTTTTCTTCCTGTCCTGTGCATTGCAGCTGCTGCTTGAGCCTCTAGATGGTGGTAGAAGTCTCCTGCACCCGAAGGTCGAATGTAGCCTGCGGGAAGATTTCCACGTCCACTCGATACGGCAAGCCATTCGTCAAGCCCTTCCAGATACAGGGCTCCGCTCATGTTTCCCGGCTTTTTGAACTTTCCAACAGCTACTGCCGCAGATTCGAGACCTTCCACGGCTGTCACAATGCAGCCAACATTGCCGCCTCGGGCATTTTTGGCCGAGGCTCCAGCAATCAGTCCGCGTGTGGCGCTGGGGGGAGTCTTAGTCGGGCACGCCGTACGCGTCGTCTCGGCAATCTCCGCCCAACGTTCGATCCGCGCCATTGCTTGCGCGTCGAGGTTCAGCGTACGCAGCGCCTTCATAGCGTCAGCAATGCCGATGCCGGTTCGCAGGGAGGCATCCGCGGCACGCATCGCGTCGGCGATCGGCCGGACGATCTTGCCGGCGAACAGGCTGGCGACGTCGAAAGCGGCCCAGCCGCATCCGCCCCAGTTTCCTCCACTGCCCGAGATCTTGAGCATCGAGCCGATCTTCTTGCCGCAGTCAATCCAGCTGCCGAAGAGGATGTCGATCGGGTCGACGTTCGCGTTGAACTCCGCGATCGTGATGTTGTGCGTGACTTCCTTGGTCATCTCCTTGGACGGCTGCTGGCCGAGATACACCGCCGCCTCGGAGGGGCAGATGTTGTACTCCGGATTGAAGTCTTCGGTGTCGCACAGGTACAGGTCGAGGATCGCCTTGTAGGTGATTCGCGCCTTGATGGTGCAGTCGCCCGTGTAGACGATCCTGCTATTCCAGTCGTCGCAGGCCGACGTCTTGGACAGAGTCTCCGGGTCGCCGATGTTCTCGTAATGGTCGACGACATAGAACACGTTGCCGATGTGGCCCTCGGCGTCGAGGATGGTTCCGGTCTGGATCTGCTCCCCGTTCTTCTTGTCCTCGGTCTGTTCGGCGGCTTGTTGCGCCTCTTTGGCGTACTTGTCGGCGTCCTTGGCAGCCGGTTGTACCGGGAGTCGGGGAGCACAGATTTCTCGCCCCAGTCGCCCACCTCGCGCGGCTCGGTGAGGGGCACCTTGGCGCACTTCGTGTCGGTGTTCGAGCCAGCCCGCAGGGAGCGGCTGGTGACCTTCAGACCGTTGACGTATTTCACCTTGGCAGCGGCCGCGCGCTTCTTCTCGGTCTCGTTGATCGCCCGGCTGGAGAGTGCAGCCCTCGCACGGTGGGGTTGCCGCGGTCCTTGCGTGAACAGCGTCTGGGGGGAAGAGGTGGCCTGCGAGGCTCTGTCGGCCATCGGTGGCCGCCGGGGCGAAGTTGCCGCATCGTCCGCTTGCGGTGATCTTGCTGAGGGGTATACCGGACAGAATCCGGCTGCACGGCAGGCCGGTATCGGCCACCGCGATGGGCGATAGGGGAGGCAAGGCCCATGCGCCGATACCCCCAGGAGCTGTTCTCGCGGGACAAGCGCAGGACAAGGACCTGGATGGAGCGACGGGTCGGCGGCCTGCCGGACCGCTTTCGGGCTGGCGGCGCGGACGCGAGGTAACCCTCTGACGACGGCGCATCAGGTCACGGTGCCACCTCAGGACCGTCTCCGGCGAGACGATCAGATGTAGCTGCCGCGGTGTCCGCGTGGGGAGCCGGTGGAGGAGGGCGGCGAGGAAAGCGCGGTCTGCCAGGGTGACGCGTGGCCTGTCGATCTGCCGCTGCAGGACAGCCAACTGGTGGCGCGGCGTCAAGATCTCGATGTCCTTGGCCGCAGCGCTCATCGGCAGCAGCCGGATGAAGGCGAACACGCTCGACACGGCCAGGTAGGGCAGTCGCAACAGAACGATCCACCCACCTGACACACCCCTCTGGCGACCACTGACCATTCGCGACAATCTGCAGGTCACAGACCACGGATGGAGTTTCCCACGTCGGCAGGCCCGGCCTGTTGGGATCGCCTCTCGTGACGAAGTGCACTAGGCCGGACGACATGGTCCCGGTGATGTCCCGGTCGCGCGGACACGCCACCTGACGACTATCCGGCGATCGTCACCGGGGAATCATGGCTAGGCTTTCCGGGCCAGTCCGGCGGCGATGAGGCGCTCCCAGACGGTGAGTTCCCGTTCCCCACCGCTGTTCCACGGGCTGTCGACCTCCTCAGGACGCCACAGGGGTGCGGGGACGATCCCGGGGTGTTACTGACTTCGGCGTCGTAGGGTCTGGGGTCTTCGTCGGAACTGGTGACGACGTCCGCGGCCTCGAAGAGGTCGACGGCCCGTATCCGTATCTCTTTGCGGCGCTTGCGCTGCTCGGCGGTCAGCCCGCCCTCATCTGGGTACCGCATGCCTCCGGGGTACCCGCCAACTCTCAGGGCCAGTGGCGAGCACCCGACGACGCCGAATCCGGAAGCGCACCACCTCGTCCCGGAGAATCACAGGCTGGCGACTGCTGCCCGCGGCATCCTGAAGAACCACGGAATCGATATCGACTCGGCTGAAAACGGAGTGTGGTTGGGGCATAATACTCACCGTGGAACGTTCCCGCATGACTATGTTCGGTGGATCAATGATGAGATCGTGAATGCAAATTCCGCTGGCGGGAAGAGTGCGGTCGTGGATGTGCTGTCAAGTACGAAGCAGACACTCCAGGACTTGGATCTGAACTTCGGGAACGGAATATGATGAATCCTGCGGCTCCATGTCTGGTAGAGGCCGAAGTGGATACGTTCGGTTATCTCTACAGTGACGTGGAAATCGCGATCACCGGCAGCGCTGAGCCAGGCAGGTCGGAGGTGTACTGGGAGATCGGAGCCTCCGGCCGGCGGCCGAACATCTTCCGTCACAACGTCCTTCGGGACTTTGTATGCGATGACACTGCGTTGCGCATCCTGAGGGGTATCTCAGGTGCGGATCTCCGGGCTATCGCGCTGTTGAGGCTTGGCGAATTGCCGCTGACTGTCGTCCGCGCGGATCCAGTACTGGATGTCGTCGACGAGGCCCGCTCCATTCCTTCCGAGTACAACTGGGCGAGGATTGGGTTCCCGCATATTCGGCAGGAAATTTGGGCGGAGGTTGGTCGGCGCATATTCCACCTTCCATATCCGGAGCTGTCGACGGCGGTTGTGGCAGGTGCCGAGGTCTGCGACGCGTACCGTAGTGCCGGACTCACTGGATGGTCCTTCGAGTCGGCGTTGGTGGATCCTGACGCTTAGCCTCGATCTTGCATGAGTGTCCGTCAGCTTGCCCTGTCGAAGAGGATCGTTGCGTAGGTACGATCGCGGCGCACGACGAACTCGTCGACGTCCAGACACGGGACAGACTCTGGCGGCGGGGCGGGAAGTGCGCGAAGCAGGCGGAGCAGGGTGTCCTTGCAGACGTTGCTGGTCATGTGTCCGGACAGATGAGCTCCGGCACGTCCGCCAGAAACAGGGCGATGTCGGTGAGTTGGGCAGTGAGGGCGTTCGTGCGACGTACATTTCGACGGGTCAGATTCAAGATCTGCTCGGCGAACGTCCGTCGCGCACAGCGGTTGTTGTCGCATAAGAGACGACGTGCCCGCAGATCGAGTCGCACCCGTCGGCCGGCGGCGGGACGGTCCGCCAGACACCGCTGGTAGTAACAGTGCACGCGCGAAGACCTCCATCCGCATCTCGGAAAGACGGCCGACACTGCTGAGGACAGCACAGCAAGAGGGACCTCTGTATCCCCCAAGAACCACCTCTCGACCTCCACTCCAACCCCCGGAGGAAGAAGGTCGGTGAGGCGAACCGTATCCATCGCGCCCAGGTGATGCCCGCCGCTCTTGATTGTCGCGCACTGGGGTCGGCTGGTCTCTACGCCGACCTCGCACTGGAGGCGTTGGAGATGGCCATATGGAGACGCCGGCACACCGGCGCCGACCTCACCGGCCTCACTCACCACTCGGATCGCGGCGCCCAATACCAGGCCATCCGCTACACCGAACGCCTCGAACAGGAAGCCGCCGTGGCTTCCGTCGGCTCCAAGGGCGACTCCTACGACTGTCAGTCTTTTCGCACCAAATCCCGCAAGGAGGTTGTCAATCCCCTCGAACTGCGGAGACCTTCCTATGCAGCCAGTTCCTCGGTGAGGTTGGCCCAGTAGTCGTGTTCGTAGTCGATCGGGCTCTTGAAGCCGCACATGCTGTGTAGCCGACGGCTGTTGTAGAAGTCGGTGATCCAGGTCGCGATCCTGATCCGGGCCATAGTGCGTGTGGCGAAGGTGTGCCGGTGGACGTACTCGACCTTCAGCACGCTGTTGAAAGCCTCGCTGACGGCCGTGATGCCGCTATGGATGTCAAGCTGCACCTCGGGTTCGTCCCGTGCCGTCTGCACCGGTGTTTGTGGGGGCGATGAGTCGGTAGATCTCTCGTGCGACATACCGCTTGAGACAGCGGATGATCTCGCGGCGCGTCTTGCCCTCTGCGAGGCGTCGCCGCACGTAGTCCTGGGAACGGCCCTCCCAGGGCAGGCGGCTGAGGACGATGCGGAAGAGCGCCGCGTTCGCCTGAACGGTCGCCGCCTCGGTTCAGCCTGCACCGCTGGGTCTTGCCGGAGGACGCCTCGACCGGGCTGGTGCCGCACAAGGCGGCGAAGGACGCCTCGCTGTCGAGGCGTTCAGGGTTGTCACCGGCCGAGATGAGCAGGGCTGCTGCGCTGTCCGGGCCGACGCCGTTGATGTCGAGCAGGCCGGGAGTACTCGCTTTGATCGCTTCGGTTATCCGTGTGTTGAGGTCGTTGATCTCCTGGGTCAGGTGCTGGATGCGGCGGGCCAGCAGGCTCAACGTGTGACGTGCGGCTCCTGCCGGCCCGGGGAGCCCAGAGTCCGCGAGCTCGGCGCACTGTTTGAACAACTTCGGGTTGCTCAGCCCGGCCAGAGACTCGCGGAGTTCGGCATCGGCGCTGACCAGGACGCTCTTGAGCTGGTTGATGGCCTGGGTCCTGGACTTGATCGCGGACCCCTTCGCCAGCTTGAACAGTCGCAGCATCTCCACTGGCCCGTTGCTCGTCTTGGCCGTGGCCGTGGCCCGGCCGGACAATACGGCGCGAGCGGCGGCTTCGGCATCGACGGCATCGGTCTTGCCGTGGCGCCGCCGGGCGGCCTTGTCGGGCTGGTTGACTTCGGTCACCTCGATGCCTTCGCCCTGCAGGTGCCGCGTCAGGGCGGCACCGTAGGATCCGGTGCACTCGACTCCGGCTTGCCTCACTGTCCCGAACGAGCGTGTCCAGGAGATGAGTTGGCGGTACCCCTCCGCGGTCGCCGGGAAGCTGCGGCCGTCCAGAGCGGCGCCGAGCGTGGTGATGACGGCCGCGGCGTGGACGTCCTTGTGGGTGTCAACGCCGAGGAGAATGTCCTCCTCGGCGTCGGCCGGGATGTGACATGAGGTCGTGGACTGCGTGATGCTGGGCAAGGTCGCCTGTCTCCTGATCGCCTCGGGTACTGGTGGCCGTCGCCGGGCCGGGGCGGTCAAGACTGTGACGGTGCATGTCGCGAAGGCCCCTGATTTGTTGAATCGGGCCCAGACGCGCGGTCTGCAGCCGTAGCGTCCAGGGTGTCGGTCGGCACGGGCCCGCAGTGCCCCTTGCCGTCCATGGGCTGGCTCTCCGATAGCGTGCCGCCGCCGGCCGACACCCACGCGGTGTGGCTCGACAGAGGCATGAAACGTGTGCGACCGCTACTTCAAGTCAGTGTGCCCACCGCATACTTCGCCGCTTCGAGTACAGACCGGGATGCGCGTGATCACGATCGGGATCGACCCCCACAAGTCCTCTCACACCGCCGTCGCCGTGGACGGCGCAGGCCACAGGACCGGCCAGCGGCGCTTCGTCGTCAACGCAGGCACTTTCACGCAGCTCAACGAGTTCGCCCACGGCCACGGCATGCGCCGCTGCCGCTACCGAGGACAGCGCAAGGTCCACCCCCAGCACGTCCTGACCGCCATCGCCATCAACATCGAGCGCCTCAGCGGTCTCCCACCGACCGAGGAAGCACCCCCTCCCCGCCGGCCGACCGCCTTCCAGAATTACCTCGACCAACACGAGATCCCCCGGACAAAATCCTGGCGCACCCTGGGCACCTGACCTCGGCAACTCCAAGATCCCCAACAGCAATCCAGCGCGGCTTCGCCGTGCGCCGGGGGCACAGTAAATGCGCCGTCGTACGCCTGCAGATCGCTTGTCCGCCCTGCCCTGGAGACGT
>NZ_JBVKCA010000060.1:0-6794 GCF_055656965.1 Streptomyces sp. NPDC111656
CACCGCAGATGATTCCCGTCCTGGAAGAGATCCGCGTGCCCCGGCGGGATGGCGGACGACCACGCACCCGGCCCGACCATGTCGGGGGCGATAAGGCGTACTCGTCCCGCCGCAACCGGCGTCACCTGCGCAGACGACAGATCAAGCACACCATCCCCGAACGGAGAGACCAGCGGGCCAATCGTCGGCGCCGCGGCAGCCAAGGCGGCCGGCCCTCAGGCTTCGACAAGACGCTCTATCGTCGCCGCAACGAAGTCGAGCGGACCATCAACCGGCTCAAGAACTTCCGAGCCGTTGCGACACGCTTCGACAAGCGCGCGTATGTCTTCCACGGGACGGTCACCGTGGCTGCCATCCGGCTATGGCTCCGTCCGCAGTGAGACGTCCCGTTCAGAGCGCCTCGGCGTCCGGGTAGTGGTGGCGGAGGTCGCTGAGTACGCGTTCGTCGACAGCCCTGACATCCCACGAGGAACTGTCGAACTCGGTCAGAACCACCATCAGTTCATCCCCGGCGAACCCACGTGCTTCGGCGTCGATCAGCTGTATGAAGGGGGTCGTCAACGACAACAGCGTCAACGTGTCTATCCCCACGTCAGCGGACCTTGTCTCCATCTCGGCACAGCGAGGATCAACGATCTCATCGAATTCGACGCGCCAGGTCAGGGCCAGGCCGAAGCTGCCGAGGCGAACCAGTAGCTCAGCCAGGGTCACGTAGTGCTCTCCGTGCCAGGCACGAAACCGGATCCCCTTCATCCCCGCCTCTACTGCGGCTATATCGCGCGACATGTGGCCCCCTCCATCCAGCGAACACTAAGCCACATCCTGATCAGCTCACACGACCCATCGGACACGGCCTAGGCGTCAGGCATGTCCGTGAAATAGGTGTCGTGTCTCACCTGGAAGGCCTTGGCTTCTTCGCGGCTGCGTTCCGCGTACTCTGCGGCCTTCTCGAAGTACTCCTCGCGCGGCGCACCCGGCGAGAAGATCATCAGCATGGACAGCGGCTCCTCTGTGTCGTTCTGGAAGGCATGCAGCCCACCGGCGGGCACGTAAAGGAAGTCTCCCTCTCCGCCCCTGATCCAGCGTTCGCCGTTGTAGAACTGGACCTCGCCGGAGAGCACGTAGAACGACTCCGAGATCGCCCGGTGGAAGTGCTCTTTAGCGCCAATGGTCTTCGGTCCCACGTCGACCTTGTACAGGCCGTACTCGCCGCCGGTGGTCTCCTCGGTGGCCACGTAGTTGATGTTGGTGGCGCCAATGAAACCGGTGTCAGGCTCCTCGGCCGCGGGTCGGTACTTCGCGCTGATCTCGCCCTTGTCACTGAGGTAGCGAGGGTCGGGGTACGACACGGTGGTTCCTTTCGTGAGGGCGGGTTTGACGCCGCGACGGGATTCTTCAGAGAAGGCGGTTGGGTAGAGGCGGTGACACGCCTGTCGGTGGAGTTATCGCAGGTGGGCGTGCTGGGCCGAATGGGCGTGGTGATCGCCCGGTCCGTGGTGCGGCCGGTCGCTCAGCTGAGGATGAGCATGGTTGCCAGGGCCGGGCCGAGGGCTCCGCCCATGAGGTAGGCGAGTTGGAACAGGCCGATGGCGGTGGGGCGCTGGCGGTCAGGAAGGGAGGAGGCGGCGGCCATGGACTGGGTGGCGTTCGCACTGGTCGCGGTGAAGACGGCCATGCCGATCACGACGAACAGGACGATCGCGCTGTGGGCGAAGACCGCCGCGATGGCGGCGAGTGCCCCGACCCCGAGCAGGAGCGTTCGTACCTTCCCCTGCCCCAGGCGGCCGGAGACGGCGGCGAAGGCGAAGGTGAGCACGGACCCGGTGATCATGGCGATCATCTGGCCGACCGCGACCGACCCAGTCGACCAGCCGGCCCGGTCGATGACCAGTTGGGGAATCCCGAACAGCAGCGTGAAGTACAGCACCGACAGGACGATGGCGATCAGCACCGAGCCACGGAAGAGCCGAGAGCGCAGCGCGGCCTGGGGCACATAGCCGTCCGGGCGGCACCGGATGTGCAAGGCCAGGAGACCGGCAGCGAGGGCCGCCACAACCAGGGCCGGCAGCGGGTTCGACGGCAGCAGAACCAGGCCGCTGGACAAAACAGCGAGCAGGAGTGCACCACGGGCGTCGAAACGGCCCTCGGTCGTGACAGGCGCCTTGTCGGTGTGGCGGCTGACGGCGGGAACAGCCAGGAGGGTGACGATCAGGATGGACAGGGCCGCCCGCCACGAGACCATGTCGGCGAGGCGTTCACCGAGCGGCGGCCCGACGCCTCCGAGGATGCCGGATCCGGCGCTGATGACGCCCATGCGGCGGGCGGTGCCGGCGAGGTTCATGGCGATGGCCATCACCCCCGCGCCACCTGCGGCCTGGCCGGCTCGGCCGACGAGAGTGAGCGGCAGCCACGGCGAGACGGCCACGATCGCGGTGCCGGCGGCGACGAAGGCCGCGCTGGTCCACAGCGCCGCGCGCGTGCCGCGCCGTCGCACCAGGGTGGCGATCAGCGGGGTCGCGACGGCCAGCGCCAGGGCGAACACGGTGACGAGCCAGGAGGCGGTGGCCTTGGTGATGCCGAGGGAGCGGCTCATGTCGCCGAGGATGAGGACGGCGGCGTTGTTGGCGGCGGCGACCGGCGTGGCGAGCAGTGCCAGCCACAGGACGGGCACGCGGCGGGTGGGTTCGATAAGGGGGGTTGGGGTTTTGGTGGCGGCCGGTCCGGGGGTGGGGGACATGACTCTTCCTGTGCCGGTGGGCAATGGGAGGGAAAAGGGTGAGCGGAGGGGCGAATCAGCCCGGGCTCGGCCGGTGGTGGCGGCCCCGGGGGTCCCTGATGTGGGCGGGAGGCGAGCGGCCGGCGCGGCGCATGGGCCGTGCCTGGCCTGTCCACCTCGTACAGGGATGCGGTCAGCTCGCGGTGACGGCGTCCAGCATCCGGGGCGCGTCGCCATCGAAGTCGATCCACGGGTTGTCGCCCAGCGACTCGGTGACCGCGGCCTCGGCGTTCGGGTCCTCGTAGCGCATGACGAACTTCTCGGGGCCGTGGGCATAGGCCACGATCAGGCCGTGCTCGGCGTCCAGGAACGCACCGTGGGGGCGCTTGCCGGGGTAGCTGATGCGCCACGCCTGGTCGCCGTTCTCCATGGCGGGCACCGTGAGCTTGACGACCACGCCGTCGGGGAGCCGGTAGAACCACGTCATCGGGCCGCCCGACACGACGGTCATGACCTCGTCGATGCCGACGCCGTCGTCGGTGGTGTTGACGTGGAGGCGGCCGAAGCGTGCCTGCACGAAGTGCTTGGCGGCGGCGTCCATGGCCTGCATGTCGTAGACCTTCGGGTACGGCGCGACCCCGTGCTCGGAGGTGTTCAGGTGGCCGCCTTCAGGGGCCTCGGGCGTGCGGCCGGCGAGCTGGACATGCGCCAGCAGATCGCTGCGGTGCAGGGCGAACAGGGAGGTCAGCTCGGCCTGCTCGTCCTCCGAAAGCGCCCGGGTCCTGGACACCTCCACGATCGGGCCAGCCTGGTCGGGAACGGGAGTCCGGCTGGCGTGGACGCCCACGGCGCGCAGTACCTCGTTTACGGCCTCGATGCCGGTGGTGGCCGGCCGTCCGTCGATGTAGGAGAGCGTCAGGTCGCCGTGCTGTGCCTTGGTCATGTCATGTCCTGGGTGCGGGGCGGCAGGTCGATACGAATGCGACCGGTGCCGCGGGATGGGTTCGCAGGACCAGGTCGGTCCTGGCCGCGATCCGCCTTCCAAAGAGAGGGCGTCGCGACAACGTCGATCGTCCTGCATTCATCCTGCTAATGGAAATGACTCGTCTGCATCTACTACATTCGCCAAATGCATGATGCTGGACCTACCCTGGCTGCATGGAAGAGCTCCACCGGATCGACCTCAATCTGCTGCTGACGCTGCACGCCCTGCTGACCGAGAAGCACGTCACGCGCGCCGCCCTGCGACTGCACAAGAGCCAGCCAGCCGTCAGTCACGCGCTCGCGCAGCTGCGGACCCGATTCGATGACCCGCTCCTGGTACGCGACGGCGGCCGGATGGTCCTCACGACACGCGCCCAGGCGCTCATCCAGCCACTCGACGACGCACTCACCCGGCTGAACGGGCTGCTCGGCGCACCCGACTTCGACCCGGCCCAGGCCCGAGGCCTCTTCCGGCTCTCGCTCTCGGACTACGCCGCGCGCATCGTGCTGCCCTCGCTGGTGCGGCAGGTACGCCAGGAAGCACCAGGGATCGACCTGGCCGTCAGCCAGGCCAGCCGGCAGGCGATGCTCGCCCAGCTCGCGGACGGCGAGATCGACATTGCGCTGGGTATCTTCCCCGACCCGCCCCCGGACATCGTCGTGCGAGACCTGTTCCAGGAGGGGTTCGTGAGCATTGCCGACCAAGAGGCCCTGCCCGCGAACGGTGAACTAGCCCTGGAGGACTGGCTGGAGCGGCCGCACGTCATGCTGGCGCTGCGACCCGACGCCCGCGACGAGATCGAGCTGGCGCTCGCGGCCCAGGGCCTGCGCAGGAGACTGGCCGTGACCCTGCCGCACTGGAGCGCCGCACTGCGGCTGGTGGAGGGCACCGACCTCATCCTCACCGTCGCGGGCCGGGCGGTGGAATCCCTCGAACAGCACCCCCGGCTGAGGACGTTCACCCCGCCCCTGGACCTGCCCACCTTCGCCTACCAACAGGCATGGCACACTCGGCGCGAGGACGACCCGGCACACCACTGGATGCGCGCCGCAGTGGCGCAGTGCAGTGAGTGCCGCACAGCCTGACCAGGCAGCTTGGGTCATGTGCGGCGGTTGTGCCCTACGCGAGACCGGCTCGTCAACGATTCGCCGGGGTTCTTTCTTGATCTTGGCTGAGCGGAGCCATCGGTAGGTGGACCTGCTGATGTTGCCGGGCGAGCGCCATCGGCGCGTCTGAGCCGAACCTATGGAACTCTCGATGGTGCTGATCTCACCTGGAGCGGGACCATCGCCATCCCGGTGGACCGTACCGCCGATGTACTCCCGCCCCATCCAGGGGATGCAACAGCTACATCCGTCACATGGCGTGATCGTTGAGCACGATAGTTGGCGGACGGCGCCAACTAGCACCCGCAGTCACAGGCGTTGTGACTGAGCGTCCTGCTTGGCCCGTGAGCATTTCAGTTGGCCAGTTGTGCGCTCAGCGGGGTTGCAACCTGTACCCAGGTACAGGTTTACCGTCGAAGGTGTCCCCACCTGCGGGGCGTGATGACGGGAGTGAGCGCGATGAGTGATCTTGCGTGGGTGCCGCAGTCGTGCACCCTGCCCACCGAGGAGCGGCCCCTGCGGGTCGCCGAGTGGGATGCGCTGTTCGCCGAGCGGCTGACCTCGCTGTCCCGGCAGCATCGGCTCCACCTGCGCCTTGACCTGGCCGGCGGACAAGGCGTGGAGGACCGGGTCCGTGACCTGGTGCAGCGCGAGAGCGGCTGCTGCTCGTTCTTCACCTTCACCACCACCCCCGGCCAGGGCCTGATCCGGCTGGACATCTCCGCGGATCAGGCGCACGAGCCGGTTCTGAATGCCCTCGCCGCCCGGACCGCTGCCGCTGGGGAGCAGCGGTGAGCACGGGCCTGCGTAGCGGGCAGGTCGCCGAGGCGGCCGGAGTGAACATTCAGACGCTGCGCTACTACGAGCGGCGTGGCCTGCTGGCCGAGCCGGAACGCAGCAACGGCGGTCACCGCCTCTACAGCGGGGAAGCGGTGACAGCGCTGCGGGTGATCAAGGCCGCCCAGCGGCTCGGGTTCACGCTGGAGGAGGTCGCCGAGCTACTGGAGGCCGGCCGCCACCGGCACGGCCGCCCCGTGGCGGGGCTCCAGGACCGTGCCGCGGCCAAGCTCGCCGAGGTCGACGCGAAGATCTCCGATCTGACCACCATCCGCACCGCCTTGGCCGCCGCCGTGGAGGCGGGTTGCGACGACCTGACCGTGTGCGCCTCAAACACCTGCTGCCCCATCCCCTTCACTGACCTCGCCGAGGAGAACCGCGATGCCGGCCTCTGCTGCTGACCCCCGCCCCCACCTCGCCCCGAAGGTATTGGGGGGCCTGGCCGCCCTGGCCTGCGTGGCGTGCTGCGCGCTGCCCGTCCTGATCACGGCCGGGGTCGTGGGAGTCGGCGCCGGGGCGGTGGTTGGCTGGCTACCCGCCCTCGCCGTCGTCCTGGCCGTGCTCGCCGCCGGAACCTGGTGGCTCGGCCAGCGCCGCCGTTCCTGTTCCTGCCTCCCGAAGACCGCAGGTGGGGATGGGTGCGGCTGCAAGGCGTCCGCCGACCCGTTGAAGATCACCGGCGCGGGCCGCCAGTAGGGTCGGCCGGTATGACTGTCGCTCGTTCCGTTGCCCTGTTCGTCGTCGCCGCCCTGTCGAGATCGGCGGCGCCTGGCTGGTCTGGCAGGGCATCCGCGAGCACAAGGGATGGATCTGGATCGGCGCCGGCGTCATCGCGCTGGGCCTGTACGGGGTGGTGGCGACATTCCAGTCCGACGACAACTTCGGCCGCATCCTCGCCGCGTACGGCGGGTTCTTCGTCGCGGGATCGATCGCCTGGGGCATGGTCGCCGACGGCTACCGACCCGACCGCTACGACGTCATCGGCGCCCTGGTCTGCGTTGCGGGCATGGCCGTGATCATGTATGTTCCCCGCTCGCACTGACTCTGCCTTAGGTCCTGTCTGGAGTTCGGATCACGATTCGGTGGATCGTCTGCGCACCGAGGCCCGGTCTTGATAGATCGTCAGTCATGGCGCGAGGCGATCTCACCG
>NZ_JBVKCA010000061.1:0-5829 GCF_055656965.1 Streptomyces sp. NPDC111656
TGGTGGCGGCCGCCGCCTCCGGTGACCGCCGGGTTCACGAGCTTTCCCTGCGTGCTGTCGTCTTCGCGGGGGAGAAGCTGGAGGTCTCCGAACTTTGGCCGTGGACGGACCTGTTGGGCCTCGACGCTCCCGCGCTCGTCAACATGTACGGCATCACCGAGACCACCGTCCACACCACCTACCACAAGGTCGAGGAACAGGACGTCGACGGCCTGGCGGCGAATCGCGTGGGCTACCCGCTCAGCGACCTTTCGGTCTATCTGCTGGACGCCTCGGGTTCGCTCGCGCCCGTCGGTGTACCGGGTGAGATCCATGTGGCGGGTCCGGGTGTGGCGCGCGGTTACCTCGGGCGTCCGGACCTGACCGCGGAGCGGTTCGTGCCGAACCCGTTCGGGCCGGCCGGCGGCCGGATGTACCGCAGTGGTGACCTCGCCCGTCGCCGTGAGGACGGCAGCCTGGAGTTCCTGGGCCGTATCGACGACCAGGTCAAGATCCGCGGCTACCGCGTCGAACTCGGCGAGATCGCCGCCGCGTTGACCGCGCACGAGGACATCGCCCAGGCCGTCGTGGTCGTCCGCGAGGACACCCCCGGCGACAAGCGACTCGTCGGCTACCTCGTCCCGGCGCGGTCCGGTGCCGGGCTGCCCGTCGCCGATATCCGCGCGGCCCTCGCCCGCGAGCTGCCCGAGTACATGGTTCCGGCCGCCTTCGTGGCGCTCGACACCATTCCGCTCACCACCAACGGCAAGCTCGACAAGCGCGCCCTGCCCGCCCCCGACGCCGCCCTCCAGCTGCGCGCCGCAGGCGAGTTCACCGCGCCGCGCACCCCGGACGAGGAGTCCGTCGCCGCCGTCTGGCGTTCGGTGCTCGGCGTCGAGCGGGTCGGCGTCCACGACAGCTTCTTCGAGCTGGGCGGTGACTCGATCCGCGCCGTCGCCCTGGTCGGCGGGCTCCGCGAGGCCGGCCACGAGGTCGCGGTCCGCGACGTCTTCGACTGCCGTACGGTTGCCCGCCTCACCGAGCTGGCCACCGGCCGCCCCGCCGCCACGGCCGCCGCCGAGCGCCGCGTCGCCCCCTTCGAGCTGATCGGCGACGAGGACCGAGCCGTCCTGCCCGCCGACGTCGTCGACGCCTACCCGCTGGGCCAGAACCAGCTGGGCATGGTCATCGAGATGCTGATGGACGACGGCCGCAACCACTACCACAACGTCTCCACCTTCCGGATCCGTGACGAGCACCCCTTCTCGCTCGACGCCCTGGTCGAGGCCGGCCGTGTCGTCACCGCCCGGCACGAGGTGCTCCGCACGTCCATCGACCTGGCGTCCTACGCGCGACCCCTCCAGCTCGTCCACGCCACCGCCGAACTGCCCATCACCGCACAGGATCTGACCGGCCTGGACGCCGAGCAGGTGGAGGCCGCGCTGCGCGCCTTCACCGTCGCCGAGCGGACCCGCCTCTTCGACCTGGCGGTGCCGTCGCTGATGCGCTTCCACGCGCACACCACGGATGACGGCGGCTGGTGGATCTCGGTCACCGAGTGCCACCCCATCCTGGAGGGCTGGAGTCACCACTCCCTCCTGATGGAGCTGTTGACGACCTATCAGGCCATACGTGACGGCCGCGACCCGGAGCCGACGGAGTTGCCCTCGCTGCGCTTCGCCGACTTCATCGCGGGCGAGCTCGCCGCCCTCGACTCGGCCGACGACCAGGCGTACTGGACCGAAGTCACCGAGAACCACGCCAAGTTCATCCTGCCCACCACCTGGGGCGAGCCAGGGGCCGCGCACACCACCTTCCAGACCGGCATCTCCTGGCAGGACCTGGAGCCGGGCCTGCGCGCGCTGGCCACGGCCGCCGACGCCTCCCTCAAGAGCGTCATGATCGCCGCCCACCTCAAGGTGCTCGGCCAGCTCACCCACGAGCAGGCCTTCCACACCGGCCTGGTCTGCGACGCGCGCCCCGAGGAGACAGGCGCCGACCGCGTCTACGGCATGTACCTCAACACGCTGCCGTTCCCGCACGCCAAGGGCGCCCGTACCTGGCGTGAGCTGGTGGGCCGGACCTTCGCGGCCGAGGTCGAGCTGTGGGGTCACCGCCGATACCCGCTGCCGGCCGTCCAGCGCGACTGGGGCGGCACCGGCCGCCTCATGGACGTCTACTTCAACTACCAGGACTTCCGGCAGATCGACACGGACCTGGTGGACGAGCTGGCCGGCATCGACGACAGCCCCACCGAGTTCCCGCTCAGCGTCTCCTCGCGCGCCGGGCATGTCATCCTGACCGCCGACACCCGCGCCGTCACCCCGGCCCACGCCCAGCGGCTCGCCGAGATGTACCGGTCGGTCCTGGAGGCCATGGCCGCCGACGCGGACGGCGACGCCACCCGCACCTTCCTGCCAGAGGGCGAGCGGGCCGCCCTGCTCGCCGCCGCCGAGGGCCCTGCCACCGAGCCGGTCGGCCGCACCGCGCTCGACGCGATCGTGGCCACCGAGGCCCGTACGCCCGGCGCGGTCGCCGTCCGCGATGCCTCGGGTTCCCTCGACTACGCGGAGCTGTCCGCCCGTTCGGAGGCCCTGGCCCGCCGCGTTCGCGCGGCCGGCGCGGGTCCCGAATCCGTGGTCGGTGTGCTTCTCGACCCGACCGTCGACCTGCCGGTCGCTCTCCTCGCGGTGTGGCGGGCCGGCGCGGCGTACGTCCCGATGGACGGCTCCTGGCCGGCCGAGCGCATCGCGACCGTCGTCGCCGACGCCGGCTGCCCCGTCGTCGTCACCCAGGCCGAGTACGCCGATCGCTTCGCCGGATTCGGCGGCCGGGTCCTGCTCGTCGATGAGGACGCAGGCGTCCGGGGTAGCGGTGAGGGTGCGGAGGTTCTGGACCCGACCCCGCTGCCCGGGGCCGACCCCGAGCAGCTCGCCTATGTCATCTACACCTCCGGCTCCACCGGCAGGCCCAAGGGCGTCCAGATCACCCACCGCTCGCTCGCCGGCTACCTGGACTGGGCGGTCGCCGACTACTGCGGCGGCGCCCCTGGCGACACCGCGCTGTTCTCGTCCGTCGCCTTCGACCTGGTCGTGCCGACGCTGTACGCCCCGCTGATGACCGGCGGCGCGCTGAACCTGTTCGGCTCCGAGCGCGACCTGTCCGAGCTCGGCGACTGGCTGGCCGAGTCGGGCCCGTACGGCTTCCTCAAGCTGACCCCCGGCCATCTGGAGATGCTGGGTCAGCAGTTCGACGGCGAGCGCGCGCACGGCCTCGCGCCGGTGCTCGTCGTCGGCGGCGAGGCCCTGCTCAGCCGCACCGCGGAGCGCTGGCTCGACCTCGTCGGCGGCGGCCGTGTCGTCAACGAGTACGGCCCGACCGAGATCACCGTCGGCAACAGCGTCCACGACGTCACCGGTCCCCAGGCCACCGAGATCGTGCCCGTGGGCCGTCCGCTGCCGGGCACCACGATGCATGTCCTCGACGACAACCTCCAGCCGGTACCGGTCGGCGGCACCGGCGAGCTGTACGTCGGCGGCCACGGCCTCGCCCGCGGCTATGCGGGCCGCCCGGCCCGGACGGCGGCGTCCTTCCTGCCCGACCCGTTCGGCCCGGCCGGCGCCCGCCTCTATCGCACCGGCGACCTCGCCCGGGTCCTCGCCGACGGCACGGTCGACTTCCTCGGCCGTATCGACGGACAGGTCAAGATCCGCGGCTACCGCGTCGAGCCCGGCGAGATCGAGGCCGTTCTCGGCAGCCACCCGGCGATCGGCGAGGCCCGCGTCCGCGTCCATGAGAGCGCCACCGGCAAGCAGCTCATCGCCTACGTCGTTCCCGTCGTCCCGGAGGGCGAACTGCCCCCGCACGCCGCGCTCGACGCGTACGCCGCCGACCGGCTGCCCCCGTACCTGCTGCCCTCCGCCTACCTGGCGCTGGAGCGCATCCCGCTGACCGCCAACGGCAAGCTGGACCAGCGCGCCCTGCCCGCCCCTGACGCCGCCGCCTTCGACGCGGCCCCGCACGTCGCGCCACGCACCCCCGCCGAGGAGCGGATGGCCGCGGTCTGGGCCGAGCACCTGGGCCTGGAGCGGGTCGGCGTCCTCGACAGCTTCTTCCAGCTGGGCGGCGACTCGATCCGCGCGGTCGGCCTGGTCGGCGCGTTGCGCGCGGCGGGGTTCGAGGTCGGCGTCCGTGAGGTCTTCGAGAAGGCCACCGTCGCCGCGCTCTGCGAGTCCGTCACCGGGCGCCCCGCGCCCACCGCGCAGGTCACCGCCGTCGAGCCGTTCGCGCTGCTCTCGGACGCGGACCGGGCTCTGCTGCCCGAGGGCCTGAGCGACGCCTACCCGCTGTCGCAGAACCAGACCGGCATGCTCGTCGAGACCCTCGCGTCGGACGGCCGCAACAACTATCACGACCTGACCTCCTTCCTGGTCCGTGACGACGCGCCGTTCGACTTCGGCGCCCTTCGGCGGGCCGTGGAGGTCGTCGGTGCCCGCCACGACATCCTGCGCACCTCGGTCGACCTGACCGGGTACAGCGTGCCGATGCAACTGGTGCACAGCGAGGTCGCCATCCCGCTGGACCGGGCCGACGTGCGCCACCTCGACGAGGACCGACTGGCGGCGGAGCTGGCGGAGTTCGCCTCCACCGAGCGGGCCACCCTCTTCGACATGACGTCGTCCGCGCCACTGCTGCGGATCTTCGTCCACGTCCAGAGCGACGCGGCCTGGCGGCTGACCTTCACCAAGAGCCACGCCATGCTGGAGGGCTGGAGCTACCACACCCTGCTCAACGAATTGGTCGAGGTCTACCGGGCGCTGCGCGACGGCGCCGAGCCCGCCCCGTACGAGGCGCCGCCCGTGCGCTTCGCGGACACCGTCGCCGCCGAGCTCGCGTCCCTCGACGACGCCGGGGACCGCGCCTACTGGCAGGGCATCGTGGACACCCACGCGCCGTTCGCGCTGCCCGCCGACTGGCACGGCGACCGCACCGCACCCCCCGAGACGGTGGGGGCCGGCTTCTCCTTCCGCGACCTGGAGCCCGCGCTGCGCGGCCTCGCGACCAAGGCGGGAGTGCCGATCAAGGCGGTGCTGCACGCGGCCCACCTGAAGGTGATGTCGCAGCTGACCGACGAGGAGCGCTTCTTCACCGGCATCGTCGGTCACCAGAGGCCCGAAGTCCCTGGCTCCGAGCGCCTGTTGGGCATGTAT
Source organism: Streptomyces sp. NPDC111656 (assembly GCF_055656965.1). Classification (NCBI taxonomy): domain Bacteria; kingdom Bacillati; phylum Actinomycetota; class Actinomycetes; order Kitasatosporales; family Streptomycetaceae; genus Streptomyces; species Streptomyces sp. NPDC111656. The sequence continues at coordinate 5,190 of NZ_JBVKCA010000061.1, forward strand.
CTCAACACCATGCCGCACGCCCACGACCGGTCCTCCCGGACCTGGGGTGGGCTGGTGAGGCAGGCCTTCGACGGTGAGGTCGCGGCCTGGCCGCACCGGAACTTCCCGCTGCCGGCCATCGAGAGCGGCGGCCGCCGCCTGATCGACGTCTACTTCGTCTACCTCGACTTCCACCTCGTCGGGGAGGACCAGGTGGTCGACGAGGGCAACGGCATCAACAGCAGCTCCACCGAGTTCGGCCTCGGCGTCACCGCCATCGGCGGCTTCATCAGTCTCCGCGCCAGTTCGCACGTCCTGTCCGCCGAGAACGCGGAGCGCGTCGCGGGCATGTACCGCTCGGTCCTGGAGGCGATGGCCGCCGAGGGCATCGACGGCGACGCCGGCGCGCTTCGGGTGACGGCCGGGGAGTACGACCTGCTCGTACGTGACGCCCGGACCCCGAGCTCCGAAGTCACTTCTCTCGCTCATGAGTTGTTCGAGTCGTGGGTGGTGGGGTCGCCGGGGTCGGTGGCGGTGGTGGCGGGTGGGTTGTCGTTGTCGTATGCGGAGGTGAATGAGCGGGCGAACCGGTTGGCGCATGTGTTGCGTGCGGCGGGTGTGGGTCCGGAGGATCTGGTGGGTGTGCATTTGGAGCGGGGTG
>NZ_JBVKCA010000062.1:0-5465 GCF_055656965.1 Streptomyces sp. NPDC111656
GAACGCACACACCGCTACGGGCACACACCCGGCCGGACTCTCCCCTGACACCGAAGGGCCGAACGGATCGCCGCGCTCGGGACAGCCTGGGGCCCTCACCCATTTCAAGATCACAGGTCAGTGATCGCTGTCACCAATCTCCGTGGAGAGAACAGCTAGACCACCGCCGCGGCCAGGTGGGTCAGCGATGCCTCGAGCTCGTCGGCGGAGACGACCGGCAGCCGCACCAGGTGCGCCGGGTGTGTGACCGCCGCCCAGTCGTAGATCTGGGTCACCTCGGTGCGGCCGTCGTCGGTCGGGGTGAGCTTCCAAGTGAAGCGGTACCCGGGCGGGCGCTGTCCGGGCTGTCCGGGGGCCCAGCCGATGACCTGGTTCTCGGTGAAGGCCACGACGCGGTTCTCGAACCGGTAGTCGCCGTGCTCCTCGCTGTGCATGGCCATGATGAAGAAGTCGCCGACGGCGGTGAGCGGCTGGGAGGTCTCGGCGTGCCGCAGTCGGCCGGTGGCGTCGAGTTCGGGGTGGCGGCGGGGGTCGCGGAGGACGGTGAAGATCCGTTCGGCCGGTGCGTCGAGCACCTGGGAGACGGTGGTGTGGGTCGGGCCCTCCATGGTGACCGGGTCGGGGTAGAACCGGGCCCAGGCGATCCGTCCCTCGCGGGTGGTGAGGATGACCGGGCCGCGCAGCAGGACCGTCGCCCCGGTCGGGGCGGTGCCCCGATACTCCCATTCCGACCACAATTCGTCGCCGTTCTGGGCGTGGCGCAGGATCTCGACCCGCAGGTCGGGCAGCCCTGCCAGGATCTTCGTCCAGTTCGCGGCGACCTCGCCGGAACCGATGAACCCTTCGGCCGGTCGCAGCGGTCGTTCGGCGACGTAGTCCTCGGTGAAACAGCCGACGATCCGTTCCGGGACGTGGGAGTTGATCGCGTCGCGCAGTGATTGAAGGGCCTGGGGGAGCATGGCGTGGATCTCCTAGCGGTGGTTCGTCCTGTCATGTCGAGCATGAACATCGGAGGTGCTGCCCGACAACCAGACACTGCCCGGACACCGTCCGGACAGCGGTCCGGACCCGGCGGCATAATTGGGATCGTGAGCGATTCAGCGGGACTTGCACGGAAGACGATCAGCTTCGCGGCGCTCTTGCGGGACTTGCGGGAGGCCAGATCGCTGACCCAGCAGGAGCTGGCCGCAGCCGCCAGGGTGTCCCTCGCCGCGGTCAGCGCGTTGGAACGCGGGCGGCGGACCCAGCCCCAGCCGCACACCGTGCGGGCGTTGGCCGCGGCGCTGCAGCTCCGCGACGCCGACCGCATGGCGCTGCTGTCCACTCTGGGCCGGGCCGGGGACGCGGAGCTCGAGATGCCGTCCCGCACGCTGACGCCCCGCACCCCGTCGCCGCCGGGCGTCGAGGTGGTCGGGCGGGACGACGATGTGGCGGAGATCGTCGCCGCCCTGGGCACCACGCCGGGCCGGCTGGTGACGCTCACCGGACCGGGCGGGGTGGGCAAGACCACCATCGCCTTGACGGCCGCTGCTGTGGTGGCCGCCGAGCGCCCGGGCGCCGTGTACTTCGCCGACCTCACCGACGTCACCGACCCCGACGACGTTCTCGCGGCCGTGGCCCACGCGGCGGCCTGCGCCGCCGACACCGTGACCGGACTCGCGGAGCATCTCGCCGGGACGTCGGCCCTGCTCGTGCTCGACAACCTGGAGCGCGTCACGGCATGCGGCCCCCACCTGGCCGAGCTGCTGACGGCCTCCCCGGACACGGTGATCCTGGCCACCAGCCGCGTCCCGCTGCGGTTGCGCCGGGAACGTGAGGTGCGTATCGCCCCGCTCGGTGCGAGCGCGGCGGAGCAGCTCTTCGGCGAGCGGCTGGTCGCCGCCGGCGCGCCGCCCATGGGCAGGGCGGACGACAGTGCCGTCGCGCAGTTGTGCCGACGGGCCGACGGGTTGCCCCTAGCCATCGAGCTGCTTGCCGCCGCTGCGGCCCGGCTGGGGCCGCGGGCGCTGCTCGCGCGGATCGACGCGCTCACGGTACTGCCCGTGGCCGGCCCGCAGGACCTGCCGGCGCGGCAACGCACCATGGCGGCCACCGTCGAGTGGAGCTGCCAGATGCTCGGCCCCGCGGCCAGGCACTTGCTCCCCCGGCTCTCCATGCTGCCGGGCAGCTTCTCCCTCGACACCGTCGACGCGATCGCCGCGGCGGACGCGGCGGATGCGGCGGGGGCGTTCGCCGAGCTGATCGAGCACTCCCTGGTGGATCGCGCCGACGACACGGGGCCGGTCACGCGGTACCGGATGCTGGAACCGGTCCGCCGGCACGCCGTCGAGACCCTCGAACCGGCCGACCGGGAACACGTCCGTCGGAGCGTGGCCCAATGGGCCCTGCGGGCGGGACGCGCACACGTTGTGGCGATCCGGGGCCGCGGCGACATGACGGCGGTCGAGCGGGTTGAGACCGACCGCCATGTGCTGCGGCTCGGCTTCGACCACCTCGTCGACACCGGCCGGTACGACGCCGCCGCCGAGTTGCTGTGGTCGTTGTGGCTGCCGCTGTGGATGACCGGGCACACCCACGAAGCCCTCGCCTGGACCAACCGCCTGCACGAGGACGACCTGAGCGAACAAGGGCGGGCCCGCTGGCTGGTGGCGCGCGCCGGGTCCAATCGCGTGGCCGCGGACCTGTTCACTACCGCGGAGCGGGCGATGCGCCTTGCCGAGCGGATCGACGACGCGTCGCTGGCCGCAGAAGCGGCGATCTTCGCGTCGGCGGCGACTCTGCGCCTGGGGGACTTCGACGGTTCACGGGCTCTGCTGGCCAGGGCAGAGGTCCTGTTGAACAAGCGCCTTGATGTGGAGCGCGACGTGTGGGCGGCCGTGCACGTGCCGATCGGCTACGGCGACGGCGCGCTGTTGCGCGGCGACCGGGCCGCGGCGGCGCGGTACTGGCGGGCCGCGGCGGACACGGCGCGAAAGCTGGGCAGTGAGTTCTCGGTCCCGGCGGTCCTCGCGGAGTGCGCGCAGGCCGCCCGCGGCGAAGGACGCCTGGACGACGCCGCCGTTATGCTCGCCGTCGCCGCCGAACTCTCCCCCCAGCAGGACGAGCGGCCGCGGACACACGTGGCGGGCGTGGCCGCGGCCTTGGCGGCCGACCTCGGTGACGTGGCGTCAGCGCGCTGGTGGGAGGAAGTGGCAGGCTCGGAGCCGGTCCCGGACTCCGACCAACTCGGCGAACGGTTCCGGGAACTTGTCCGGCGTGCCGACACCGTTTCCGGGCGGGACTGAGCCCGGCCGTCCGCCCGTACCGGCGCTGTCCGGTCGGTGTCCGGTGGTCTCCCTCTGACGCGGGGGGCCAGTATCTGGTTCATCGGTCGGCCGCCCCTGTGGGCCGACCTCCGTCGACCCCGAGGAAGTCCCCCATGACAGCCGCCCCCATCGTGCTCGCCGCGACCGCGCTCACCGGTCACGTCCGGCCGGTGCTGAACCTCGCCCGCCACCTTGTCGGGGCCGGACGGCAGGTCACGGTCGTCAGCGGCAGCCGGTTCGCGCGGCAGGCCGAAGCAGCGGGGGCGGCGTTCGTCCCGCTGGCCGGACCGGCCGACTTCGACGACCGCCGCCTCGGTGAGCTGCAGCCGTGGCTGCACGAGCTGCCGCCGGGCCCGGCGTTCCTGCAGGCCATGTTCGGCTGGTTCACCGACATGGCGCCAGCGCAGAACGCCGTGCTGCAGGAGGTGCTGGCGGAGCAGCCCGACGCCGCTGTTATCCACGAGGCTGCCTTCTACGGAACGTGGCCGCAGCTGCTGGGCGCGCCCGGGATCCGGCCACGGCGCACCGTGGGCCTCGGGATCTTCCCTCTGACCCTCAGCGGGGCTGAGCTGACCATGATGGGACCTCCTCCCCCGCGCGCCGGGCTCGACGTGCGGGGAGCGGCTGCGGCGTTCAACGCCGAACTCGCCGCCCAGCTCGCCGGCGCCACCGCGCACGCCCAGCAGGTCATGGCGGGGCTGGGCGCGACGGCCACGCTGCCCGTGATCAGCGACGCACAGATCCTGCTGCCCGACGTGTTCGCTCAGCTCACCGTCCCGTCCTTCGAGTACCCCCGGATCGATGCGCCGCCGACACTGCGGCTCATCGGGGCCCTGCCGCCCGAACCGCCCACCACATGGCAGCCACCCTCCTGGTGGCCCGAGCTTTCGCAGCGCCGAGTCGTCGCGCTCACCCAGGGCACGGTGGCCAACCACGACCTGACCGATCTCGTCCAACCTACGCTCGACGCGCTCGCCGACGAGGACGTGCTCGTCGTGGCCGGGCTCGGCGGCCGCAAGATCGCCCCCGGGGACCTGCGCGTGCCGTCGAACGCGCGCGTCGAGTCGTTCATCCCGTTCGACGCGCTGTTCCCGCTGGTCGACGTCGTGGTCACCAACGGCGGTTACGGCGGCGTGCAGCTCGCCCTGCACCACGGCGTGCCGCTCGTCGTGGCAGGCGGCAGCGAGGACAAGCCCGCTGTGGCCGCCCGGGTCGCGGACTTCGGAGTCGGTGTCGACCTGTGCACCGGACGACCGGAAACCGCTGCGGTCGGACAGGGCGTCCGGCGGGTGCTTGACGAGCCGGCGTTCCGACGCAGGGCGCAAGACCTAAGCGCGGAGTACCGGACCGCAGACCCGGTGCGCGCCGTTCTCGACATCGTCGACGGCGCGTGACATCTCCATTCAAGACCGTCCGTTGTGGCTCGGCCGGCCTCGTCGACGGTGACCGACATCCCCGTTCGTCACGGCCCCGCTGGGCGCGGGCGAGCACTGGGTAACCGAGCTCTGTCTTCGGAACGCCTCTGAGGTCCGCTGACGCTGGACAACGCCTCGGTTCTGACAATTCGTTTACCGGCCTCAGGGCGCTGGCTCACCCATGCCAGGGTCGACGGCGTACAGTCAGCCACCTCATCGTGGCTGGTCACCGTGCCTACCTCATCATCCGGCCAGCTACTCACGCGTACTCCTCATGGGAAGCGATGGCTGTGCGAACCAGTCCGGCAAGACCAGGTTCAGGCACGGGACGCTCTGCGGTGCCGAGGCGTCGCCCCGAGGCCGGCGGCTCCCCACCTGTCATCAGCGAGACGGGACAGCCCGGTGGCGATGGCCTTTCTGACGCTTGCGGGTGAGACCCTTCGACATGGAGAGCAGGTCTGCGGCGAGCCCTGCTCGTGTACCGCCGTAGACGGCGCCCGCTGCGGTGAGAGCTGTACGCCTTGACACCTTCGACGTGACCGGGACAGGTGCGGGGCAGCTCGCCCTACGGGCTAATACTGCAACTTTCGAATACCGACACTTCACCAGTGGGTGCGCGACACACTAGAGATGATCGTCGGTGCGGACAAGTCTCGGCGACGCCTGAATTCTGACCCTCTGACGGCGGATCAAAAGTGACCCTCTCGGTGATCTTCGTCTGAACCTGATCTTGATCGGAAGGTCA
>NZ_JBVKCA010000063.1:0-5375 GCF_055656965.1 Streptomyces sp. NPDC111656
CTCTCCGTGCCAGGCACGAAACCGGATCCCCTTCATCCCCGCCTCTACTGCGGCTATATCGCGCGACATGTGGCCCCCTCCATCCAGCGAACACTGAGCCACATCCTGATCAGCTCACACGACCCATCGGACACGGCCTAAGGATGAAGGCGTCGACGGCGTCGTCAACCAGTTGGGTGTGCGGTCGGGCGACACCGATCTGACTGGGACGAAGACGCGGGCAGGAGCCCCGTCAACAGGTAGGAGAGTCCATAATGCGGATCGCATCAACCGGTGGCGCCCCAGGGTAGGCGGGGAAGAGGGTGTAATCCGGCTCCAGGCACACCGTGTCACCGTCGGCGAAGTGCAGCAGTGCGCCGTCATCGTTGCGCGAGTTCAGGATTGCCACGGAACCGAACGACCTTGGGCCGAGCTGCTGGTAGGTGCTGGTGACATCCTTGTAGGCTGCAGTCGGCTTACGCGCCTGCCAGTCCGCCTCTGTCTTGTAGAAGCACACACGCGGATACGTACAACCGTCTCGAGTATCAGCCGTAGCCGGATAGGCCCCCACCGCGGTGATTGCGAGAGTCACGCACACGGCTGCCAAAGCCCGATGCATTACCTGTTTGATCGTCATGGTCCCCCTTGATGTCGGCCCACGGGCACTCCCCTCGGCCAGGAGAGGAATGCGTCAGCAAGCCTCGATTCAACATGTACGAGTTGTTCACGAACAGTGGCGCAAGGGGGCATGTCGAATCACTCGCCGGTGACCTGAGCAGCGCGTGCAGAACTCCAGCGGCGCATGGTGCCTCGTTGCACGAACGCGGCACCATTGCTGACCTTGAATGCGTGATGTCGCCTGCTCGGCCCGGAGCCAAGAGGTACGTGTTGTTCGATGTCGATGGCACGTTGATTGACGCCCTGGACAACCAGCGCCGGATTTGGAGGGTGCGGGCCGAGCGATACGGACTCGACCCCGATGAGGTCCACCAAGTAGCCCTGCGGACAAGGCCGATGGAGACCTCCGCGCAGGTCGTTCCGGACCGTGATCCGCAGGAGTGCCTGGCCGCACTGTAAGAACTCGAGGACGAGGACGTCCGGTCCGGCGTGTACGCGGGCCTTCGACGGTGCGTCCGAGCTGCTGCACGCTCTGCCGCCGGAGGCTTGGGTCTCCCCCTCGCCTTCCACCTTCCTCTCTCAATCGCTAATGTAGGGCCATTCTACAATTGCCGTCACAGGAATGACACATTTTCCGGGTGGAGACAGTGCACGCTCGCCTCGGGCCTACGCTGTGCCGGTGACCAGTGTCGATGTCGCCGCCGGACCGACCGCCGAGAGCGGTCCCGAGCCGCGCACCCAGTCCCTGATGCTGACGTTCTTCGGTGCTCACGTGCTGGGGCGGCCCATCGCCGTGTCGTCGGGGAGTGTGATCGCCGCTCTCGGGAGGTTGGGCAGTACCGAGGAGGCGGTGCGGACCACCTTGAACCGGATGGTCAAACGCGGTCTGCTGGAGCGTCGCCGCCAGGGCCGGAAGACCTACTTCGGACTGACGCCGCACGCCGTCCAGGTGCTGACGGACGGCAGGGACCGTATCTGGCGGACCGGCGCGGTGAACCGGGACTGGGACGGCCGGTGGACGATGGTGGGCTTCTCGCTGCCCGAGGCATGGAGCCGCGAACGGCACGACCTGCGCTCCCGGCTGATCTGGGCGGGCTTCGGCCCGCTGCAGAACGGCCTGTGGGTGGCCCCGGCGCGCGTCGACGTCCGTGAGATGGTGGCGGGTCTCGGTCTGGAGCCGTATCTGCGGGTTTTCCGGGCGGAAGTGGAGTCGCCGACCGACGTCCGCGAGGTGCTGGAGCAGGCGTTCGACGTGCTGGCCATCGGCGCACGGTACCGGGCGTTCCTGGAGCGCTGGGACCGCACCGACCCGCTTCCCGCAGCGGTCTCCGGCGACGAACTCGCAGGCCAGCTCCTGCTGCACACCGACTGGCTGGACCTGGTGCGACGGGACCCGCATCTGCCCGCCGAGCACCTTCCGGGGGACTGGCCCGCCGCTCAGGCGGAGACCGTCTTCCGCGGCCTGGCCGGCCGCTGGGAACGCCCGGCCGCGCGCGCGGCCGCCCGGTTGCTCGACACCCTGACGCTGGACTGATCCGCACCCGGCCCCCGCCCGTCCGCACCCGGGTCCCGTACATCCACACGGGGACCCGTCTGCCGTATTACTGGTCACTCTATTGACGGCAATGAAAAAAGAGCCCTACATTCGCAGCGCTCTTCCAGCTCGCTCCCCCACTCGGTCCCCCCTCGACTCGCGGAGCCGCCGCCATGCCCCGACCCCGTTTTTCGACCCTCGCCGCCGCCAGTGCAACCGCCCTCGCGACAGCCCTGATCGGGCCGGCGACCGGCGCCCACGCAAGCACGGAAGGCCACTACTCGGGCACGCTGTCCGACGGCGCCACCTGGATCGCGGACAAGCCCGCGCAGTGGAACGGCAGCCTGCTGCTGTTCAGCCACGGCTTCGGACCGACCACCGCTGCCGACGCCCCGTCAACCGCGGCACGCCAGGCCCTGCTGGACGCCGGCTACGCCCTCGTCGGCTCCTCCTACGACCCGAACGGCTCGATGTGGGCGCTCGACTCGGCCGAGCGGGATCAGTTCGCCGCGCTCACCGCCTTCCGCCGACAGGTCGGTACACCAACCCGGGTCATCTCGGTGGGCCAGTCCATGGGCGGCCTCATCAACGCCCAGATCGCCCGCGACGGCGCGGGCCGCGTCGACGGTGCGCTCGGCCTGTGCGGCCTGGTCGCGGGCGGCGTAGACCTGGACAACTACCAGTTGGACGCCGAGTACACCCTGGCCACGTTCTTCGACCCCGCCGATGCCGACAAGCTCGTGAACCTGGACAGCCAGACCGACGCCGGCGCCCTCGCCGACCGGCTCACGAAGGCGGTGGAATCGGCGCAGCAGACCCCGGCGGGACGCGCCCGGATCGCCCTGGCCGCCGCCTACCTCAATCTGGCCGACTGGGCTCCGGGCCGCCAGCCGCCCGCGCGCGATGACTTCGCGGGCCAGGAGGAGCAGCAGTACGCATGGCTGGCTCAGGGCCTGCTCGGGTTCATCGTCCCGGCGCGCTGGTCGGTGGAGCAGTCCGCCGGCGGCAACACGTCCTGGAACAAGGGCGTCGACTACGCCGGGCTGCTGCGCAAGTCCGCCCACGCCAAGCAGGTCGAGGCGCTCTATCGAGACACCGGACTCGACCTGCGCACCGACCTGAACCGACTCACCCACGGTGCCGACATCACAGCCGACCCGGCCGCAGTGGCTCATCTGAAGCGGACCTCCACCGCCGGACAGAGCCTGGACGTGCCGCTGCTCGACATCCACACCATCGCCGACCAACTGGTGCCCGTCGAGCAGGAATCGGCCTTGGCCGGGCGGGTGCGCAGGGCCGGAGACTCCGTGCTGCTGCGACAGGCCTATGTGGCACGCCAGGGCCACTGCAACTTCACCACCGCCGAAGTGCTCGCCGGGCTGCACGCCGTGGAGCACCGGCTGGACACCGGGCACTGGAACAACTCCGCCACCACCGCCGAACTCCAGCACAGCGCCGACGAACTGGGCCTCGACGGCGCCGCCTTCACCGACTACCGGCCGAATCGTCTGACCGGTACCCGCTGATCCCGAAGCGTCCTCTCCCCGTCCCAAGCTCGCGCGCCTCAGGAGCCCTCCGTGTCCATGACGACCGAACCCTCCACCAGAACCGCCACCGGCCGCGGCCTGACCACCGGCACCCTGGCCGCCGGTCTCCTCGCCGTCTGCCTCGCCCAGATCGGTCTGGCCATACCGGCCACCCTCAACGGGCTGTTCCAGTCCGACCTGCACCCGGTCGGCTCGCAGCTCACCTGGATCTCCGACGCCTTCCTGCTCCCGGTCGCCGTACTGGAACTGACCTTCGGCCTGCTCGGCGACCTCTTCGGCCGCAAACGGCTGCTGATCGGCGGCGCTTCACTGCTGGCCGCGGGCGAGCTGGTCAGCGCCACCGCCTCCGGCATCCACCAACTCTGGGCCGGACAGGCCCTGGCAGGCCTGGGCGCCGCCGCCCTGTTCCCGACCTCGCTGGCCATCCTGGCCGCCGGCACCACCTCGCCCGCACAGCGGGCCCGGGTCATCGCGATGTGGGCAGCCCTGCTCTCCACCGGCGGATTCCTCGCCCCGCTGCTCGGAGGCATCACCGCCACGTACGGCTCGTGGCGATGGTCCTTCGTCGTGGTCACCGCCATCGCAGCGGCAAGCGCCGCCGTCAGCGCCCTGTTCGCCGCCAACTCCAGCGCCCCCGCAGGGCGTTCACTCGACGTGGCGGGCCAACTGACCATCGGCCTCGGCCTGTTCTCCCTGCTCTACGCCATCATCCAGGGCCCGACGGACGGCTGGGCCTCACCCTCGATCATCATCGCCTTCGCCCTCGCGGCCGTGTTCTTCGCCGCCTTCGTCCTCGCCGAGAAACGCGCCAAGTCCCCCCTCCTTCGCCTGGACCTGTTCCGCAACCGCGCCTTCGCGGTGGCCTCGGTCGTGGCCGTGGTGGGCATGTTCGCCTTCCTGGGCACCGCCTACTCCGTCAGCATCCGACTCGGCCCGGTGCAGGACCAGGCCCCGATGCGGACAGCCCTGGCATTCGTCCTGCTCAACGGCATCACACTGGTCATGCTGCCACTGACGGAACGGCTGCTGAGAACCGCGGCACCCGGGCTGCTGCTCGGCGCGGGGCTGCTGCTGATCGCAGCGGGAGACTACTGGGCGGCCAGACTGCCGATCACCGACAGCGCCTTCACCTCACTGATCCTGCCGCTCGGTCTCGTCGGCCTGGGCTTCGCGATCACCGTCTCGTCCATCACGGCAACGGCCGTCAACACCGTGCCAGTGCACCTGGCCGGCATGGCCAGCGCTACCACCAACCTGCTGCGAGACTTCGGCTTCACCCTCGGCCCGGCCATCATCGGCGCCGTGGCCCTGAGCCGCGCGGCAAGCAACTTCTCCGACTCCTTGCACGACTCCGCCCTGCCCGGGGCGCTGAAAGGCGCAGGCACCGCCGTACTCGAAGAGGGCGGCCCACTCGCGGTCAACGGCGCCTCCACAACGTCACCAAAACTGGCCGACCTGCACCCACTCGCCCTGGACGCCCTCGGCCACGGCTACTCCATCGGTTTCGTCGTCTGCGGCTCGGCCGCACTGGTCTCCGCACTGCTGGCCCTCATCACACTCCGCAGCCGAGCTGCCCCACATACCGATTCCACAGAGCACTAGCTTGACTCTGACGCGTAAATAACCGCAGGTGGGTGGTATTTCGGGCACGGCGGTGATCCCAGCGGGGCCGTTCCCGCCGGGTTTCATTCCGGTTG
>NZ_JBVKCA010000064.1:0-4868 GCF_055656965.1 Streptomyces sp. NPDC111656
ACGCCGACACAGTGGGAGCCACCAATGTTCTACGGGCCGGGCTGGTCCGTCGCGGCGCCAACCCGGCATAGCGAGAAGCCCCCGGCTCCAGCCGGAGGAGGAGTCACGACGCCTTGACCAGCCTGCTCAAGCGCTTGGATTCGCCGAGATCTGGCAGGGGGACGCCGGGCAATGCGTCGAGAAGGTCGGCCTGGGCGGCGCGGATGCTCTGCGCTCGCGCATCAGCTTCCGGCGCTCGTGGGTCAGCAGCCCGTACGCGAGCCGCCGGCGGCCGCGATGGCGGCCGCCCTCCCCGGAGGTTTCAGCCCTTGCGGGGGTAGAAACTGCCGCCGGCGTCGCCGTGGGCTGTGCAGTCCATGTCGCGGTAGCGGTCGACGAAGGTACCGGTGAGGACGGTGAACGCGTCGTACGTCTGGTCCAGGGGGAGGTCTTTACTCACCCTGAACCGCAGCTGCACGTGGACGGACTCGCGGGGCTTCAGCGTCTTCGGGCCGGGGATGGTGCCGCGGGCGTTTCCATCGGCCTGGCGCAGCGTCTTCCAGGCGCGCTGCGAGGTGTCCCAGTACTGCAGATCGCCGTACGCGCTCAGGTCGCGGTCGCCCTCGTTGTAGACATAACTGCCCAGCTTGGCGCTGAGTTCGAACGACTTCAGCTCCTTCGCCGAGGCGTTGGTGAGCGTGGCAGTGTAGGTCGTCCAGTGAGTGCCGAGAGTGATCGACTTGGGTATGCCGAACGAGCGGCCCACGAAGGTGTTGTTGTGGTACTGCCCGTAGGCGGTGTCGAGGTCGTAACACGTCGGGATTTTCGCGGCAGGGGACGCCTGGGAGGCGGGCGCGGCGGCCACCGCCACGGGGAGCAGGGCGGCCGTCGCGGCCGAGACCGACAGGGCGCGGCGCAGTTTCATGAAGATCTCTTTCCCGGTTCTTGGACCCTTGGAGCCTTTGTTTCCAGCGTCATTGAGTTCTAAGGCCGTGGATCCTTGGGTTATCAGGTTCTTAGAAAATTGGTTGGGCTTACGCGGTGACGTCCGTGGCGTCCGGACCGGCCACGCCCTTCCGGCGGCGCACGGCGATGACCGCACCCGCGCCGACCACCATCGCGGCTCCGCCAGCGAGAGCGATCGCCGGGAGCGCGGACGAGGAGCCGGTCGCGGCGAGGTGGGCGCCGTCCTGCGGGCTGAGGCCACCGGTGGAATCGGAACCACCCGTACCGCCGCCGGACGCGGCGCTCTGGCTGGGCTCGGCCGTGCCACCCGGTTTGCCCGGCCCACCCGGCTTGGTGGTCGGGGGCTGCGTCGGCTTCGCGCTCGCGGGGAGGATGGTGAAGTCGTACCAGGCTTCCTTGGCCGAACCACAGGAACCGTCGCGGTTGCGGTAGTCGCCGGCGGCGAGCGCGTACCCGGCGCCGGGCTTGGCGTCCTTGACCACGCGGGTGCGCAGTTGGAGCGTGATGGTGCTGCGCGGACCGACGGCAAAGAAGCCGAACCGGTCGTCGGGCGCCGCGTCATGGAAGGTCTTCCACAGCCCCGTCTTGGCGTCGCGGTACTCGGTCTCCAGCTCCCAGGACGGCCGGTCGACATCTTCGGCGGAGGATACGTGCAAGAAGGGCTGGACCTCCCCCAGGGGCTTGCCGGTGGTGTTGGTAAGCGTCATGGAGAAGGGGGTCCAGGCGCCGCCCGCAGTCAGCTGGGGCGGCAGCCCGTGGACGGCCACGTGCAACTGGTCGGACTCGAACGCGCAGGACTGACCCGCACCATCAGAATCACCGGCGTCCTTGCCTCCACCGGTGGCACCACCCGCGCCGGTGGTCCCTTCGGCGGTCCCGGCGGCTTTCGACGGCTTTCCTGGGGCGGGACGGACAGCCCCGTCGCGGTCCTGGGATGCCAGGCCACCGGCAGCGGCTTCACCCAGGCGCCGCGGCTCGTCCGGGTTATCCGTTCCGCCGCCGCTCGTGGCGGAATCCGCTGGCCGGTCCGCCGATGTTGCCGCGTCGGGAGAGGCGGGCGTGCGGGGACCGGCCTCGGACACCGGCTTCGTTGCGAACGCGGCGGCGGGCGCGGCCAGTACGGCGGCGGGCGCTATCACGGCAGCCGCTGCGGCGGCCATCAGAGCGTGGCGAATCTTCATCCAGCAGACCTCTCGGATCCCAAGTGCCGCCTGGACGGCACAGGTTGACGTTTATCAAGTTCAGGCCGTGCATGACGCATGGTGTGCGTGAGTGCGCATGCAGACATGCGTACGTGCGCACACCTGCGACTGGTACATGACCACTCGCATTGCGAAAAGGTTGCACACTCAAGTCACTGAAGTGGCGCATAGGGGGACAGTCTTGTGCTCCATCGGGACCGGCGGCCGTCCGTTCACTCCACGATGTCCTGCCGCCCGGTTCTCTCGGACGCGTAGCTCGTACTTCTTCAGCTTCTCCTGGTGAGCCTCGGTCTCGGCGGCCAGGCGCTTCTCCGCGCGGGCCACCGTCCGCTCGGCGGCTTCGACCTTGATCCGGATCTCTGTAGGTGAAGGCATAGCCCGTTCATGCAGTGTGTCCCTGGCGAGGTGGGCCCGGGTGAGCCGGTCGCACAGCCGGGACAGGCGAGGCCAGTTGTCGCACGCGTCCTCGCCATCGCCCTGCGCTGCAGAGCCATTGGCCTCGACACTCAGCGCGTGGTCGACTACATCCTCCATCAGCGCGTGGATCTCTTTCTCGCACGGGGAGATGGTCTCCTCCAGGCGCTGGAGCCGCTGGTTGGCGTCGCGTGAGGCGTTCGCCTCCATCGGTGAGTCGTCTACGGCCACCGCCGAAAGATCGACCAGGCCACGTCGGCCGCACAAGGGCGCAAAGCGGTGACCGCCCCCGGTGGCGCCGCGCTTCCTCCCCGCGCCAAAGCTGTCACCACGGCCGCCCGAAGCGTGCGTTCGGGCCCCCAGTCCGCCCCTCCGGCCGGATCGTCTCCGCCCGGCGTGCCCGCGCGCAGATCCACCTGGCGGCCTTCGGGGAAGGCGTCCCGCAACTCACGTTCGGGCGGGGTCAGTTCTTCGTACGGCAGCATCGATACAGCGTAGACACCACAGTCCCGGACGGCGTCGCCGTGACCACTTCGGCTGAGACCGCGAGCGCATCCGTATCCGTCGGACCACACCAGCTGAGACACTCCCCGGTCCAGCACCTGCCCCAAGAGCCCCTGTTTCCTGATGAGGAAGGACCAGTTCGAGGGAAGAGGCCCGGCAAGTGGGCAAGGCATCCACCGCGAAGAACGCTGCCGAACCAGGCAAGACCCGCGAACACAGTGCCGCAGATGTGCCTGCGGCACTTCGCACAGCACCAGGCACGCCGACCGTACGAACTGCGCGTGCGGCGGGTCGTCAACCCTGATCGGTCCTTCCCTGCGGCACCGAGCGCCATGGGTGCCGAGCGGGGCTTCTGCTGAGACACGACCCTGGACGGCATCCCTCACCACGCATGTGAGGAACTCTTCACCCATCTTGGAGGCAGCGCTGAGACGGTCCTCAAGGCGGTCCTCAACGACAAGGACTGGGCGCTGACGCCGAACTGGCCGCTCAAGCACGATCAGCGGGGTGCACTCGCCTGGTGGATGGCTGCCCAGATCCTGCGCACCACGCGTCAACGTCAACGCCTCGCCCACCTTTTTTGGCCCTGGAGTCCTAGCTCAGCCACCAGCCGCAAACTAGCCGGATGATCACGTGCTCGCCGCTGTGGCGGCCTGTTCGTCGTGCTCCCGCAGCATCCGCATGACGGTGGCGGGCGAGGGGTGCTGGCCCCTCTTCGCTCCGCTGGTGATGACGAGGCGCTTGGCTATGTCGCGCAGGCTCATCTCCTGGTCGCGTAGATGGAGGGCCATGGACAACATGTCCTCGTCGGTGACCCCGGCGCCACCGATGGTCTTGCCGCGCTTCCGCGCGGACTCGTGGCCTTCGAGCGTGCGGTCGCGGATGTACTCGCGCTCCATGCCGGACATGGCCGCGAGCACGGTGAACACGATGCCGGACGGGTCGTGCGAGCCCTTCAGCTCTCCGGTCAGGAACTCCAGACCGACATCGCTCGCCTTCAGCTCCTCGGCGAGCATGGCGAGTTCGATGCCGCGGCCGAGCCGCTTGTGCTCGTGCACGACGAGGGTGACGGCGACGCCGGAGGAGCGGATCTCCCCGGCGAGCTTCACGGCGGCCTCCAGCTCGGAACGCTTGGTAGCGCGGGTGGAGATCTTCTCCGAGAAGATCCGGGCGACCCCGGCCTCGCCGAGCGAGTCGAGTTGCGCGTCAAGGGGCTGCCGGGCGGTCGAGGCGCGGGCGTAGCCGAGGCGGACGTGTCCGACCGGTTCGGCGCCGGCGCGCACGGGCCGGGGCAGCTCGGTCCACGCCGAGCCCGGCTTGCGCACGGCGGGGGTCGGCACGCTGAGGGCCTTGGCGAGTTGGGGCACCAGGCGGAAGCGTGCGGTGTGGTACTGGATCGCGACCTTGCCCTTGCCGGTCCGGCACGGGGAGCCCGCGGGGGCGGCGCAGGTGGACATCGGGCAGTCGTGCGATTCCACGCGCTTGAAGTCGTCGCTCACAGCCCCGGACTGTTTCATGAGGGTGTTTCAGGCGTCCAGCCGTTTGCAACAACTCATGAAACATGATCGCCGCAGGTCGACCCTCGGGCGGGCGCCTGTTTCATGAGTGTCCGCTCTCAGATAAGTCCGGGTGGGGCGGGCCCCTGACCTGCGGTGCCCGGACTTGAGTGAGACGGGTTTCGCAAGGTCGTCTCACTCAAGTCCGGGCCAGCGGCCTTCTTCGTCAGATGTGGAGTTCGGGTGGGAAGCCGGTCCAGCGCAGTTCTGCGGGCAGGTGCCGCATGTCGTTGTGGAACAGCACGGA
>NZ_JBVKCA010000065.1:0-4410 GCF_055656965.1 Streptomyces sp. NPDC111656
CGGCCAGCAGGGCCGCCCGGCCCGGCGGGAACGACAGCGGCCCCACCGCGGTCGTACCCCCGCGCTCCTGACTACGGGACACCGTCTCGTCCGCACTCGCCACCGCGAAATACGGCGTCCACGCGACGGCCGTGTTCACCCCGAAGTGCACCTCCGAGATCCCTGCGACCGGGACCTGCTGCACGCTCGCGACCCGGTACTGGTCGCCCATCGTGCTGCTCGTGCGCCACTCCCAGCCCAGCACGGCGCGGTAGAAGTCCTCCACCGTCTGCAGATCTCGCGTGGTCAGACTCGCCCAGCAGGGTGCTCCGAACACCGAGTGACTGGCGGTGACCTCACCGTGCAGTGCTGCGTCGCTCTTCATCGTCGTACCGCCTGACCTGCCTGACACCACTGTCTTCATGGGGCGTGGCTCGACCCCGGACTCGGTGGTCACCCGAGAGCCGGGTGCCCCTTCCAATGCGCGGCAACCGCTGTTCCACGCGCACCGCGCAGCGACCGACGCCAGACGAGTCGGACTGCCTGCCGTGGCGCGCAACAGACCGAGGCGGTCGGGGCTGTCCCGACCGCCTCGATTCGGCTCACGCAGCCAAACCGCAGGGGGTGCCGACCGACGAGATATTCGGACTCGGCATTCGCTCGGCTCGGTGCGTCCCGTCGAATGTGTCGCCGGAGCGAAGTCCTACCGGCCGGTCCTCTTCACACGGTCTGCCGCCTTTTCCGCGGTCTCCTGCGTCTTACCGACGATCTGCTCACCACGGCCCTCGGCCTGCATGCCCTGGTCGTCCATGGCCTTGCCAGTCGTCTCTTTCAACTTTCCTTTGACCTGCTTGGCCTTTGCCTTCGCCTTGCTCATGACTCGTTGCCCTCCAATGAGGATCGAATTGGTGCTTAAACCATGCGCTGGGCACGACGGCTCCGCAACCGAGCCACAATGCGGTCGCGCAGCCGTGTCCGCGAAATCTGGCAGCACCAGGAAATGCCAGGACGAAACAGATCAAGGGCGGTATGAGGCAGACCCCTCGGCAAAGTCCTGGGCTACCAAATCGATTCTGCGGTCAGGCCGACGGCGAACAGCTTCGCGGAAAGGCCCAGGAGACAGGGTGGAAGCGTTCTCGCCCGCCGGAGATGGGTCACGTCCGCCGCAGTGGAGGCGGGCCTTGGTCAGCAGGTCGAGTTCCATGGAGCGGCGAGCCTCATGCGGTGCGCGGCCTGAGCTGCCTTGTGTGCGCCGACATGGTGGCCAGGCCACGTGCCAGGGGATCGGCTCCGGTCGGCTGTCGGCGGACGGGCCAATCGCTCACCCAGGTGCGTACACCCATGACATGTCCTCTCGGGTCGCCGGACTCCTGTCACCCGTCGCAGGCATCTGTCCCAGCGGCACCTGCCGGGGCTCCCGCGGCACGCGGAGCGTCAGGCGGGCGGTTCGTCGGGCACGGGATGCTCCGGACGTCGGCTGCCTGAGTGCGGGGCGCCCCTCCGGCCGGTGCCGGCCTCGTCCGTATCGGGAATCTCCAGGTCCGGCTGCTCCTCGATGGCGGACTGCATCGGGACACCGACGGCGTCCCAGGGATCCTCGTCGGCGGTGGCCTGCTGATCCGGCGGATCCCTGGGTACCGGCTTCGGTATCGGCTTCCCGCTGGTCCCGGGGGCTTCCGGGCGGCGCTCGCTCACGGTGTTCTCGCTTCCTCGCGCAGGGGGGTGGTGTGCGTCGCAGGTACCCCGGCGGCCGACGATGATGCCGATGATCGAGGCACCCTCGCCCCTAGTACTCCAGCTGTAGATGGTGATCTTCAGGCTTGAGCGGCTTGCCGACGGTAGTGGCTGGCCTGGGATCGGGCCTGGTGGCGACGTCGCCAGTCGGACCAGGCGAGCTGATGGGCGGCATCGTGGACGGGCTGAATGACGAGGGTGATGAACAGGCGCTGGATCTCGTTGCAGGTGATAGGTATGAGACCGTTGGGTGCTGGTTGTCGGGCGTGTTCATCGGCTCGGACGACAGCGAGGAAGGCATGGGCGAGCATGGCGAGAGTGACCCAGCGGGACCAGGACGCGTAGCGGCGGACCTGGTGCTCGTCCAGGGCGGCCAGGCCCTTTCCGGACTGAAAGAACTCCTCCACCCGACACCTTGATCCAGCCACTCGGACCAGCTCGGCCAGCGGCACTATGGCGGGCGAGTAGCAGAGGTAGTAGGCGAGTTCACCGGTACTGCGATTGCGGCGGATCAGCAGCTGACGGCTCCCGGACCGGGGGTCGGCGAGGTCGATGACGGCCCAGTCGTAGAAGCGGTGCCATTTCGCCCCGGTCCCAGCCGTCAGCTTCTGCCAGGCCCGCTTGGGAACCTTCTTGGCCAGGGCATCCGCGCGGAACCTACCAGCTCCCGTGGCAGCTTCGTGCGAGCAGGCCACCGCGAGGACATAGCTGGTGCCGCGTTCCTCCAGCACAGCGCGAAGTTTCGGGTTGCCGCCGTAGACCTCGTCGCCCGCCACCCATGCAGCCCGGTAGCCGGCGTCCAGGAACCGGGCGACCATCCGCGCAGCCAATTCCGGCTTGGTGGAGAACGAGGTCTCCTCGCCGAGCCCGGCGGCGCGGCAACGGTCAGGGTCAGCGGTCCAGGAGCGCGGGACGTACAACTCCCGGTCCACCGCGGCGTGCCCGCGCCGACCGGCGTAGACCATGTAGACGGCAACTTGGGCATTCTCGATCCGGCCGGCAGTCCCGGTGTACTGGCGCTGGACGCCGACCGTGCCGACACCCTTCTTCACGTCGCCGGTCTCGTCGACCACCAGCACCGCCCGCTCGTCGTGCAGATGCTCCACCACGTAGCCCCGCAGGGCGTCACGGACCGCGTCGGCGTCCCACTTGGCCCGGCTGAGCAAGTGCTGCATGCCGCCCGGGGTGGACTCCCCGGCCCACTCGGCGATCGTCCAGCAATTCTTGCGAGGCAAGTCCGACAGGAGTCCGAGCACCAGCCGCCGGACCCGACGTCGGGGTTCGACCCGCGTGAAACGGCCTACGATCCGCGCCATCAGGCCCTCGAATGCCTCCTGCCAGCGGGCAGGGTCTACGCTGTGACCTGCGGCCACCGCATGATCTTCAGTCTTCACACACCGATGATCAACGGTGATCGCACCCGTTCCCGCACCGGCCCCCACCAGCACGAACGCGACTCGCCGCCAGAGCGCCGACGGCTCACGAATCGAACCAGCGCAGCCAGATGGGCACGTCCGTCCCGGCGTGCCACCGGTCGTTTGCCGCACGACGCAGTTCCGGGGTTGTCAGCGGTTCCTCGTGGGTGAGCCAGTCCAGGTACCACTCGGCGAAGGTGGCGGGCTGTCCGTCGTCGTTCAAGAGCGGGTTGAGGCGATCGCAGGTCGCGCGTCCGTCGAACCACATGGCGCCACGCATGGGTCCGCTGACCACGAGCAGGGTGTAGAAGCCGCAGCCGTCATCGCAGAGAGGGACGGCCCCGGAAGTCCGCGCGTCCTCGGCGGCATCGGCCATCTCCCGCCACGCGTCATGATCGGCTTGGTAGCCCGCAGCGGAGGCGTAGTCCCCCTCCTGGGGTTCGGTCAGCCAAAGATCTTCGCTCGCTGCGAGAGCAGCGTCGTGGTCCGGGAACGGAACATACAGGTTCGCACGGTCTGAAGGCTGATCGCCGTCCCAGCGCCAGCCACTCTGATCGACCCGGAGCGTGCGCACCCGCCCGCCGGCACTGACGCGCAGCAGGTACTGGCGATAGTCGTCGGGGAACACCACACCGAACTGTTCCTCGGCCTGACGCACCTGGGCTTCGCTTAGGACCGGCGGGAGAACGGCACCGGCCCTCGATCCCCGCCGTGCATAGAGAGCGACGGTCCGCTCCCGGACATCGCTCCAGTTCACCGTCTGCATGCACCGCAAGATAGCCCGCCGACCAAGGACCGCTCAGGCGGCCCTGCGCAAATGCGCCGAGTTACAGCACGGGTGTCCCACAGTTGATCTGCAATCTCCCAGCGGCAAGCGACGCAAGCGGCTCAAGCCTGAAGATCACCATCTACAGCTGGAGTACTAGGTAGCGCACCTGGACAACCTAGCGGCCCGGACACCTTCCCCCAGAGGCCCTTTCGCCAGCTCTTCCTTGGCTACGTAGCGTCACCGCAAGGCCACTCACAAGACAGCGCGCTCCACTCGCAAACGACCGTGCTCCGCCACAGCCAACTGTGACTGAGCGCCACAGTTGGCCAGTCTGGCCAACTGTGGCGCTCAGATTTCGGTACGCCTTCGGCGCGACTCGTTCCGGGTGTCCGGGGTCTCCTGAGCTGGCACTTCGGGGCTAGTACTGCAACGGTGCCTACCGTGACTGCTGGCCAGGTTCGTCGTTGATGTGGTTATGGGTGGGGACCTTGCTGATGTGGGTGTGTGGGCGAG
>NZ_JBVKCA010000066.1:0-4034 GCF_055656965.1 Streptomyces sp. NPDC111656
CTCCGGAGGATAGGGACGAGGCATGACTGCCAGCCTTCCGTGAAGGGCTGTCAGTTAGCCACCAGAACTGGAACCCCAGAGGTGGGGCAGGTCAAACCTGTCACCCAAACCTGCAGCAGACCCATGCAGCAACTCGCCTCGCCCTCCGGCGACTTGACCCAGCAGGAGACGCTCGCATGAAACGACGTGTATTCCTCACGGCGACCACCGCGTCGCTGGCCGCCACCCAACTAGCCGGGCCCGCCTACGCCGCCGGTCCAACAGCCAAAAACTACGAGGTCGTCGCCCGCTTCTGGGGCGCGATGCCGACGGGCGTCACCGTCTCACGCCGCGGCCGGGTCTTCGTCAACTTTCCCCGCTGGGGCGACGACGTCCCGTTCACGGTCGCCGAACTACGGTGCGGGAAACCGGTGGCCTACCCCGACGCCGAGGTGAACCGCCAGGACGCCTCCGACCTGGCCGGGCACTTCCAGTCGGTGCAGAGCGTCGTCGTCGATGGGGCCGACCGGCTGTGGATCCTCGACACCGGAAGCCCGCTGTTCGCCGGGTCCTCCTACGGCGGCCCGAAGCTCGTGGCGGTCGACCTGCGCACCGACCGGATCGTACGGAAGATCCTCTTCCCGCCTGAGGTGGTGCCGTCGAACAGCTACATCAACGACGTGCGCTTCGACCTGCGGCGCGGCGCCGAGGGCATGGCGTTCATCACCGACGCGGACGGCCCCAACGGCATCATCGTGGTCGACCTCGCCACCGGCCGCTCCTGGCGGCGACTGGCCGGCCATCCCTCGGTGCTCGCGGACAAGCAGTTCGTTCCGGTCATCGAGGGCGAGCCGTTCATGTTCCGCCCCGCGGACGGCGAGCCCACGCACTACGCGGTCGGCTCCGACGGCATCACTCTCAGCGCCGACGGCACGCGCCTGTACTACGACCCGATGTCCAGCCGCCGACTGCACAGCGTGTCCACCGACTCCCTCGCCGACCCGGACGCCACCGATGCCGAGGTGGCGGCGACGGTCGAGGACCACGGGTTCAAGCCCATGGCCGACGGCCTGGAGTGCGACGACAAGGGACGGCTCTACGGCGGCGACCTGGAACACAACTCCATCTGGCGCAGAAGCCCGAACGGCACCTACCGCACCCTCGCCCAGGGCACCGACCTGATGTGGGTCGCCACCCTGTCCGTCGCCTCGGACCGGCGCCTGTACGCCATCGCCAACCAGGCCAACCGGCAGCCGCCCTTCCACAGGGGCGAGGACCTGCGCCGCAAGCCCTATCTCCTGGTCCGCCTGCCGATCGGCGCCGGGCCGGTCAGGCTCGTGTGACCTCTCCGGCCCGCGTCGGGCGGCCGCCCGGCCCAGTCCGTCTCCTGGACCGGGCGGCCTCCCCGCTTGATCCGCAATGCAGGAGCCGTGCGCGTTCCCGGCGGACCCCTCCCTCAGACCCGGTCGGTCGTTGACCGGCCGCGGCGGAACAGGGGCATGACGCGCGGCGGGGGTGTGCCCGGCATGGGCTCCGTGTACAAGTAGAACCACTCGGCTGTCGGGCCGGGGGCGGGAGCCGGATCCGCTGACCGGTCGGCGGTGGCTCGGTCGTGGGGCGGATCGGTGAGCGGGTCGGCGTCCCGGGCGGGGTCCGTGGTCCAAGGGCGGTCGGTGTCCGTGCCCGGTCGGTGCCCCACGCCTGGTCGGGGTGCCAGGTCGCAGGCTCGTCCAGGGCCGGGTTCGTTCCCCGGCCGGGGGTGGCGGCTCTGGCCGTCTCGCGTGTCACCCCAGGTGACCTGGCATTACCCGAGGTTCGGGGCGACTCCATGACCAGCGCGTGACCAGCGCGTCCAGAGAACCATCGCCTGTGCGGTGGCCTGGTCCCACGAGGCCGGCAACACAAGGCTCGGCTGTGCGGCAGACATCGCACGCAGGAAACGCCAACGAACACGCCCTTTACCCGCAGTCGGCCAATTCGTCGGTTCCCGGCGCTGCTGTGCGGCCCGGCTGCAGGAACCGGATCTCAGGCGGCGTCTGCGTGCAGCGTCGGCCGATCTCGATTCCGGCACGGGCTGTCAGGGCTGGCGCTGGAGGTCGACAACGACCTTGCCGCGGACGTGTCGGGCTGCCTGGAGCTCGACGGCCGTGCGGATGTCCTCGACAGGGTAGGTCGCTGCAAGGGGTACACGCAGGCGGCCTGCCGCGACAAGGCGCGCGATGTTCTCAAGGGCGTCGGGCGCGGCGTTGGCGCCGTTGGCAGCAGGAACGCCGTCGACCTGGCCCGCGATGGTGCAGATGCGGCCATCCGGGACTCCCAGCTCGCGCGCGACGTGCACCGTGTCCGTGCCGTGCAGGTCCAGGGCTGCGGTGACGGCGCCCGCACCGAGGTCGCGGACCCTGTCGGCCAGGCCCTCGCCGTACGCGATCGGTTCGGCCCCGAGACTTCGCAAGTACTCCGCTGACGACGGCGAGCCGGTCCCGATGACGCGCGCACCCGCGATCTGCGCCAGCTGGACTGCGAATACGCCGACTCCGCCGCCCGCGCCGCCGACCAGCACCGTGTCGCCTTGACCGAGGCCAAGGACGTCGAGTGCGGCGGACGCGGTGCTGCCCGCGATCGCGAGCGTGGCGGCGGTACGGTCGTCGACGCCGTCCGGGGTGTGGTGGGCGATGCCGCTGGCGATGTTCCCGTCCGCGTCGAGGACGACGTGGTCGGCGACCGCCCGGGACAGGGCCGCCCCGAACACGCGGTCACCGACCGCGTAGCCGCTCACGCCGGCACCGACCTGGTCCACGACTCCGGCGTAGTCGGTCCCGAACCCGCAGGGCAGGCTCAGGCCGAACCGTGCCGCGGTCTCCGCGTCGGCGGTCATGAACCAGTCCATCGGGTTCAACCCGGCCGCCGTCACCCGCACGCGGATCTGCCCGTCGCCCGCATGGGGTTCAGGCGCGTCCTTGAGGGCCAGGACCTCCGGGCCGCCGAACGAGTCGAGCAGAACGGCCCTGCTCGCGCCGTCTCGAAGGGCGTCGCCATATTGCTGCATGTCTTACTCGTTTCCTTGTGTTCGTGGACCCACCCAAACGGACTATGCTCCGCTTATGGAATCCAGCATAACCGGAGCGTGATCCGTTTGACGAGTTCGAAGCCGCGGGCGACGAGGGCCGACGCCGCCCGCAACCGCGATCAGCTGCTTGAGGTCGCGACACGCGTGCTCGCCTCGCCCGACGGCGAGACATCCCTGCGAGCTATCGCCCGCGAGGCCGGTGTGGGTATCGGAACGCTCTACCGCCACTTCCCTACGCGCGAGTCCCTTGTGGAGGCCGTCTACCGCGACCAGGTCGTCCGCCTCACGAACGGCGCCCAGAACTTGCTCGCCAGCGAGGCTCCGGCCGTTGCGATGCGACGCTGGATGGACCTTTTCGGCAACTGGGTCGCGACGAAGAACGGCATGCTCGACACCCTGCCGGCCCTGATCGAGTCGGGCGCTGTCGGTCACGCCCAAACCAGGGACGAGCTCCTGAACGCGATATCGGCGATCCTCGACGCAGGCCGCGCAGCCGGAGACCTCCGGCCCGACGTCACCGCCGAAGAGATCGCAGCCGGCCTGATCGGGATCATCACCGTCGCGCACCAGTCCGGCCACGCGGTCACAGCCGATCGCCTCCTGGACATCCTCCTGGATGGCCTTCGACCGCAGAGGCACCCGTGAGGACCAGCCGAACGAAGGCGACTGGCAGGACCGAGCCGTTCGGGGGCTCTGTCCTGCCAGGCCCCTGTCGGCGCACCCCTCGACCGCCGGATCAGCGACCTCGACATCCTCAACACCGAACTCTCGGCCTGGCAGAACGCCACCAACACCGACCAACGTCAGGTGAACTGGCAGTTCACCACCCACGACGCACGCATCAAACTGCGCCACCTCTACCCCAGAATTTAGCCACGACAGTGTACTAGTGCTCTGAGTCGGGAATTCTGTTCAGATAACTGGCGAGGCGTTCGAGGATCTCGTCCGCGGTCTTCGTCCAGACGTAGGGCTTCGGGTCGGTGTTCCA
>NZ_JBVKCA010000067.1:0-3831 GCF_055656965.1 Streptomyces sp. NPDC111656
ACCCCCCAGGTCATGCGTTCGACAGGGGGGAACAGCCATGCCGGGCCCAGAGGCCAGCGGTCCTCTTGCAGGACCGCAAAAAAAGATAACGGGGGGGCGGACGAGCGGGACCAGCCTGGGGGTCTACCAGTTGATGGTCTGGCCCTGCGGGGTGACGCTGACGGTGAACTCCTCCAGCGCTGGAGTGCCGGCCGAATGCCGGCGGCCGAGCTGCTCCTCGACAGCATCCCAGAGGGCGTTAGGCCCGTCCTGTCGCACGATCCAGCGACCGTCCTCCTCATAGAGGGCAGCCCACGAGCCGGACTCGACGTCGACGAGAACGTGTTCGGTGCGCCCGTCGCGTTCCATCGTCAGGCGCTGTGCGTGGGGAGCTGCGAGCTGCACGACGAAGCGGGACGTCCAGTCGTTCAGTGTGTCGGTTGCGATGATGGCCTCGCGCTCCTTGCCCTCGCTGAGGTCGGGGAGCAAGCCCAGCGCGGGCGGCATGTGCGGGCGCGCGAGCATAAAGCTGACCTGACCGTTCAGCAGCGGCCCGGTTGCCGTGCCGTCGCCGTGGACCGTCAGGCGTGCGAGTTCCGACGAGCCGAGCCAGCCACCGATGGTCGTCAGGATCAGGCCACCGGGTCGGGTCTGCTCGATCCAGGCCGCAGGAACGGTACGCACGCCGCAGGTAGCGATCACCCTGTCGTACGGTGCCCCGTCCGCGTAGCCGAGGAGGCCGTCGCCGCTGACGAGCGTGGGGTACATCCCCCGTCGGCCCAGGGCTGTCCGTGCACGCGCGGCCACTTCCTCGTCGTACTCGATCGAGGTGACGTACTCCTCGCCCAGCCGCGCGCAGAGCACCGCGGTTGAGTACCCGGTGCCGGTCCCGATCTCCAGCACCTTCGACTCCGGCTCGACCTGGAGGTCCTCCAGCATGCGCACCACGAGAGACGGCAGCGTGCTGGAACTGGTCGGGTCCCGCATGATCTGACCGCGGATGTCCGCAGGCATGATCGTGCCGGCGATCTGAGTCACCAGCGACTCGTCCTCGTAGCAGGCTTCGCGCCAACCAGCGTCGCCTTCCAGGACGGGTGCCCATGCCGAGGGCACAGCGCCGTCCACGCGGCGGAAGAACCCGGTCCGCAGGAACTCGTGTCGGGCGACGGTTTCGACGGCACGCTTCCACGGCTCCGTGCGCAGACTGCCGTTCGCCGTCATGGAGTCGATGAGTTGCTGGTGGAGCTGCGCTTGGTCGGTCACGACGTCCTCTCCAAAAGGCCTGCCAGGGCTGCGCACATCGGCAGACCGGTCTCAGACTCCAGCCAGTACCACTGACCGGAGGGGTTGCACTCCAGGAACCACCATTGCCCGTCTTCGCCTACGCAGAAGTCGAAAGCCCCGAAAACGAGCCCGAAGTGGTCCAGGTAGTGGTGAAGCGCCTGCTCAATCCCCGGCGGTGGCTCGACGGGGGTGTAGGTCAGGCGGTCGTAGTCGGTGCGCCAGTCCAGGACGTCGGAGTCGATGCGGACACAGAACGACTGGGAGCCGATGACGGTCACGCGCACGTCGGCAGTCTTGGCGACGCGTTTCTGGAACAAGTGCGCGGTGCCGGACACGCTCTCGGCGATGTCCTCGGTGGTCACCTCAGCGATCTTGACGACGGATGAGACGCCGTCGATTCGGTACACGGGGTTGTGCAGTGGTTTGTAGATGACCGAGTCGTGCCCCTTGATGAAGGTTCTGGCGGCGTCGGGGCTGGAGGTGATGAGTGTGGGCGGTACCAGGAAGCCGGCTTCTACCGCGGCGGCCAGTCCGGACGGCTTGAATTCCGCGTCCCCGATGCGGTGTGGGTGGTTTATGTAGAGGCAGCCGGGAAGTGACGCCAGCACTCCTCCGAGTCCGTACCTGGCCTGGGTGGTGGCGAACCGTGCGTCCTGCTCTGTGAGATGTGGGAAGGCGAAGCCGGTCGGGCGGCGGTAGTACAGGGCGCGGACGTTGGCCAGGTCGGCGGTACGGGACGGGGTGGTGAGGCGTCCCCGGATGCCTTGCGAGGTGATCTCGGCAGGGTGCCTCCGTTGCCGTCAGGGCTGGTACCCGTGGACGAGCTGGTGCCGGTGCTGGTGCCGTGGACGCGGTCCTGCTCCAGCTTGATGACCTGCTCGTAGGAGCGCAGCTCCCACAGCTTCATCCGGCGCCACAGGAGGAAGGTCGGGACCGGCGAGAGCAGCCAGCGGGTGAGGCGGACGCCCTCCATGTGCTTGTCGGCGGTGATGTCCGCGATCCGGCCGATCGCGTGCCGGGCCGCCTCGACGGAGACCACGAACAGGACCGGGATGACGGCGTGCATGCCGACCTCGTCTACCAGGCCCGCCTGCACTCCCGCTTCGGGCGCGCCGTTTCTGGCGCATCACACTAGTTCTGGTGGCTGTCCCGACGGATGATTGCGGCTGCCCCCGCACGACGCAGGCCCCCTGCCGATGGCAGGGGGCCTGCGTCGTGCGGGCTGAGGCTACCGGCGGTGTGTCGCTGGCGCCGATAGCCGATGCGGTGGCGTTGTGCCAACTGGCGCCTTGCCAGGCCGCCGCCATCCGCGTACCTCATGACGAGGATGCAGCAGCACCGCCAACGCCCGCTGTCACCCCACCCTGCGCTGTGCAGGTTTACGAACGCAGCTCACCACGGGAATCGACAAGCGATGAAGCCATGTCGGCAAGATCAGCCAATTCGACATCAGCCAGAATCTCACCACCAGGCGACGATTGCACAGAAAAGCGACCGTTACCCTGCGGTTCGATGCGAATCTCACCAGCATCCCTCTTAAAGGGATCAATAGCCAACCGCAAGACGTCGTGAGAGAAGAACGGAAACATGCCGCTCAGGCGAGAGTTTGACCGCAGCGCGGCCAGCATCTCACGATGAGAGATGTGGTTATCATCCGCCAAAAGGATGCTCCAGGCTGTTTCCGCGGGTTCGCCGCGCTCGTAGCCTTCAGCCATTTTGGAAAACTCAATGAACGGAAAGCGCTCACGCAGAGGCGCAAGAAACACACCGCTCCGCCATGCGTCGATAACTTCTGCAATGTCTCCCAGGGCGGCTGTGCTCCCGTTTGCCCAGACGAAATCACCCTCGGCACTGTCCATGGAGATTGAAAAGGCTCTCCGGTTCAGGACCGTGCTGATTCTGATGAGTCCACGACTCGAAGCAGCCTCGGCAGTGCGATACACGCTGAGCCCTCGATCCGAGGCAGGTCGTACGTCTCCAAGGTCGAGACCACGGTTTTCCGCAAGGCGACGAAGCGCCTGAGACAGACCACCATACGTCACTAGCTCTGGGTAGTACTTTGCGTCTGGAGCTTCAGCGAAGCTAGCCATCGGCATATCCACGGCTCTCAGGCCTCTTCCATGCTGTTGGTTAAGGTTCACCAGGACCCCACAATAGCCACATCTTGGAAAGGGCGGGGTCTGTCGACCAGGCTGGCTCCGTCAACGGCAGCACGTCTCCGGCTGCATCGTAGAAGGTTATCGAACTCCATGACCGTTTCCCTGAAACCACCGACTTTGCAAGCCATGCCATCTCCTGCTCGGTCGCCTTCGATCCCGTCGACATCCCTCTCAGTGCCGAACCGGTAAAGCCGCCAGCGAATCCCTTGGTATTGACGTGAATGTGAATATCATGGTTGTCGATAGCCGCCATGACCGACTCTTGCCAAGTTCCCCCGTCTGGGAGCTTACCCATGTAGTGGGTGAAGTCATTGCTAATACTCCAACTGTAGATCGTGATCTTCATGTCTGGGATGCGGCTTGTCGCCGGTAATGGCTGGTGCGGGACTGGGCTTGATGGCGGCGTCGC
>NZ_JBVKCA010000068.1:0-3743 GCF_055656965.1 Streptomyces sp. NPDC111656
GGCGAAGTTCCTCGGCGAGGACAAGCCGGCCCCAAAAGGCTCTACCCGGTGATCGACCGACTCGTCGATGCCGGGGCACCGGTCGACAGGTGCTGTCGGATCCTTGGCGTCGCCCGGCAGAACTACTACAAGCACAAGCGCACACCGACCACTCCACGGCAGCTACGGCGGGACTGGCTGACCGGGCTGATCCGAGAGGTTCACCTCGCTTCCCGCGGCACTTACGGCTACCGGCGCATCCACGCCGAGCTCACCCTGGGCATGGGCATCCGGGTCTGCTCCAGGACCGTGTCGGTGCGGATGACGCAGGCCGGGATCCACGGCCTGCCCGGACCGGTGCGCATCAAGCGGCTGCGTGGCATCGTCACCGCCGAGGACCTGGTCAATCGCAAGTTCCATCGGTTGCGCCCCGACGAGCTGTGGGTCACCGACATCACGCAGCACCGCACCAGGGAAGGGTGGGTCTACTGCGCGGCGGTCCTGGATGCGTTCAGCCGCAGGATCGTGGGCTGGTCCATCGACTCACGGCAGGACTCCACCCTCGTGGTCAACGCGCTGGACATGGCCATCCGCAACCGCCGCCCCGAGCCGGGCGGGATCGTTCACGCCGATCACGGCACCCAGTTCACCTCCTGGGTTTTCGGGGAATGGATCCGCTCCGCCGGCCTCCTGCCGTCGTTCGGCACCGTCGGGGACGGCCTGGACAACGCGATGATGGAGTCGTTCTGGTCCTCGATGCAGATCGAGCTGCTCAACCGCATGCACTGGAAGACCCGGGTCGAACTGGCCAACGCGATCTTCGAGTACATCGAGATCTTCTACAACCGCCAGAGGCGACACTCAGCACTGGGCTACCGCACCCCCATCGAGTACGAACTACTCTCCGAGAACGACACCGTCCCGGCTGTCAGTTAGCCACCGAGCCTGGAGCCCAAACGGTGGGGCAGGTCAGGTTCGGTCACGCGGCCCGGCAGGCCGGTGTGGTCATGACGGTCTCGAATTCGACGGGGGTCAGCCGGCCGAGCGAGGCTTGTCTGCGGCGCCGGTGGTAGGTCCGCTCGATCCAGGTCACGATCGCGATCCGCAGTTCCTCACGGGTGGCCCACTGCCGGCGGTCGAGGACGTTCTTCTGCAGCAGACTGAAGAAGGACTCCATGGCCGCGTTGTCGCCTGCCGCCCCGACCCTCCCTATCGAACCGGTGATCCGGTGCCGGTCGAGCGCCTGGACGAACTTGCGGGACCGGAACTGACCAGGTTCAACCAGTGGATGCAACACCGGCTTATGTGGTCGATAGTAGATGGTCGTTGAGGGCTTCGGCGGGTGTCTTCCAGCCGAGGCTCTTGCGAGGGCGACTGTTGAGGGTGGCAGCGACCGCCTCGACATCCTCCGCTGCCCACCGGGAAAGGTCAGTGCCCTTCGGGAAGTATTGGCGCAACAGGCCGTTCGTGTTCCTGTTGGTGCCGCGCTGCCAGGGACTGTGCGGGTCGGCGAAGTAGACCGGGACGCCGGTCTCGATCGTGAACTGGGCGTGTGCCGACAGCTCCTTGCCGCGGTCCCAGGTCAGCGACCGCCATAGTTGCCCGGGCAGAGTGCCGACTGTGGCCGCAAGCGCATGTTTCATCGTCACCGCGCCATAGCCGGCCAGCGGCGGCCCGTTCTTGGTACGCGGGACGATGCCGTAGCCGTCCTGGCGGGGCAGGTGGACGAGCAGCGTGAATCGGGTTGTCCGCTCAACCAGCGTGCCGATCGCCGATCGCTCCAGTCCGATCAGGAGGTCGCCCTCCCAATGTCCCGGTACGGCTCGGTCGTCGGCCTCGGTTGGCCGCTCGCTGATCAGTACCTCGGGCGTGACGTGGGCCCATGACTTCCGTTTGGATCGGGCCCGGGGCACGCGCAAGGCCCTGCCGGTGCGCAGGCAGGCGACGAGCTCGCGCTTGAGCGCTCCCCAGCCTTCGATGAACAGGGCCTGGTAGATAGCCTCGTGGCTGATCCGCATGGACTCATCATCCGGGAAGTCGACCTTCAGCCGGTTCGCAATCTGCTCCGGGCTCCACGCCATGAACCACTGGCGGTCGCCGCGGTGCGGCTTGTTCCTTCCTTTCCAGCCCGTGCCCTTCGGCCCCAGTGCCGTCCCGTCCGGGCGGCTGACCTGGCCCGAGAGCCTTTCCTGGACGTAGTCGCGCAGTCGGTCGTTCGCGGCCAGTTTCGCTGTCTTCGGACGCTGAGACACAAGATCGGCCTTCCACTGCGCGACCGACGCCCGGTAGTCCAACCGGCCGCCACGGGTCGCGGCGTTGCGGCGTAGCTCCCGGGACACTGTCGAGCAATCCCGGCCAAGACGTCGCGCGGTCTCCCGGACTCCGATGCCCTGCGCCTTCAGGATCGCGATCTCTTCACGCTCGTGAAAGGACAGGTACCGGCCGGACTGCGGGGCAAGATCCATCGGTGGCATGCCGCCACCGTGCCGGAACCACCTGCAACCCGCTGCCTGGGATACGCCGACTGCAGCTGCCGCCTCCTCGGCGAGCAGCCCCTTCGCGATCTCTCGCCAGAACTGACGTTCGACCTCCCGTCGAAGCGCTGGCGCACCCGGGGACTTCATCGGCGACCGCCCGGTCAACGCCGCCATCCACCCTGCTGGCCTGCCCATCAACACCTCCAAGATCGAGGTGTTGCAACGATCAGTTGAATCCGCCCTGACAGCCGTGGTCGGCGTGGTGAATGAGCTTGCCCGGCTCGACCTCGCGGGACGCGAGCGCGTACTCCAGCGTGGTCAGGACCAGGTCGGCGTCGGCGCGGGCGGAGGTCTCCCACGCGACCACCCGGCGGGAGAAGGCGTCCCGGATCGCGGAGAGCCACAACGGTCCCTCGCCGGTGGAGACCATCGTGAGGTCGGTGACCCACAACCGGTTCGGCGCCGGTGCGGTGAAGTCCCGGTTGACCAGGTCCGGGGCGAGGCTGGCCTTGGGATCGCGGCGCGTGAAGCCCTTCCGCCGCGGGCTGATCCCCGCGATGTCGGCCTCGCGCATCAGGCGCTCGACCCGCTTGCGGCCCACGCGTGTGCCCTCGCGTCTGAGGACGGCGTGCACGCGCGGCGAGCCGTAATTGCCGCCGGACTCCGCGTGGATCTCCTTGATCCGCTCGGCCAGTTCGACGTCGCGGCGTCGCCGTTCGCACGGTTCCTTCTCCGCGCGGCGCCGGCGGTAGTAGGTGGAGGAGGGGATGTGCAGTTCCCGCAGGACGCACTCGACTCCCAGGCGGGGATGCTCGTCAACGAGCGCCGTCACCTGGGCCGGGTCGGGTCGAGTTGCGCCGCGAAAAAAGCCGAGGCCGTCCGCAGGACGTCGTTTGCCCGCTTGAGCTGGGCGTTCTCCTTGCGCAGGGCCGCGAGCTCGGCGCGTTCGTCGGTGGTGAGACGGTCGTCGCGTTCGCCGGCGTCCGCCTCGGCCTGGCGGATCCAGCCGCGCAGGGCCTCGGGGTGCACGCCGAGGTCGACGGCCAGCTTCTTGATCTGCGGCTTCGGCTCGGTGGTGCGGTACATCCGTACCGCACGCTCACGCAACTCGAGCGAGTATTTCCGGGGTGCGCGATGGTCACAGGTCCTCTCATGAGTCCCATCTGACCCGCTGTCAACTTCCTCCGCATCTCGGGGGTGCCTCTGTGTCTTGTCAAGGTGTGGGATGGGCTCTCCGTTCGTCGGCGAGCATGACCTTCCAGATGTGATCGGCCAGCCGACGCTTCA
>NZ_JBVKCA010000069.1:0-3660 GCF_055656965.1 Streptomyces sp. NPDC111656
CCGTGGACGACCTCGTCGTGGGAGATGGGCAGGACGTAGTTCTCGCTGTAGGCGTACACCATCGAGAACGTCATCTCGTTGTGGTGGTACTTGCGATGGACCGGCTCGTGCTGCACATAGTTCAGCGAGTCGTGCATCCACCCCATGTTCCACTTCAGCCCGAACCCCAGCCCCCCGAACCCGCCGGGCCCGTTGTGATGGGTGGCCCGGGTGACGCCGTCCCAGGCCGTGGACTCCTCGGCGATCGTCACGACGCCGGGTGCGCGGCGGTAGACGGTGGCGTTCATCTCCTGGAGGAAGGCGACGGCGTCGAGGTTCTCCCGGCCGCCGTGTTCGTTGGGGGTCCACTGTCCCGGTTCGCGTGAGTAGTCGAGGTAGAGCATCGAGGCGACGGCGTCGACGCGCAGTCCGTCGATGTGGAACTCCTCGCACCAGTACACGGCGTTGGCGACGAGGAAGTTGCGTACCTCGCGGCGTCCGTAGTCGAACTCGAGGGTGCCCCAGTCGGGGTGGGCGGCCCGTTGGGGGTCCGCGTGTTCGTAGAGGGGGCGTCCGTCGAATTCGGCGAGGGCCCATGCGTCGCGGGGGAAGTGGGCCGGTACCCAGTCCATGAGGACGCCGATGCCGGCCCGGTGCAGGGCGTCGACGAGGTGTTTGAAGTCGTCGGGGGTGCCCAGTCGTGCGGTGGGGGCGTAGAAGCCGGTGACCTGGTAGCCCCAGGATCCGCCGAAGGGGTGCTCGGCGACCGGCATGAGCTCGACGTGGGTGAAGCCCAGGTCGCGGACGTAGGCGGGCAGTTGCTCGGCCAGTTGGCGGTAGGTCAGGCCCGGACGCCACGAGGGGAGGTGGACCTCGTAGACGGACAGCGGTGCCTCGTGCACCGGACGGGCCCCCCGCCCCGCCATCCACTCCTCGTCCGTCCACTCGTGGTGCGAGGCGTGCACGATCGACGACGTGCGCGGCGGTACCTCGGTCCGCCGGGCCATCGGGTCGGCCCGCAGGGTGCGGGAGCCGTCCGGGCGGGTGATCTCGAACTTGTAGAGCTCGCCCTCGCCGATCGCCGGCACGAACAGCTCCCACACCCCCGAGGAGCCGAGCGACCGCATCGGATACCCGGTGCCGTCCCAGAAGTTGAAGGTGCCGGCGAGACGGACACCGCGCGCGTTCGGCGCCCAGACCGTGAAACGGGTGCCGGTGACCCCCTGGTGCACCATCGGCTCCGCACCCAGGGCGCGCCACAGCTCCTCGTGGCGTCCCTCGCCGAGCAGATGGAGATCGAACTCCCCGACCGCGGGCAGGAAGCGGTACGCGTCCTCGGTGTCCTGAACCGTCCCCTCGTACGCGACGAGCAGCCGGTACGCCTCCGGGACCGCGCGCAGCGGCACCAGCGCCGAGAAGAACCCGTCCCCGTCGTCGTGCAGCTCGACCCGCAGGTCGTCCGTCACGACGGTCACCCCGAGCGCGTACGGACGGAAGGCCAGGAAGGCCACACCGCCGGGCACCGGATGGGCGCCGAGCACCCCGTGCGGATCGTGGTGCGTGCCGGAGAGCAGCCGCTCCCGGTCACCGGGTTCGACCCCGGCGAAGACGGGAGCGCTGTCGACGACGGCGGGCTCAAAGACCCCGACCACGGGCTCGGCGCCCGTCGGCTCGCCGGCGCGCGGTTCGGGAACCCTCGCCCCGGCCCCCTTCTTCGAGACCTTGGAGACCGCCGAGACCTTCGCATTCTTCGCGGCCATGCTCCCGGCAGGCTTCTGAGCAGCGGCCTTCTTGACCGTCGCCTTCTTGACCGTCGCCTTCTTGGCGGCAGCCGGCTTCTTGGCACCGTTCTTCTTCGGACTGTCGTCGGACGGGGGGCGGGGCGTCACGGGCAGGGCCTCCTCGGCGGGGTGAGGTGGGGAAGGTCAGGGGGATGCGGCGAGTCGGCGTATCGCCGCCATCGGGACCGGCAGCCAGTCGGGCCGGTGCCGGGCCTCGTACAGGACTTCGTAGATCGCCTTGTCCGTCTCGTAGGCGCGCAGGAGTACGGGATCGGCGCGCGGGTCGCGGCCGGCGACCTCCGCGTAGCCGGCGCAGTACGCGGCCCGGCAGATGTCGGCCCAGTCGGGCACCGGCGGGACGGCCCCTGCGCATGGGGGTCCCCCCTGGTCGAGCGAAGCCGAGAGCTTGGGGGAGGAGCCGAGGGCTCCGGGGACGGCGTGGGCCGCGTAGTCGAAGGAGCGGAGCATCCCCGCGATGTCCCGCAGGGGCGGCTGGGGCATACGGCGCTCGGCGAGCGGTTTCGAGGGCTCGCCCTCGAAGTCTATGAGCGACCACTCCCCGGAGGGCGCGCGCAGGCACTGGCCGAGGTGCAGATCCCCGTGTATGCGCTGGGCCGTCCAGGTCTGCCCCTCGGAGGCCAGGTCGGCCAGCGCCGCGAAGGCGGTGCGCAGACCGGCGGTGTACGGCCGCAGCGCGGGCACCGCCTGCGCCGCCGCGGCCAGTCGCTCGGTCATGCCGTCGACGAGCCGTTCCATCTGCACGTGTCCCAGGGTGACCGTGGGCAGGGCCCGGGCGAGGGCCGTGTGCACCTCGGCGGTGGCCCGGCCCAGCGCCCGCGCCTCCCCGGTGAAGCCCTCGCCGCCGCGACAGCCGTCCTCGGCCGGTTCGCTCTCCTTGGCCGGTTCGCTCTCCTTGGCCAGTTCGCTCAGGGCCAGCTCCCAGCCGTCCACCGCGCCCTGGACGTAGGGTTGCAGCACTCCCAGGACGTACGTCTCCTCGTCCAGGTCGGCGGCCATCCACGCCGTCGGCGCCGGCACCCGGGGGCAGCCCTCCCGGGCGAGCGTCAGGGGCAGCTCCAGATCGGGGTTCACCCCCGGGACTACGCGGCGCAGCAGCTTCAGGATGAACGTATCTCCGAAGACCAGGGACGAGTTGGACTGTTCCGCGGTGATCAGGCGCGGTATCAGATCGCCCCGTATCTCCTGGCGTCGATCCCGTTCGAAGCGCAGCTCGCCGACTCGGGCCCGGGTGCGCAGGGCCTCCAGGAGCACGTCGGCGGGGCGCGGGTCGTGCAGTGCCTCGTAGACCGTGTGTCCCGCCAGCGGTCCCTCCTGCACGTGTCCGATCAGCGCGGGCGCGAGGTGCGGCGGGAGTGCCTCGCGTACGCCGATGAGCAGTTGGTAGCAGTCGCCGGGCTGGGTGCCGGATCCCTGGGCGGGGGTGAGCGGCTGGTGCGCCCGGACCAGCAGGTGGAGCAGGCCCAGCTGAGCCGTCGAGGGCAGCAGTTCGTTGGCCGTCACCAGGGAGAACCCGGTCACCGGACGCCCCTTGCCCGCGAACCAGCGCTGCCGTGGCAGCCATTCCCGTAGGAGCGGATCGAGCGACGCGAGCAACTCGGGGCGTGCGACGGGGGCCGTGACAGAGTGGATTGCGGCTTCCGACATGACGTCGCGTCCTTTCCCCAGGGGCCCGGGAGACCGGGGGAGTCGGGGTGTTACTGATGCGTGCCCAGGGCGGGACGGAGGAAACCGCCCCGCCGACCGGGTTCTGGAGTCTGTCCTTGGATCAGACGGCGTCCTTGCGGAGCCGGAACCAGTAGAAGCCGTGGCCCGCGAGGGTGAGCAAGTACGGCAGCTCGCCGATGGCCGGGAATCGCACCCCGCCGATGAGTTCGACCGG
>NZ_JBVKCA010000070.1:0-3377 GCF_055656965.1 Streptomyces sp. NPDC111656
GCCGCCCGCACGGCCAAAGGGACCCGGATCGTCATCGGCGATGTCAGGGGCAAGGGCCTCGAGGCGGTCGGGGATGCCGCCCTCCTTCTCGGCGCGTTCCGGGCCGCGGCCCACAAACAGGCCGACCTGCCCGAGTTGGTCGCCTTCCTGGAGGGAACCGTCTCCTCGGACCTGGACGACCCCGCGGCCACCGAAGGCGAGGCCGAGGATCGTGGCGAAGCATTCATCACCGCCGCCGTGCTGGACGTCCCGGACCACGAGCCGGCCCTTCACATGATCAACTGCGGGCACCCCCCGCCCCTGCTGCTGCGCGGCGGCCAGGTCGGCCTGCTCGAGGTGCGCCACCCGGCACCTCCTCTGGGTCTCACCGAATTCGTGGAATCCCAACTCCTCCCGGAGACGTTCGCCTTCGAGCCCGGCGACATCGCCCTCCTGTACACGGACGGCGTCATCGAGGCCCGCGACCGGAACGGCACGTTCTACCCGCTTGCGGAACGGGCGGTCGGCAAGTCCGGCAAAGGTCCCGACGCTCTCCTGACCCACCTATGCCAGGACCTGTTGCGCCATGCCGGAGGATATCTGGATGACGACGCCGCCATGGTGGCGATCGAGCGCATGCCGGGGCCACCGTGAGCAGCGGCAGGAGTCCCACACTCAGCATGGGCTGAATGGGTGAGCACCGCATGCGCACCTCCTGGCACATCGCAACCAGTGGCCCACTCGAGAACGAGCTGGCATACTCACCCGCCCTGGCCGCACCCGGCCCGTTCAGCCCGCTCGAAGGGTGGGGGCGAAAACCGCCGGATCGGTCACTGTGCTCACCCGCCGGGTGCCCGTCTTGTCACCGGGAAAACGACGAGCCTCTGCGCGTTTCATCGTTCTCTGCGCCGAACGCCCGAGTAACGCGCGCGCAACCGAAAGGGAGCTCCTCCGGACGGTGGGCCGGTCCTGGTCGTCGACGCCGGCTCTTCCAGCCGCGCAAGGTCTGCGAAGTGGACGACGTTTCTCGCTTTGTGACGGGCCGGTCGGCCCGGTTCACGCTGGTTTCCACGTCGTCCCGGGGCGGTGCTCCTCGTACGCACAAGTCTGCTTCCGAAATGTCCGGTGAATCCTGGATGGTTGGCGCGCTCAGGGGCACTCAGCAAGCAGGAAATGTGATCCCGGCATTGACGAGGAGTAGTCATGGCTGAGCAGAAGTCGTCCTCGGCCCTTACCGCGCCCCTGCGGAATGCGGCCTCGGCAGTGGGCAAGGTTCCCGGCGTCGGGGTCGTGAGCAAGGCCGCCGAGGGGACACTGGACAAGATCGGGGCCGTGTCGCCCCGGAGCCGCCGACTGGCTGTGTACGCCGGAGCCGGGGTGCTGGGTGCGGCCGGTGTGGTGGAGTGGCCGGTCGCGGTGACCGGTGCGGCGGTTGCCTGGCTGACTCAGCCCCGGCCCGGACCGAGCGCGGAGACCTCGCAGCTGCAGGCGGACGAAGAGGCGACGGAGGGCACCGGCCACGGCGCCTATGTGGCCATGGGCGACGCGGCGGAGGCCGGGCAGCAAGGCCCGAGTGCTCCGGGGCCGGTAAGGGAGGACGAGATGCCTGGCGGTATCGGGACACGGCCCGGTGGGCCGACGCCACCGCCGGTCGAACCGGCCGCACCTGACACCGGCCTGGCGGCGGCACCGGCTGAACAGGTCGCGGGACACGCTGAAGCGGCCGCACAGCCCGAGCCGCCGGCCGCCCCGCCGACCGACACGCTTACCCCGCCGACCGTCCCGGCAGCACCTCCCCCAGACGAGGCGACGCCTCCCACCGGGGCCCCTCCGCAGGGGGTGACGCGGTCGAGTGAGTCTCAATGATGGTGTCAAGCCGATTGGGCGACTGGCGGAGTGAGTGTGAAGTGCCTCTTGTCACGGAGCATGGCCCATAGGACGTCAACTCGGCGGCGTGCGAGGGCGAGCAGTGCCTGGGTGTGGATCAGTCCTTCGGCACGTTTCTTGAGGTAGTAGTCCCGGGAGGGGCCGGGGCGCATCATGGCGGTCTGCGCGGCCATGTATAGGACGTGTCGCAGGCGGCGGTAGCGCTTGGGCCGGTGGTGGTTACCGGTTCGACGACCGGAGTCGCGTGACACCGGGGCCAGTCCCGCGTGGGCGGCCAGGCGGCCGGCGTCTGCGTAGCCGGACAGGTCTCCGACGATGGCGAGGAACTCGGCCCCGAGGATGGGGCCCATGCCGGGAAGGGATTCGATGACTTCTGCGCGCTCGTCGAGGTGGAAGGCTTCGCGGATCTCTCGGTCGGTGTCTTTGATCCACTCGTCGAGCATGAGGAGCTGATGGGCGAGGTCGCAGACGAGTTTGGCGGCTCGCCTTTCGCCTGGCAGGGTGGTCACCTGGGAGCGAGCTGCCTCGAGTGCGCTGGCGGCGACATTGGCTGCGTTGCGGACCGCGCGTCGTGCCAGCCGGTCCGCGAGCTGTTTGGCACCGGCTTGCCGCAGGGCGGCCGGTGTCTGGTACTCGGTCAGCAGGATGACCGGCCCCTTGGCCGCCGAGTAGTCGAATGCCCGCTCCAGAGCAGGGCAGATGCCCACCAGGGCATCGCGCAGCCGGTTGATCAGTCGTACCCGGTCGGCGATCAGGTCGGCTCGATGCGCGGTGAGTAACTGGAGATCAGCCACGGTCTCGTTCGGCAGGCTCAGGGCTGTGAAGTCCTGGCGCATACGCGCGGTGTCTGCGATGACCAGGGCGTCCTTTGCGTCGGTCTTCCCTTCGCCGCGGTAGGCCCCGGACATTCGGCTGACCGTGCGTCCAGGCACATACACCACGCTTTGGCCATTGGCGATTAGCAGTGCGAGCAGCAGAGTTGAGGACCGGCCGCAGATATCCACCGCCCACTGCACCTCGTTGGCCATCTCGCATGCTGTCACGATCAGGGCAAGGATCTCGTCCTCGCTGTTGATGACCTTTTTCGAGAACACTTTCTCTCCGCTGGCGTTTACTCCGACAGCCCAGTGATGGGCCTTGCCGGCGTCGATGCCGACCCAGACCTGCTCATGACGTTCCGTCACCGTCGTTGCTCCGATCCTCTGGAAGCAGCACCCTCTGGGTCCGGGAACACTCCGCCGCCAAGCCCTTAACCAGCGATGACCGCAGTTCTCAATCAGCAGCCGGAGCGTCCCGAAGGACCGGGCAGCCACTCACTCAGAGCCATCAATGGCAGGTCACCATCAGCTACACCCAGTCCTCCCGGACCACGACCATTCTTAAGGGGTGACCATGCTCATCGTCACCCGCGAGGGTGACCGCCGCTGCAAACTCCCGCCGCACCAGCGTGCGCTGGTCGGCCTGGTGTATCTGCGCCGACACGACACCCTGGCCCAGATTGCCTCCGGCTT
>NZ_JBVKCA010000071.1:0-3060 GCF_055656965.1 Streptomyces sp. NPDC111656
CGCCCTTGATCCCCATCGGTGATCCTTCCCGGCAGAGGCCGCACCTCATGCCATCTGGGTCACACCAGGGCATACACAATCTTTAGGACAGTCCCAGTAGAGACGGTGAGGCATCGGCTGAGAGTGAGAAAGTCTCCGAAGAAGGCGAAGGCCGACGTAGTACCACGGCGGGTGCTGCGGACAAAGTCGCTAACGTTACGCAGAACGTGGCAGACGTCTTGCCCCACGGCGCCGGTCTGCACGAACCCGTGAGTGCGGTCGCCACTC
Organism: Streptomyces sp. NPDC111656; assembly: GCF_055656965.1. Classification (NCBI taxonomy): domain Bacteria; kingdom Bacillati; phylum Actinomycetota; class Actinomycetes; order Kitasatosporales; family Streptomycetaceae; genus Streptomyces; species Streptomyces sp. NPDC111656. The sequence goes on from NZ_JBVKCA010000071.1 coordinate 268, forward strand.
TGGCGATCACTTTGGGCACGGCTGCCTCCCGGCTGGCGCGGCGATTCAGAAGGTAAGAGGAGCAGGTCGTGAAGAACGAGGCCAGGGCCATCCTGAGGCGGTTCGAGCAGGGCAGAGCCGTCGTTTCCGAGGACGGCGACTACTCCGCTGCCTCCTGGCACCGCTTGTCACCGCCTCTGGTGATCGCACAGGCCTATTGCCTGTGGGTGCTTGAGTCGGTGGACTGGCAGCCGGACGAAGTCGACAGGGTCGAAGAGGTTGTTCGCGGTCTGTTCTCCGACCCAGGCGTGGCGCGATTCATGGGCACTGTAGACGACGCGGTTCTGGTCACGCGGGGGGTGCTCGGCGATCACGACGCGGCGGCTGAGGCGGACGCGAGGGAAGCGGGCACCCTGCACAACCTGACGGCGCTGCTGGACGCAGCGCGGCTGCGGGGGCAGCTCTCCGAGCCGGACCTGGATGCGCTGTTGGAATGGGCGGTAACCGAGGTTGAGGAGACCTTGGGCTCGGGTGAACTCACTCGCCCGCAAATCCGAGACGGCCAAGTAGGGCCCTGGGACGCCACTGAGGTGGAATCGGAGGACAGTACTGCCTCTGGCGATCGGATCGACCTCGGCGCCCTGCGGGTGCCTGTGGTCGCGGGCATGAGGATCCGTCCGGAGGGGATTGATCTCCAAGCGGGGGAAGGGAACGCCTACGGTGTCACCCTGAACGTGGGCGGCGCTTCGCTGCAGTTGCAGGTTTTCAGCGCGCCGGAGGGCGGGCTGTGGGGCCAGGCCCGCCATGAGCTGGTGGCGAAGATCGCGGCTGCGGGCGGTGAAGCCCAGGAGGGCACGGGACGGCTCGGGATGGAGATCCGGGGCACGGTACCCGGGGGTGAGTCCGGCGCAGATCCGGTTGGTGTTCGCTTCATCGGGTGTGACGGTCCCGGGTGGATGCTCCGGGGAGTGCTGACCGGCCTCGGCGCCGACTCGGACATCATTCAGGAGCAGGCGCGCCGCATCTTCGTCGGTGCGGTGGTCGATATCCGGACCGCCACACCGCTGCCCAACGGATGCGTTCCCCTGCACTGGCCTCCGCTGAGCGGGTGGGACGATGACACCACACCGTTGTTCGACTGAGCGCCCCTCACTTCCTGGACGGTGAGGAGAGTTGCCCATCATCGATCTCGGCGGGCTCAGAATTCCCGCGGCCGAAGTTCTTGAACTGCACCTCGTGCGCAGTGAGAAGCGTTTGTGTGGAGTCACTGTTGTCCAAGGTTCCACGGCTCTCCAACTGCAGGCTTTTCACGCTCTCCCCGACCGGAACTGGGATGTCATCCGCGGCGAGTTGAGCGCGAAGATCACCCGAGGTGGTGGATCCGCGAAGGACTGCGCAGGGCCTGCCGGCGTAGAGATCCGGGCGAGCGTACCGACGATACGGCCCGGTGGATCGATGACCGTCATGCAGGTCAGATTCCTGGGACAGGACGGCCCCGGCTGGCTGCTCCGCGGAGTTGTCACCGGCGCCGGCGCAGCCCCCGAGAGCACCGACCAGTGGGCGTACCGGCTCTTCGCGTCCAGCGTTGTCGTACCGTCGTTTTCACCGCCGGAGAACGGGTCGGCAATTGCGTTGAACATTCCGGACGGGTTTCACGGACAGCACGGGGATCGATCCTGAATCCACCGGACGGCCGGTGTGAAGGGAACCCCCGGCATTCGTACCGCTGCCTGGTAGCGGAGTCAGGGACTCCTGCGGATGCTCAGTTGGCTGCTGTCTCCTGTTGCGGTTCGGCCGCCGCGGGCTCCGAGGTGGCCGCGGCGGCGGAGAAGACGGACGAGCCCCGCTTGGTGCGGTGAGCGTAGCTCGTGGCGACCAGCCCTTCGAGGGTGGTGCCCACGACAGTGGTCTTCACATGCGGTCGGGGCGGTCCTGCGTGAGCACCAGGGCCGGGCTCCAAGGACCATCAAGCCAGCTGCGCAACGCACAGGATGCGCGTGCTCGGGTCCGGTCAGCTCGTTGAGGCTGGACGGCAGCCGTTGCTTGTTCGCCCCCCAGCACGCTGGTGTTCAGGAACCGGTGAGTTCCATCGCCACGCTGGGGATGGTGGTGGGTACGGCCATTTCCCGAGCGATACGGCGACGCAGATGATGAGGATCAGAACATGAAGGACGAGGCCAGGGCCATTCTGCGGCAGTTCGAGCAGGGCGAGCCCGTCGTCTCCGAGGGCGGCAGGCGCACGGCTGCTGCTTGGGACCATGTGTCACCGACCGCAGTGATCGCGCACGCCTACGGTCTGTGGGTGCATGAGATGGCGGCCGCGCGGCCGGGCGGAGGCGACCGACTTGAGGAGGTCGTACGCGGCCTGTTCCCAGACTCCGGCGGGAACCGATTCGCGGGCACTGCGGATGACACCGTGCTCCTCACACGGGGGCTTCTCGGCGACTTCGACGCTGGGGCCCAGGCGGACGCCAAAGGCCTGGGCACTCTGTACAACCTTGCGGCACTGCTGCACGCTGCGATGCTGCGTTCTCAGCTCTCTGAGCGGCGCTGTCACGTTGACTGACCGGGTGGGATGGTCTTCTGGTTGATCACGCGGGGAGGGGGGTCGTCCGTGGGGAGCGCGTTGCCGTCGTACAGGGGGCACCGGTACCCGGTCGGGGTGATCTCGCACTGTGTGTGGCTGTACTTCCGCTTCCCGCTCAGCTTCCGCGAGGTGGAGGAGCTGATGCTCGAGCGCGGCGTGTTCGTCTCCTACGAGACAGCGCGCCGTTGGTGTGCCAAGTTCGGCCAGGCCTACGCGAACGGACTGCG
>NZ_JBVKCA010000072.1:0-2875 GCF_055656965.1 Streptomyces sp. NPDC111656
AGTCGCTTGACCTACAGGTGAGTTGAATTCCATGATGGCTCATCGGGATTCGGGGGAATCCCGGCCGAAAATCGGGGGAATTCCATGGTCACCCTGTTCTTCGGTGACTCAAGTGTCACCTTGGTTTCCGGTCGTGGCAATCGTATCGATCGCACGCGGTACCGCACCCACCCCTCCCATTCCCCCCTGCACCAGGGGCCACCCGTGGATCCGGCCCAGGTGCCGGTGGGGCGGGAGGAGGAAAGAGCGCGGCTCTGGAACGGAATTCACTCCCGGATACCTGTTGAGGTGCACGCGCCGTGCGGATTCGGGAAGACGGTACTTCTCAGAAGTCTGGCGCAGCAGGATCCGGGGCGGGACGGACGCGGAATTTCCGTTCCGCGCGTGCATGTCGAGGTCGGTGCGACAAAGAGCGGGGATCTGCTTCAGATACTCGTGCGACGGCTGTACGTCACCGATCGCCCCGTCCGGCTGTCCCGGGCGGAGTGCGCACGGCTCGTGAGCGGCTCCCGGGCGCTGCTGCTGCTCGACGACGTCCCTGCGGACGCCGGTTTCGTCGGCTCCCTCGTCGACGAACTGCCGGGCTGCGGGCTGGTGTTCGCCGGTCAGCGGCCGGTGCTGGGCAACCGCGCCGCCCCGCTCCAGCTCGCGGGTCTGCCACAGCGGGACGGCCTGCGGCTGCTGTCCCGGGATCTGAGAAGACCCCTCGCCGACCACGAACTGCCCGCCGCCCGACGGCTCGTGGCCGCCGTCGCCGGCAGCCCGCTCCAGCTGCGGCAGGCCGCCGCGCTGGCCCGCGAGGACCCGGGGCTCGCTCTCGACCGGCTCGCGGGCATCGCCGAACGCGACACCGGGGCACTCGACCGGCGCAGCTTCGGCGCGATGCCGGAGAAGGAGCGCCGGGCCCTGGCGGTGCTGTCGCTCCTCGCGGGCGCCGCACTGCCCTCGCAGGTCATCGGCGCCATGGGAGACATCGCGTACGTCACCCAGTTCCTGGCCGGGCTGCACGGCCGTGGCCTCGTCGAAGGCTCCGAGGACCGGTTCGGTCTGCCCGTCTGCCGCGCCGAGGGATACGGACAGACCCTGGTGCGCTACATCCAACTGGCCTCCGCCGCACGCGCCCTCGCGGACTGGCTGGTCTCCCTCGACCCCACCGGACCCCAGGCGGCAGGCGGCGTCGAGGCCGCCGTCGGGCTGCTCGGCGTACTGGCCGAACAGCGTGAGTGGGCCCTCGTCGTCCGGCTGGTCCGGGTGGCGGAGCCGGTGCTGTTCGTGTCGGGGCGCTGGGAGGCCTGGCGTCAGGTCCTCGACCAGGGCATGGAGGCCGCGCGCTGGATGCGCGACCAGGCCTCGGAGGCGTACTTCGCCCACCAGAAGGGCACCCAGGAGTACGCGGAGGGCCGCCCCGAGGAGGCGTACCCGCTGCTCAGCCGTGCTCTGCAACTGCGCCGGCTGCTCGGCGACCGCCCCGGCGAGGAACTCACCGCCCACAACCTCGCCGTCATCTCGCCACCGGCCGGCGCGACCAACTCGGCCTGGCGGCAACGGCCCCGCAAGCCCCTCACCTACCTGGCCACGGCGATCGGCGTCGTCGCGCTGATCGCGGGCACCCAGCAGGTCGTACGCGGCTGTGTGCCCGACAGCCCGGCCGCCTCCGAGGTCAGCCCCGGCCAGAACACCGACGCCGGCACGACCTCGTCCGGCGGCGATACGGCCGGGGGTGGCACGGCCGGAGGCGGCAGCTCCATCGGCGGCGGGGACAACGGCGGGAACACCAGCGACGGCAACACGGACAACGGCAACACGAGCAGCGGCAGGGCCAACGGCGACCCCGGCGGCGACCCGGGCGGCGACACCGAGGGACCCGGCACCGCTCCCGTCGCCGCCTTCTCCCCGGCGGGCGGCCCGAACATCCCCGACACGGCCGTCGGCCAGCTGAACACCTCGGGCCCGCTCAGAGTCACCAATACCGGGAACGCCCCGCTCTCCGTCGGCGCCGTCACGGTCGACGGCACCGACGCCGCCGAGTTCACGGCTCTCGGCGACTGCGCGGGCGCGGTCCTCTCGCCGGGCCACTACTGCGAGATCACCGTGGACTTCGAGCCCAAGAGCGCCGGTGCCAAGAGCGGCACGCTGGTGGTCGAGCACTCGGCGAAGGGCAGCCCGGAACGCGTGCCGCTGACGGCGACTGCGCTGGGACTCCCGGACCTCGTGATCGAGAAGGCCTCCTTCGGCGAAAGCAGTTTCAAGCTGGAGATCGTCGTGGCCAACAACGGCGCCTCGGACGCTCCCGCTTCCCACACGGAGGTCGTCTACACGGCCTCGGAATCGGACCTGGTGGAGACCGGCCCCATCCCCGCGGGCGGCAGCGTCACCATCGAGTCGACGGTGCCGCCCATCTGCCGCGCGGACCCGGAGTTTCCCTGCGACCCCAGCGTCTACGCGGACAGCTCCAAGGAGGTCCAGGAAGCGAACGAGCGCAATAACAGCTACCCGCCCGGCACCAGCGACGGCAACGGCTGACCCGTGGGCGGAGTGCGGTGGTGGGCCGTACCGCTCACTGGGTGACGTGCGAGGCGGGATGGCGTGGTTGTGCCGAGCAGACGAACAGCCCGGCATGGCCGCCGCGGCCGACGGTCATGCCCACCGGCTCGCGCGCCGCGTGTTCCTCCGGGCTCCCCGGCTCCAGCCCCCGCTCCTCCAGGGGCCGGAAGCGATCCGCGGCGCCCCTCCCGTACTCGTAGGTGTCGAACTGGAGGAACAGCACCAGCGGCGCCCGGCACACGCCGCACTCCAGCGTCTCCGGCCGGTCCGTCACACCCCAGCCCATGCTGCCGCCGAGCTTGCAGCCGGGGATCGCCGAGACGTCGTCGGC
>NZ_JBVKCA010000073.1:0-2566 GCF_055656965.1 Streptomyces sp. NPDC111656
CCGGTCGAACTCATCGGCGGGGTGCGATTCCCGGCCATCGGCGAGCTGCCGTACTTGCTCACCCTCGCGGGCCACGGCTTCTACTGGTTCCGGCTGCGACACGCGATCACCCCCGGCACCGCCAAGCGATCCTGACCGCACGTGATCGCACGTGATCGTGTGCCCATCGAAGATCGCTTGCCTCTGAAAGGACGTGTCGCCATGCCGAAGACCGCGTTGCACCGTCCGGGCAGCCATGCCCCCGCCGCACTGCTCACCTCGCTCGCCGAACTGCTGCGGCAATGGCTGCCGCGGCAGCGCTGGTTCGCGGGCAAGGGCCACCCCGTCACCGGTCTGAGCGTGGTGTCGTCGACCGAGCTCTACCCGGGCTGCCTGCATCTCCTGATACGCACCGAACACCTCGGCGGCTCCGAACCCGAAGGTCCCGGCACTCCCCCGCCCGACGACTGCTACCAGCTTCTGCTCGGCGCACGCGAGGTCCTGCCAGCCCGGCTCGCCCCCGCCTTCATAGGCCGTCCGAGCGCGGGCCCCCTGGCCGACCTCAGCGTGTACGACGCCTTCCACGATCCCGACGCGGCGGGACTGCTCCTGGAACGGCTGCGCACGCCCGGGGCTGCGGGACCGCTGCTCTTCGAGCGGGATCCCCAGGTGACGGTCCCCTGCGGTCTCGCCCCCCGGCTCCTCGACACCGAGCAGTCGAACTCCTCCCTCGTGTACGGGAACTCCTTCATCCTGAAGGTCTTCCGCCGCGTCCAGCCGGGCATCAACCCCGACCTGGAGGTGCCCTGGGCGCTGGCCCGGCAGGGCTGCACCCGCGTACCCGCCCCCGCGGCGTGGTTCGGCACCTCGCAGCCCCGGGAGGCGACACTCGGGGTGCTCCAGCCGTTCCTGCGCGATGCCTGCGACGGCTGGACCCTGGCGCTCCAATCGCTCACCTCCGGCGGGGAGTTCACCGAGGAGGCATACGAACTCGGCCGGGCCACCGCCGAGATACATGTGGCGCTGGCGGCGGCGCTCCCCGTAAGAGCGCCCAGTCCGTTGCAGCACCGGCAACTCGCGGCCGCGATGAGTGAACGGCTCGACTCCACGGCCCGCTCCGTGCCCGAACTCCGGCCGCACGCGGCAGGGCTGCGCTCGGCCTTCGACGCGCTCGCGGCGCTCGACGCGGCGATTCGGCCGGCGCAGCGGATTCACGGCGACCTCCACCTGGGGCAGGTGCTGCGGGCCGGGCCGCAGTGGTCCGTCATCGACTTCGAGGGCGAGCCGGCCCGTCCGCTCACCGAGCGCCGACGCCTCCAGTCCCCCGTACGCGATGTCGCGGGCATGCTGCGCTCCTTCGACTACGCCGCGCGCTCCCGCCGGCCGTGGCGCCCCGAGTGGGCGCAGCGCTGCCGGGAGGCCTTCTGCGCGGGGTACGCCGCCGCGGCCGCGTGGGACCCGCGCGAGGAGCCCGAACTGCTGCGCGCGTACGAGACCGACAGGGCCGTGTACGAGGTGCTGTACGAGGCGAGACACCGGCCCGACTGGCTGCCGGTCCCGATGGCCGCGGTCGGTCGCCTCGCCGAGGGCGCGGGGGTACGGCATGGCGAACACCCCACCGAACACCGCGTCGAGCATCACGCAGAACACCGCGTCGAACGTCGTGCTGAACGCCTGTGACGACGACCCGGAGCCCAGGATCCATCCGCCCCACCGCTTTCCCCGAGGAGGCTGAAGCCGTGGCAGTTCCCACCACCGCCGTTGGCACCAGGCCGGTAGCCGCGCTGGACGCGACGGACCGCGCGCGCCTGTTGTCGGGCGCCCACCACGATCCGCACGCGCTGCTCGGCGCGCACCCGGTGCCGGGCGGCGTCGTGTTCCGCGTGCTCCGACCGTACGCCGAGGCCGTCGCCGTGGTGGTGGACGGCCGGCGCACGGAGCTGCGCGGGGTCGGTGACGGCCTCTTCTCGGGCGTCCTGCCGCTCGACAGGATCCCCGAGTACGTGCTGTCGGTGACGTACGCGGGCCACGCGTACGAGGTGCATGACCCGTATCGCTTCCTGCCCGCGCTGGGCGAGGTCGATCTCCATCTGATCGGCGAGGGACGCCACGAGGAGCTGTGGCGGGCGCTCGGGGCTCATCCCCTGACCCACCAGGGCGTGACCGGCACCCGCTTCACGGTCTGGGCACCCAACGCCCAGGGGGTCAGGGTCTGCGGGGACTTCTGCCACTGGGACGGCACCGCCTACCCCATGCGGTCGCTCGGTTCCTCAGGCGTGTGGGAGCTGTTCCTGCCCGGCATGGGCGAGGGAACGCCGTACAAGTTCGACATCACCCGGCCCGACGGTACGCACACGATGCGCGCCGACCCGATGGCCCGCCGCACCGAAGTGCCTCCGGCGACCGCCTCGATCGTCACGGAGTCGTCCCACGAGTGGACGGACGAGGAGTGGATGGCGGGGCGGGGGGCCCGTCCGGTGCACGAGGCACCACTGTCCGTCTACGAGGTCCACCTCCCCTCGTGGCGTCCGGGCCTGACCTACCGCCAACTGGCCGAGCAACTGCCCGCCTACGTCCGCGACCTGGG
>NZ_JBVKCA010000074.1:0-2265 GCF_055656965.1 Streptomyces sp. NPDC111656
TGTCGGCGGCGGGTGAACCTGGACCCAGTCTGGACAGGTGAAATCTGACCCGGGTGTCTTCGGTTCGGTCGTTTCAGTCGTTGTCGGTGGTGGGGACGCGTCCGAGTTCGCGTCCTCGCATGCGGAATGAGTCGCCTTTGAGGGAGTGGACCTCGGCGTGGTGGACGAGGCGGTCGATCATGGCGGCGGCGACGGTCTCGTCGCCGAAGACCTCTCCCCAGCGTCCGAAGGGTTTGTTGCTGGTGACGATCACGGACGCGCGTTCGTATCGGTTCGAGATGAGCTGGAAGAACAGGTTCGCGGCCTCGGCTTCGAAGGGGATGTAGCCGACCTCGTCGACCACGATCAGCGGGTAACGGGACAGCTTGGTGAGCTCGCTCTGGAGGCGTCCGGCGTGGTGGGCGGCGGCCAGGCGGTCGACCCACTCGGCGGCGGTGGCGAAGGCGACGCGGTGTCCGGCCTGGCAGGCGCGGACCGCGAGCCCGATCGCCAGGTGTGTTTTCCCGGTGCCCGGCGGTCCTAGGAAGACGGTGTTCTCCTTGCCGGCGATGAAGTCCAACGTGCCCAGATGCGCGAGCTGTTGTCGCGTCATGCCGCGCAGATGGGTGACGTCGAGTTCCTCGATCGTCTTGATCGCGGGGAAGCGGGCGGCTCGGACGCGGGCCTCGCCGCCGTGTGATTCGCGGGCGGAGACCTCGCGTTGGAGGCAGGCGACCAGGTATTCGGCGTGGGTCCAGGACTCCTTGCGGGCGCGTTCGGCGAGCCGGTCGGCGGCGTCCAGCAGGGCCGGCGCCTTCATCGCGCGGGCGAGGAAGGCGAGGTCGGCGGCGGTCTGGGAGCCGGTCCTGCGGCCCGCTCCGGTGCTTTCGGCCGGGGCAGTGGTGGTGCGGGGCATCAGCCGGCCTCCCTCTCGCCGCCGCCTTCGATGACGGTGAACAGCCGGTCGTAGGAGCCGAGTTCGCGTTGCTCGACCTCGACGAGCGGGCCGGCCTCGGCCTGGGACCGGCGAGTGTCCTTGGCCTGGGCGGCCTGCTGATGGCGGGCCTGCCCGCGCATCGTCTGGGCCGCGGCGGCGTGGTCGGGATCGGTGAGGGTCTGGTGGCGGGCCCAGCAGCGGGGGTGGCGGGCGACGATCACGCCGCCGGTGGCGAGGGCGATGACTTCGTCGTTGTCGGTGAGGACGGTGACCGTGTGTCCGATGGCCTGGGGGTGCACGGAGTAGTCGTTGGTGTCGACGCGGATGTAGTGGTCGCGGCCGATCCGGGTCTGCATCCGCCACCAAGCGGGCGGGTCGACGGGCGGCAGGGCGAGCATCCCGGCCCGGTCGGCGTCCCAGCGTTCGGCGGGACGAGCCTGCAGGGTGCGGTGCAGGCGCCGGTTCGCGACGGCCAGCCAGGCCGTGAGCTGGGTGTTGAAGTCGCCGGGGCCGCTGAACGTGCGACCGGGCAGAAACGAGGTCTCCAGATAGCCGTTCGCCCGCTCGACCAGCCCTTTCGCTTCCGGGTCGCGAGGCCGGCAGAGATAGATTTTCGTGGCAAGCAGGCCCGCGAACGCGGCGAACTCTGCGGTGAGCTTGCCGCGGCCGACCCCGGCCTCGTTGTCCCAGACCAGCGTTTTGGGCACGGCGCCCCACCCGTTCAGCAGCCGCCAGTGGCCGTCGATCAGGTCGCCGGTCGTCCGGGAGGGCAGCATCCGCGCGGTGATCACCCGTGAGTAGCCGGACACCATCACCAGCACCGGCGGACGTCCCGTCTGCCCGTAGCCGAGCGGGATGTCCGCCTCGGGAAACCACAGGTCGCACTGGGCCAGCTCGCCCGGCTGATAGCTCGTGCGTGAGACCGGATCGACCGGAACGTAGGCGGGACGCAGTTCTCGCACTCGTTCCTTGAGGACCGTCAGCCCGCGTTCCCACCCAATCCGCTCCGCGATCACCGTGGCGGGCATTGTCGGGGTCTCCCGCAGCAGCTCACGGATCTGCACCTCGACCGCGTCGACCGCCGAGCCCCTGGCCGGCCGCTCGTACTTCGGCGGCCGGTCACTGGCCAATGCCCGCTTCACTGTGTTCTTCGAGATGCCCAGATGCCGAGCGATCGCCCGGATCGGCATCTGCTCGGCCCGGTGCAGCCTGCGGATCTCTGCCCAGTCCTCCACGCGGATCACCCTTCCCTCCTGACCTTCCGATCAAGATCAGGTTCAGACGAAGATCACCGAGAGGGTCACTTTTGATCCGCCGTCAGAGGGTCAGAATTCAGGCGTCGCCGAGAC
>NZ_JBVKCA010000075.1:0-2123 GCF_055656965.1 Streptomyces sp. NPDC111656
CTAATACTCCAACTGTAGATCGTGATCTTCATGTCTGGGATGCGGCTTGTCGCCGGTAATGGCTGGTGCGGGACTGGGCTTGATGGCGGCGTCGCCAGTCGGACCAGCCGAGCCGGTGGGATGCGTCGTGGATCGGCCGGATGACGAGCGAGATGAATAGGCGCTGGATCTCGTTGCAGGACAGCGGGACCAGGTCGGTCGGTCCGGGACGGCGGGAGTGTTCGTCGGCGCGGACGACGGCGAGGAAGGCGTGGGCGAGCATGGCGAGAGTGACCCAGCGGGTCCAGGAGGGGTAGCGGCGGACCTGGTGCTCATCGAGTCCGGCGAGCCCCTTCTCTGTCTGGAAGGTCTCTTCCACCCGCCATCTGGATCCGGCGACCCGCACCAGCTCGGTCAGCGGCACCGGCTGGGGTGAGAAGCAGCGGTAGTAGGCGAGTTCGCCGGTGGCGCGGTTACGGCGGATCAGCAGCTGGTGGTGGCCCGGGCAGGAGCCGGCCAGGTCGATGACCGCCCAGTCGTAGAAGCGGTGCCCCTTCGCGCCGCGACCGGCCGACAGCTTCTGCCAGGCCCGCTTCGGCAGCCGCTTGACCAGGCGGTCTGCCCGGAACTTGCCTGCTTGCGTGGGGACTTCGGCCGAGCAGGCCACCGCGAGGACGTAACCGATGCCGCGTTCGGCCAGAGCCGTGCGCAGTTTCGGGTTGCCGCCGTAGACCTCATCCCCGGTGACCCAGCCCACGTGGTGTCCGGCGTCCAGGAACCGTTCGATCATCGTGCGGGCCAGTTCTGGCTTGGCCGCGAAGACGGTGTCCTCGCCGAGCCCTGCTGCCTGGCAGCGGTCCGGGTCGCACGTCCAGGAGCGCGGGATGTACAGCTCCCGGTCCACCGCCGCATGTCCCCGCTCGCCTGCGTAGACGAGGTAGACCGCGACCTGGGAGTTCTCGATCCGCCCGGCCGTACCGGTGTACTGGCGCTGGACCCCGACCGTGTGGGTGCCCTTCTTCACGTCGCCGGTCTCGTCGACGACCAGCACCGCGGCATCGTCGTGGAGGTGCTCGACGACGTATTCGCGCACGTCGTCGCGGACGGCATCGGCATCCCAGACCGCCCGGGACAGCAGATGCTGCATGCCATACGGGCTGGCCTCGCCGGCCCACTCCGCGATCGTCCAGCAGTTCTTGCGCGGCAGGTCCGACAGCAGGCCCAGCACCAACCGGCTGGCTCGCAGGCGGGGTTCGTACCGGGCGAACCGGCTCGCGACTCGGCCCATGGCCGCCTCGAATGCCTCCCGCCATCGGGCGGGATCTATGCTGTGACCTGCGGCCACCGTCTCATCGTTAGTCCACACAACTCATGATGATCAACGATGGCCGCACCCGTCTCCGTACCGGCCCACTGTCCTGCGTCAGCCAACCTTAAGCGCGCGCCCACCGAAGGTTGGCTGCTCCGAAGGACGGCCTCCTCGGAGGGCGCGAAGATCAGGCGTTCCACCACTCATCGGTGGCACAGCCGACTTCGTAGTGCCACCACCCATCCTCTTGTCCTTGGGTCAGGAGCGCCTTGATCCCGTGAAAGTCGCCACCGGCTGGTGCGTTGAAGGCCACCATCGGGAAGTCTTCACTGAAGACTTCGCCACCGAGCCCGAACCTCGAAAGATGCTGATGAACTGCCTGGGGGCTGCGTCCCAGCGGGCCGGAAGGAACAGGCACAACGCGAATCGTGCAGTTGCCGGAGGCGCTGACCCGCCCTACGGCCCAGTGAAGCCCTTCCGAGTCGGCCTGGAACCGCACAACGTCACCCTCAGCCACCCCATTCCGAAGAAAGGGGACGTTCTGCACGCGAGCCGTGTCAGCGCTGAGCCTCGTAGCCCATAGACCCTCGGTGTCCTGCGGGAACCACCCCTCGCGAGGAACGAACCGGAACCAGACCTTGATCTTCTCGACCGTGCTCTCCATGCCGGGCATCATGCGCCACCCGCCAAAGGCACGTCGCATCGGGCCTGAGCTGGGCGATCAATCTTCGCTGCCACGAGAGGGCCAGTAGACGAGCCTTCGATGGCACGTGCTCAAGGTTCGCTGTCTCCGAACGCCCATCGGCAAGATCACGATCTACAGCTGGAGTACTAA
>NZ_JBVKCA010000076.1:0-2059 GCF_055656965.1 Streptomyces sp. NPDC111656
TTGCGGCGTCCGGCTTTGCGCAGGGCGGCTGGAGATCCGTAGCGTTCCAGCAGCCAGGTCACGGCCTGATGGTCCAGGCGTGGGCCGAGGACGCGTTCCAGGCTGGGGTGGAACTGGGTGAGCAGGCCGCGTATCCGGTTGGAGGTGCGGGTGGCCTCGGCCGCGAGGTCCCGGTCGAAGCCGACCAGGACGGTCAGTTCGGCGGTGATCTCGTCGGTCACCTCCAGCGAGCGCAGGGTGTGCGGCATGGTGCGGGCTGCGTCCGCGATCACCGCGGCGTCCTTCGCGTCGGTCTTCGCCTCGCCCGGGTAGAGATCGGCGATCCGCCGCATGGACAGGCCGGGCAGGTAGGCGACCTTGCAGCCGGCGTCCCGGGCGACGGTCAGGGGCAGGGCGCCGATCGAGGCGGGCTGGTCCACGATCACCAGCACGGTGCCGAGCTTCGCGGCCAGCTTGTCGAAGACGGCCCGCAGCTTCGGCTCGCTGTTGGGCAGCTGCTTGTCGAAGACCTTCTTGCCGGCCGGGGTGAGCCCGTGTCCGTGGTGGGCGCTCTTGCCGACGTCCAGGCCGAGGAAGACGCCCACGTCGTCGATGTCGTACAACCCATCCTCCCGAGCGGGGTTCGTGCGGTGCTGGCCAGGGCGTTGGCGTCGTATGCGCGCATCCACGTTATGCAGACCTGCCGCCCGCGAACGGCCGGGCATTGCGCCTGGCCAGGCGGTAGTCGGACCTCTGACTTGTTGAATCGGACCCAGACGCGCGGTCTGCAGCCGTAGCGTCCAGGGTGCCGACCGGCATGGGCTCGCGTGACCTCATGCCGCCCCCAACTGGGGCTGGCTCATGATGAGTTTGCCGCCGCCGGTCGGCACCCGCGCGGTGTGGCTCGACAGAGGCGTGACTAATGGACGCTGAGGCTTCAAGTCAGAGTGCCCACCGCACCCGTCCCTTCCCGTTCAGACCTGGTCAGGGTGCACGTGATCACAATCGGTATCGACCCCCATAAGTCCTCCCACACCGCCGTCGCCGTCGATGCCGCCGGGCACCAGCTGGCCCAACGGCGCTTCGTCGTCAACGCCGGGACCGTCCGGCAGCTGATGCGCTGGTGCGAGAAGTGGCCCGAGCGTCGCTTCGCCGTCGAAGGCGCCAAAGGACTCGGACGTAGTCTCGCCCAGCAACTGGCCGCCGCCGGCGAACACGTGGTGGACGTGCCCTCCACTCTCTCCGCCCGAGCCCGGCTCCTGGCGACCGGCGGGGACCGCAAGACCGACGCGGCCGACGCCCTGCATGTCGCTCAGGTCGCACTCTTCCGGCAGGACTTGCGCACGGTCGAACCAGAGGACCAGTCGACGATCCTGCGGCTGCTGACCGAGCGGCACGACGACCTGGTCAACGAGCGCACCCGCATCATCAACCGGTTGCACGCAGTACTGCGGGACTTGTTGCCGGGCGGGGCTCCCACCCGCCTGTCTGCGGAGAAGGCCGCAGCCCTCATGAAGGGCATCCGTCCGGCCGTTGCCACCGACTGCTGCCGTCGTGATCTTGCCCGAGATCTTCTCGCCGACCTGCGACGCGTTGACCGGCAGGTTCGTGACAACGAGGCCCAGATGCGTGACGCTCTGGCGGCTGCCCGCACTGCGTTGACCACGCTGCCCGGACTGGGCACCGTGCTCGCGGCCAAGCTGCTCGGGCACGTGGGCGACGTCACGCGCTTCCCCAGCGAGCACCACTTCGCCAGCTACACAGGCACGGCACCCCTGGACGCCTCCAGCGGGAAGAACACCCGCCACCGCCTCAACACCGGAGGCAACCGGGCCCTGAACTCGGTGCTGCACATTGTCGCCATCTGCCAGATCCGCGACGGCGGCCGTGGGCAGGAGTACTACCTGCGCAAGATCGCCGAGGGCAAGACTCCGGCGGAGGCACGGCGGGCCCTAAAACGGCGCCTATCGAACGTGGTCTATCGCACTCTCAAACGCGACCGCCACACGGCCCTCGCTGAGGCCGCTTGACACACAGAGGCACTCATCAGCGTCTCCAACGGCGCCTCTCGGGCCCGGTG
>NZ_JBVKCA010000077.1:0-2000 GCF_055656965.1 Streptomyces sp. NPDC111656
GGGGGGGTGCCCCTATGTCTTTGGTCAAGGGAAACGGGGGTGCGTTGGGTCGGGGTGCCGGGCAGCATGGCGGGGTGGCTGATCTGCTGTGGGATGACGTGAAGTGCTTCTTCGATCCAGACCTGGTGGGGTCGCTGCCGGACGTGCGTGTCCCTAGTGCCTCGGTGGGGGACTGGCAGGCTGTCCTCGATCTTGTCGCGGAAAGAGGCTGGCAGTGCGAGTACTCCGAAGGCGAGACGGTGCTTTCGGTGCCTCGGGCGGAGGTCGTGCTGTCGCGTCCGGCTGACGCTGAGTGCCCGAATCTGCGGGTCTGGCCGGCTGCCGATGTCCTGGCGATCTTCCGTTTCTATGCCGACGATGAAGTCGATTTCGATGTCGACGTGCGGGAGTTGCAGAGTCAGGAGCGACTTGATGTGTTCTGCGACTTCCTTCGGGAGATCGGACGGCGGTTGGGTAAGCCGGTGCTGATGGATCCGGAGGGCGGCTATGGCCATCCGGTACTGGGCTTCGATGTCGAGGCTGATCGAGTCGTGCTCCTCTCAGAGCCGCTGGTCAGGTGACTGCGGCTGATGTCTGGGGTTCGTAGAAGGTGCCGTCGCGGAGCATGGCGAAAAGGACGTCGGCCCGACGTCGGGCGAGGCAGAGCAGGGCTTGGGTGTGGTGCTTGCCTTGGGCGATCTTCTTGTCGTAGTAGGCCCGCGATGCCGGGTCGCTCAGGGCGGCGAACGCCGAGAGGAAGAAGGCCCGTTTGAGCTGCTTGTTTCCTCTCCGGGACGGTTGTTCGCCGCGGATCGAGGAGCCCGAGCTCCGGGTCGCCGGGGCGAGACCCGCGTAGGCGGCGAGGTGGCCGGCGGTCGGGAAGGTGCTGCCGTCTCCGACCTCGATCAGGATGCGGGCTCCGGTCCTGACACCGATGCCCGGCATCGACATCAGGACCTTCGAAAGAGGGTGAGCCTCCAGCAGTTCCTCTATCCGCCCGGCCAGCAGCTTGCGCTGGTCGAGGACTGCTGTGAGTGAGGCGGCGAGGCTCGGGACGATCAGCGCGGCCGCTTCGGTTCCCGGGACCGTCACGGTCTGCTCGTCCAGCGCGGCGAAGATCTCCTCGACCAGCCGCTCGGCCATCCGCGGGGCCTGCGGTCGCAGCAGGGTGACCAGCCGTCGGCGGCCGGCCTTGCGGATCTGGGCTGGGGACCCGAACCGTTGCAGCAGTGTGAGGACGGCCGGGTGCTGCAACCGCGGTCCCAGGACCCGTTCCAGCGAGGGATGGATCTGGGTCAGCAGGCCGTGCAGCCGGTTGGCGACCCGAGTGGACTCGCCGGCCAGGTCGTCGTCGAAGCCCGCGATCATCTCCAGTTCGGCGATTGTCTCGTCCTCACTGTCGATCGTCCGCAGCGTGTGGGGCATGGCGCGGGCGGCGTCGGCGATGATGAACGCGTCCCTCGCGTCGGTCTTGGCTTCGCCGGGGTAGAGGTCGGCGATCCGCCGCATCGTCAGCCCGGGCAGGTAGGCGACCGGGCATCCCATGTCCCGGGCGACCGCCAGTGGCAGAGCTCCGATCGAGGCCGGCTGGTCGACGACGACCAGCACCGTTCCGTGCTTGGCCTGGAGTTTCGCGAACAACTCGCGAAGCTTGGGCTCGGTGTTGGGCAGGCGTTTGTCGAACGCCTTCTTCCCGGCCGGGGTGACGGCGGTGGCGTGGTGTTCGCCCTTGCCGACGTCCAGACCGAGGAAGACGTCGATGTCGCCGGTGTCGATCACGTGCAGGCCCCTCCATCACGCTTTCGTCCGGCCCTGGCAGGGCACCGAGCTGCCACATCCACGTTACGGAGAGCTCTTCCGGCTCGGGTGAAGCCGGTGCTCAAGCCCCTCATCAGCGGTCCGTCGATGCCTCCGAGCCCGGTGACACCACCCCCCGGATCATCAACAACAGGAGGGGGAAGTCATGCCGGACCCGAAGGCCGGAGGCCCCATTGCGGAGCCACGAAGACGGTAACGGGGGG
>NZ_JBVKCA010000078.1:0-1782 GCF_055656965.1 Streptomyces sp. NPDC111656
CCCCACCACCGACAACGACTGAAACGACCGAACCGAAGACACCCGGGTCAGATTTCACCTGTCCAGACTGGGTCCAGGTTCACCCGCCGCCGACAACAAGGCCTGGAAAGGCATGACAAGGTCATTCCCGAAAGGCGGCGTTGTACTGCTCGGAGCCGCTCGGGTATGAGCCGAACCTGCCGACAGCGAAGACGGCACGATGAACTCCCTCTCCTGTCGGTGAGTTGCGCACGCGTCACACCGAATTCCCATCGGACCGACCTCACCTCGGGCTTGATCACAACCGAAGTCACTCCGTGGCCACGAGCGGCAGATCAGTAAGAGCCACACTCGGCGCCCTCGGCTGGATGGACCATACGAAGGACTCACCACGTCCCGCAGAACAACGTAGGGATTGGTAGGAACTCGATGGACCGCCACCGGTCGCACCGGCACGTTGTCAGTCGCTACTGGTAGAACCGCTGCACGCATTAGCCCCTGACACATCACACGACAGGAGCAGCCCGAATGAGAACCCAGGACACCCACCTTGACGAGCTGTACGGCCTCCCTGCCTTCACGTTTCCCTTGCCCGGCGAGACAACAAGGCTGCCCGAACCCGACGCTGCGGCCTGGCGGATCGGCCACGAGAGGTGGGAATCCGAGGAGCTATGGGTGGAGGCCTTCGGCCGTTTCTGCACCGAACTCGACATCACGCGGGTCCGCGCTCTGATCGTCGGCTGCTGGGAGGACCCGGAAGACACCGATCCATCCGAGGTCATCGAAGCGCTGTTGGCCGTGCATGACCGACTGCCCGCCCTGCGGTCGGTGTTTCTGGGGGACATCACGGACCAGGAGTGCCACATCTCCCGGATCAGTCAGACCGACGTCACACCGTTGCTGACCGGCTTCCCCGCACTGGAGGAATTCGGCGTGCGCGCGGGAGAAGGTACCAGCCTGGGAGAAACACTGAGGCTGGAGTTCCCCGCCCTGCGCCACGACGCGCTGCGCAGGCTGACCGTGGAAAGCAGTGGTCTGCCGGTGAACGTCGTCCGCGGTGTGGGGACGAGCGAACTGCCCGCGCTGGAGCACCTCGGCCTGTGGCTGGGCGGCTCGGATTTCGGAGCCGACTGTGAGGCCGCCGACCTGGAGCCAATCCTGTCCGGTGCCCGGTTGCCCCGGCTGCGGCACCTGGCCCTACGCAACAGCGAGATCCAGGATGAGGTCGCCGCCGCCGTGGCGTCCGCCCCGGTGGTCGCCCAACTCGAGGTGCTCGACCTGTCCATGGGCACCCTGAGTGACGACGGCGCGGCCGCCCTCCTCGACGGCCAGCCGCTGACCCACCTCAAGAAGCTGGACCTGCACCACAACTACCTCAGCGAGCCCATCCGGCAGCGCATACGCAGGACGCTCGAACCCGCGGGTGTCGCGGTGGACCTCGACCAGGACGACGCCGAGTTGCGCACTATCTGTGTGGGACCACTCAGCTACTGAGTGAGCCTTTTCAGCGTTGCTGCTCCAGGGTGAGAACCGCTGCTGCGATTGACGTCATTCGATTCGGGCTGCACCGGGACTTGCGGAAGATCCGCCACGACTTCAGCCGTGCGACACCGCGCTCGACCGGTGCCCGTGCCGCGGACAGCGCGCGGTTGACGGTCTGTTGGGTGGGGTGAGCCCGCGGCCCGGCGGGCGTCTGAGGGGTGTCGTCACCCACGGGCCGGCTCCCATGTAGGCACGGTCGGCGAGGATCGGGACGCCCTGGCGTTCGCAGATCCGGATGATCCGGTGGGTGCGGGCCGCTGT
>NZ_JBVKCA010000080.1:0-1646 GCF_055656965.1 Streptomyces sp. NPDC111656
ACAGCAATCCAGCGCGGCTTCGCCGTGCGCCGGGGGCACAGTAAATGCGCCGTCGTACGCCTGCAGATCGCTTGTCCGCCCTGCCCTGGAGACGTCCGCGTATGGATCGTGGAACTGTTCGTTCCGGACGAGACCGATGACTCTGTGATGCCTTCGAGCTCGCACGACAGCATGGTACTGAGGGCCGCCCACGGGAACCGTGGAGTGTTGCCACGAGCACGCGCGTCAGACTCTTCGCACTGCCTTGGCCCTCCCGGAGCGGCGCCACGCATCCGAGGAACCGAACGGGAACGGAGCCGAGGCCATGGACGTCCTGCACGAACGCTGCGCCGGCATCGACATCAGCAAGAGGGACGCCAAGGTGTGCGTACGCACCCCCAGCCCCCGCCGCAAGGGAACCTTCACGAACCAGACCACGACCTTCGGCGCCACCACCAACGCCATCCTCGACCTGCGCGAACACCTCCTCGGCGCCGAGGTCACCCTGGTGGTGATCGAGGCGACCGGCGACTACTGGAAGCCCTTCTACTACCTGCTGGCCGAAGAGCTGAACGTCGTCCTGGTCAACGCCCGGCAGGTGAAGAACCTGCCCGGCCGCAAGACCGACGTCTCGGATGCGGCCTGGCTGGCCCAGCTCGGCTCCCACGGCCTGGTACGGGCCTCGTTCGTGCCGCCGCAGCCGGTCCGCGAGCTGCGGGACCTTACGCGAGCCCGCACCCAGCTGACCCATGAGCGAGCTCAGGTCGTGCAGCGACTGGAGAAGCTCCTGGAGGACGCCGGCATCAAGCTGTCCGCCGTCGTCTCCGATCTCATGGGCGTCTCCAGCCGTGCCATGCTCCAGGCCCTGATCGATGGCCAGAACGACCCGCAGGTCCTGGCCGACCTCGCCAAGCGCCGGATGCGCAGCAAGATTCCCGAGCTGGGCCAGGCGCTGACCGGCCGCTTCCGCGAGCACCATGCCTTCCTGGCCCGCCTCTACCTCGACCAGTACGACCAGCTGACCTCCGCGATCAAGCAGCTGACCGTGCGCGTCGAGGAGGCGATGGTCCCTTTTCGGCCGGTACTGGACCTGCTGGACACGATCCCGGGGGTGAACAGGGCAGTGGCCGAGGTGGTCGTGGCCGAGACGGGTGGTGACATGGCCCGGTTCGCCTCGGCCAAGAACCTCGCCTCCTGGGCCGGACTGTGTCCCGGACACCACGAATCGGCCGGCAAGGTCAGGAGCACCCGGGTCCGTCCCGGAAACGCTCATCTCAAGGGCGCGTTGGGGATGGCCGCATTCGGCGCCGCACGCACCAAGGGCTCCTACCTCCAGGCGCGTTACAAGCGACTGACCGCCCGCCGCGGACCGATGAAGGCACTCATCGCCGTCGAGCACTCGATCATCACCGCGATCTGGCACATGCTCACCGACAACGTGCCCTACCACGAGCTCGGCGGCGACTACTTCACCCGACGCGACCCCGAACGCGCCGCACGCCGGGCCGTAACCCGCCTCAACGAACTCGGCTACCGGGTCACCCTCGACCCCATGGAGGCCACCGGATGAACCAACCGGAATGAAACCCGGCGGGAACGGCCCCGCTGGGATCACCGCCGTGCCCGAAATACCACCCACCTGCGGTTATTTACGCGTCAGAGTCAAG
>NZ_JBVKCA010000081.1:0-1640 GCF_055656965.1 Streptomyces sp. NPDC111656
GGGCCCGCCTGGCCGGTGCTCTTTCCGTAGCGGCGACCGCCCCCCGAAGCGTCCGGAGTCGCGCCGCCCGCAGGCGTCGCGTCCTCCGCGTCGCCGGCCGAGCCGAGCATGCGGTAGCAGAGCGCGAGGATCTGCGGCCGCAGCGGGGCGGCCGGCGCCGCGAAGTCGCTCATGTTCCTAACAATGCGGGAGAACGCCCGGCCTCACAGGCTCCCGCCCGACAGGTCTCCGCCGGGCGCCCAGCCCGGTTCACGGCCGGTGAAGGCGACGAACCTGTCCAGGGCGGGTGCATCGGCGGACACCGGCACCTCGGGGTCGAACGGCAGGCCGGGACCGCGGTACTCGGGCTTGACAATCGCCTGAAGGACGGCGAGCGCCTGCGCAGAGGCCGCCGGGTCCGGCCGCCACGACAGGCCCGTGGCCCGGGCCAGGTCCCAGCCGTGCCCGAGCGCCTCCACCAGCAACAGGTCGATCACCGTGCTGCCCGGGTAGGCGCCGCCGATCATCGGCACGTTGACGGTCCGCGTGGCCACCCCGTCGGCCAGGGCGCCCCGCAGCGTCGCGGTGAGCTTCTCGATGACGGCTGCGGAGTCGTCGGACCGGTCGCCGGACCGGTCCCCGTTCATCCGAACCTCCGGATCGGGGCGCACGTCGCCGGCGGGGTCGGCGAACGCGGCCTGGAAGTAGTCCAGCCAGCCGAGCAGGTGCAGCCGCAGCGTTCGCACGTCGAACTCGTCGCACGGCGTCGGCAGGTCCTCCTGGTCCGGCGTGATCGCGTCGAGCAGGCGCGCCAGGTCCTCCAGCACAGGGAAAATCATCACAGCCCCTTTCTGATAGGTAACTATATCGAATGAGTATAGCTATCATCGGAGGATGTCAACACACGGTTCCGGCCGACGGGCCGAATACGCGGCGGCCACCCGGCAGGCGATCCTCACCGCGGCCCGACAGCTGTTCGTCGAACGCGGCTACTTCGACACACGCGTCGAGGACATCGCGCATGCCGCCCGCGTGGCCGTGCCCACCGTCTACGCGGCCGGCGGCGGCAAGAGCGGCCTGCTGCGCACGCTCATCGAGGACGGCGTGCACGCCGCGGAGGCCGGCGGCATCCACGACCACATCGCGGCACAGACCGACCCCGTCGCACTGTTGCGGATGATCGTCGACGGCACATGCGACGAGTTCGGCAAATGGGGGCCGCTCATGCGCCAGGTGACGGCCGCCGCACCCAAGGACGCCGCCGTGCGGGAGAGCCTCGGCGTCGCGCACGCGAGCCTGCGAGCCGGGCTGGCCGCCACCGCGTCACGACTTGACGAGCTGGGCGCCCTACGACCCGGCCTGACCGTGGCAACGGCGACCGACGTGCTCTGGTACTTCCTCGGCAACGGCTCCTACTCCACCCTCACCGACGACTGCGGGTGGCCGCTCGAACGCTCGGCACAATGGCTGTACGAGTGCCTGACCACCACGCTGATCGACCGCGGTGCCCGTTGATGAACGGCCCCGACGTCGGCTCGGACGGCACACCGTCGTCATGCGGACTGCGAACGCACACACCGCTACGGGCACACACCCGGCCGGACTCTCCCCTGACACCGAAGGGCCGAACGGATCGCCGCGCTCGGGACAGCCTGGGGCCC
>NZ_JBVKCA010000082.1:0-1418 GCF_055656965.1 Streptomyces sp. NPDC111656
TAGTCTGAGACCTGATGCCGAGCCGATTGTGGTGAAGTGGATGATCCTATGCTGTCGAGAAAAGCCTCTAGCGAGTTTCATGGCGGCCCGTACCCTAAACCGACTCAGGTGGTCAGGTAGAGAATACCGAGGCGTTCGGGTGAACTATGGTTAAGGAACTCGGCAAAATGCCCCCGTAACTTCGGGAGAAGGGGGGCCATCACCGGTGATCGGATTTACTCCGTGAGCTGGGGGTGGCCGCAGAGACCAGCGAGAAGCGACTGTTTACTAAAAACACAGGTCCGTGCGAAGCCGTAAGGCGATGTATACGGACTGACGCCTGCCCGGTGCTGGAACGTTAAGGGGACCGGTTAGTCACTCTTCGGGGTGGCGAAGCTGAGAACTTAAGCGCCAGTAAACGGCGGTGGTAACTATAACCATCCTAAGGTAGCGAAATTCCTTGTCGGGTAAGTTCCGACCTGCACGAATGGCGTAACGACTTCTCGACTGTCTCAACCATAGGCCCGGTGAAATTGCACTACGAGTAAAGATGCTCGTTTCGCGCAGCAGGACGGAAAGACCCCGGGACCTTTACTACAGTTTGATATTGGTGTTCGGTTCGGCTTGTGTAGGATAGGTGGGAGACTTTGAACTCTGAGCGCCAGCTCAGGGGGAGTCGTCGTTGAAATACCACTCTGGTCGTGCTGGATGTCTAACCTGGGTCCGTGATCCGGATCAGGGACAGTGTCTGATGGGTAGTTTAACTGGGGCGGTTGCCTCCTAAAGAGTAACGGAGGCGCCCAAAGGTTCCCTCAGCCTGGTTGGTAATCAGGTGTTGAGTGTAAGTGCACAAGGGAGCTTGACTGTGAGACCGACGGGTCGAGCAGGGACGAAAGTCGGGACTAGTGATCCGGCGGTGGCTTGTGGAAGCGCCGTCGCTCAACGGATAAAAGGTACCCCGGGGATAACAGGCTGATCTTCCCCAAGAGTCCATATCGACGGGATGGTTTGGCACCTCGATGTCGGCTCGTCGCATCCTGGGGCTGGAGTCGGTCCCAAGGGTTGGGCTGTTCGCCCATTAAAGCGGTACGCGAGCTGGGTTTAGAACGTCGTGAGACAGTTCGGTCCCTATCCGCTGTGCGCGTAGGAATATTGAGAAGGGCTGTCCCTAGTACGAGAGGACCGGGACGGACGAACCTCTGGTGTGCCAGTTGTCCTGCCAAGGGCATGGCTGGTTGGCTACGTTCGGGAGGGATAACCGCTGAAAGCATCTAAGCGGGAAGCCTGCTTCGAGATGAGTATTCCCACCCCCTTTGAGGGGTTAAGGCTCCCAGTAGACGACTGGGTTGATAGGCCGGATCTGGAAGGCGGGTAACCGCTGGAGGTGACCGGTACTAATAGGCCGAGGGCTTGTCCTCAGTTGCTCGCGTCCACTGTGT
>NZ_JBVKCA010000083.1:0-1417 GCF_055656965.1 Streptomyces sp. NPDC111656
GGGACTGTCCTAAAGATTGTGTATGCCCTGGTGTGACCCAGATGGCATGAGGTGCGGCCTCTGCCGGGAAGGATCACCGATGGGGATCAAGGGCGAGTCGCCCCGCGAGAGCATCGTACGAACGGGGGCTGAGTTGGCGAGAGCAGCCGAGCTGGATCGGGACATGGCCGCGCAGTTGGTGGAGCGGGCCCGGCGTGAGGGGCTGAATCTGATGGGCGAGGGCGGGTTGTTGTCCGGCCTGGTCAAGCTGGTTCTGGAGGGCGCCCTTGAGGCTGAGATGAGTGAACACCTCGGCTACGAGAAGGGTGACAAGACCGGGGCGGGCTCGGGGAATTCACGCAACGGGACGTCACGCAAGACGGTACTGACAGACGTCGGGCCGGTCGAACTGGAGGTTCCGCGGGACCGGGCCGGCAGCTTCACACCAGCCATCGTGCCCAAGCACTCACGGCGGGTTGAAGGCTTCGACGCAGCGATCCTGTCGCTCTATGCCAAGGGGCTGACAACCGGCGAGATCCAGGCCCATCTGGCGGAGATCTACGACGTGGACGTCTCGCGGGATCTGATCTCGCGGGTCACCGACAAGGTCACCGCCGAACTGGAGGCCTGGCGCCAGCGCCCGCTGGACCGCGTCTACGCGGTCGTCATGATCGACGCGATCGTCCTCAAGATCAGGGATGGCGCGGTCGCGAACCGGCCGGTCTACATCGCTGTCGGTATCAATCTCGAAGGCGAACGAGACGTGCTGGGAATGTGGGTGGGCACCGGAGGCGAGGGCGCCAAGACCTGGATGGCCTGGCTCGCGGAGCTGAAGAACCGCGGCATCCAGGATGTACTGATCGCCTGCTGTGACGGGCTCAAGGGCCTGCCGGAGTCCATCCAGAACATCTGGCCGCTGGCCGACGTGCAACTTTGCGTGGTCCACATGGTCCGCGCCAGTCTCAAGTACGCCTCCACCAAGCACTGGTCGCAGATCGCCAAGGAACTCCGCCACGTGTACACGGCCCCGACAGCGGATGCGGCCGAGGCGCGGTTCGCCGAGTTCGAGGACGTCTGGGGCGCCAAATACCCGGCCCTGATCGCCACCTGGCGGCGCAGCTGGGAGCACTTCGTGATGTTCCTGCGATTCCCGTCCGAGATCCGCAAGATCGTCTACACCACCAATATGATCGAGAGCCTCAACTCCCGATTCCGGCAAGCCACCAGAAGGCGGGGCCACTTCCCCGACGAGAACGCCGCGTTGAAGGTCCTCTACCTCGTCGTCCGCGACCGCCAGCCCAACCGGCCCAACGCCACCGGCAGAACCCGCAACTGGAAGGAAGCCATCAATACCCTCGCCGGCTACTACGGCGACCGCGTCACCGACCAGTAAGAACAGGTACGAGCACCGGGCTTACACAAAGAAAAAGACACTCCC
>NZ_JBVKCA010000084.1:0-1311 GCF_055656965.1 Streptomyces sp. NPDC111656
CGGGGGTGCCTCTGTGTCTTGTCAAGGTGTGGGATGGGCTCTCCGTTCGTCGGCGAGCATGACCTTCCAGATGTGATCGGCCAGCCGACGCTTCAGACAGCGCTTGGCTTCCTTGCTGGTCTTCCCCTCGGAGACTTTCCGCTGGTAGTAGGCGTGTCCGGGCGAGTTGGGCATACGGATCTGGACGACGGCGATGGTATGGAGCACGGAGTTGAGCTGCCGATCGCCGGACCGGGAGAGTCGGTGTCGGGCCTTGTCAGCGCTGGCGATCTCCACTGGGGCGGTCCCGGTGTAGTTTGCGAATGCCGCACTGGTGGGGAAGCGGCTGGCCCGTCCGACTCGGGCGATCAGCCGGGCGGCGAGCACCGGACCGATGCCGGGGGTGCGGGTGAGGGTGCTGTCCGCGGCCGCCACGAGGTCCGCAAGGTGTGCGGCGTTGGCCGTCAATTGCTTGTCGAGCGCGCGGATTTCGGCCACGAGGTCGCGGGCCAGGCCTTTGCGGACCTTCTCCACCGCGCCGGCAGGCCGGACGGTACGGAGCAGAGCAGCGGCCTGGTCGGCGGACATCTGGTCGGGGGCGCCGCCCGGCAGCAAGTCCCGCAGCAGCGCATGCAGCTGGTTGACGGCGCGAACTCTCGCCTGGGCGAGGTTGACCCGCCGCTCGTCGAGCAGGGCCAGAGCGGTGGAGTGGTCCTCGGCGCGGACCTCCCGTCCGTCGCCGTGCAGGTGGGCCACGGTTGCGGCGGCGGCCGCGTCGATCTGGTCGTTCTTGCGTCCGCCGCCGCGCGAGAGCTCGCGGATCCGGCTGGTCGCTGTGGCGGGGATATCGATGACGCGTTCGCCGCGGGCAATCAGCCACTGGACCAGGTGTCGGCCCAGTCCGTTGGCGTTCTCCACCGCCCAGGTGCGCTGCGGCCACTGCCGGGCCCAGTGCAGCAGACGGCGGTACTCCGGCAGGCTCGCCCGGATCGTCACCGAAGACAGCTGTTGCTGGCTGTCGGCGGCCACGGCGGCGGCGGTGTGGGTGGACTTGTGCGGGTCGACACCGAGCAGTACCACGGCAGTGTGCTCCCAACAGGTGTGTGACGACAGGGACATCCGCGGCCGACACTCCGACTTCCGGAACCACACGGACCGGGACACGCCTCTGTTGAGTCAGACCGCGGACGGACGCCGGGCCGGCGGCACACCCCCGGAGAGCCAGCCCCGAAAGGCGGCAGGAACCTCACGAGCCATCCGATCCGGCGTCCTACGGAGACGCTACGAGCGGCCAACCCGACCGCGCTCCGCTACCGCCATACAAGTCGGAAC
>NZ_JBVKCA010000085.1:0-1081 GCF_055656965.1 Streptomyces sp. NPDC111656
GTCGGCGCGGATGGTGCCGGTGGTGAACCGGCAGGCCAGGCGCGTCTTCCGCTTCGACTTGAAACGCGGCATCCCCACCGTGCGGCCGCGGCGCTTGCCCTGCTTCGACTTCGCGTAGTTGTCGAACGCGGCGGCGGCGTTCGCCAGACCGGTGGAGTACGCCTCCTTCGAGTTCTCCTCCCACCAGGAAGCGAAGCGGGGGTCGGTGTACTTGGCGGCGTTGAACGCCTTGCGCAGCGACGGCAGCGACCACGGCCGCCACTGGGTGAGCTGCTCCTCGGGGATGCCGTAGGACTCCTCGGCCCTGCGCTGCCACCACGACGCCTCGACCCAGCCGACGGCCCAGTTGCAGGCCGCCCGTGCGGCCCCGCAATGCGACCGGAGCGCCTGCTCCTGGCGGGCGTTGGGGTCCAGCGCGAACCGGTACGCCTGCACCACGAACCCCGGCTGCGGCCGGAACTTCTTCACTCGGCGGCCTCGGCCGTGGCCACGGCCACCGCACGGGCGGCCCGGTTCTTCGCCGCACGGCGCCCGTACAGGCGGGCGCACATCGAGGTCAGCACCTCGGTGATGTCCCGTACGAGGTCGTCAGTGGTCTCAGCCGGGTCCAGGACGACCATGCGCCGGCCGGACGCCGACAGGACAGCTTCGAGGTACTCGACACCGAACCTGGCCAGCCGGTCACGATGCTCGACCACGATCACCGCTGCCTGCGGGTCGGACAGGAGTCGGTGCAGCTTGCGACGCCGCCCGTTCAGACCCGAACCGACCTCGGTCACGACCTCCGCGACCGGCAGGCCCAGCCCGGTAGCCCCCTGGACCACGCGCGCGACCTGCCGGTCAAGGTCCTGCTTCTGGTCTGCCGAGGACACGCGGCAGTACGCCACCACCCGCCCCGACACCTTCACGGCGGGCTCGTCGACCAGCCACGTGCCGGACGGCGTCTGGCGCACCGGGACCGGCATACGGCCCTCCTTCGCCCACGCCCACGCGGTCTGGTAATGCACGCCATTGCGTGCCGCCCACTCGGAAAGCTTCACACGATCAAGATAACAGATGAGAAACACAGAGATTTGCTGAT
>NZ_JBVKCA010000086.1:0-1078 GCF_055656965.1 Streptomyces sp. NPDC111656
CCTGTCTGGAGTTCGGATCACGATTCGGTGGATCGTCTGCGCACCGAGGCCCGGTCTTGATAGATCGTCAGTCATGGCGCGAGGCGATCTCACCGACGAGCAGTGGGCCCTGATCGAGCCCCATCTCCCGATCGCCGCGGTCGGACCCATCCCCGACCTGCGGAAACACTTCAACGCGGTGATGTGGCGCTTCCATACCGGCAGCCCTTGGCGCGACCTGCCGAACGAGTTCGGGCCCTGGCAGAGCACTTACGACCGCTTCCGCATCTGGGTGGGGCAGGGTGTCTTCCAGCATCTGATGGAGGCGTTGATCGCCGAGGCAGCCGCGCGCGGTGAGACCGACATGGGCCTGGTCAGCGTGGACTCCGCGACGTCTCGGGCCCACCACCACGCCGCCGGGATGATCCTCGACGCGGAGCAGTTGGCGGCCCTGGAGGCGGCCGTCGAGTCTGAAAAGGGGGCGCCCCGAAGGAACAAGAGCCGCGAGAGAGAGTCCGACGCCGACGGCCGCGCTGAACGGCTGCGGACCCGCCGACGGCACCGCGCCCGCTTGAAGGCTGCTGAACTGGGGTGCTCCCGGGGCGGGTTGACCAGTAAAATCCACCTGGCGGCCGACCGGCGCTGCCGCCCGCTGGCGTTCGTCCTCTCGCCCGGACAGGCTGGCGACAGCCCGCAGTTCGTCCCGGTCCTGGAGCGGATCAAGGTCCGCGGGCCGGTCGGACGCCCGAAGACCCGGCCGGACGCGGTGGCCGCCGACAAGGCGTACTCCTCCCGCCGCAACCGCCGCTACCTGCGAGGACGAGGGATCCGCGGGGTGATCCCGGAGAAGGTGGACCAGGCCGCCAACCGCAAGAAGCGCGGCTCGCGCGGCGGCCGCCCCGTCAGCCACGACGCGGACTTGTACACCGAACGCAACACCGTGGAGCGGTGCATCAACCGCCTGCGGAACTGGCGCGGCATAGCGACTCGCTTCGACAAGACCCCGCAGAGCTACGAGGCCGGGCTCCACCTGCGCGGTGCGATGCTCTGGCTCCGCAGCATCGCACCCCACGCATGATCAAACTCCAGACAGGACCTA
>NZ_JBVKCA010000087.1:0-1076 GCF_055656965.1 Streptomyces sp. NPDC111656
AGGTGTATTGACCTGTGAGGTTGGGGACGCGGCTGGCGGGTGGTTGACCTTTCAGCGCGGTGTGTCCGCGGTGGTGATTGTAGGTGTGCAGCCACTGCGGAAACGCTTCACGCCGTTCCTGTTCGGAGCGGTAGGGGCGGGCGTAGGCCCATTCGTCGAGCAGGGTTCGGTTGAAGCGTTCGACCTTGCCGTTGGTCTGGGGCCGGTAGGGCCGGGTTCGCTTGTGGGTGATCCCGGCCGCCGTCAGGGCATCGCGCCAGAGGAACGACTTGTAGCAGGCGCCGTTGTCGGTCAGGACGCGTTCGACGGTGATCCCGGCCTGGGTGAAGAACGCCTGTGCGTGGTTCCAGAAGGCGGTGGCGGTCTCCTTCTTCTCGTCGGTGTGGATCTCGCTGTAGGCGAGGCGGGAGTGGTCGTCGACGGCGGTGTGGAGGTAGCTGTAGCCGGCGTTGGAGCGGGTCTTTCGGCCGGCCTGGCGGCCCAGCGTCTTGTGGCCGCCGCCGTCGGGGATGTTGCCGAGTTTCTTGATGTCGACGTGTACCAGTTCGCCGGGGCGGTCGCGTTCGTAGCGGCGGATGACGCGGCCGGTGGCCCGGTCGAGATGGGTGAGGCGGGCCAGGCGGTAGCGGGTCAGCACGCGGTGCACGGTCGAGGGCACAAGCCCGAGCAGGTGTGCGATGCGGGCCGGTCCCCAGCGGCGCAGTACGCGGACCTTGATGATCCGCCGTTCGGTGCGGGTCGGCAGTCGGTGGGGACTGTGGTGCGGGCGGCTGGAGCGGTCGGTCATCCCGGCCTCGCCGAACCGGCGGTAGCGGTCGGCCCAGCGTTGGGCGGTGGTGGGTGAGACCTGGAAGCGTTCGGCGGCGCGGCGCAACGGCCAGCCGTCCTCGACGACGCAGCGGGCCAGGCGCAGGCGTCCGGTCTCGGTCAGGGGTGCATTACGGTGGGGCACGAGGGCCTTTCTGTTGGTGTAGACGTCGCAATCCACACCGAACCGGAAGGCCCTCACCTGTTCAAGATCCCTCAGCCGAGACCTGGCTCACCCGTCCACAACCTCCCGGGGCAATACACCTAGG
>NZ_JBVKCA010000088.1:0-1070 GCF_055656965.1 Streptomyces sp. NPDC111656
CAGGCGGATTTGCCTACCTGACGTCCTACACCCTTACCCCGGGACAACCACCGCCCGGGATGGACTACCTTCCTGCGTCACCCCATCACTCACCTACTGCAGGTCTGGTCCGTCGGCTCCACCACTCCCCTTTGCCCGAAGGCTCCGGGGCGGCTTCACGGACTTAGCATCGCCTGGTTCAATGTTTGACGCTTCACAGCGGGTACCGGAATATCAACCGGTTATCCATCGACTACGCCTGTCGGCCTCGCCTTAGGTCCCGACTTACCCTGGGCAGATCAGCTTGACCCAGGAACCCTTAGTCAATCGGCGCACACGTTTCTCACGTGTGTATCGCTACTCATGCCTGCATTCTCACTCGTGAACCGTCCACCACTGCCTTCCGGCGCGGCTTCACCCGGCACACGACGCTCCCCTACCCATCACAGCGGGCGTTGGCCCTATTGCTGCAATGACACGACTTCGGCGGTACGCTTGAGCCCCGCTACATTGTCGGCGCGGAATCACTAGACCAGTGAGCTATTACGCACTCTTTCAAGGGTGGCTGCTTCTAAGCCAACCTCCTGGTTGTCTCTGCGACTCCACATCCTTTCCCACTTAGCGTACGCTTAGGGGCCTTAGTCGATGCTCTGGGCTGTTTCCCTCTCGACCATGGAGCTTATCCCCCACAGTCTCACTGCCGCGCTCTCACTTACCGGCATTCGGAGTTTGGCTAAGGTCAGTAACCCGGTAGGGCCCATCGCCTATCCAGTGCTCTACCTCCGGCAAGAAACACACGACGCTGCACCTAAATGCATTTCGGGGAGAACCAGCTATCACGGAGTTTGATTGGCCTTTCACCCCTAACCACAGGTCATCCCCCAGGTTTTCAACCCTGGTGGGTTCGGTCCTCCACGACCTCTTACAGCCGCTTCAACCTGCCCATGGCTAGATCACTCCGCTTCGGGTCTTGAGCGCGCTACTAAATCGCCCTATTCGGACTCGCTTTCGCTACGGCTTCCCCACACGGGTTAACCTCGCAACACACCGCAAACTCGCAGGCTCATTCTTCAAAAGGCACGCAGTCACGA
>NZ_JBVKCA010000089.1:0-1069 GCF_055656965.1 Streptomyces sp. NPDC111656
AAGATCGGCATGAGGCTCATGATCGGACCGGTGGTCTCCACGCCGAGGAGCGAGGCCAGCCAGCCCCACTGGAAGACGGCGACGACGGAGCCGAGTGCGGCGAGCACGGACAGGAGGAAGCCGACGGCCGCCTTGATCGGGACCAGGATCGAGCGGAAGACCACCAGCAGAAGCACGATGGCCAGGCCGACCACCACGATCAGATAGGGGATCAGGGCCTTCTGGGTCTTCTCCGCCATGTCGATGTTCAGGGCGGTGGTGCCGGTGACCTCGAAGCTCGCGCCGTCGGTCGAGGCCTCGGTGGCGGGGCGCTCGTTCCGGATGGTCTTGACGAGGTCCTGGGTCTTCGTGTCGGTGGGCGCGGTGGAGGGGACGGCGGAGAAGACCGCGGTGTCACCCGCGGGGTTGAAGCGTGCGGGGGAGACGGACACCACCCCGTCGGTGGCCTTGATTTTCTTCTCGATGGTCGTGACCGCGGTCTTGGGGTTCGCGGCGCCCTTGGCGTCCACGACGATCGACAGGGGGCCGTTGAAGCCGGGGCCGAAGCCCTTGGCGAGGTCGTCGTAGGCGCGGCGCTCGGTGGTGGAGGTGGGCTTGGCCTCGTCTCCGGTCGTACCCAGCTGGAGGTCCATCACCGGTACGGCGAGCGTTCCCAGGCCCACGACCGACAGCAGAAGCACCGGGAGGGGACGGCGCAGGACGAAGCGTGCCCAGCGGCTGCCGCCGTTGTTCTCGCCGCCTTCCTTGATCTCTCCGGTCTTGCGGGAGCGGCGGGAGAGTACGGCGTTGGGCCAGAAGCCGAGGAGGGCCGGGACGAGCGTCAGTGCGATGAGGACGCCGACCATGACGGCTCCGGCGGCGGCGAGGCCCATTTTGGTGAGCATGGGGATGCCGACGACGGACAGGCCGGCGAGGGCGATGACGACGGTGAGGCCGGCGAAGACGACGGCGGATCCGGCGGTTCCGGTGGCGAGGCCCGCGGCTTCCTGCGGGGTGTGGCCCTTGGCGCGTTCCTCGCGGTAGCGGGAGACGATGAAGACGGCGTAGTCGATGCCGCAGGCGAGGCCGA
>NZ_JBVKCA010000090.1:0-1067 GCF_055656965.1 Streptomyces sp. NPDC111656
CGGTGCCGGGCGAAGTAGTCCTGGACGGCGGCGTAGGTGCTGCCGGTCGAACCTCCCGCGTACAGGGCGTATGTGGCGGCCAGGGTGCCGCAGGCCTCGACGGCGCGTGCCTCGGAGACGATCTCGACCTGGTCGATCAGCGCCTGACCGCACAGCGGCGGCACGATGCTGGAGCCGATGCCGGGGATCCGCCGCTTCTTCGGCGGGCCGCCGAAGATCACCGAGCCTTCGGCGTCGACAGCGACGACCACGCAGCCCGGGTAGGTTTCCTTGATCCGGTGGGAGAGCCCGGCGATCGTGCCGCCCGTGCCCACGCCGACGAAGAGATAGTCGAGCGGGCCGGCCTGCGCTATCAACTCGCCCGCGGTGAAGCGGTAATGCGCGTCGCGGGCATCCGGATTGGCGTACTGGTTGGGCCAATAGGCCGAGTCGAGTTCCACCAGCAGTTCCTGCACCCGGGACAGCCGGTTCTTCAGGTAGCTGCCCGTCCCATCACGGAGGGAAACTTTCTCCACCCGCTCACACAATAACCGGAGCTGGGCCTCGGTGGCCTCGTTGCAGTTCGGATCGATGACCGGGACGAACGAGATGCCGAGCATGCGGCAGTAGAAAGCCATGGCCAGCGCGAAATTGCCGGACGACGACTCGACCACCGTGGTGCCGTGCGCTATCTCCCCGCGACCGATCGCCTGTTCCAGAATCCACAGGGCCGAACGGTCTTTGCTGCTTCCCGTGGGATTGCAGAATTCCAGCTTGGCGACGATGTCGCACTGCTCGTCCGCCAGGGGAATCAGCGGGGTTCCCATGAGACCCCTGCGAATTTGCCTTGTCCGTTCGACCAGAGATTGATCAGCACGCCTGTGGAGCATGGGCCGAGTGTGGCACGGGATCGGTCGAGGCGGCTCAACCGCGACTCAAGCGCGATACGACAAAGACTTGGTGGGGAAAAAGAAGAGGGGCTGTTCAACCATCCACGACAGACGGTTGAACAGCCCCTCGGCATCACTCGACAGAGCTGGACAGACCCCCGCACCGCACCGCCTGCACACCTGCCTGGAAAAGGCGTC